>JAPLBE010000014.1 GCA_026392935.1 Actinomycetota bacterium | reverse complement strand
AAGCATGATGAGCGCATCAAGTGGATCGCCATCATTTGAAAGAGTGTTCTTTACAAATCCATAGTCATGAGGAAAACGAGTGGCAGTGAAGAGCATGCGATCAAGGCGAACTTCGCCAGTTTCGTGATTGATCTCGTATTTGTTACGAGAGCCCGCGGGGATTTCAACTACAACGTCGAAGATCATATAAACCGACTCTCTATATCGAAATTAACAAGTACAGAAAACTTGGGGTGAACGACGGGGCTCGAACCCGCGACATCTCGGACCACAACCGAGTGCTCTACCAGCTGAGCTACGCCCACCATGTGCTGTGCAGGGTATTACTTTACCGGTTCGCCCCCGGTTTCGATAAATAACGCTTGGCGGTAGTAAGCCAGTTCGGCAATCGAGTCACGTATGTCGCCGAGCGCGCGATGGTTGCCAGTCTTGGCAGGAGCGGCGAAGTAGGTCTTTGGATGCCAGCGGCGGGCGAGTTCTTTGATGGATGAAACATCGATGGTTCGGTAGTGCAGGTATTCGTTAAGCGCATGCATATCGCGCGCGATGAAATTGCGATCTACTGAAACCGAATTTCCGGCAAGTGGCGACTTGCCTGGTTCAGTGCCTGTCGATTTCAGGTATTCAATAATTTGTTCTTCAGCAGCGGCCATGGAAATACCATTTGGGATTTCTGTGATGAGTCCAGATGATGTGTGCATCTCGCGAACGAAATCATTCATGGCCGCCATCTGTCCTTCAGTTGCATGGACAACAACGTCGACACCGTCGCCAATCACATTTAAATCAGAGTCGGTCACCAGAACAGCGATTTCAACAAGGGCATCTGTGGCCAAATTGAGCCCGGTCATCTCGCAGTCAATCCAAATAAGGTGGGGCAGTGCTACGGACATGGGGCAAGAATAGGGGCAGGCTCAGCCTGGGGATAATTCAGGATTCGTTCACCTTCTGTTTACTTTGAGTCTCATTATTAACCGGGGATTGGCACCATTATCTCCTCATGGCAATTGAGCTAAAAGAGCGCCCGACCCCGCCGGCGCCTAGGCAGATTACAACTAAGCCTCGGCTCTCAGATCAGGTATTTCGCACAGTTGTCACTATCGGTGGCATGGCATCACTCGTAATTCTCGGACTCATCGCAATCTTCCTTTCAATTAAAGGAATGCACATTTTAGTCGATGAGAAATTTAATTTCATTACAGAATCTCGCTGGGAAGTAATCACCGACGAAACAGGGGAAGTTATTGAAGCCAATTTTGGAATTGGCGCAATGCTCATTGGCACAATGCTTTCGGCAACTATTGCCATTCTGGTAGGTGTTCCGATTTCAGTTCTGAGCGCTCTCTATCTCACCTTTTATGCAAATGGAAAATTAAAGAAGGTTCTCATCTCTGTCATCGATTTAATGGCGGCCTTCCCATCACTACTCTTTGGTTTCTGGGGCTTTTTCATCTTCATGTCTTCAGCCGAGTACTGGGCGAAGTTGATTAACAAATACTTAGGTTTCATTCCATTATTTGACGTTCCAACTCCAATTTTTGAACGCTCGCCATTTATAGCGGGTCTTGTACTTGCAATTATGATTATTCCAATCGTCACCTCAATCTCGCGAGAAATTTTCGACCAAACTCCACTGGATCGAGTCCAGGCCGCGTATGCACTAGGTGCAACAAAACTTTCCATGATTAAAGCTGTGGTAATCCCATACGGGCGCGGAGGAATCATCGGCGGTGCAATGCTTGGCTTAGGTCGAGCAATGGGTGAAACAGTTGCGGTGTACACCGTTCTCAATGTTGTTTATCAAGTAAATTGGCAAGTCCTCTTTGGTGCAGGTGGAAACGTCGCCTCACTTATCCTTCTTAAATTTGGAGAAGCAGGCCCTTACGAAGTAGATGCCCTTATGGCAGCAGGCTTGATCCTCTTCCTACTTACTCTGATAGTTAATGCGACAGCTGATTTTCTTATCAATCGATTCGGGGGCAAGGGTCGATGAATAAAGTAATTCCGGCGCCGCAGAAACCTTGGCAACCAACTTTCATAGATAAGTTAGAAGATGTCGCAATTCTTGTGGGCTCTCTCGGGGTGGCTGGCGCGATTGTTAAATTCACTGGCTTTAACGGAAAGCTGGGATATTTCTTCGCATTCTTTTTCACACTTCTAGTAGCTAACTTTGTATTTCACTTCATAAAGCGCGGAATGCAGGCGGCGAAAGATTCGATTCTGCAAGTACTTACCGCGATGGCAATCTTTGTTACATTGATTCCAATTGTCAGCATTGTCGCGACGGTTGTCAGTAAGGGATATAAAGGTATTCACTGGGGCTTGCTCACCAAAGATATGGCTCTTGCATCAGTCAACGACCCCATTGCAAGTGGCGGTTTACTTCACGCACTAGTGGGAACGATCATCATGGTTGGTGGGGCACTCATCATAAGCTTCCCAATCGGAGTACTCACTGCTCTCTATCTCACAGAAATTAATGGCAAACTGGCTCGACCAATTAAATTCTTAGTGCAAGCGATGTCAGGTGTCCCCTCAATTGTTGCCGGCCTCTTTATTCTTTCGAGCTTGATCTATCCTGTAACTAAAGCGCTCTCTGGACTAATGGGTTCATTAGCGCTCACAATTCTTATGATTCCAACAATCGCGCGAACTTCAGAAGAAATGTTGCGTTTGATTCCAAATGAGCTTCGTGAAGCGGGCGTAGCACTCGGTGGCACCCAATGGCGCACCGTTGCCGGTGTAGTTCTTCCTGCGGCCAAGAGCGGATTAGTCACAGCAATCATCTTGGGAGTCGCACGCATTATTGGAGAGACAGCTCCGCTCTTGCTCGTATCAGGTGGTGGAGATTCCCTTAATACCAACCCAACCTCTGGTGCAATGGGCTCACTCCCGTATTACATTTGGAAGGCCTTCTTAACTGGCGGAACACCTGAAGCGTTTGCTCGCGCTTGGGGTGGAATGCTGGTTCTGTTGAGCTTCATCTTTATTCTCTTTGGATTAGCCCGCTACTTAAGCGGAAGAAAGGTTGGGTAATTCCATGACCACTTCAAATAATTTCAACAACAACGAGAAGGATGAAAAAATGACAACATCGCATGTAACTCCATCGTCACTTTCTAGCGTTGCATCGGCTCGCACTGTTTCACAGCCAGGAACAGCGCTGCTCGGTAATGGTCTTGAAACTCGTGGTGTTCATGCTTGGTTTGGCAAGAAGCACGTTCTCTCTGATGTCACACTTGATTTTGCCGCCGGAACTGTAACTGCGCTTATCGGACCTTCAGGTTGCGGAAAATCTACATTCCTAAGAACTCTCAACCGCATGCATGAATTTATCCCTACAGCTGCAATGGCTGGAGAAGTTTTACTTGATGGAAAAGATATTTATGCACCAGGAATTGATGTAACGAAGATTCGTCTACGTGTTGGCATGGTTTTCCAAAAGCCAAACCCATTCCCATCTATGACTATTGGCCAGAATGTTCTCTCAGGCCTAAAGCTTGCACAGATCAAGAACAGCAACACAGATGACCTTCTAGAATCTTGCTTGACTCGAGCTGGACTTTGGAATGAAGTAAAGGATCGTCTCGGGGAACACGGTGGAGCTCTCTCGGGTGGTCAACAGCAGCGCCTTTGTATCGCTCGTTCACTTGCTGTAGAACCACAAGTGCTCTTGATGGATGAACCATGTTCAGCTCTCGATCCAGGTTCAACATTTAGAATTGAAGAGACAATCGCAGATTTGGCTAAGACCATGACAATTGTCATCGTTACGCACAACATGCAACAGGCTGCCCGCGTCTCTGATTACACAGCCTTCTTCCTATCCGATGGCGGCCCAGGAGAGATGATTGAGGCAGCTCCTACTAGCAGCATCTTCTCTTCACCACAGAATAAGCGCACAGAGGATTACGTCACCGGTCGCTTTGGTTAACACTATTTGTTCACCTTGCCACACCCATTTGTTAACCTGAATGTAGGCAATCGGTAACGCCCCTTCACTATTTTTTGGCTTGTAAGGATTACTTACTTAGCTACCACGAAGGGTAAAAAATGACGTTTTCAAAGAAGGCAAAGGCTCTAGTCATTGCTGGTCTTATCGCAGTTTCATCAGCGACACCGGCACATGCAGTAGATCTTCAAGGTTCAGGCGCATCATTCGTTGATCCACTTCTCCAAGCTTGCAAGGCAGGCTTCGCAAAGGCTTCAAGCCATTCATATGTTTATACATCAACAGGATCAGGAACTGGCAAGAAGAACTCTGATTCAAAGATTGGTGATTTCTGGTTCTCAGATTCACCTCACTCAGCTACAACAAAGCGTTCAACAGTTTTCCATGCTCCAATCGTTGCTGCTCCAATTGCAGTTCTCGTAAACCTTCCCGCTAAGAAAGAACTTTTCCTTTCTTCAACAACCGTTGCAAAGATCTTCTCAGGTGAAATCACCATGTGGAATGACCCAGCAATCGTTGCAGATAACAACCGTTCAATTGCTACAACTGTTTACAAGAAGGATAAGAACGGTAACGCTCTTAAGAATGAGAGCGGAAACCCAGTAGTTCTTCGCTCTGGCACAAAGTCAGTTATCTACACACTTCCAAACCAGAAGATTCGTGTTATTTTCCGTTCAGACGGATCAGGAACTTCAAATAACTTCACAAAGTGGATGAATGGTGTAGCACCAACAGTTTGGACAAAGCCAGCTAACGATGCTTTCACAACTGCTTTCCCTGGAAACATCAACGCATCAGGCAATATTGGCCGCATCGTTGGAGCTAACCAGTCACAGGGTGTTGCAACACTTGCGGCAAAGACAAAGTACTCAATCACATATGCTGAAAAGAACTGGGGAGATGCTTACGGTCTTCGTGCAGCTTCAATCAGCAATGAATCAGGGAACTTTGTAGCGCCAGAATCACCAGCAGTATCAGCATTCCTTGGTGAGGCAAAGCAAGATGCAAACGGAATCGTTTCTTACGATTACGCAACAAAGGTACCTGGCGCTTACACACTAGGCATCATCTCTTACATGTTGATCGAAACTGAATACGCAGATAAGGCTCGTGGTGCTGCTGTTAAGGAACTTGCTCAGTTCATCTTGTCTCCTGCATGTTCAGCTGTTGACCCTAAGCTCGGATATACCGTGGTATCAGGTACATTCCTTGAAAAGGCTAACGCTCAAATCGCAAAGATGAATAAGTAATACTTAAAAAATAGGGACACTGGGTAGTTCGCTTCGGCGGACTACCCAGTTTTTTTATGCAATGCGCACGCCATCTTTTTCGGCGCAATTGGCAAGCAATGTGCACCATCTTTTTCGGCGCAATTGGCAAGCAATGCGCGCCTGGCAGGAATCGAACCTGCGACCTACCGCTTAGAAGGCGGTTGCTCTATCCGACTGAGCTACAGGCGCCTGCAGGGTCGTATGACGTAATTGTACCCAGTAAGGTTTGCTCCTATGGCTGAGTTCATTTACACGATGAAGAAGGCGCGTAAAGCGCATGGTGAGAAGGTAATTCTCGACGACGTTACATTGATGTTTTTGCCTGGTGCAAAAATCGGTGTTGTTGGCCCAAACGGTGCAGGTAAATCAACCGTTCTTCAGATTATGGCCGGCCTACAACAGCCATCTAATGGCGAGGCTTATCTTTCTCCGGGATACACAGTCGGAATTCTTTTGCAGGAACCGCATTTAAATGAAGAGAAGACAGTTCTTGAAAATGTGCAAGAGGGTGTGGCTGAGACCATGGAGATGGTCCGTCGCTTCAATGAGATCTCTGAAGAGATGGCTAATCCAGATGCTGATTACGACAAGCTGTTGGCAGAGATGGGCGAGCTACAAGAACAGCTGGATCATCGCAACGCATGGGAGATTGATTCGCAGCTAGAGCAGGCAATGGATGCTCTTCGCTGTCCGCCACCTGATGCCGATGTAAAGGTTTTATCCGGCGGAGAAAAGCGCCGCGTTGCTTTATGTAAATTGCTTCTGGAAGCACCAGATTTGTTACTTCTCGATGAGCCTACAAACCACCTCGATGCCGAATCTGTATTGTGGCTTGAACAGCATTTAAGCAAGTACCCAGGCACTGTTGTAGCGATTACGCACGATAGGTATTTCTTGGACAACGTTGCGCAGTGGATTCTTGAACTCGACCGCGGTCGCGCATATCCATATGAAGGAAACTATTCGACCTACCTTGAAACCAAGTCAGCGCGTCTGAAAGTTGAAGGGCAGAAGGATGCCAAGCGCGCCAAGCGACTTACTGAAGAACTCGAATGGGTTCGACAGAATGCAAAGGGTCGCCAAGCGAAGTCAAAGGCACGTCTTGCTCGCTATGAAGAAATGGCTGCTGAAGCAGACAAGATGCGTAAGTTGGATTTCGAAGAGATTCAGATTCCACCTGGGCCACGTCTTGGAAACATTGTTGTTGAAGTTGAGCACTTGGTTAAAGGATTCGGAGATCGTGTACTTATTGATGATCTCTCATTTACCTTGCCACGTAACGGAATCGTTGGAGTCATCGGACCTAACGGTGCTGGAAAGACAACGTTGTTTAAGACAATCTTGGGTCTAGAAGAACCAGATTCAGGTGTTGTAAAGATTGGTGAAACGGTAAAGACTTCTTACGTAGACCAGTCACGTGGTGGAATCGATGCAAAGAAATCACTCTTTGAAGTTGTTTCAGATGGTCTTGATTTTATGAAGGTTGGACAAGTTGAAATGCCATCACGTGCATACGTTGCAGCATTTGGATTTAAGGGTCCAGATCAACAGAAGGCTGCGGGAATTCTCTCTGGTGGAGAACGCAACCGTTTGAATCTGGCGCTTACCTTGAAGCAGGGTGGAAACCTTTTACTTCTCGATGAGCCAACGAACGACCTTGATGTTGAAACACTTGGTTCACTTGAAAATGCGCTACTTGAATTTCCGGGTTGCGCTGTTGTTATCTCCCACGATCGTTGGTTCTTGGACCGCGTAGCAACACACATTTTGGCTTACGAAGGCGAATCCAAGTGGTTCTGGTTTGAAGGAAACTTCGAGTCATATGAGGAGAACAAGATTGCTCGCCTGGGTGCAGATGCTGCTCGTCCGCATCGTGCGACCTACCGAAAGCTCACTCGCTAATGATTTATACAGATAAGCAATTTGTTCGATGGGATGACATCGATGCATTCGGTCATGTTAATAATGCAAAGTATTTGACGTACATTCAGGAAGCGCGTTTTCAGTGGGCGTTCTATCAATATGCATCTAAAGGCGAGAAACCAACCCTTGTTGAGATGGTTGTAGCTAAAGCAGAAGTTGAATACTTGGTTCCGATCTACGAAGGCGGCCGTTTCTACGATGTAAACCTCTGGGTTGAGTCAATTGGTACTTCATCTTTTGCCTTGGGATACGAAGTTCTTGGAGATAAAGGGATTGTGCACGCAAAGGTAAAGACAGTTCAGGTTGTCGTTTCGTTGGATACCAAGAAGTCCAGACCGCTGACAGATCCAGAACGGGCATTCCTTACCCAGTACCTCAAGGCGTAATTCAAGGCACACATGGCAACCAAGAAGATTCACCCTGGCTGGATTGCCGCTGCAGTTACTTTCTTTA
Organism: Actinomycetota bacterium; assembly: GCA_026392935.1. Lineage (GTDB taxonomy): Bacteria > Actinomycetota > Actinomycetes > Nanopelagicales > Nanopelagicaceae > Planktophila. Next base: position 84,432 of record JAPLBE010000014.1, on the reverse strand, counting down.
CCTTGATGGCAACTGCAGGATTTAGATCTGCGCCTTCTGTTCTGATTGTTCCTCTTGAAGAAGCCTTCGGCTGGTCTCGTTCACAAATTTCAGCAGCAGTTGCAATTAACGTTTTACTCTTTGGCCTTGTTGCACCTTTTGCTGCAGCTCTGATGGAGAGATTTACCGTACGCAAAGTAGTGATGTCAGCTCTTGCAGTAGTTGCAATCAGCTCTAGTTCTACAATCCTTATTTCACAACCATGGCACTTGTGGGCGCTATGGGGCATCGGTGTGGGTGTTGGCGCCGGATCAATGGCACTGGTTTTTGCAGCCACAATTGCTAATCGTTGGTTTGTTCAGCGAAAAGGAATTGTTGTAGGGGCACTTACTGCGGCTACCGCCACTGGTCAATTAATCTTCTTACCGCTGCTCTCGCATTTTGCAATTACATATGGATGGAAGAGTGTTTCAATCACCGTTGGCGTTGCATCTGCAGCCGTCATCCCATTTATTTACTTTTTCCTCAAGGAGAAACCAGAAGCACTGGGAATAACTCCCTACGGTGCCCCCGATAATTGGCAACCGCCGGTACAGAGTGATGAATCAGCTGGCTTTATCGCAATTGATACTTTGAGAAAATCAGCCAAGGACCATAACTTTCTTATTCTCTTCTTCACATTCTTTGTCTGTGGACTTTCAACAAATGGCTTGATTGGCACCCACTTCATTCCAGCCGCCCACGATCATGGGATGCAAACAACTGTTGCCGCAAGCTTGTTGGCTCTTGTTGGAGTATTCGATGTCATCGGAACAATATTCTCTGGATACCTCACAGATAAATATGATCCCCGCAAATTACTTTTCTTCTACTACGGACTACGTGGGCTCTCGCTCTTCTTACTACCTTCAATTCTCTTCAGCACAGTTCACCCTTCAACTTTGGTCTTTGTAATTTTCTACGGACTCGATTGGGTAGCAACAGTGCCCCCAACTCTGATGCTCTGTCGCATTGTTCTTGGGCCTGCGCGCTCAACAGTTGTATATGGGTGGGTTTTCGTTGGCCATCAAGTTGGTGCATCAGTGGCCGCAATTGGCGCAGCTGTTTTGCGCGTTAAGTTGGGCGACTATGCGCTCTCCTTCTATATCTCGGCCGCAATGTGCATCGTGAGCGGATTTGCTGTCTTGCAGATTGCAAAGGGTAAAACTACTGCAGAGTTGCGAGAGTAAGAAAATGGAGCGCGATACAACGAACTATTACGAAGTATTTGGGGGAGAAGCATTCTTCTCGGATCTGGTTTCTCAGTTCTATGCTCACGTTGCAGTAAATCCAATTTTGCGCCCAATGTATCCAGAATCAGATATGAAGGGTGCAGCGCGCAGATTGCAGATGTTCTTAGAACAATACTGGGGTGGACCAACTACCTACCAAGAAGAACGCGGTCACCCACGTCTTCGAATGCGTCACGCTGGTTTTCACATCAATCCAGAAGCTCGTGATGCTTGGATTGGATGTATGAAGTTAGCTGTTGATGGAAGCAGCCTTGATGCGCAATCAAAAGAGAAGTTGTGGCGCTATCTTGAAGGCGCTGCAAATCATTTAGTCAATCAACTGAACTAACGCTTTTTAGATTTATTTCCAACAATCAAGATTTCACCATTACGAACAAACCATAGAACGTTTTTCTTATCGCGGACTTGAGTGATTCTCAAGCCAACTTTTTCAACTTTTCCTTCAATATCTTGTACGTGAATATCATCTCCAACGCCATATTGATCTTCAACGAGCATAAATATTCCAGAGAGAACATCGCGCACAATACTTTGCGCTCCAAGACCAAGTGCAACACCGATAACACCGGCTGATGCGATTACTGGACCCAGATTAAATCCGAATTCACCCAGAATCATTCCGACTGCAATAATCCACACCGCTGCGTTAAATGCCGAACTAAAAACGGTTCCGATAGTGCGCGCACGTTCTGCTTGTCGCTTCGCAGTGCCTGGGCCAGGCTTCAGGTCAAAATTCGCCAATTTAGCGATGGCTCTATCAATGGCTCGATTACCAATTACATGGCCGATAAGAGCGACTACTAAGATAATTAGTACTCGAAATGGGGCTCCATTAAACCAATCCCATAATGCCTGCGTACGCTCGCTCATAGACGTTAAGGGTAGTGAAATCTTTACAGAAACTTCACTTCGAAATACCCCAATCAGAGCCGGTTTTGAGGCAATATAACCCAATCAGCGCGAGCCACGCGCTGGAACAGAGGTAGAGATGAACCGCACATTAGTTCTCAACGCCACCTACGAGCCGTTGGGTGTTGTTACTGATCGACGTGCGCTCATTCTTGTCTTGAATAATCGCGCAACAATGGTTGAGTCATCTGGAACAGTTTTGCATTTTGCAACTGGTCAATTGGAACTCCCACTTGTTATTCGCCTCAACAAATTTGTAAAGATTCCTTATCGCCACACAGTTCCACTTTCACGTCGTGCAATTTTTGCTCGCGATGGGGGTCGGTGTGTGTATTGCACAGCCCCAGCTACTTCAATAGATCATGTAATTCCACGGTCTCGTGGCGGTGGTCACAATTGGGAGAATGTTGTTAGCGCATGTCACAAATGCAATCACATAAAGGCAGATAAACCACTGAAAGAACTTGGTTGGAGACTTCGCACTCTTCCGCGCGAACCTGTGGGAGCTGCATGGCGAATTCTTGGAACTGGTCGAACTGAAAACCGATGGCTTCCATATTTGCAACCATTTGGTGTCGCTGCCGCCACTGCGTAGACTGCTTCCATGATTCACTTTCTCTCAGCGATTAACCAAGAACCAGGTGCAATGCCCGGTGAAGGCCTTACGGCAGTTCAAACTTTCACTTATTTTGTTGCAGCGCCAATAGGTTTATTTCTTGGCATCTCATTGATCGTATGGGCACTTACTGGCGAGAAGAAATCTAAAGAAACCTCTTCATCAATTACTTCTATCGAGTAATTTCCTAACGTTCAGCGGCGCGTGCCTTTAGAGCACGAGTCATGGCATCGCGCCCTTCAAGAATAGTGCGACGCAGAGCGTGAGAAGCTTCTTTACCCGTGACGTCCAGCCAATGCTGTGCCTTATCAACTGTTTGCTGACTGATTACCCATGATGGGAAGAGAAGTGTTGCTGTCGTTTCTGCAATCTCATATCCCTTTGTTTCCCATACCTTAAGCAGAACATCAAAATATTGATCGACGAAGTCAACCAATATTTCTGTATGCAGTGGATCATTAAATCCGCGGCACTTATATGAATGGATTGTGTTTGAAAGATCATCGGTTGTAATTGACTTAAACTCTTTAGCTTTTGCATCTTTAGTTGGAATTGCGGCATATGCCATGGCGCCATATTGCTTGCCATGTGCAGTCTTATCCTTTTCCGTCTCGCGATCGATATCTGCAGGACCAAAAATTCCGCGCTTAACTCCGCTCATAAATAGTGACCAGCGAAGCTCTGCATCAATAACTAGACCGTTAATTGATCCATCGAGCATTGCCTTGAGGCGATCGTATTGAGCAGGAGTTACTGCTGTGCCTGCGAAAGATTTAGCGAATTGCAATTGGTGATCGCTGCCAGGCTTTGCTGCATCCAGCATTTCCTCAACTGCATTAGCAACCTGTTGGCGAAGTCCTTCGCGATTAGCCGGAGCGGCGTATGCCCACATAGCTGTATCAATCTGTGTCAATGTTGCAGAAACAATTGAAATATCAGATTCAGTCTTCAGTGCATTGAGTGCAATAGATATGTAGGAACTTGCTGCAAGTTCACCATCGCGACATGAATCCCACAGAGAAGCCCAAATAACCCCACGCGCAAGAGAGTCATCTAGTGAACCCAAGTGACTTTTCATGGTTGCAATTGAGCGATCATCAAAACGTAATTTCGCATATGTCTGGTCTTTGTCATTGATCAGAACTAAGTCAGCAACCTTCTGTCCAGCAAGCGCTGTTACTTCGGTAAGCGCTCCTGCAACATCGAGTTCAACACTTGTACGGCGAGTAAGCACACCGTTGGTAATATCAAAGAGCCCCACGTGCAAACGATGAGGGCGAAGTTCTTTAGAGCCAACTGGCATGGTCGGAGCTTCCTGCTTGATCGAGATTGACTTGTATGTATCGCCATCAACTTCAATAACTGGGCGCAAAGTATTTACACCTGCAGTACGTAACCAGGTTGAAACCCATGGAGTCAGGTCGCGACCACTCGCTGTTTCAAGTTCATCAATCAAATCCTTTAATGTTGTATTCCCAAAAGCGTGCTTTGAAAAATAGAGGCGCAATCCCTTAATGAAATTTTCGCGGCCCACGTGAGCTACTAATTGCTGAAGAACTGACGCTCCCTTTGCATATGAAATTCCGTCAAAATTGGTGCGCACTGCGTCAAGATCTGTCATCTCAGTAGCAATTGGGTGAGTAGTTGAAAGTTGGTCAACACGGTAAGCCCAATTCTTACGTAGCGAGTTGAATTCAGTCCATGCTTCCTTGTATTTCGTTGATTCACTGACAGATTGATAAGAAGCCCATTCAGCAAATGATTCGTTGAGCCATAGGTCATCCCACCACTTCATGGTGACCAGATCGCCAAACCACATGTGGGCCATTTCGTGGTGGATGGTCGTTGCACGGCTAACGTAATTTCTTTCAGTCACTTTAGAACGGAAAATCAAAACATCTTCGTGGAACGTCACGCAGCCAACGTTTTCCATCGCGCCCCAGTTGTATTCAGCTACTGCGATTTGGTCATATTTGCCGAACGGATAGGCAAGTCCAAAAGTCTTCTCGAAATATGCAAAACCTTGCTTTGTCACTTCGAATATATTCGAAGCATCGACATGCTTGAAGAAAGATTTACGGGCGTAAATTCCTAGAGGGATTGTTTTCTCGCCCTTGTATTCATCATGCACAGATGTATATGCGCCAGCAACGATTGCAGTGACATACGTTGAAATTACTTGTGATTCAGCGAACTGAATGAATTTGCGGCCTGCATCCAATTCTTTAGTGGATTCGATGCCGTAGTTAGAGATCACTTCCCAATGCTTAGGCGTAATTGTGCTGATTCGGAATGTTGCTTTCTGATCCGGTTGGTCAAAACATGCATACATCCGACGCGCATCGCCAGTTTCAAACTGGGTGTAGAGATAGACCTCATCATCTGCTGGGTCTACAAAGCGGTGCAAGCCTTCTCCAGAGTTGGAATAAACGCCATCGTGTTCAATTTCAAGAACATTGTCAGCAGCAATAGCCGGCAGATAAATTGTTTCGCCATCAAATTTTGGGTCAAACTCTGCGCCATTTAACTTCGCGCTCATTACTTTCGAACCTACACAATCAATATATGTAGTCGAACCGGGCTTAAGGCCCTTGAAGGCCACAGTTGTCTTGACTCGGAAGTTCTCTGCGCCAGTTGTCAGGTCTAGATCAATTGAATAACTAGAAACCTTGATGATTGCTGAACGTTCTTCAGCCTCAACTTGCTTAATATTTATGCCTGGCACGTTTGCTCCCTCGTAGTTCGAACGTCTTATCCAACCATTATCTACAGAATTGAGCACACGTTAAGATTGTTAGATGGAACAAGATTCGGTGCGCACCTACCGCTTACGTGGATCTCGAATCACTGGACCTCAGCAGAGCGCTCTTGATAAATACTGGGGCCTTTATGGGATGGAATATTCCGAGGACCCAATAGATATCCCTGGACTATTTCCAGCTGCAAAGAATGTAATTCTTGAAATCGGATTCGGGATGGGCGAAGCAACAGCGCTGATAGGTAGAGATTTTCCTGAGACCGGATTTGTTGCCGTTGAGGTGCACAAACCTGGGATTGGAAAGTTGATGGCGCGAATTGAAGAGCTGGAGCTTAAGAACATTCGCATTATTGAAGGCGATGCTCATCCGATTCTGAAGACAATGATTCCCAATAAATCCGTTGACGGGATCCATCTATTTTTCCCAGACCCCTGGCCAAAAAAGCGCCACAACAAGCGTCGGATTGTTAATCAAGAATTCCTAAAGCTGGTTCACTCAAAGATTAAAGATGGTGGATTTATTCATATTGCCACTGATTGGGTTCCATATGCCGAATGGATTCAGGAAGTCTTTGAGGCTAGTCCATTATTTACAGGGGGAGTAGTTGAGCGCCCTGAGTGGCGGCCGGTAACTCGATTTGAAGGGCAAGGAATTACAAAAGATCATCAAGTAAATGATCTTCGCTATACAAAGATTTAGAGATCGCCAGTAATCTCGTAGTTACCTACTTTTTGAATTCTGCGCACGTGACGCTCATCGCCCGGAAACTTAGTTGCAATGAAGGTATCAATCAACTGCTTTACGAAATCGGCCTCATGCATGCGACCACCAACTGCAATGACATTGGCATTGTTATGTTCGCGGGCAAGCTTGGCAGTCTCGATACTCCAGACAAGTGCTGCGCGAATTCCCTTAACTTTGTTGGCAGCCATTTGTTCGCCATTTCCAGAGCCACCTAAAACAATTCCAAGAGATGTATCGTCTTTGGCAACTGCCTCCGCGCAAGGAATGCAGAAATCGGGATAATCATCGAGTGCGTCATATTCATAGGGGCCGTGATCGGTAACGTCGTGACCATTTACAACAAGGTGAGTAATGAGCTCGTTTTTGAAATCTAGACCTGCATGATCGCTGCCGATATGAATGCGCATGCGCAATTTAAGCACGCTCGACCTTAGGGAAGCGAAAACCCCGCCACACTTTCGTGTGACGGGGTTTTCTACCCTCGGAGAAACTACATGTCCAAACCTTTTATGCTGATGCAGAAGCAGTTGCAGCTGGGATTTTTGGAGCTACACCCATTGGGCCGCCCTTTGATCCATGACCACGTCCGCTTTTTTCACCTTTACCGCCGCGTTCATCCATTCCACCCTTGAGACCATTCTTGAGACCCATAAGGCGACTGGAATTAATCGCTGTAGTTACAGCTAAAACCAAACCAGCCTTGAGTGTTGTTGCCTGTATGACAGTCAACTTTCCGGCTGTTACTGCTGCATCGATGCGTTTTGTCTCATCTGCAACAAGTGCTGTGATGAGTGCATCTTTCTTTGCTCCCGCAATTGCTGCAAGTGTTTCACCTGCTGCAAGACGAGTCTTTACGGTTGCAGAATCAATTCCGATTGTTGTCGAAATTAGCGCAAGACGCGCATCGTTATCTGCTTTTGTTGGCTTTGCAGGCATTGCTGACTTAGCTGCTTCGGCTGCAGTACGTGCTGCAGCAGCGGCCGCAATGATTGCATCTGCCTGTCCTTGCGTGATTGTTCCCTTTGCAACAAGTGCTGTGAGCATGGCTTGTAGATCTACTCCACGTGCACCTGGATTGCCGACGGAAACTCTAGTTGCGGTTGTTTTTGATTTTGTTGTTGCAGAGGCAACTCCAACTGTTCCTGCTGAAAGAGCAACAGTTGTAATTACGATTGCCGCAATCCTTTTCTTTGATGACATTTGCATGTCTCCTATCCCATTGGTGCCAACAACCCTCGTTATCGACTTGTGAGTAATAAACCGCTTCATGCTCAGAAAGGTACCCCGATTACCTGAGAGGGGGTTGCGAATTTTCTTGTGAATTCTGTGAGTTTTCAAGCCCCGCTCTTGGCTTTTCTGTGAGCTCGTAGGGTTTTCTCCGATTCTGTGAACTAGACCACGAGCGCATACTGGGAAGACACCAGAGCCTTGGAGGTTCCCCGTGAAATTTTCTAAGTTAGCCGTCCTTTTTACTATTGCAATTCTCACCACTTCTACATCTGTAATTACAGTGCAAGCGGCTGGCAGAACTGCTGCATCAATTCCGAACACAATTCTGAATGGAAAGGGTGCACCAGCAGTCACACTTGGAATCAATGGAGACTTTTATATTGATACGAGAAGTCTTCTAATTTATGGCCCGAAGGCAAAAGGTAAATGGCCACTTCCACAAAATTTACAAGGACCTACTGGTTCTGCTGGTGCCCCAGGAACAACTGGTACTGATGGAAAAAATGGAAGCGATGGAAAAACAACTGCTGCATCTACAGTAAGTGGAACTCCAGGTACACCAGGTGCAACCGGAGCGCCAGGTGCCCCCGGCGCAAATGGAACTCCAGGCACACCAGGTGCAACGGGATCACCCGGCGCACCAGGTTCAGGAAGTCCAGGTGCAACAGGATCCCCAGGTTCTAATGGATCGCCTGGTACTGCAGGCGCCAGAGGCGAAACAGGTACAGCAGGTTCTGTTGGGAGCAAGGGAGAGACAGGTACCGCGGGGATTTCTGAAGTTAAAGTAATCAATATTGCCGCATTCGCAATCAGCACGATGATTCCCTTGGGCGAGACAACATCCGAATCCTTTGGAGCTCTGGAAATAAATTCTTCCTATTTTTTCCAGATATTTCTCTCAGGAGAATCGCTTGATGATTTTTATGACTTTGGAGCAAGGATTTCTTCAACTGGGAGTGCACCTACATTTAATTTTGCGGCTTCCAAATCTAAGTTGGTAGCAGATGTTTCAAAGAGAATCGCCTACGGAGTTTCTATTGTTGGAACCGTTAAGACTCTAGGCACAATCACAAATTTGACAATTAACATCGTTGATGTGACAGGAGAGTCTGGAACTCGCGGCGGGGTTTCATTTTCTGGACGTGCATATTTGCAGAAAGTTGGAACTATTCTTTAGAAACTTTGGAGCGGGTGACCGGGATCGAACCGGCATGGCCAGCTTGGAAGGCTGGGGCTCTACCATTGAGCTACACCCGCAAGTGGTGCGAAGGCTGAGCGTACAGGGTGTGTAACCGAGAGTAAAAAATTACTCTAGACTCCGGTGTTGCGCCTCGGGGCGTAGCGTAGTGGCTAGCGCGCCTGCTTTGGGAGCAGGAGATCGGGAGTTCGAATCTCCCCGCCCCGACCAGAATTTCTTCACAGTACTAACGCTGCAATTAACAAATAGGAGCACTTCGTGAAAAGCACCGTCGAGACACTCTCCCCAACTCGCGTTCGTTTAGATGTTGAAGTTCCTTATGCAGAGTTAACAGAGCATGTTGCAGCTGCATACAAGAAGGTTGCAACACAGGTAAACATTCCAGGTTTCCGCAAGGGCAAAGTTCCTGCAGCGATGATCGATCAGCGCGTAGGTCGCGGAACTGTTCTCGATGAGGCCATTAACTCAGCGCTTCCAGAGTTTTATGGAAAAGCAGCTCGCGAGCACGATGTTTTGGTTGTTGGTCGCCCGGTTGTAGATATTAAGGAATTCAAAGATAACGAGAAGCTTGTATTTACTGTTGAAGTAAGCGTGCGTCCAGAGGTATCACTTCCTGATTTCTCGAAGATCACAATTACGGTTGATGATGTTGTCGTTGCGGATACAGATATTGCTGAGCAGCTTGATGAACTTCGCGCTCGCTTCGGAACTCTTAATACTGTTGAGCGGGCTACAAAATCAGGAGATTTCGTAACTATCGATCTAACTGCGCGTATTGATGGCGTAGAAGTAGATGGCGGCAAAGCGAATGAGATTTCTTACGAAGTTGGTTCAAATCGCATGATTGATGGTCTGGATGAGGCACTCGTTGGAATGAACGCTGGAGATACAAAGACTTTTACAACTCAACTCGTTGGTCAGAAAGAAGATGAAAAAGGCGATGTTGATATTGCTGTAAAGGCTGTTAAAGAGCGTGAGCTTCCTGCAGCAGACGATGCGTTTGCAAAGCTTGCATCCGAGTTCGACACACTTGATGAATTGAAAGCAGATTTTGCAGAGCGTTTGTCTCGCGTAAAGAAGATGGAGCAAGGCGCACAAGCACGCGATCTTCTTCTTGAGAAGTTGTTGGCTGATCTTGATATTCCAGTCCCGGATGAGATTGTTCTCGATGAAGTAAATGATCATCTTCAAGGCGAAAATCGCATGGAAGATGCTGAGCACCGCGCTGAGGTAGATGGCCAAGTTCGTGCTTCGATTAAATCTGATTTCTTACTTGATGCCATTGTTAAGACCGAAGAAGTTCAGGTAACTGAAATTGAATTAACTGAGTACCTCATCCGCATGTCACAGCGATATGGAATGGGACCAGAACAATTCGCACAGGAACTACAGAAGGCCGGACAAATCAGCCAAGTTGTTGCAGAGGTAACTCGCGCGAAGGCGCTTGCATCTGTTCTCGGCCGAGTTTCGGTTGTCGATAAATCTGGAAATGCTATTGATCTCGAGGAACTTCGTCCGGCGCAAGGTCAGCCAGCTGCTGCGGCCGCTGAATAATTCTTTAGCCGTAAGCGAACATTCGCCTTTTTAGGCGTTATCTCCTCTATTTGGGAAGCATTTTCATGCGCACATTGTTAAGGTCAATACAGGGCCAAAAGTTCATTCAAGAATCAAGGTCAATTCAGGCAAGAGTTATTGGAAGGATGAAACGTGGATTTTATTAACCCACAGGACAACACACCTGTTGCCCGTTCAGTCGGTTCGGAATCATTGGGACTTGGCGATCAGATTTATAGTCGTTTACTTCGTGAACGCATCATCTTTCTAGCTGGTGAAGTACGTGACGAAATGGCAAATGCTATTTGTGCACAGATGCTTCTCCTTGCCGCTGAAGATTCAGAGAAAGATATTTACCTTTACATCAATTCACCTGGTGGATCTGTAACTGCAGGTATGGCGATTTACGACACCATGCATTACATCAAGAATGATGTTGCAACAGTTGCGATGGGAATGGCTGCATCAATGGGCCAGTTCTTGCTTACAGCTGGTGCACCTGGAAAGCGTTATGCAACTCCACATGCACGCATCTTGATGCACCAACCACTTGGTGGCATCGGCGGAACTGCAACAGATATTCGTATTCAGGCAGAACAGATGGCAATCACAAAGCAGACAATGTCAGAGCTCAACGCTAAGCACACTGGTCAGCCTCTTGAGAAAATCATTGCTGATTCAGATCGCGATAATTGGTTTAATGCAAAGGATGCATTGGCTTATGGATTCATCGATCACATTGCAACAAATGAAGGCCAAATCGCGGGAGGTAAGAAGTAATGAAGCACATTCAAGAAATTACGAACCGCTACGTTCTTCCAACAATTGAAGAGAAGACTGCGTACGGATTTAAGCGCTTAGACCCATATACAAAGTTATTCGAAGAGCGCATCATCTTCTTGGGTCAAGCAATTGATGACACTGTGGCAAACGATGTTATGGCACAGTTGTTGACACTCGAATCTATGGATCCAGATCGCGATATCTCGATCTACATCAACTCTCCTGGTGGTTCATTTACTGCACTCACTGCAATTTATGACACTATGCAATTTGTTCGTCCAGACATCACAACAATTTGTCTTGGCCAAGCAGCATCAGCTGCTGCGATAATTCTTGCGGGTGGAACAAAAGGTAAGCGCTACGGTCTTGAGCATTCACGAATCTTGATTCACCAACCTTCATCAGAGGGTGGGGGACAGGCATCAGATATCGAAATCCAGGCACGCGAGATCATGCGTATGCGCGGACTTCTTGAAACAATGCTTGCAAAGCATTCAAATAAGACTGTCGAAGAAATTGAAAAAGATATCGAACGCGACAAGATTCTTACTGCGGCAGAAGCAGTGGAGTACGGAATTATCGATAAGGTAATGGCTTCACGAAAGGCTAAGCCTTAATCGTATTTTTTACCTAAAGGGGCGTTTGGTTCGAATATGTTAAAGAAATATTTCGAGCCAGGCGCTCTTTTATCTTTTGTGGGTTATCGAAATTTGATGATTTCTGGAATTCTCACAATGGTTGCCATGTCGGCGTTCCCGATTGCGTTAGCTGTTACGGTTCTTGATGCTGGCGGCAGTGCGACAACCCTTGGTTTGATTCTTGGGGCACGCGTCTTGTCAGGTGTATTGATGGCGCCTATTGGTGGTGTCTGGGTAGATCGCCTTCCTCGAAAAACCATTCTGATAGTTGCAGATGGCTTCCGCGCAGTCATGGGAAGCATTGTAATTTTCTTCAATCCTGAGAACATCTCTATGTACATCCTTGCCGCAGTTGTTGTACTTATGGGAGTCAGTGATGCATTTGGAGGTCCTGCAGTAGGGGCGATTATCCCTAGCCTTCTACCTGACCGATTGCTCCCTGCAGGAAATGTATTGCGCGGAATTGCTCTGAAGGGGTCGATGATTGCAGGCCCCGGAATCGCTGGAGTTATTGTAGTTTCACTTGGAACTCATGCGACATATGTAGCAACGTCCTTATTCTTCTTGGTGGGTGCAGTGCTTTTAATCCGAATAGATGAAGGCCCCGTTGTTGCAGATCCAAACAAAAAAAATCATTTCACCAATGAACTCCGCGAAGGGCTGCGCGTAGTTTGGTATTACAAATGGATCGCAGCGATGATTTTGATGGCCACTCTTCAACTCATGTTGGTCATTGGAGTTGAGAATGTGCTCTTACCTGTAATTACAAAGCGTGATTTCGGTACTGCATCTGTCTATGCAACATCAGCTGCGCTCTTTAGCGCTGGTGGTGCAATCTCAGCAATAATCTTCATCAAGTTAAAAGTTAAGAATCCTGGTTTGGTTTCTGTGGTTGTTTGGGGATTATTTATTCTCGCGCCACTTGTACTGGCATTCCCAGCTTCAAAATGGATGATATTCGTTGCCTACTTTGCTGCAGGTTTCTCTATTGGTCCGTGGGAAGCATTTTGGGCTACGCAAGTACAACGTGAAGTACCACCTGAATATCAAGGGCGAGTTTTCAGTATCGATTACATGGGCACCTGGGGATTGATGCCGCTGGGTATGGCTCTTGCCGGACCGATGGTCACACTCTTTGGAGAGCGAGAGTTACTCATTGGCGTAGCAATTTTCCATCTCGCCATCTGTGCAATCGTTCTGCTAGTCCCAGGAGTCAAGGAGATGAAGTCATCTCGTCCGCCGTATTCATCTATAGGCGAACAAAGTCAGGCTTGATTAACGCCACATAATGCAGCGCTAAAAACTATTCTTTACCCATGTCCACACGAATTGGCGAGGCTAACGACCTCTTGAAATGTTCTTTCTGCGGAAAGACTCAGAAGCAAGTGAAGAAATTGATTGCAGGTCCTGGTGTTTATATCTGCGACGAATGTATCGAGCTCTGCAACGAGATTATTGTTGAAGAACTCTCTGAAGCTTCCTCACTTGGTTTAAGTGAACTTCCAAAACCACAAGCTATTTTTGAATTCCTTGATCAGTATGTAATTGGCCAAGATCGTGCCAAAAAATCACTTTCAGTTGCTGTGTACAACCACTACAAGCGCGTTCAATCCGGCGATACTCGTAATGAAGATGGCATCGAACTCGCGAAATCGAACATTCTTCTTCTTGGACCAACAGGTTGCGGCAAGACTCTGATGGCACAAACATTGGCTCGTATGCTCAATGTTCCATTTGCGATTGCGGATGCAACAGCGCTTACTGAAGCTGGTTATGTTGGTGAAGACGTTGAGAACATTTTGCTCAAACTTCTTCAGGCCGCAGATTACGATGTAAAGAAGGCAGAGACCGGAATCATCTACATCGATGAAATTGATAAGGTCGCTCGCAAATCAGAGAACCCATCAATTACGCGCGATGTTTCTGGTGAAGGTGTGCAGCAAGCACTACTTAAAATTTTAGAAGGAACAGTTGCCTCAGTTCCTCCACAGGGTGGACGTAAGCATCCACATCAAGAGTTTATTCAAATCGATACAACCAACGTTCTCTTCATTGTTGGTGGGGCATTTGCGGGGCTCGATAAAATTATCGAAGCGCGCAGTGGATCGGCAGGAGTTGGATTCGGTGCAGAGCTGCAATCCTCAGCCGAAAAGAACCGCAAGGACATTTTCTCTGATGTTATGCCAGAAGATTTACTTAAGTTCGGAATGATTCCTGAATTCATCGGACGACTTCCAGTACTAACAAGTGTTGAGAATCTTGATAAGCCAGCGCTCATGCAGATTCTCACAGAGCCAAAAAATGCTCTCGTGAAGCAGTATCAGAAGCTCTTTGATTTAGATGATGTTGAACTCGAATTTTCAGCGGAAGCTCTTGAATCTGTTGCAGATCTCGCACTTGATCGCGGCACTGGTGCTCGTGGACTTCGCGCCATCATGGAGTCAGTACTTCTTGGCGTTATGTATGACATTCCAAGCCGCACAGATATTGCGAAGGTAACGATTGAAAAAGCATGCATCACCGAAAATGCGGCTCCAACCTTGGCTCCGCGCACCGGAGATATTCCAAAGCGCTCATCTCGCCGCGAGAAGAGTTCTGAGGAGAAAAGCGCCTAAAACGTAAACTAGACTGCGCTCTATGTCCTCCGATAAGCGTGAACTAGCTGCGGCATTTACGCCGAGCACTATCGAAGGCCCTCTCTACAAAAAATGGATTGACGCTGGTTATTTCACAGCAGATGCAAAGTCGAAAAAAGAACCATTCACGATTGTTATTCCTCCACCAAACGTAACTGGCAACTTACACATCGGTCACGCACTCGATCAAACACTGCAAGATTGTTTAACGCGCTTAAAGCGTATGCAAGGTTTTGAAGCACTCTGGTTGCCGGGTATGGACCACGCAGGAATTGCGACGCAGAATGTTGTTGAAAAGCAGTTAGCACAAAAAGGATTAAGTCGGCACGATTTAGGACGCGAAGAATTTGTTAAGAAAGTTTGGGAGTGGAAAGCAGAATCTGGTGGGCAAATTCTTGGCCAGATGAAACGCCTTGGGGATTCGGTTGACTGGTCTCGTGAAGCATTTACGATGGATGAGAATCTTTCGCAAGCAGTTCTTACAATTTTCAAGAAACTATTTGATCAAGGACTTATTTATCGGGCAGAGCGCATTATCAACTGGTGTCCTCGCTGCTTAACTGCTCTTTCGGATATTGAAGTAGAGCACCAAGATGATGCTGGCGAATTTGTCTCAGTGCGATACGGCGATGGCGAACAAAGCATCGTTGTGGCAACAACGCGTGCTGAAACCATGATGGGAGACGGGGCGGTTGCGGTACACCCTGATGATCCTCGCTACAAGCACTTGGTTGGCACCGAAGTTCTACTGCCACTGGTTAACCGCATGATTCCGATTATTGCTGATGAATTAGTAGATCCAGATTTCGGAACAGGCGCTGTAAAAGTAACTGCAGCGCATGATCCAAACGACTTTGAAATGGCCATGCGCCATAATGTTCCGTTCGTTGTGATTATGAATGAGCACGGCGTAATGGCAGGCACCGGAACTGAATTCGACGGAATGGATCGCTTCGATGCCCGCGTTGCTGTGGTTGCAAAGCTGAAAGAGTTGGGACGCATCGTTGCTGAAAAGCGCCCTTATATTCACGCAGTCGGTCATTGCTCTCGTTGCGATACAACAGTCGAGCCACGACTTTCAAAGCAATGGTTTGTAAAAGTTGATTCACTTGCAAAGGCCGCCGGCGATGCTGTGCGCGATGGTCGAGTAAAAATCGAACCAGAAGAACTTGCACCTCGTTACTTTGACTGGGTTGATAATCTCAACGACTGGTGTATTTCTCGTCAGCTCTGGTGGGGTCATCGAATTCCAGTTTGGTATGGACCTAATGACGAAGTTGTAGTTGTAGGTCCTGGCGAAACTGCGCCGGCTGGATACACACAAGATCCAGATGTGTTAGACACGTGGTTCTCATCTGCGCTCTGGCCATTTTCAACTCTTGGTTGGCCGAATAACACCGATGATGTGAAGAAGTTTTACCCAACAAGCGTTCTCGTAACCGGGTATGACATTTTGTTCTTCTGGGTGGCGCGCATGATGATGTTTGGTCTCTTCGCGATGGATGGCGTTGCACCATTTCACACAATTGTTCTGCACGGACTCGTCCGCGACCAATTTGGTAAAAAGATGTCTAAATCCCGGGGAAATGTTGTAGATCCACTTGAATTTATCGATAAGTACGGTGCCGACGCCCTTCGATTTACTTTGGCTCGCGGCTCTAACCCTGGCAAAGATCAAGCGCTTGCAGAAGATTGGATTGCAGGTTCTCGTAACTTTGCAACAAAACTTTGGAACGCAACCCGTTTTGCGATGATGAACGGCGCGACCATTGAAGGACCCCTTCCGGCCACAGAATCGTTATCCGCAATTGATAAGTGGGTTCTCTCCCGTTTGAGCCAAACGACTTCTGAATACACGGCTTTACTTGAAAGCTATGAATTTGCACGCGCATGTGAAGTCATTTATCACTTTGCGTGGGATGACCTTTGCGATTGGTATCTCGAACTTTCCAAGGAGGCATTTGCATCAGGAAATGCAGCAGCTTCACAACGCGTACTAGGGCACGTTTTAGATACTCTTTTTAGACTACTGCATCCAGTGATGCCATTTATTACCGAAGAACTATGGACAACTTTTACAGGACTTGAAACTCTAGTGACAGCTCAGTGGCCGAATCCAGAATCAAAAGATGTCGATACAAAGTCTGAAGCACTTGTTGCAGAACTTCAGAAAATCATCACCGAAGTTCGTCGTTTCAGAAACGACCAAGGTGTCAAGCCGAGCCAAAAGATTCCTGGTAAGTTCGTTGCTCCTGCAGACATCACTGCGTATGCAAGTGCAATGGCATTCGTACTCAAACTTGAGCTCAAAGAATTCACACCGAGTGCTTCTGTTGAAATTGGTTCTATCAAGGTCGAATTAGATCTCTCTGGAACTGTAGACGTTGTTGCAGAGCGAGCCAGGCTGGAGAAAGATTTAGTAACTGCGCAGAAAGATATGAAGACTGCCGAAGTGAAGCTAAGTAACGAAGGATTCATGGCTAAAGCCCCTGCAAGTGTTGTTGCCGAGATCAAAGAGCGTATGGCTGCAACATCTGCCGATATCGAGCGAATTACAGCCCAACTCGCTACATTAAAGTGATGGGGAACATTTCACCTGAAGACCAGGTTCTCATTGATGCCATCGAGCAGAAACTTCTAGCTCGCTGGCCAGAGACACGTATTGAACCAACTCTTGAACGTATCGCTGCGCTTGTAGATGTTCTTGGATCTCCGCAGTTAACGTACCCAACAATTCATATAGGTGGGACAAATGGAAAGACCACAACGTCTCGCATGATTGATTCATTGCTCTTTGAAATGGGACTGCGTACGGGAAGATTTACAAGTCCTCACCTCGAATCCTTTCTCGAGAGAATTTCAATCAATGGAAATCCAATTGATCCTAAGGCAGCCATTTTTTCCTTTAATGACATCGCTGCTTATCTGGATTTAATGGATTCAAAGTTTGAACATCCAATCTCTTTCTTCGAAGCCATGACAGCACTTGCTTTCGTAGCCTTTGCCGAACACCCAATAGATGTAGGGGTAATCGAAGTAGGCATGGGTGGCGAGTGGGATGCAACCAATGTTGTCTCTGCTGATGTTTCTGTGATGATGCCAATTAATTTAGATCACACTGAATACCTCGGAGAGACTCTGACTGAAATTGCGCAAACTAAGGCAGGCATTATTAAGGAGTCAGGTTTCGTAGTTCTGGCGCAACAAGAACCTGAAGCCGCAAAAGAGTTATTAAAGAGAGCGGCAAGTGTTGGTGCCGATGTTGTCCGCGAAGGCGTTGAGTACTCGGTACTTTCACGATCCCTGGCTGTGGGTGGCCAACTGCTCACAATTCAAGGCGCAAAAGATACCTACGAAGATATTTTCTTACCGCTTCATGGAAAGCACCAAGCATCTAACGCCGCCGCCGCACTAGTGGCAGTCGAAGCATTTTTTGGTGATCAAGAGTTAGATATCGAAGCCGTGCGTGAAGGTTTTGCTCACGTCACTTCTCCGGGTCGCTGCGAAGTGATTCATCGTGACCCAACAATTATCTTGGATGCGGCGCATAACCCCCACGGGGCTGCCGCAATCGCGGAGACTATCCAGACTGAATTCACCTTTGATGAAGTCATCGGCATAGTCGCGTCCATGGGCGATAAAGATGTCGCTGGGATCTTGCTAGAACTAGAGCAAGTTATGGATTCGATTATCGTGACCACTAACTCCTCCTCTCGGTCCATGAAAGTTTCAGAGCTTGAGAAAATTGCAATAGAAACCTTTGGCGCAGATCGCGTCTTTGCGGCCGACAACCTTGAACTGGCAATCGAAAAAGCTATTAAGGACACCTTGCGCCCACTCAGCGAAGATTCGATTGGCATACTCATCACGGGTTCTGTAGTTTCAGTTGGCGAAGCCCGCACTTATCTACGAAAGAAATTTGCTTAAGGAGAAACCGATGCGCTTATTAGGTTCAGCAGTTCTAGTAATGGAATTTTTCGTTATGTGCTTTGCGATGTTGCTAGCCAAAGATAATCACGAACCGTCAACAATAATTGCTGGCGCGATTATCTCTATCCTCCTACTTCTCACCCCGGGACTTCTCAAGAAGCGCACCGGCTGGATACTTGGCTCGGTATTGCAGTTTCTGATGATCGGTTATGCCGTAGTCGTTCCTTCAATGGCCATAGTGGGGCTAATTTTCGGGGGACTCTGGATTGCCGCCATCATCGTTGGGCGCAAGGGCGAGGCTGCCCGCGCAGCCCTCATGGCAACACGCACGCCCAACCCCTAATAGACTGCAGCCTGTGAGCACAGAAAAAACTTTGGTCCTAGTTAAGCCAGACGGCGTTGCGCGCGGTTTGGTTGGAGAAGTTATTTCTCGAATCGAATCAAAGGGCTACAAGATTTCTGCTCTACGTATGTTGCAAGCTGATCGTGCGCTCCTTGAAAAGCATTATGCAGAACATCAAGGCAAACCATTCTTCGAACCTCTTGTTGAGTTCATGATGTCAGGGCCTATTGTTGCTCTCGTAGCAGAGGGCAATCGCGTCATCGAAGGTTTCCGTTCGTTAGCAGGAGTAACAGATCCAACAGTTGCTGCACCGGGAACAATTCGCGGCGATCTTGCGCGCGATCAAGGAACCAAAGTTGTTCAAAATATTGTTCACGGTTCAGATTCACCTGAATCTGCGGCTCGTGAAATAGCTATCTTCTTTGAGGGGAAATAAATGTCTAACAGAATGTCATTCATTGGCCGCGACATGGCGGTTGACTTAGGAACTGCGAACACGCTTGTCTATGTACGCGGTCGTGGCATCGTTCTTAATGAACCTTCAGTTGTAGCAGTCAATCAAGATACCGGCGGAATTCTCGCTGTTGGTCTTGAAGCGAAGAAGATGATTGGCCGTACTCCAGGAAATATTGTTGCAATTCGTCCACTTAAAGATGGAGTTATTGCAGACTTCGATACAACAGAGCGCATGCTCCGTTACTTCATTCAGAAAGTGCACCGTCGTAGCTATTTAGCAAAGCCAAGAATTGTTGTCTGCGTTCCATCAGGTATTACTGGTGTTGAACAGCGTGCAGTTAAGGATGCTGGTTACGCAGCGGGTGCTCGCAAGGTTTACATCATCGAAGAACCAATGGCTGCGGCAATTGGTGCAGGACTACCAATTCACGAACCAACAGGAAACATGGTTGTCGATATCGGTGGCGGCACGACTGAAGTTGCTGTGATTTCACTTGGTGGAATCGTGACAGCTCTTTCAATTCGTATTGGTGGCGATGAGCTCGATCAATCGATTATTAACTGGACTAAGCGCGAATATTCACTACTTCTCGGAGAGCGCACAGCTGAAGAAATCAAGATGGCAATCGGTTCTGCATACCCACTACAAGGTGAGAATGATGCAGAGATTCGTGGTCGCGATCTTGCAACAGGTCTTCCAAAGACAATCGTTGTCACTGCTGCAGAGATTCGTAAAGCACTTGAAGAGCCTGTTAATCAGATTATTAATGCTGTTAAAGCGACGCTCGATAAGTGCCCACCAGAACTAGCTTCAGATCTTATGGATCGCGGAATCGTTCTTACAGGTGGCGGCGCACTACTTAAGGGGCTCGATGAGCGCCTACGTAAAGAGACAGGTATGCCAATTCATATTGCAGACCGTCCATTAGATGCAGTTGTAGAAGGTTCTGGAAAATGTATTGAAGAGTTTGAAGCCCTTGAAAAGGTTTTGATCTCCGAGCCTCGTCGGTAGGTAATATCAAGTGCGCTACGGCGGCGACAACCGCGGTCGCTTACTCATCATTGTTCTTATCGTTACTTCGCTATTTCTGATTACTTTAGATTTACGTGGAGTCGGAGTAATTGATGGAGTGCGCACTGGTACCCAGACAGCACTTACACCGGTTCAAAAATTGGGATCTTGGGCGGTAAAACCCTTTCGCAACTTCATATCTGATGTGACCCACCTTGGGCGCACTCAGAATCAGATAAATAAACTAAAAGCTGAAAATGAAAAACTTCGTAGCAGGCTCCAGAATAGAAAAATTGCAGATGCGCAGTTAACGCAGTTAAAGAGCGTGCTTGATCTCGCAGGAACAGCCGAATACAAAGTTGTTAGCGCAAGAGTGATTTCACAGGGTTCTAGTACATCATTTACTCAAACTGTTTCAATTGATGCAGGAACTTCTTCTGGTATCACGCAGAACATGACTGTCATCTCTGGTTTTGGTTTAGTCGGTGTGGTAAAAGCGGCATATGCAAATAGCGCTCTTGTCCAGTTAGCATCTGATCCCGCATTCCGAATAGGCGTGCGCATTGCTGGAACTCAACAAATAGGAATTCTTAGCGGCCAGGGCACTCGCAAGGGAGTTCTGCAACTGCTCGATAACACTACGCAGGTGAAAGTCGGGGATGTTTTGCTAGCCCGCGGAAGTCAAAATGGCCGTCCCTTTGTGCCTGGTGCACCTATTGGTGAAGTGACCTCCGTAGATAACTCTCCAGGGGCGGTATCGCAAACGGCAGAGGTAAAGTTCTTCGCGAATTTCTCAACGTTAGGTGTTGTTGCAGTTGTAGTATCGAATCCGAAATCTGATCCTCGAGATGCACTCGTACCTCCAAAGCCACGCCCAACCCCACTTCCAACTGTGACCGTGTATGCAAGCCCGGATACCGCAACAGCTTCACAGTCACCAAGTCCAACTAAGCCAAGTCCAACTAAGCCAAGTCCAAGCAAATCAAGTGCAACCAGATAACCATGGCACTTCGTAGATATTTACTATCCATCCCGATTTTCGCTTTCATTTTCATTGTGCAAGAGTCGGTTGTAACCCAACTAAGAGTTCCATTTGGTGGATTTTCGCTCTTGCTTATTTTTACGCTCATTTGGGCAGCCATGAGCACACCCGAGATTGGCGCACTGACCGGTTTCGGCGCAGGAATATTGATGGATCTATCCCAGAGTTCACCGGGACCAATGGGTCATTGGACGCTCGTGTTAATCCTTGCTGGATACACAGTCGCATTTCTGGGGTATGGAGATGACAATATTCGCGCTAATCCGATCAACATCGTTTTTATCACAACCATCGGTGTTGTAGCGAGTCAGTTTGTCTTTCTGCTTCTAGGACTCTTGCTAGGCCAAGAAATTGGTAGCACTTCACACATCTTGTTCTTGCTTGCAGGATCTGCTTTCTGGACAGCAATTATTTCCCCGCTCTTGCTTAAGGTAATTAGTTTTACTCATTCAAATGTCTTTGGAACGCGTTCACTCCTATGAATCAGCGCTCTCGGCTAAATCTTCTCGTCATTCAGATATTTATTGCATCTTTAATGCTCGCTTTACTGGGCAGGCTCTTTTACTTACAAGTTGCGGCAGGTCCTACGTACCGAGATGCAGCACTGAGTATTCAAAGTCGTGACGTAGTTACGCCTGCAAATCGCGGGTTTATTGTTGACTCTTCGGGTGTTCCTCTTGCCCTGAACAAAGTTGGTCTTGCAATCACTGTAGATCGCACCAAAATAGATGCACTGCCCGATAAAGGCGATGCTGTTTTGCGCGCTCTCGTGAAGTTACTCGATTTGAAATTTGTCGATGTGTGGCAACGAACAAGACTGTGCGGGGAACTTCCTCGAGGACAGAAGGCTGGATGCTGGACTGGTTCTCGTTTTCAACCAATCCCAATAACTAAATCTGCTGACCCAGAAATTGCGTTAAGAATTGTTGAGCGCTCAGATCGCTACCCAGGAATCTCTGCTACTCCGATAGCAATAAGAAATTATCCAAACACCGTTGGGGTTAATGGGGGACATGTACTTGGGTATGTGGGACCACTGACTGAAGGTGATTTAGCTGGCGATAATGGTCGCTCATATTTCCGATCAGAATCCATTGGAAAAGCTGGACTCGAAATAGAGTATGACGAGTATCTGCGTGGAACTCCCGGAATAAAAACATTCATTGTCGATCGCAAAGAAGCGGTGACAAATACAAGCCAAAACACGAAACCAATTGCAGGAAACCACTTAGTCACAAGCCTTGATGTAAGACTTCAGTCTGCGACAGAGAAAGCACTCGGCGAAGCTGTTCTTCGTGCACGCGCATCTGGTTATCAAGCTGACGGCGGAGCGGCAGTTGTTATGGATGTACACAACGGACAAATTTTAGCCATGGCTTCGTATCCAACATTTGATCCTAATGCATATGAACGCGGATTAACTGTCGCAGAAGCTAGTGCTTTATATAGTGAAGCCAAAGGTGTTCCCGCGCTTAATCGTTCGCTACAAGCACTCTATGCGCCGGCTTCAACATTCAAAGCAGTATCACTGATTGCCGCAAAGGATGCAGGCTATGACTTAAACAAAAGATATGAGTGTCCATCTGAGGTTCAGGTGGGTACTCGTGCATTTCAGAACTTTGATAGCAAGGCGCAAGGAACTATCGGTCTGAAAACGGCAATAGCTGTTTCATGCGACACAATTTGGTATCGCATTGCTTTCGACGAATGGCTGCGCGATGGTGGACTAAAGCCGAAATCATCACCGAATGATTACTTCTTCAAAGCTGCAGAACGATTCCAGATGGGGGAGAAGACCGGTGTAGATCTGCCATCTGAATCACAGGGGCGCCTAGCTAATCGTGAGTGGCGCAAAGAATGGCATGAGCAAAATAAGGATTTTTACTGCAATTACAAAGATCGGGCAAGCAAGGCACAGCAGACCACATTCTTACTCCAACTAGCGCGAGAAAATTGCCTCGATGGTGACAAAGTTCGAGCCGGCGATGCGGTTAACTTCTCAATTGGACAAGGCGATTCTGTAATCACTCCAATTAAATTGACGCAGATGTATGCAGCAATAGCCAACGGTGGAACTCTTTGGCAGCCAACCGTGGCTAAGGCAATCGTCAGTACAGAAGGCAAAGTCATTAAAAGTTTCGAAGGAAAGAAGTTAGGTGATATCGGAGTAGATAAGCAGACCCTGAAATTCCTTCAAGGTTCGCTCCATGAAGTTACTTTGAGCGGAACATCAGCGGGGCTATTCTCAAGATTTGCTGTGCCGACTGCGGGAAAGACAGGCACTGCTCAAGTCTTTGGAAAGAACTTAAATGGATCTCTGAAGTCGGATACATCTTGGTATGCGTCTTATGCTCCTTACAAGAACCCGCAGTATGCAGTTGTGATGATGGTGAGCCAAGGTGGTTTCGGTGCAAGTACATCTGGTGCTGGAGTTAAGAAAATTTATGAAGCGCTCTTTGGCGTGCAAGGAAACATTGTGAAGCCAGAGCTGGCACTATTTCCCAAGGGGAAGCCACCAGTAAAGCTGCCTAAGATTTCGCCTGTAACTAAACCAAGTGCATCGACTCTTAATCCAGAAGGGGCGGTAAAGAAGTAATGAGTACATTCAGAAACCGAAACCCCTATCGCCGCGCTCGAAGCACCTCAGTTTTTTCAGGCTTTGATCCGATTCTGACCGGTGCAGTAGCAGTGCTACTTGTTATTGGAACGCTGCTCGTTTATGCGGCAACGCGTGACTGGTATGCAAGAAATGGACTAGATCCCCAGTATTACTTAAAGCGCCACGTGATCAATATCGTGATTGGTATCGCCCTTGCATGGGGGACAACCATTATTGATTACCGCTTATTGCGTGCATACACACCATTTATTTGGTTGGCGGGAGTTGCCGGTTTGATCTTCGTTTTGATTCCCGGATTGGGAAGTGAAGTTAACGGTGCGCGGGCTTGGATTCCACTGCCGGGTGGATTCCAAATTCAGCCGGCAGAAATTGCAAAGATTTCTATCATTATTGGAATATCAATGTTGCTCTCAGAGCGTACCCACGATTCTGACGAACCATCTAAGAATGACATCCTTAAAGCGCTTGCAGTTGCCGCACTTCCTATTCTTTTAATTCTCAGGCAACCAGATATGGGCACAGTTTTCATTATCAGTGCATCGGTAGTCACAATTTTGGCAGTATCGGGTGCGCCCACTCGATGGGTGGTTGGGTTGATCTTGCTTGCACTGATTGGTGGTTTTGTAGCAGTCAAGGCTGGAGTCATTAGTGATTACCAAGTAAAGCGTCTGCAATCCTTCGTTGATCCAACTGCTGATTCACAAGGTGCTGGTTATCAGTTGCGGCAGGCCAGAATTACAGTTGGTTCGGGTGGATTAATTGGAACTGGGCTATTCAATGGACCACAAACAAATGGTCGATTTGTTCCAGAACAACAAACTGACTTTATTTTCACTGTTGCAGGTGAAGAGCTAGGTTTTGTCGGTAGCGGAATTATTATTTTGCTACTGCTCACAATTTTAATGCGAGCTTTTGGAATTGCACGGCGATCGACGGACCCCTACGGGACACTTGTGTGTACTGGCGTGATTGCGTGGTTTGCATTTCAGATATTTGAAAATGTGGGAATGACACTTGGTCTGATGCCCATGACTGGCGTGCCTTTACCGTTTCTTTCGTATGGAGGATCGAGCATGTTTGCCAACCTCATCGGTTTCGGGCTATTACAGAATGTTCACGCAAGCCACCGCAGCTAAATCACGCTCAAAATAGCCTTTCGCCCCTTTCATCTGTCATACTTCATCCAACAGTTCAGCGCGGCCAGCGATCTTAATCGCGCCTGCGGCGGACTCACAGAAGAACTAACACAGAAGATTATTCAACTAAAGATTTATTAAAGGATTTGGTGCCATGGCTATCGAGCCAAAATCACCGCGCAAACGTGCGGTAAAGAAAAGTAAAAGTAAAGATGCTGCTCCCGAAGTTGTAGAAATAGAGACAACCGAAGGTGATGCAGCTCCAAAGTCACGTAAGAAGGCAGCATCGATTCCGGTGCCGATCTTCCAAGCGGCTCCAGTAGATGCAGTTGCACCTAAACGTGCAAAGAAAGCTACTGCAAAGGCCGAACCCGCAGATGATTCTGCGGCTTTAGCTGCCGATGATGATGATTCACGCACAGGTCGCAATCGTCGTCGCCGTCGTGGAGGTCGTGGACGCCGCAAGTCACAAGGTGATGGCGTTGAAAACCAAGATGAGTCAACTGAGAATTCTGATGAAGCTTCTGAAGATTCTTCAGAGAGCGCAGAAGGAACAACACATCGTCGTCGCCGTCGCCGTCGCGCAACTGGTGAAGGTGTTACGCCAGGTGAAGTAATTGATGAAGATGGCGTAGTAACCGTTGTCAAAGTTCGTGAAGTTCGCGAAAAGAGTGAACGTCCATCACGTGATCGCACAGAGCGAGGAACTCGAAATCGCCGTGAACGTGGTCGCGATAGGGGAGAGTCACGCGAATATCGCGAGCCTTATCGACGTCGCGGAACAATCATCACAGATGGAGAATTCCTAGCACGCCGCGAAAACGTTGATCGCGAAATGGTTGTCCGTCAAGTTGGAGACCGAATTCAAATTGCCGTTATTGAAGATAACGTGATGGTGGAACATTATGTAAACCGTAATGCCAACGTTTCATACGTTGGAAACGTCTATCTCGGTCGCGTTCAGAACGTACTTCCTTCCATGGAAGCTGCATTCGTAGATATTGGCAAGGGTCGTAACGCGGTTCTCTATGCAGGTGAAGTTAATTGGGATGCTGCAGGTATCTCTGAATCCGAACCACGCAAAATTGAAATGGTTCTTAAGACTGGGCAGCCAGTACTTGTACAGGTAACCAAGGATCCAATTGGTCAAAAAGGTGCACGCCTTACCAGCCAGATTTCATTGCCAGGACGTTATGTTGTTTACGTTCCAGGTGGTGGCATGAGCGGAATCTCAAAGAGACTTCCTGAATCAGAGCGCACACGACTCAAGTCAATTTTGAAAAACCTGATTCCTGACACAGCAGGTGTAATTGTTCGTACCGCTGCCGAAGGTGTTTCCGAAGCTGAACTGACAGCAGATGTAGAGCGCCTAAAAGCTCAGTGGGAAGATATTTTTCAGAAGTCTGAAAACCCTAATTTCCATGCCCCTGCTCTTTTGCTTTCAGAGCCTGACCTTGCAGTCCGCGTTATCCGTGACATCTTCAACGAAGATTTCCGCAAGCTCATCATTCAGGGTAATGAAGCTTGGGATGAAATCAGCTCATACCTTGGCTCGATTGCACCAGAACTTGTAACCAAGATTGAAAAGTATTCAGGCAATGGCGATCTCTTCGCTGATTACCGCGTCGAAGAGCAGCTAGCTAAAGCTTTTGATCGCAAGGTTTATCTGCCTTCAGGTGGATCACTTGTTATTGATCGCACTGAAGCGATGATTGTCATCGATGTCAACACCGGTAAATTCATCGGTAAGGGCGGAAACCTCGAAGAGACTGTAACCAAGAACAACTTAGAAGCAGCGGAAGAAATTGCACGTCAACTTCGCCTGCGCGACTTAGGTGGAATCGTTGTCATTGACTTCATCGATATGATTCTTGAATCTAACCGAGATGCAGTTCTTCGTAGACTTGTTGAATGTCTTGGCCGCGATCGCACTAAGCATCAAGTTGCTGAAGTGACATCACTTGGCTTAGTTCAAATGACACGTAAGCGTGTTGGACAAGGCCTCATCGAAGCATTCTCAACAACATGTGATTCATGTAATGGTCGTGGAATCCATGTTCATATGGATCCAGTAAAGATGAAAGCACCAATGCCACAAGTGAATTCACAGAGTGCGCATCACCCAGATGTTGAAGAAGATAGTGCGACAGACCACGAATTCCATGAGACGTTAAATGAAGAAGCACCGGAAGAAGCCGAGGCAGTCATTACTCCCAAGGGAAAGCGCCGCCGCAGGGCAGCGAGCTCCGGGGTCATAACCGCTTAAATTCCACCCCAATTTGACCCATGGGGTACGAAATCCGTACCCTTAGCGTCTGCCCAACCACTACTTAAGGTGGTTAAGGCGTAGATAATTACTAGAACTGAGGCAATGAGCATGTACGCAATCGTTAAAGCTGGCGGACGCCAGGAGAAAGTTACTGTTGGCGAGACCATCACCGTAAAGGGTCCAAAGATCGACATCCTTCGTTACAAGAACAAGACAGGCCATCGCCGTCGTCAAGGTTTCCGTGCACAGCACACACGAGTAAAGATCACCGCAATCAGCGGTGCTAAGTAAGCGAACCGGTTAAGGGAGCAAATAAATGGCAAGTAAGAAGGGTGTTTCCTCAACACGTAACGGTCGCGATTCAAACCCACAGTATTTAGGTATTAAGCGTTTTGGTGGCCAAGAAGTTAATGCAGGAGAAATTCTCGTTCGTCAGCGTGGAACACACTTCCACCCAGGCAAGAACGTAGGACGCGGTAAGGACGACACACTCTTTGCTCTTGCAGCAGGAGCAGTTGAATTCGGTCGCGCTCGCGGTCGTCGCGTAGTGAATGTAGTCCCTGCAGTTTAATTAAGGTTTCTCTTAAAGGAGCGGGCCGCATTTATCGCGGTCCGCTTTTTTGTTTTTATCACAAAAGAAATGACTAGGAAGGAGAGTACGAAATGACAACATTCATTGACAGCGTCACTCTCTTTGCCTCTGCCGGAAAAGGTGGAGATGGTTGCGTCTCTGTAAAGCGAGAAAAATTTAAGCCACTCGGTGGACCAGATGGCGGCAACGGTGGACGTGGCGGAGACATCATTCTCGTCGTTGATTCATCTGTGACGACACTTCTAGATTTTCACCATTCACCACATCGCAAAGCAACTTCAGGACATCAAGGTTATGGCGATCGCAAAGATGGCGTATCTGGAGAAGATTTAATCCTTGCTGTCCCAAATGGAACTGTTATCTACGACGAAGATGGCGAACAGATTGCTGACCTTGTAGGAATCGGAACAACTTTTCTTGCAGCCCGTGGTGGACATGGGGGACTCGGAAATTTAGGTCTCTCTTCTTCGAAGCGTCGAGCACCAGGATTCGCACTCCTTGGTGAACCAGGCGAAGAACGAAAACTCACTCTTCAACTCAAATCTGTTGCAGATATCGCACTGGTTGGTTTTCCAAGTGCGGGAAAGTCATCTCTGATTGCAGCAGTCTCTGCTGCACGCCCAAAGATTGCTGACTATCCATTCACAACTCTTGTTCCAAATCTTGGTGTAGTACAGGCTGGCGATACTCGTTTTACCGTTGCGGATGTACCAGGACTCATTCCGGGAGCTTCTGAAGGTAAAGGTTTAGGACTTCAATTCTTACGTCACGTCGAACGTTGTGTGGCACTTGTTCATGTTCTTGATTGCGGAACACTAGAGACGGATCGAAATCCAATTGATGATCTAGATGCAATTGAAAATGAATTAGCGCTCTATGGCGGGCTCGAAGATCGTGTACGAATCATCGCGCTCAATAAAATTGACTTGCCTGATGGAAAAGCAATGGCAGATATGGTCGAAGAGCAGCTTAAAGAGAAGGGCTACGAAGTTTATAAAGTGTCTGCCGCAAGTCGCGAAGGCCTGCCAGAACTTATGTATGCGATGGCTCGTTTAGTACAACGCGAACGTGCTGAGGCAGCAAAAGAAGAGCGCACGCGAATTATTCTGCGCCCTGTTGCAGTTGATGACTCTGGATTTACTGTGCAGAAAAATGGAGACGGCTCATTTAGTGTGCGTGGCCAGAAAGTTGTCCGCTGGGTCAGACAGACAAACTTTAAGAATGCTGAAGCTATCGGTTATTTAGCTGATCGCCTTGCTCAACTTGGAGTAGAGAAAGAATTGTTCAAGAAGGGCGCTGTGGCTGGTTCGGAAGTTCGAATTGGTTCAGGTGATAACGAAGTTGTTTTTGAATGGGAACCAACAATCGAAGCTGGAGCAGAACAACTTGCCGGGTTCTTACATCGCCGTGGAGAAGATTCACGCCTTGAAGGTGCATGGCAAGCTGTAGAACGCGAAGCTGATGTCCTTACCGATGAAGAAATTGCTCGCCAGTGGGAGTACAACGTTGCCGAACCACGTAATCCTGAAATCAAAATATCTCTTGAAGAACTTAAAGAGAGCGAAGTAGAAAGTAACGACAAATGAGTCGCGAAGCGCTTACCAACGCCAAGCGCGTTGTAATTAAAATTGGCTCATCATCTTTGACAGGTTCTGCAGGATCAGAGTTAGATCCACACGCCGTTCAGAAAGTCGTCGATCTGGCCTTCTCCTTTAAATCACGTGGCGCTGAAGTGGTCCTCGTTTCATCTGGCGCGATTGCTGCAGGGTTGGCTCCACTTGGCCTTAAGACGCGGCCAAAGGATCTAGCTACACAACAGGCTGCCGCCTCAGTTGGTCAGGGATTACTCATTGCTCAGTACAACGAAAAATTTACTGCTCATAAAATTATTTCTTCGCAGGTACTTCTGACTACAGAAGATGTCGTGCGTCGTTCGCACTATCAAAATGCGCAGCAGACTCTTACAAAATTGCTATCGCTTGGCGTCATTCCAATCATTAATGAAAATGACACAGTTGGTACTCAAGAGATTCGCTTTGGTGATAATGATCGATTAGCAGCACTTGTTGCTCTTTTAATTAACGCAGACTTGCTCGTACTGGTTTCAGATATTGATGCTCTTTATGACGCTCCACCAACACAAGCCGGGGCAAAACCAATTCGATATGTGGCATCGATTTCAGATATTGATTCAATCACTTTGGGTGGCGCCGGCTCAGCCGGAGTCGGCAGCGGCGGAATGGTT
The DNA here is from genome assembly GCA_026392935.1 of Actinomycetota bacterium. Taxonomy (GTDB): domain Bacteria; phylum Actinomycetota; class Actinomycetes; order Nanopelagicales; family Nanopelagicaceae; genus Planktophila. Next base: position 54,449 of record JAPLBE010000014.1, on the reverse strand, counting down.
ACTAAAGTTGAAGCGGCACGCATTTCAACGAGCGCTGGAATTCCAATGTTGCTTACCTCTCTCAACGAATCCACTCGCGCTGTAAGCGGTGAAGACCTCGGAACTTATTTTGAATCCCACGCATCAAAAACTAATTCACGTCTCTTATGGTTGGCACATGCATCGACTCCGCGTGGCAGATTAATTCTCGATGACGGCGCCGTGAAAGCGATTCTTGAACGAGGAGTCTCTTTGCTGCCTGCTGGAGTAACAGCAGTCGAAGGTGATTTCATCTCAGGAGATACCGTTGAACTCGCATCCGTTGCGGGCAAGGTTATTGCGCGTGGCTTAGTCGCCTTTGATTCGCAGGAAATTCCGCAAATGCTTGGGCGTTCTACAAAAGAACTTGCCGCATCACTTGGCGCCGAATATGAGCGCGAACTCGTACACAGAGATGATTTAGTTCTCCTATGAGCGCCGAAACAATCGTTGCTGAGTTAGCTGTAACAGCTCGAACTGCTGCTCGCACTCTTTCGACTGCAACTGGGGCCCAACGCAAAGCTGCACTTCATGCGATCGCAGATTCAATAGAGTCTCGCAGCGCAGAAATTCTTGTGGCAAATGAAAAAGATATGGCAGTAGCGCGTTCAGAGAATATGCATACACAGATGCAAGATCGTTTGTTGCTCACACCTGAACGTATTAAAGGAATAGCCTCTGGTGCGCGACAAGTTGCAGATCTACCAGATCCTCTCGGAATAACTTTGCGCCAATCCACACTTCCTAACGGACTAGAACTTAAGCAAATCTCTGTCCCATTTGGCGTAATTGGCATGGTCTATGAAGCTAGGCCAAATGTCACAGTAGATGCCGCAGTAATTCTCTTGATGTCAGGAAATGCAGCGCTCTTGCGTGGTTCATCTACTGCGCGAAATAGTAATGAAATCCTTGTACAAGTCATGAGAGATGCACTTGCTGCAACAAAGATTTCTCCGGATGTTATTCAGTTGGTCCCATCCGAAGACCGTGCAACCACAAAGGCACTTCTTACAGCTCGCGGAAAAGTTGATCTTGTTATTCCCCGCGGAAGCGCAGCGCTCATCCGCATGGTTGTTGATGAGTCCACAGTTCCTACCATTGAAACAGGCGCTGGGGTGTGTCACGTCTATGTCGATGAGTTTGCAGATATTGAGAAAGCTTTACCTATTCTTGTTAATTCAAAAACTCATCGCCCAAGTGTCTGCAATGCAGCAGAGACCCTTCTTGTGCACAAGTCCATCGCTCCAACATTCTTGCCTATGGCACTTAAAGCGCTCTCAGAAGCTGGTGTCATTATTCATGCAGATGCAACTGCACAGAAAGTAGCTGAGAAGTTCAACATTGCATCAACTGCTGCAACAGATGAGAACTGGTCAACTGAGTACGGAGTCCTAGAGATGAATGTTGGTGTTGTGGACTCAGTAGATGCCGCCGCAGATCACATTGCAAAATTTGGCACCAACCACACAGAGGCAATCGTTACTGAAAATAAAGCGAATGCAGAACGCTTTATCGCTCTCTCTGATTGCGCTGCCGTAATGGTCAATACATCCACACGCTTTACAGATGGCGAACAAATGGGATTTGGCGCAGAAATTGGAATTTCAAATCAGAAATTGCACGCCCGCGGCCCGATGGGTCTTGAAGCAATGACTACAACTACCTGGATTGTTACCGGCACCGGTCAGATTCGTATCTGATTCGGATATTTGACCTAAGTTTTATAGACTCCCAACATGAGCAGCCTCTCCCGCGATGAAGTAGCGAAACTTGCAGGACTCGCTCGCATTGAAATGACCGAGGAAGAACTCGTAAATCTCTCTTCGCAATTCGGAATGATTCTTGACGCTGTTGCTCGTGTTCAAGAAGTAGATCTCACCGGAGTCAAAGCAACTTCGCACCCACAGCCTCTTGAAAATGTGGCTCGACCAGATGTCGTTCTTCCAAGTCTCTCTCCGCAAGACGCACTCTCTGGTGCACCTGCTCAAGAAGAATCACGCTTCCGCGTTCCTCAAATTTTGGGGGAGGCAGAATGATTCGGAAGTCCGCTGTAGAGATGGCAGGCGCTCTTGCCAAGGGTGAAACAACTTCTGTCGAATTAACTCAAGCACATTTAGATCGCATTACAGCTGTTGATGGTCAGGTCAAAGCATTTCTTCATGTAGATGCAGAAGGTGCACTCGCGCAAGCAAAGAGCGTTGATGCAAGACGCAAGAGCGGCGAAAAACTTTCTCCACTAGCGGGTATCCCACTTGCACTAAAAGATGTGCTTGCACAAAAAGGAGTTCCAACCACTGCTGGTTCAAAGATTCTTGAAGGCTGGCGCCCACCATATGACTCAACGGTTGTCAGCAAACTTAAAGATGCTGGCGTTGTCATCATGGGTAAAACCAATATGGATGAATTCGCAATGGGTTCATCAACTGAAAATTCTGGTTACGGACCAACATTTAATCCCTGGGATTTAACACGCACACCAGGTGGATCTTCAGGTGGATCTGCAGCAGCAGTGTCATCTTTTGAAGCACCACTTGCTATCGGTTCAGATACTGGTGGATCAATCAGACAACCAGCTGCACTCACTGGAATTGTTGGTGTTCGCCCAACCTACGGCGCTGTTTCACGTTTTGGTTTGATTGCTTATTCATCAAGTCTTGATCAAGCCGGTCCATTTGGTCGCACGGTATTAGATACCGCGCTGCTTCATGAAGTTATGGCTGGTCACGACCCTAAAGATGCAACAAGTATTAATGCGCCAGTGCCTGCAGTTGTTGCTGGAGCAAAGAGTGGCGATGTTAAGGGAATGAAGATTGGCGTAATCAAACAGTTGCAAGGCGAGGGATATCAGAAAGGCGTGCAAGCTCGTTTTGATGAGTCACTGCAGGTACTCGCTTCCTTAGGCGCCGAAATTGTTGAAGTTGATTGCCCAAGCTTTGAATATGCACTTGCTGCTTATTACTTAATCGCACCATCTGAATGTTCTTCAAACCTCGCCCGCTTTGATGCCATGCGTTATGGACTTCGCACCGGTGATGTCAATGGCGCATCAGCAGAAGCTGTTATGAGCGCTACTCGCGACGCTGGTTTCGGACGCGAAGTTAAGCGCCGCATCATTCTTGGTACTTACGCACTTTCATCTGGATATTACGATGCGTATTACGGATCAGCACAGAAAATTCGTACATTGATTATTCAAGATTATGCAAAAGCCTTTACAAAGGCTGATGTTTTGGTTTCACCTACAGCGCCAACGACAGCGTATAAAATTGGTGAAAAGGTTGATGACCCAATGGCCATGTACTTAGGCGATGTCGCAACGATTCCAGTCAACCTTGCAGGAATCTGCGGAATGTCACTTCCAGCAGGTTTAGCAGAAGAAGATAACTTGCCAGTTGGCTTCCAAATAATGGCACCCGCAATGCAAGATCATCGTCTCTATCAAGCAGGTGCGGCACTTGAAGCAGCACTACTTTCAAAGTGGGGCGCACCAATTCTTGATAAGGCACCTGCGTTAGGAGGAAGCAAATAATGGCGCTTCCAACGTATGAAGAAGTAATTGCTAAGTGGGATCCAGTCCTTGGTCTGGAAGTCCACGTCGAACTAAACACTCACAGCAAAATGTTCTGTTCATGTGCAACAGAATTTGGCGCAGAACCAAATACTCAAACATGCCCAGTCTGCTTGGCTTTACCTGGCGCACTTCCTGTTGTAAACGAGAAAGCAATTGAATCAACCATACTGATTGGCCTGGCACTGAATTGCAAGATTGCTCCGTATAGCCGCTTCGCTCGTAAGAATTACTTCTACCCAGATATGCCAAAGAACTTCCAGATTTCACAGTACGACGAGCCAATTTGTTTTGATGGATTTGTTGATGTCGAAATCGAAACCGAAGAAGGTACCAAGCAATTCCGCATTGAAATCGAACGCGTACACATGGAAGAGGACACTGGAAAGTCTCTTCACGTAGGTGGCGCGACGGGTCGTATCCACGGTGCTGATTACTCATTACTTGATTACAACCGCGCCGGAATCCCTCTTGTTGAGATTGTTACAAAGATTGTTCCGGGCACCGGCAAATATGCTCCAGAAGTTGCGAAATCCTATGTTGCCGAACTTCGCGATATCTTGCGCGGTCTTAAAGTCTCTGATGTAAAGATGGAGCAAGGTTCTCTACGTTGCGATGCAAATGTTTCACTTAAGCCAATTGGCTCAGATGTACTTGGAACTCGCTCAGAGACAAAGAACGTGAACTCACTTCGTTCAGTTGAACGCGCTATCCGTGGCGAAATGATTCGACATGCCGAGCTATTAAATGATGGCAAGAAGGTAAAACAAGAGACTCGACATTTCCAAGAAGACACGGGACTCACTCGTTCAGGTCGCTCAAAGGAGCAAGCAGAGGATTATCGCTACTTCCCAGATCCAGATTTAGTTCCCGTAACTCCTGCAGCAGCGTGGATTGAAGAACTTCGTGCCACGCTGCCCGAGCGTCCATCACTTCGTCGTAAGCGCATCAAAGAAGAGTGGAACGTGCCAGATAAAGAGATGGAGGCAATGATTAATGCCGACGTCTTGGATATCGTGGAAGAGACAGTGTTGCTTGGCGCGGATCCAACAAAAGCTCGTACCTGGTGGCTTGGAGAAATTTCACGTATTGCAAACGATAAAAACGTTGGAGTTGCTGATTTAGCAATCACGCCAGCAGATGTTGCAGAACTTGTTGCACTCGTTGCAGCGGGCGAACTTACAGACAAACTTGCCCGCCAAGTTGTTGAAGGGGTAATTGCTGGCGAAGGTAAGCCATCAGAAGTTGTGGCTAAGCGCGGAATTAAAGTTGTTAATGATGATGGTGCGTTGATGGCCGCTATTGAAAAAGTCTGCGCAGAACAAGCAGAGACTGCTGAAAAAGTTCGCGGGGGACACTTACCTGCCGCGGGTGCGCTCATTGGCGCAGTCATGAAAGAGACAAAGGGCCAAGCAGATGCTGCGCGTGTACGCGAACTTCTACTTGGCCACCTTGGCGTTAGCTAGTACTTAGTGGGCGATTACGCCCTCTGTTTCAACGAGTGAATCTTTTCCAATATTGATAAAGAAGAAGAGCACGACTGCGCCTATAAAGAGCAACACTGCACTGAACTTAAAGGCAACTGTAAATCCATGAGTCATCGCAAACGGTTGAACCATTTTGCCTAGCTCTGTATTTGATGCTGCATACGTAGCAGCTGCGGTAGCTGAGACCGTGTTAAGCAGCGCTGTTCCAAGTGATCCACCGATTTGCTGAGATGTATTGAGCATCGCACTTGCCACACCCGTGTCGTGAGATGAAACAGCGTGCAGAGATGTCGACGTTAATGGAATAAAGACAAGGGCCATACCGCTAGACATGATTAGAAGTGATGGAACGACATGTGTGAAATAGCCAGTATCAGGAGTGATGCGAGCAAGAAGCAGCAATCCGATTCCCGCAAAAATCAACCCAGGAACCATGAGTGGCTTTGGCCCAACTTTTGGAAGAAGTTGTGATGCGACGCCAGCGAAGATAATGATTCCGGCGGTAAATGGTAAGAATGCAAAACCAGATTTCAGGGGGCTAAATCCAAGAATTACCTGAAGGTAGAGACCAAGGAATAAGAACATGGAGAAAAGTCCAGCGCCTACAACAAGTGAACCTAAGTATGATCCACCGCGGTTACGTTCGGTGATAACCCGAAGTGGCATCAAAGGATTCGCAACCTTTGATTCGATAATTACGAAGATGATTAAGAGGATTGCTGCTGCGACGAAGAAAGAAATCGTCAACGAGTTAGACCAGCCCTTTGTTGCTGCCTCATTGAAACCGTATGTAAGTGCAAAGAGCCCCGATGTCGCGGTAATAACGCCTGGGATGTCGTAGGTGTTATCTCCCGCAGCCTTTGATTCGTGGACAAATTTCAGCGCCAAAATTCCGGCGATAACTGCGATGGGGGTATTAACACCCAAGCACCAACGCCATGATGCGTATTCGGTGAGGGTTCCGCCGAGGATCAAACCGATTGCAGCGCCACCACCTGAGATTGCACCGATTACACCAAAGGCTTTAGCTCTCTCTGATGGAACTGTGAAAGTTACTGAAATGATTGCTAAAGCTGCTGGCGCAAGGAGCGCAGCAAAGACACCTTGAAGTGCACGTGATGCAAAGAGCAATCCTTGTGTTGATGCGATGCCTCCGAGTGCTGAAGCCAATGCAAAACCTGCAAGACCAATGAGGAATATCTTTTTTCGCCCCATGTAGTCACCGATGCGACCACCAAGTAAGAGCAGCGAACCAAATGCCAAGGTGTAGGCAGTAATTACCCACTGCTGATTCGCATCACTGATTCCTAAGTCAATCTTCGCGCTGGGAATAGCAATGTTCATAATTGAACTGTCCAAAACGATCATTAATTGAGATATTGCTACGACAAATAAAGTACGCCAGCGGGTGGGGTCTAAAGTCTGCTCTTGGGCTTGCTTTGACACAGAGGTGTCTCCTTTTACGTAGAAATTGGTTTATCGCAAATAGCGCGACTAAGGATAGAATTCTCTCATGTCTACGATGAAACCTCGCTCCGGAGTTGTTACTGATGGTCTAGAAAGAGCCCCTGCTCGAGGAATGCTTCGTGCTGTTGGTATGGGCGATGAAGATTGGGTAAAGCCACAGATTGGCATCGCATCTTCATGGAATGAAATCACCCCGTGCAATCTTTCACTCGATCGACTCGCAAAGGCGTCAAAGCAAGGTGTAATTGATGCTGGTGGATTTCCTATGCAATTTGGAACAATTTCTGTCTCTGATGGAATTTCAATGGGCCACGAAGGAATGCACTTCTCACTCGTCTCTCGAGAAATTATCGCTGATTCAGTAGAGACTGTTATGAATGCTGAACGTTTCGATGGAATGGTTACATTTGCAGATTGCGATAAGTCACTTCCAGGAATGATGATGGCTGCTGCGCGCCTTGATGTTGCATCTGTCTTTGTTTATGCGGGTTCGACACTGCCAGGAAATGTAGATGGACAAGATGTCACCATTATCGATGCCTTTGAGGCAGTAGGTGCTTGCGCTCGCGGGTTGATCACCAGAGATCGCGTTGATGCAATTGAACGTGCCATCTGTCCAGGTGAAGGCGCATGTGGCGGCATGTTCACCGCGAACACCATGGCGAGTATTGGTGAAGCTATCGGTTTATCTCTTCCGGGATCTGCGGCGCCTCCTGCTGTTGATCGTCGCCGCGACGATTATGCAATTAGGTCAGGGGCGGCAGTAGTTGAACTCATCCGCAAGGGGATAACAACCCGCGATATCTTGACTAAAAAAGCATTTGAGAACGCAATCACAATCTTGATGGCTCTCGGTGGATCAACTAATGCTGTCCTTCACTTATTGGCAATTGCCTACGAAGCAGAAGTAGATCTCACTCTCGAGGATTTCCATCGCATCGGATCCAAGGTGCCACTCCTTGGCGATCTCAAGCCTTTCGGTAAGTATGTGATGTCTGATGTAGATAGAGTGGGCGGAATCCCAGTCGTCTTGCGCGTCCTTCTCGATGCAGGTTACTTACATGGAGATTGCTTAACGGTTACCGGAAAGACAATGGCCGAAAATTTAGCCGACGTTAACCCTCCATTTGCAGATGGCGATGTTTTGCGCGCTATCGATAAGCCACTTTCTACAGATATTGGAATCACAATTCTTGGTGGATCACTTGCCACCGAAGGCGCAGTCTGTAAGACAGCAGGAATCGGCGTGAAAACTTTCGAAGGTCCAGCGCGAGTATTTGAACGCGAACAAGCAGCAATGGATGCACTTGAAAATGGAACTATCAAAGAAGGCGATGTCGTAGTAATTCGTTACGAAGGTCCAAAGGGTGGACCAGGCATGCGCGAAATGTTAATGATTACTGGCGCTATAAAAGGTGCGGGTCTTGGCAAAAAAACTTTGTTACTCACTGATGGTCGATTCTCTGGTGGTTCAACTGGCCTATGCGTCGGACATATTTCGCCAGAAGCTGTTGACGGAGGACCAATTGCATTTGTAAAGGATGGCGATCTAATTCGCATCGATGTCGTAAATCGCACACTGGATTTGCTTGTGGACCCGGCAGAACTTGAATCTCGTAAAGTGGGTTGGAAGCCACTCCCACATAAGTTCACTCGAGGAGTGCTTTCCAAGTTTTCCAAGGGAGTTAGTTCAGCCTCAGAGGGCGCAGTCTGGAAGTAAGTAGTTTCGATATCCCATTTATTGAGACGTTCATCTCACCTCTTGACGCCTAGCCCTGCACGCTGGAGAATAGGGTCATGCAATCAACACGTTCTTCAGTAGCTTCAGTGGTGGTGATTCGATAGCACGTGCCTTCACGCACGTGCGCCCTCAGATATCTGAGGGTTTTTTCATTTAACAAAGTTTCATACGCAAGAGAATAGAAAAGAAAGGAGTGCAGAAGATGGCAACACACGTTCATACACCGAACGGCACGGAAATGACCGGAGCTACTTCATTGGTGAAAAGCCTTGAAGCAGCAGGCGTTGAAGTCATGTTCGGTTTGCCTGGTGGCGCAATTCTTCCTGCATACGATCCAATCTTTGATTCAACAATTCGCCACATTTTGGTTCGACACGAACAAGGCGCCGGGCACGCTGCAACTGGGTACGCCCAAGTAACTGGCCGTGCTGGAGTCTGCATTGCAACATCTGGACCTGGTGCAACAAATCTTGTCACTCCACTGATGGATGCAGCGATGGACTCTGTTCCGTTAGTTGCAATCACTGGTCAGGTTCCATCTGCAGCAATCGGAACGGACGCGTTTCAAGAAGCTGACATTCGCGGCATCACTATGCCATTCACTAAGCACAGTTATTTGATTACTGATCCTGATGAAATTCCTCGTGCATTTGCCGAGGCATTCCACATTGCAACAACAGGTCGTCCCGGTCCAGTTCTGGTAGACATCGCAAAAGATGCATTGCAGAAGATGACAAAATTTAATTGGCCTTCATCAATTGATTTAGCGGGATACAAGCCACAGATTTCTCCTAATGCTCAAGCAATTGCAGATGCAGCGGCGCTCATTACACAATCTTCTAAGCCGGTTTTCTACATTGGTGGGGGAGTTATAAAAGCTAATGCGCATAAAGAACTTCGCCAGCTTGTTGAATTACTTGGCGCGCCCGTCGTAACAACTCTTATGGCACGCGGTGCTTTCCCAGATTCACATCCATTGCATATGGGCATGCCAGGAATGCACGGAACGGTTGCTGCCGTAACTGCGCTGCAAAAGGCAGATTTGCTTATTACTTTAGGTGCTCGCTTTGATGATCGTGTTACAGGAAAACTTTCTACATTCGCAGTGAACGCAAAGATTCTTCACGCAGATATCGATCCAGCTGAAATCGGTAAGAATCGTCATGCAGATGTTGGCGTTGTTGGCGATGTGAAAGAGACAATCAGCGCACTTATTCCCGCACTGAAGGCCGCACTTGCAAAGAACCAGCCTGATCTTTCAGCATGGCTTCGTCAGATGAATTCACTTAAATCTACATATCCACTTGGTTATGACTTACCAACCGACGGAAGCTTGTCTCCTCAACATGTAATCCAGCGTATTGGTCAGATTTCAGGTACGGATACAATATTTACTGCAGGTGTTGGCCAGCATCAAATGTGGGCTTCACAATTCATTTCCTACGAACATCCACGCACTTGGTTGAACTCAGGTGGCGCGGGAACAATGGGTTACGGAGTTCCTGCAGCAATGGGTGCAAAAGTTGGTGCACCAGATTCCACAGTATGGGCAATCGATGGAGATGGTTGTTTCCAAATGACTAACCAAGAGTTAGTTACATGTGCACTCAATAACATTCCAATCAAGGTTGCAATTATCAACAATGAATCACTCGGAATGGTTCGTCAGTGGCAGACCTTGTTCTACGAAGGTCGCTACTCAAACACTTCTCTAGATTCAAAGCGAGTACCTAATTTCCCAATGCTTGCTGAATCAATGGGATGCGTTGGCCTTGCGTGTGATAATCCAGCAGATCTTGATAAGACTATTGAAATGGCAATGTCGATTAATGATCAACCAGTAGTCGTTGATTTCCGTGTACAAAAAGATGCAATGGTGTGGCCGATGGTTGCAGCAGGAACATCTAATGATGAAATCATGATTGCTCGCGCTACCGCGCCTGACTGGGATTCACAGGAGCTCTAATGACTACAGCGCCCCGCCGTCAGCACACACTCGAAGTTTTAGTTGAGAACGCACCAGGTGTTCTCGCACGCGTGGCTGGTCTATTCTCACGTCGTGCATTCAACATTGATTCGCTCAATGTTGGACCAACGGAAAATCCAGCTATTTCAAAGATGCTTATTGTCGTGGGTGTCGAAGGACACTCTCTTGAGCAAGTTATTGCTCAACTCGACAAGTTAATTAGCGTAATTTCGATCAAGGAAATCTTGAATGGAAATGCGACTGAAGTGCACGACACCCAACCCGACTACCAAAACTAAGTAAGAAACTACAAAAGGAGAAGTACCGTGGCAGCAACGATGTATCACGAAGAGGATGCAGATCTATCAATCATCCAGGGTCGCAAGGTCGCGATCATCGGTTACGGCTCACAAGGCCATGCACATGCTTTGAACCTACGCGACTCAGGTGTTGATGTTCGCGTTGGTCTTAAGGAAGGTTCACCTTCTCGAGCAAAAGCAGAGGCAGAAGGTCTCCGCGTTACTAGCGTTGCAGAAGCCGTTAAGGAAGCAACAGTCATCATGCTCTTGGCGCCTGATCACTTACAGCGCCATATCTACACAGAGTCAATTTTACCGAACCTTAAGAAGGGTGATGCACTATTCTTTGGTCACGGATTTAACATTCGCTTTGGATATATCAAGCCAACTGCAGATGTAGATGTGTGCATGGTTGCGCCAAAGGGTCCAGGACACTTGGTGCGTCGTGAATACGCAGCAGGTCGCGGAGTTCCTGTAATTGTTGCAGTCGAACAAGATTCAACCGGAAACGCATGGCCACTTACATTGTCATATGGAAAAGCAATCGGCGGACTTCGCGCAGGCGGAATCCTTACAACATTTACTGAAGAGACAGAGACAGACTTGTTCGGTGAGCAAGCAGTTCTTTGCGGTGGAGCATCACAGTTGGTTATGTATGGCTTTGAAGTGCTTGTTGAAGCCGGATACCAGCCAGAAGTTGCTTACTTCGAGTGCTTGCACGAACTTAAGTTAATCGTAGATCTTATGTACGAAGGCGGAATCGCTAAGCAGCGTTGGTCTGTTTCAGATACAGCTGAATTCGGTGACTATGTTTCTGGTCCTCGCGTTATCGATGCGCGCGTAAAAGAGAACATGAAGGCAGTTCTTGCTGACGTGAAGTCAGGTGCATTTGCTAAGCGCTTCATTGATGACCAAGAAGCAGGAGCTCCTGAATTCAAGGCACTTCGCGCAAAGGGCGAGGTACATATCATCGAAGGTGTCGGACGCGAACTTCGCAAGATGTTTAGCTGGATGAAGAACAGTAATCAGGATGATTACAAAGAAGGACGTGCAGCGCGTGGCTAAACCCATAGTTCTTATTGCTGAAGAACTCAGTGCCGCAACACTTGATGCTCTCGGTCCAGATTTTGAGGTTCGTAATTGCGACGGTGCAAACCGTGCAGAACTTCTTGCTGAACTTGGCAAAGGTGTAGATGCAGTACTGATTCGTTCAGCGACCAAGATGGATGCCGAAGCGATTGCAGCAGCAAAGGGCCTTAAAGTAATTGCCCGTGCTGGTGTTGGTCTCGATAACGTAGACATTCCTGCTGCAACCGCGGCAGGTGTCATGGTTGTTAATGCGCCAACTTCGAATATCGTTTCAGCAGCAGAACTAGCAATATCTTTATTGCTTGCCTCTGCTCGTTTCATCTCTCCAGCACATGCAGCTCTTCGTAATGGAAAGTGGGCGCGCTCTAAGTACACAGGCGCAGAGCTTTTCGAGAAGACTTTGGGTGTTGTTGGTTTTGGTCGCATTGGACAGCTAGTTGCGCATCGCATGCAGGCGTTCGGAATGAACATTGTTGCCTACGATCCTTATTTGCAACCAGCGAAAGCAGCACAACTTGGCGTTGAGCTAGTCGAGCTAGATGAACTTCTGAAGCGAAGTGATTTCATCACTATCCACCTTCCAAAAACTAAAGAGACAGCAAATCTCATTGGAGTCGATGCCCTTAAGAAGGTAAAGAAGGAAGTTCGCATCATCAATGCTGCACGTGGTGGAGTCCTTGATGAAGCAGCCCTCTACGATGCAATCGTCGAAGGTCGTGTCGCTGGTGCTGGGCTTGATGTTTACGTCACTGAACCTTGTACAGATTCACCTTTGTTCCAGCTTGATCAAGTAGTTGCAACTCCACACTTGGGCGCATCTACAGATGAAGCACAAGAGCGTGCCGGAATTGCCGTAGCAGTCTCTGTTCGTAAAGCACTTGCTGGTGAACTCGTACCTGATGCAGTAAATGTTAAGGGTGGAGCAATCCATGATGAGATTCGTCCATCACTTCCATTGGTAGAAAAGATGGCTCAGCTTGCAACAGCAATCGCTGGCGAAACTCCTGTATCAATTGAGATCTCTGTCAAAGGAGATATCTCAGGCCATGATTCATCTATTCTTGCGATCAGTGCTCTTAAAGGTGCACTTGTTGCATCAGGCTGTGAAGATGTGACGTATGTAAATGCTCCTGGTCTTGCAACAGAGCGTGGATTAACTTCAACAGTTACAACTACACCTGACAGCCCTGAATACCGCAGCATGATTTCACTTCACGCAGCTTTGAGTAATGGAAAGTCAATTAAGGTTGATGGAACTCTCATGGGAATTCGTAAAGTTGAAAAGATTATTGCAATTGACGGATTTGATCTCGATCTTCCACCAACTGAGAATCTTCTCTTCTTGCGCTATGCAGATAAGCCAGGTGTCGTCGGCGCAGTAGGAAATGCACTTGGCAGTGCCAAGATCAACATTGCAGGAATGCAAGTTGCTCGTGAATCTGCTGGCGGAAGCGCTCTCATGGCTCTTACTGTTGATTCACCGGTTTCTGACGCAGTTGCTGAAACTGTAAAGAAAGAGACTGGCGCAGAGCTCGTTCGTTCAGTGACTTTGGTGAACTAATGGCACGCACAATTAATCTTGCTGTCATTCCAGGTGATGGAATCGGCACCGAAGTCGTCGCTGAAGGTCTTAAGGTTCTAGATGTCGTCTCTGCTAAGTACGGAGTGACATTTAACAAGACTAACTACGACTTAGGCGCCGGCTACTGGCACCGCACCGGAGAAGTTCTTCCTGATTCAGTTCTTGCAGACCTTGCAAAAGCTGATGTAATTTTGCTTGGCGCTGTTGGAGATCCAACAGTTCCAAGTGGAGTATTAGAGCGAGGACTTTTGCTCAAGATTCGTTTTGCCTTTGATCACTACGTTAATTTGCGCCCTGCAAAATTGATGCCAGGAGTAACTGGACCACTTGCAACTAAGGCTCCCATTGATTTCATAGTTGTTCGCGAAGGAACCGAAGGACCATATGTTGGTGCTGGAGGAGTCCTTGCGGAGGGAACAGATGCAGAAATTGCAACCGAGGAATCTCTCAACACTCGACGTGGTGCCGAGCGAGTAATTCGTGATGCTTTTACACGTGCTGCTGCCCGTGATCGCAAGAAGTTAACTCTGGTTCATAAGAACAATGTTCTCACCCGTGCTGGAAGCCTTTGGACACGTACCTTCAATCATGTTGCCAAAGAGTTCCCAACCGTGACAACAGATTACTTACATGTAGATGCAGCATCAATGTTCTTTGTAACTAACCCAGAGCGCTTCGATGTAGTTGTTACAGATAATCTCTTTGGAGACATCATTACTGATATTGCAGCAGCAATCTGTGGCGGTATCGGTCTTGCAGCATCTGGAAACATCAACCCAACAGGTGCATTCCCATCTATGTTTGAACCCGTGCATGGCAGTGCTCCAGATATTGCTGGTAAGAACGTAGCTGACCCAACTGCCACCGTGATGTCGGTTGCAATGATGCTTGATCATTTAGGTTTAATTGATGCAGCTCGCGATGTTGAAAAAGCTGTGGCAGCTGATTTAGCATCTCGTGGCGATGCAAAGAGAAGTACTACCGATATCGGTTCAGCGTTAGCAGAATTGGTGAAGTAAATGAAGATAACTCTCAACCCACAAGCAGTTCCTGCCGCAGAGCGCGAAGAAAAAGTCGCGAATTGCGGATTTGGAAAGTATTACACCGACCATATGGTCGTCTGCGAGTGGACTGAAAGTGGCGGTTGGCAAGAGCCAGAGTTAAAGCCATACGGCCCGCTCACTCTCGATCCCGCAACTGCAGTTTTTCATTATGGTCAAGAAATATTTGAAGGCATGAAGGCATATCGCCAACCTGATGGTGGCGTTTCACTCTTTAGACCAGAGGCGAATGCTCGACGTTTTGCAAAATCAGCAAATCGTTTAGCTCTTCCAGAAATGTCTGAAGAGTTATTCCTAGAGACAGTGCATGCACTTGTTAAGCAGGACGCGGGCTGGACTCCTGGAAAAGTTGGAGAAGCTCTCTACATCCGTCCTTTTATGATTGCAACAGAAGTTGGTTTGGGAGTTCGCCCAACGAATAAAGCCACATACATTCTTATTGCTACTCCAGCAGGAGCATATTTTGATCCATCTAAGGCAGTTTCAGTATGGATTTCAACTGAGTACGTACGGGCCGCACAAGGCGGAACCGGTGAAGCTAAGTGCGGCGGAAACTATGCGGCATCACTGGTTGCACAAAAAGCTGCAGCTAAAGAAGGCTGCGATCAAGTTGTGTGGATTGATGCAATAGAGCGTAAATGGGTAGAAGAGATGGGCGGCATGAATCTTTACTTTGTTAAAGGTAAAGGTGCAGATGCAACTGTCATCACACCAAAGTTAACCGGAACTCTTCTTCCGGGAATCACTCGCGACTCAATTTTATCTGTTGCAAAAGATCTTGGTTATAAGACTGAAGAAGTAATGCTCTCTGTCGATGATTGGCGCGACGGTGTTACATCAGGGGAAATCACAGAAATTTTTGCATGCGGAACAGCGGCGGTAGTTTCACCAGTCGGCCAAGCAAAATCAGCTATGGGCACCTGGGTAACCGGAGATGGACAGCCAGGAAATATCACAATGCAGATTCGCAATCACCTGCTTGCAATCCAGCACGGAACGATTGACGATAAGCACAACTGGATGAAAAAGGTTGCACTGTGACCTTTGATAAAGAGGCTCTACATATCTATGACACCACTTTGCGTGATGGTGCACAGCAAGAAGGTCTCAATCTTTCAGTTCATGACAAGCTCACTATTGCGCGCCACTTGGATGATTTAGGCGTTGGTTTTATCGAAGGCGGATGGCCTGGAGCTAACCCAAAAGATACTGAATTCTTTGCACTGGCAAAGAAAGAATTGAAACTAAAGAACGCGACTTTTGTTGCTTTCGGAGCAACACGCCGTCCCAATGTGAAAGCTGCTGACGATGTATTACTTGGTGCACTTCGCGATTCCGGAGCACCTGCTGTAACACTTGTTGCAAAAGCTTACGATCGCCATGTCGATCTTGCACTTAAAACAACACTCGATGAGAACTTAGAGATGATTCGCGACTCTGTTTCACACCTTCGCCAAGAAGGACAACGAGTGTTTCTTGATGCCGAGCACTTCTTTGATGGCTATCGCGCTAATCGTGCCTACGCTCTAGAAGTTATTCGTGTTGCAGCTGAAGCAGGTGCAGATGTCGTAGCTCTCTGCGATACCAACGGTGGAATGCTTCCTGATGAAATCGCAGATGTAGTGCACGACATTCTTGGCGCATCATCTGCGCGCCTTGGAATCCATTGCCACAACGACACCGGATGCGCGGTCGCAAACTCAATGGCCGCTGTTGCAGCTGGCGCAACCCATGTTCAGGGAACTCTTAATGGCTATGGCGAGCGAACAGGTAACGCTGACCTTGTCACAATCATTGCCAACTTAGAGTTAAAGAAGAAGAAGGAAGTACTGCCGCAGAATGCGCTACGCGAATCTTTCCGAATCTCACATGCTGTCGCTGAAGTAACAAACATTTCTCCTTCACCACGACAGCCATACACAGGTGTATCTGCCTTTGCTCATAAAGCAGGTCTTCACGCCTCTGCAATAAAAGTTGATCCATCTCTCTATCAGCACGAAGATCCAGTATCTGTCGGAAACGATATGCGCATGCTGGTCTCTGACATGGCTGGGCGAGCATCTATTGAATTGAAATCAATGGAACTTGGAGTTGATCTTGGGGGAGACCGCGAACTCATTGGTCGAGTTGTAGAACGAGTCAAAGAGATGGAATCCCGCGGATTCACCTTTGAAGCTGCAGATGCATCTTTCGAACTCTTGCTTCGTGAAGAAGCAACAGGAAAGCGTCCGTCGTTTTTCACTATTGATCACTGGCTGACTACAACAGAGCGCGCAATAGATAATTCAATTGTTACTAAGGCAGAAGTTACTGTCACGGCGCAAGGAAAAGAAATCACGTGTTCTGGTTCTGGAAACGGTCCAGTTAACGCTTTTGATAATGCGTTGCGTGATGGCCTAAATCAACTCTACCCAGAGCTTGCTTCACTTGAACTTACAGATTACAAAGTACGCATCCTTGAAGGCCGACTCGGTACGGGTGCGGTGACTCGCGTTCTAGTTGAAACCTCAGATGGCAAAGGCGAATGGAACACAGTTGGCGTTCACGAAAACGTGATTGCCGCATCTGCCATGGCTCTTGAAGACGCGCTTACATTTGGTTTACTGCGCCAAGGTCGCAAACCCCAGTAATAAACCTTCTGGCATATATTCTTAACGCATGCCTACTTTTGAGAAAGTAACGAGTGAATACACTCGATATCTGACTCAAGAACGCTCACTCTCTGAACACACAACTCGTGCCTACCTGGGAGATCTCTCCAGTTTCTTTGACAATCTTGAACTTCAGAAAATCGAAGATATTTCTTCCATCACTATCGCTCATATTCGCTCTTGGTTAGCGACTCAGCAAGTCAAAGGCGTCGCTCGAACATCACTATCTAGACGAGCTGTTTCAATTCGACTCTTTACCAAGTGGGCAGCTAAAAAAGGTTATTTACCTAAAGATGTAGGAGCAACTCTTGCAACACCCAAGGGACATAGAACTCTTCCTGACGTACTGAGCATCTCTGATGCAACCACTGCCATGGATTCATTAGCTACCCGAGTTGCTGAAGAAGAAACTCCGCTATCAAAACGTGATTGTGCAATCTTAGAAGTTCTCTATGCCTCTGGCGCCCGAGTCTCAGAGCTCTGCGGATTAGATCTTGATGACATCGATTACAGCCGAAATACGATTCGAGTACTAGGTAAAGGAAATAAAGAGCGCACTATTCCTTTAGGCAATCCTGCGATGAAAGCACTCAATGACTGGATTAAGAACGCACGCTCTGAAGTTCTTTCGACCGCCAAGGATTCAGCAGTTTTTCTTGGTGCGCGAGGCAAGAGAATCGATCAGCGCACAGTGCGCACAATTGTTTATGAGGCACTCTCTGCACTGGAAGGCGTAGAGCGAATGGGCCCACATGCACTTCGCCATTCGGCTGCAACACATTTACTTGAAGGCGGCGCGGATTTGCGTACAGTCCAAGAAATATTGGGACACGCATCGCTGGCCACGACCCAGATCTACACCCATGTATCTACAGAGAGATTGCAGAAAGCCTTTAAACAGGCTCACCCTCGCGCTTAGCTCGCGTAATTTGCACCCCTTTCGGGCAGGTAAGATTTGCCCTGCATCAATCGCGAGATTGATGACATCTCAGCATCTATGTATGAACTGCTTTGCAGGGAATACAAGCCACTTCGGTCCGCATAGAAATTAGCGGTCGGCGTTGTAGCATGGCAGTAGTAACAATGCGCGAACTCCTCGACAGCGGAGTCCACTTCGGACACCAGACTCGTCGTTGGAATCCAAAGATGAAGCGTTTTATTTTCACAGAACGCAATGGCATCTACATCATCGACATCCAGCAATCACTCGCACTTATCGATTCTGCTTATGCATTCGTTAAGGACACAGTTGCAAAGGGTGGCCACGTACTATTCGTAGGAACTAAGAAGCAGGCTCACAAGCCAATCATCGATCAAGCAGCTCGCGTTGGAATGCCAACAGTTACAGAGCGCTGGTTAGGTGGAATGCTGACAAACTTCCCAACTGTCTATAAGCGTATTCAGCGCCTCAAGGAGCTAGAAGCTCTTGAGACAGCAAATGATCTCTTGCTTACAAAGAAAGAACTCCTTGTTCTTCGTCGTGAGCGCGAAAAACTATTTAAGAACCTCGACGGTATTCGCCACATGACTAAGTTGCCTTCAGCAATTTGGGTTGTCGATACTAAGAAGGAACACCTTGCAGTTGCCGAAGCTAAGAAGCTTGGTATTCCAGTAATTGCAATCCTTGATACAAACTGCGATCCAGATGAAGTTGATTTCAAGATCCCAGGTAACGATGATGCTATTCGTTCAATCGAACTTCTTACTCGTGTAATTACTGATGCAATTGTTGAGGGCCTAAAGGCTCGCACCGCAGCTGCGCCAGCTCCAGTTGCAACTGCAGAGGCTGCAGCAGCAGAAGCTCTTGAGACAGAGATCCTGCAAGCATCAGCACCAGCAACCGATGCACCAGTGGAGGCATAAGTAAATTGGCTAACTATTCAGCAAATGATGTAAAGCGCCTTCGCGAAGCAACTGCAGCAGGAATGCTCGATTGCAAGAAGGCACTTGATGAAGCAGATGGTGACTATGACAAGGCTGTTGAAATCATTCGGGTTAAGGGACAAAAGGGCGTTACTAAGCGCGAAGGTCGTTTAACTTCAAATGGTTTGGTCGTAGCAAAGGTTTCAGGTGACGTTGGCGTCATGCTAGAGCTGAACTGCGAGACAGACTTCGTGGCAAAGGGCGAGCGTTTTATCGCACTTGGCGATGAAATGATCGAGCACCTGCTTTCTGCTAAGTCAGCAGATGTGGCAACATTCCTGGCATCAACGATGGCTAACGGCAAGACTGTTCAGTCTGTGATTGATGAAGGAAATGCCACGCTGGGTGAGAAGATTGAAATTCGCAACGTTGCGGTAATCCAAGGTCCAGTTGGACTTTATCTTCACAAGACAAGTCCAGATTTGCCACCACAGGTTGGCGTTTTGGTCTCACTTGCAAAGGAAGCAGCAGAAGTGGGTAAAGATGTTGCACAGCACATCGCAGCATTTGCACCACGTTTTGTTAATCGTGAAGATGTTCCAGCAGACCTCATTGAAACCGAGCGTCGCCTAGCAGAGGAGACAGCTCGCGCAGAAGGTAAGCCTGAGGCTTCACTTTCAAAGATTATCGAAGGCCGCGTTACCGGTTTTGTGAAGGAAGTTTCACTTATCGAGCAGGCTTTTGCTAAGGATGCCAAGAAGACTGTGAAGCAGATCCTCGATGAGGCAGGAACCGCCGTCAAGGCATTCCACCGTTTCCGCGTAGGTCAGTAAACTAAATCCTAAGGATTTAAAACGAAGTAGAGCGAGGGGAGCACCAATGCCAGGTACAAGAGGAACGTATCAGCGGGTGCTCCTTAAGCTTTCTGGCGAAGTTTTCGGAGGCAATAAGGGCATCGGTGTTGATCCCGATGTCTTAGCAGATGTGGCAAAACAGATTGCAGATGTAGTTCGCAGTGGAGTTCAAATCGCCATTGTTGTCGGTGGCGGTAATTTCTTCCGGGGCGCCGAACTATCTGAGCGTGGCATGGAGCGCTCTCGCGCTGACTACATGGGAATGCTCGGCACAGTGATGAACTGTTTAGCACTGCAAGACTTCCTTGAAAAAGAGGGCGTTGATACTCGCGTTCAAACCGCTATTGCGATGGGTCAAGTTGCTGAGCCATATGTTCCACGCCGTGCTATTCGCCACTTGGAAAAGGGTCGCGTTGTGATCTTTGGTGCTGGCGCCGGAATGCCGTTCTTTACAACAGATACCGTTGCCGCCCAGCGCGCACTTGAAATCGGAGCAGGCGCGCTCCTGCTAGCAAAATCTGGCGTCGATGGCGTTTATAACGCAGATCCACGTAAAGATAAGAACGCCACGATGTTTGACACAATTTCTTATGACGAGGTTTTGCAGAAGTCACTGGCAGTAGCCGATGCTGCCGCATTTAGCTTATGTCGCGAGAACCACCTACCTATCGTGGTCTTTGACTTGATGACCAATGGAAATATTGGCCGCGCAGTACGTGGTGAAAAGATTGGAACTCTCGTTTCTTAGAACGAGAGATACATAAGGAGCACAGACCATGGCAGATGTAACCAACGCACTTCATGAAGCCACCGAGAAGATGAACAAGGCTGTGCAAGTTGCCAAAGATGACTTTGGTGCTATTCGCACCGGCCGTGCTCACCCTGCCATGTTTAACAAGATCATGGTCGATTACTACGGTACCTACACTCCACTTTCACAGCTTGCCTCTATTCAGATCCCGGAGCCACGGATGGCAATCATCTCTCCCTTTGATAAGGGCGCAAGTGCCTCAATTGAAAAAGCAATCCGGGAATCAGATTTAGGAGTTAATCCAGCATCTGATGGCGCAGTGATTCGAGTGAGCTTTCCGCAGTTAACGGAGGAGCGTCGTAAGGATTACATCAAGGTGGCAAAGACTAAGGCGGAGGATTCAAAGATTTCCGTGCGCAATATCCGCCGCACGGCAAAAGAATTGATGGAGAAGTTAGAAAAAGATGGCGATATCGGTAAAGATGATTTAAGCCGTGGTGAAAAAGAGCTTGAGAAGATCACATCAGATCATGTGGCCAAGATTGATGACCTTTTAAAGCATAAGGAGGCTGAGCTTCTAGAAGTCTAAGACTTCCTTGAGGCTCACTTACCGTGTCTGATTTACATTCGATTAACGAGGCTATTAATAAGCGCGCTGGTCGAAAACTTCTGCCCTCCATCCTGGTCAGCCTGGGAATCCTTCTCCTTGTCTGGTTATCACTTTCAACCTTCCGAGTTCTATTTGCTGTTCTAGTTACTGGCGCAGTCATTCTTGGAATCCGTGAGATCAATCGCGCTTTTACGGCCGTAGATATTCACATTCCACTCTGGTCCTTAACTACCGCCTCGATTGCACTGTGTGCATCAACCTGGCTTGGGGGAGTCTCTGGTTTAGCTGTTGCAACCGCAATCTCCTTCCCAGCATTACTAGTTCTCTTGCTACCGCGTGGAACTGAAAGCTTCGTCAAGACCGCTTCCGCTTCAGCTCTTGCCCTGATCTATCTACCATTTCTGGCAGGATTCTTGATTCTGCTGGCTCGCCCCTATAACGGACTTGAGCGCGTAATGACCTTCGTCATTCTGGTTTCGTGCAACGACACTTTTGCTTATCTGACCGGAGTTCTGATTGGTAAGCGCCCACTGGCATCAAAGATCAGCCCGAAGAAGACTATTGAAGGTCTTGTTGGCTCTCTGATCTTTACGGTAATCGGTGGTTCACTCGCTTTTCATTACATTATGGGCTCTGATTGGTGGTTAGGTGCAGCAGCTGGAGTGCTCACCGTCTTTACCGCAACTGCCGGAGATCTCATTGAATCTGCGCTAAAACGTGATGTTGCCATTAAAGATATGGGAACTCTTCTGCCTGGACATGGGGGAGTTATGGATCGCCTCGATTCAGTTCTCTTTGCCGCCCCTGCCTTGTGGCTCGCACTTGAAATTGTGCGACGTGCGCAAGATTCAGGTCTGTTATGACAACTAATTCAGAGTTAAAATTAGTCTTTGATGAGCCAGTACAACGCAAGAAGGCTCCTAAACATTTAGCTGATCTGGCACCGGCTGATAGAAAAGCATGGGCGAAGGAACTTGGTTTCCAACCATTTCGCGCAGCCCAAGTTGCAACTCATTACTTCTCTCATTTATCTCACACACCCGATGATTGGTCTGATATCCCGGCAGCCGAGCGCCAAGTAATTGCTGATGCGCTGACTCCTAAGATGATTGAGCTAGTCACCACTCGCACGACCGATGGTGGCATGACTCGCAAAGACTTGTGGAAGTTACACGATGGAGTTCTCGTTGAGTCAGTCTTGATGCGTTACACAGATCGCACAACAGTCTGCATTTCATCCCAAGCAGGATGTGGCATGAACTGTCCATTTTGTGCCACGGGCCAAGCTGGCCTTACCCGCAATTTATCGGCGGCAGAAATTACCGATCAAATAGTTGCCGCAGCTCGTGCCTGTGCCAATGGTGAGATGCCAGGTGGACCAACTCGACTATCCAACATTGTCTTTATGGGAATGGGTGAACCACTTGCTAACTACAACGCAGTGGTGCGCACGCTGCGTAACATCACCGACCCCAACCCTGATGGACTTGGCATCTCTGCTCGTTCAGTAGTTGTTTCAACTGTTGGCCTGGTTCCAGGAATTGAAAAGCTGATGGATGAAGGAATCAACTGCACCTTAGCCGTCTCACTTCACACACCAGATGATGAACTACGTGATTCTCTAGTTCCAATTAATAACAGATTTAATGTTCGTGAAGTACTGGCAGCAGCTGATGCCTATGAGAAGAAGACTGGGCGTCGTTACTCAATTGAATACGCGTTGATTCGCGATATCAATGATCAATCATGGAGATCAGATTTGCTGGGTCGATTGCTGAAAAATCGCAATGCGCATGTCAATCTCATTCCTTTAAATCCAACACCAGGTTCTAAGTGGACTGCATCTCGCCGCGAAGATGAGGCTGAGTTTGTGCGAATTCTTGAGTCCTACGGTGTTCCGGTAACAGTTCGTGACACTAGGGGCCGTGAAATCGATGGGGCATGTGGGCAGTTGGCTGCAGCCGAAAAGGCTAAGTAAGTCGACTTTCAATCCCAAGTACCAGCAATTAAAATCAGTACATCATGAGAGCCAATAGGTTGAGCCCAGCACGCATCGCGCGTGCAGTATCGGCGATTCTCCTGCTCTCGCTTCTTCAGGTAGTAGTTCCCCCAGTACTTGCACCTCAACTGACGACTCCAATTGCTAGTGCTGCCGATGCGAACAATCTGCCGTCTGGACTTGGAACTGTCTATCAATTCCTGGCAGATAGCTATACATCTGGATCAACAACATGGCCTGAAGCAAGAGGTGGAACAGGAGCAACAATTAGCTCCAGTGCTCTGAAAGTAACAAATACGGCAGGAACTCTCGGTGCGAACAAATCAGTAGTGGCAGTCCAGGGTAGTTACCTAACCAGCATCACATTCCCTGCGGCAGTTGCATATGGAAATGCAACCAATCCAAATGACTATACATTTTTTCACGTCGCACGATATGCACCTCAACAGACTAATTTAACGAACGCGAACTATTGCGATACGGCTGGAAATCACATAACAAACAACGCGGCGAAAAAGAACCGGATTTTTTCATCCACAGCAAATAACTGGCTTTCGGGATTCTGGGCCTGTTCTGCCGGCGTTGCCTTTCATTATGGTTGGCTTACGCAAAGTTCGAGTGCAGTAAGTGAGTTAACGGGAAATAGCGGTAACAATTGGTTACTCAGCGCTGACTGCGGCTATGTGTCGAGTAGCACGTCAGCATGTAACGGTCGATATCGCGCCTTTGGCACGGATCGGACAATTTCTCCAAGCACTAGCGTTGTTGGTCATTCTGTAGTCGTAAATGGTGGGCAATTCCCAGCGGAGGTCTCTGATTTCCAGATTGCTGAGGTAATTTCATATCCGACCATTCTCGCTGTCGCAGATATCGTCAAAGTCGAAACGTATCTAGCGCGTAAATATGGAATCACCTTAAGTTCGACCGCGGCGACCAAACTTGGCATTCATAGAGCATCCGTCGGCACAACTCTGAATGAACCGCTGTCTGTTCAGCCACAGGTGGCTGTTCAGGATTCAAATGGTCAGACAGTAACCACTGATAACTCAACGATAATCACAGCAACAGTTACAGGTTTGAGTGGTCGCATTATTGGCACCGCTACGGCTGATGCAGTTCAAGGTGTTGCTACATTCGATAATCTTGGGCTCGATGGCATACCTGGCAATTCATACACACTCACTTATACAAGTAACGCAGGATTAGCTACTACTTCTGAATCTCGAGTCTTTACTCGTGGCGGAGGGAGCGAAACTGATACAGCATTAACTCTTAGTACGGGAAAATATGCATGGGCGCCCGACAGCAGTGAATTAGATGTGACGAGTGCAATCACGTTAGAAGCCTGGGTTTATCAAACAGCCACTATTTCAGGTACTTGGAACATGGTCATGAACAAAGAGAATTCCTATGAACTCGGGACGATCGGCACCACTTGGTACTTTGGTTTGCAAGGTTCAGGCGAATGGGCAGGCGTGAATACTGGAATTTCGACCCAACTAAATGAGTGGCAGCACGTAGCTTTGACGCGAGCGTCCGGAAGTAGCACAGCCAAATTCTATATAAATGGACAACTAGTTTGGACGGGTACTGCAGATGGTGCTTCTACCGGCAACTTAACCAATTCCAGTCAACCATTCACTATTGGCGGAAGATCATCCGATGGTGTGAATTTTTCTGCGCCTTTTGTTGGCAATGTAGATGAAGTCCGGGTCTTTCGAAGTGAGAGGTCGCTCGCACAGATTGTTTCGGATATGCATACTTACGGACCGACAGATACCTCAAACTTGATTCTCTACTATGACTTTAATGAGGGAACCGGTACTAAACTTTATAACCGAGCAAGTGGAACCACTTCAGCGAGCGATTTAACAATAGTTGGTTCCCCGTCTTGGGTGGAGAATGCAACAGCTTCAACATTTCAGGCATACACAATGAGAACTTTTACTCGATCTTATTTGACCTCAAGTGGCGGTTGGAAAGTACCTGGCGGAGTTACTCAGGCCACGGCCATAGTTGTCGGCGGAGGTGGCGGTGGAGGAAAGGGAAATACAGGAACTTCTGAACCAGCAGGTGCGGGTGGCGGCGGCGGAGTTACTTACCTTCCAACAATTTCATTGACCCCGAACTCCGTCACTTCAATTAAGGTCGGGCAAGGTGGCCTTGGTGCTTTGTCGCAGGCTAATGATGCTCAGTTGCGCAGCGGTCAGAGCAGCACAATAAATTATGGATCATCTGCAACAGCACTTGGTGGCGGTGCGGGTGGAAGTTTTGGATCTGGTTATACACCTGGTGGTTCTGGTGTTGGTGACGCAACGGTTGCAACAGGCGGCGGTAGCTCGGGTCATGCATATTCTGGTGGTGGGTGCTCTGGATTTAACGCTGCCGGTGGAATTACAAGTAGTGGAAACAACGGTGGTCGAGGAGCCTGGGGCTGGGGTGGTGCCGGCGGTGGTGCGCGTGGTGCTGCAACCAATGGATCATGTGGAAACGAACCTGGCACACCAGGCCCAGGGTTTGTTGATCCTACAACTTCCATTGAATATGGACGCGGTGGCTACAGCATTTATTGGGGCGCTAGCAACGCATCACAATTCGGGCAGGCAAATACTGGATTCGGTGGCAACGTTGCATACAACACCGGCCAAGCATCTGGAAACGGCTATAACGGAACTTCCGGAATCATCATCATTCGCTGGATCACCGCAAGCGCACCAATCTTTACTGGACCAAGGTTTGACACTCTCACTGCTGGGTTAACGGAAACTTTCACAGTCTCTGGTTCGGCAACTTCACCGCTAACACGTAACTTCAGGTGGCAAGTTTCTACCGATACTGGAACGTCGTGGGCTAATGCAACAACTGGTACTGGATTAACTTCGGCGAACTACATAACCCCAACACTTGAAACAACAACGAGTGGAATTAGATATCAATATAGAGTCGTCGTTACCGATAGTGATACAGCTGGCTTGTTTATCGTAGATACCAGTACGGCTGTCTATCTGATGATCAACCCCAGAAATACAATCACCTCAAGTACTGGCTCTGCCATATTTACGCAGAAGTATGGAGATACACGAACGGCAGTATTTACCTTTGCATTTGGTACGGGTCCTCGAACGGCCTCAGTATTAAGCACAGTCAATAACCAAAATGGACGAATAGCCTGGAGCAATCTCAATAGCGACTCGGCAACAGTGCGCGTGGGGACAGCCCTGCCCATAGGGACCTATTACGAAACCCTGACTGTGACAGATAGCGTGACGGCATTTACTTCTCAGGGTTTAAGAATCACGGTCAGTAAAGCGGACACAATTACCGTTACAACAACGCTATCGACAAGCTCTGTGACCTATACCGAATCACCCGCAAATGTGACTGTGACACAGACGGTGACAGGGTTGGTTAATTCTGAAACTGCAACGGTGACAACAACATATGTAGGAAATTCTTGCGAGTACGGGGGCACTTGCGCCATCGGCAATGTTGCACCAGGCGGGGGATATGTCTTCTATGTTTCGCCAACTGTGATCAACGTTGCTACGGGAATTAGTAGCGGCGGTATCTATCTGGCAACAGCTCCGCGAACGTGGGGTGGAACTGCAGCAGATCCGAATGCCACTTGGGGATGTAGTGGTACAAATATTTCCGGGACAAGCTCTGATGTAGGCAGTGGTGCAGAAAATACACGTTTGATAAATGCTGGATGTGCAACTGCGGGGATTGCATCACGATTGGCTGCCGATTCCACTGCTGAAGATTTCACTGATTGGTTCGTTCCTTCCATTGGTGAGTTGAACTTGATCTATAGCAACCTCAAAGTTAATTCCTTGAGCAATTTGGATGGCACCGGCTACTGGTCTTCAACACAGAACGCTACTAATCCAACTACATCTGGAGTGTCCCAAGACTTTAGTATGGGCGCCTCTGGACAAACCAATAAAGGCAACAATCCGTCTGTTCGCCCAATTCGGGCATTTAGTCCAACTGCACTTTCAAGTAACACGATTCCAACCGATGCTGGTGTCTATCGAGTGGGATCGACTTTTACTATCTCAAGTTCAGCAACTTTAAATAATTACCAAGGCGTTGAATCTGTGACCGCCACGTTAACGATTAACAAAGCGCGCCAGCGGGCACTTTCGATTGGCCAATACGAGTCTTATCCAAACATTTCTTCCTTCCCCATCAATGTCTATGGCGGATCTGGTCCTGGGACTTTAACTAGAACTCTGGTCTCAGCGGGAACCGCAAATTGCACACTTGGCTCAAATGCGATTATTACCGCAACAAATATTGGTACCTGCACCATCAGGGCCGAGAAAGCTGGTACTCGTAATTACTTTGTTGAATCCACAACTGCTGTCATTACCTGGATTACCTGGAGCACTAACTACGCAATTCAATCCCCGGGTGGCAACCATGCGATTCCACTTAATGGTGGCAATCAGATAATTGTGCGCACTGAGACTGTTACAGCCTCTGCCTTCTCTGACATTAATGGAAATGCAATTAGTAGCGCGACAGCGGGAACAACGATTCGTATCAACTCAACTGGTTTTGCCGGACTCACACCGTCACAGATCACTGCCACCTTTAGGCCCTATGAAGATGCGGTGGTCACTGCAGTCACCAGTACTTATGTTCAAGTGGTCGTTCCATCATCTGGCGCAATAACAGGGGTAATCGCGCTCGATAGTCCGCGAGGGGTGGCCTATACGCCGTCGTTTACGATATCCCCGTGAACCGATTTATGTTGGATGGAGAATCGCAGGAGGACTCTGCCGATTCTTCTGAGCGGAGATGGTTTCGCAATCCTAAAATAATTTTTGGTTTAGTTGCTGCGCTTATATTTGGCGGATCGACGCTGGCTACGAACTTTTCAATCGGTAACGGCAGAATTGAATTCGGACAGGGACTCTTTACTGTACGAGCGTGCGACAGCTGGATCTCGGTGGGTTTATTTCCTACTGCGGCGCAGTACAACGGATATTCACGAGTTGATTCCGTGGAATTAATCGGTCTCGATCCTGTTAAGTGCGCAAGTAAATTCTTACGCTTTCAATTCTATGATTCATCATCTGCAACTGCGTTACCTATGTATGTCGGAGTTATCAGAACCGATACGGTGACAGCGACAGCCGAAACTGGAACAGCGACACTACTTACTGTTTTTGATACCAGCACGGTGTACTCAGGAGCAACATCTGCGGCATATACGGCATATGCGCGAAGGGCCCTGACTTTGGTGAACCAAGCAAAAGTAAATGTGGGTTACGACGACGGATATTTGAGAATTTCATATAACGCTCTTACAGGTAGCTGGAAGATTAACTTCGTGCAGCCACTTGCGCTAATGACAGCGGTCTCACGTATTACCGTTGAAAGTGCTCCCTTCGTGGCTTAGTATCACGTTATGGATATGAAAGAAGCAGCGGCGGCGTACGAAGCGGGTACTCAATATTTTCTCAATCTTGCACGTGGAGTAACTCCAGATTTATTGGATGTGCATGCAGAAAATGAATGGTCTGCGCGTCAATGCATTCATCACATGGCAGATTCTGAAGCGCAGTCCTATGCGCGCCTGCGCCGTGTAGTTGCAGAACCTAATGGTTCAATTATTCAAGGGTACGACGAAAGCGCATGGGCCAATGAACCTAAATTAGGGTATGTCGATGGTGATGTTGCTAATTCAATTGCGGTGTATGCCGCGGTGCGCGCAAGCTCATTAGATCTCATAAAGCGACTAGAAGAGAGCGATCTCGAGAAGTTCGGTGAACATACCGAGGCAGGAAAGTATTCAATTGCACGTTGGCTAGAAAACTACACAAAGCATCCATACGATCACGGTGATCAAATGGTGCGCGCTACGAAGGGTCAGGCATAACCATGAAGAAGCTCCAGAATTTCATTAACGGAAAGTCAGTAGATAGCGCTTCGGGTGAGACAACAACCCTGGTAAATCCGGCCACCGGCGAAGCTTTTGCAACTGCGCCTAAATCAAACGCTGCAGATGTAGATAAGGCGATGAAAGCGGCAAGTGCTGCATTTGTAGATTGGCGTGATTCCACACCGTCAGAGCGTCAACGCGCACTACTAAAGATTGCAGATGCTATTGAAGCCCGTGCAGATGAATTTGTAGCTATCGAATCAGAGAATTGTGGAAAACCAGTTGGATTAACTGCCTCTGAAGAAATGCCACCTATGGTTGATCAGATCCGTTTCTTTGCGGGTGCTGCACGAAATCTTGAGGGCAAATCAGCTGGCGAATACATGCGCGGAATGACCTCATTTGTACGCCGCGAACCTATTGGAGTGTGCGCACAAGTAACGCCGTGGAATTACCCAATGATGATGGCAGTATGGAAGTGGGCTCCTGCAATTGCTGCGGGAAATACAGTTGTATTAAAACCAAGTGATACAACACCGGTATCAACTGTATTCATGGCGCAAATCATGTCTGAATTCTTGCCAGACGGTGTTATCAATGTGATTACAGGAGAACGCGAAACTGGTGCAGCACTTGTTGACCATGCAACACCAGCTATGGTTTCAATTACGGGTTCAGTACGAGCAGGAATGGAAGTTGCTGGCGCTGCGGCAAAATCCTTAAAGCGTGTTCACCTTGAACTCGGTGGGAAAGCACCTGTCGTTGTCTTTAACGATGCAGATCTTGCGGCTGCAGCAGAAGGAATCGCGATCGCAGGATTCTTCAACGCGGGACAAGATTGCACCGCCGCAACTCGTGTTTTGGTTCAAGCAGGTGTGTATGACGAGATGGTGAAACTTCTGGCTGCGCAAGCAACAGATAACATTGCAATGGGTATGCCAAGTGAAGATGTTTTGGTTGGCCCAGTAAATAACAAGAGCCAGTTCGAACGTGTCAGCGGATTTATCTCTCGCACACCATCACATGCACGTATCGTGGCTGGGGGAGCTCCAACTAATATGCCGGGCTACTTCATTACTCCGACAGTCATTGCAGATCTCAAGCAGAGCGATGAACTCATTCAATCTGAGATTTTTGGACCCGTCATAACGATTCAGAAATTTAGCGATGAAGCAGAAGCAGTGGAGATGGCCAATGGCGTCGACTATGGCTTGGCCTCATCTGTCTGGACCAAGGACCACGGGCGTGCGATGAGAATGGCTAAGGCTTTTGACTTCGGTTGCGTCTGGATTAACACTCACATTCCGCTAGTGGCCGAGATGCCCCACGGTGGCTACAAGCGCAGCGGATACGGTAAGGATCTATCGAGCTATGGCTTTGAGGATTACACCCGCATCAAGCATGTGATGAGCAATATCAACGCCTAACAGAGCCAGAAAAATCACAGGAAGAAAAGTTCGATTTAGGTTTGGCTCGAGCGTAAAAGGGTTACATAATGAGCCCTGCAAAACCGTCCCTTATTCCGGCAATTTAAAAGGAGCCAACAATGGCTAAGAAGTCTCTATCTCCAGAAGCGCGTTCAATTATCAACTCTAAAGTTTCACGTCGTGCTGTTTTGGCAGGCGCTGGTGCAGTTGCAGGTGCAGGTGCGCTCGCTGCATGTGGCGGATCAGGCGAAGGCTCTGGTTCTGCAAAAAATTCTGTTCGTTGGGGCAACTGGCCTCTCTACCTCGATGTTGATGACTCAGGTAAGAAATATCCAACTCTTCAAGCTTTTACAAGAGAGACAAAGATTGATGTTAAGTACTTCGAAGATTACAACGATAACGACGAATTCTTTGGAAAAGTACAAGCACAACTAAAGCTAAAGAAAGACATTGGTTACGACCTTGTCTGTCCAACAGACTGGATGGCAGCACGTTGGATTCGTCTTGGCTACACACAAAAATTTGATGAAGCAAATATTCCAAATAAAACAAATATTCTCGAAACACTTGCCAGCCCTTCATTTGATCCAAAGCGTGAAAGTTCGTTGACATGGCAAGGCATCATGGGTGGATTTGGCTGGAATACTCAGAAGAATCCAAAAGGTATTCGCACTATTGAAGATCTCTTCTCTCCGCAGAATAAGGGAAAGATTGTTGTTCTCACTGAAATGCGCGACACAATCGGAATTATCTTGCGTTCACAAGGTGTAAGTCTTGCAACAGTGACTGAAGATCAGTTTATGAATGCTGTCGACTTTCTTGAGCAGAAGAGTGCTGATGGCTGGATTCGTGGCGTAAAGGGCAACGAATACGCAGAAGACCTCACATCGGGTGATGCAACTGCGGTAATTGGTTGGTCTGGAGATATGTTTATTTTGAAGTCAGAGAACGAAGGAAAGTTCGACTTCGCAATTCCAGAAAGTGGCGGCACTATTTCAGGCGATAATATGATGATTCCATCAACTGCTACAGCTGAAGCAAAGGCGAATGCAGAGAAGCTCATCAACTACTACTACGACCCAGCAGTTGCTGCTGAAGTTGCCGCTTACGTGAACTATGTCTGCCCAGTTAAGGGTGCGCAAGCTGAGATGGAAAAGATTGATCCAGATCTTGCATCAAGTGAATTTATCTTCCCAAGTGCAAAGACAATGGCAAACCTTTCTGTATTCCGTGCACTTACTCCTGCAGAAGAGACCAAGTGGACAGAGGCATTCCAGAAGGTGGCCGGCAACTAAGTGACGGGCGTTGCCAGCTCTGCACGCGGAGATCTCAAACTCACAAACATCACCAAGTCATACGGTGATTTCACAGCAGTAAATGATTTGTCACTTGTCATTCCTGAAGGATCATTTTTTGCACTACTTGGACCTTCAGGCTGCGGCAAGACAACAACTCTGCGAATGATTGCAGGCCTTGAAGAGCCCACACACGGAAAGATTGCTCTTGGCTCAACTGATATCACTGATACAAAACCGTATCAGCGTCCTATCAACACAGTTTTTCAAAATTACGCACTTTTTCCACACCTGACAATCTTTGAAAACATAGCATTTGGTCTTCGTCGCAGAGGGCTCAAAGATATTGATGATGCGGTCAATAAGGCACTTGATCTTGTAGAGCTTCCACATCTTGCACAGCGTAAGCCAACGCAACTTTCAGGTGGACAGCAGCAACGTATTGCACTGGCTCGCGCCATTGTTAATCGTCCTGCCTTGTTGCTGCTAGATGAACCTCTCGGCGCACTCGATCTCAAACTTCGCCGCCAGATGCAGATCGAGCTCAAGTGGATTCAGAGAGAAGTTGGAATCACTTTCGTGCACGTAACTCACGATCAAGAAGAAGCTATGACCATGGCAGACACGATCGCTGTCATGAATGAAGGCGAAATTGAGCAGATGGGTTCACCTGCAGAGTTGTATGACAATCCAAAGACTGCATTCGTTGCAAACTTCCTTGGACAGTCAAACCTCATCAAGGGAACTATCTCTGGATCTGATGGGAATAACCACGTAGTCGATCTCTTTGGGCAGAAGATTTCGCTGCAAAAAGATCGCTCACATGCAGTAGATAACTCAATTCTCGCTGGTATCCGCCCAGAAAAGTTCCGCATTTCTCGTTTAGAAACTGCAACATCGGGAAACATTCTTACTGGCGGCAAAGTTGAAGATGTTTCATACATCGGTGTCTCAACTCAGTATCAAGTCCTTATGCCGTGGGGACAAGAACTCATGGTTTTCGAGCAAAATGATGATGGTGTCGCGCCATTTAGCGTCGGCGAAGGTGTCAATATTTCTTGGGAACCAATCTTTACTTTTGCGTTGCGCGGAGATGAAGATGCTGAAGCTGGAACTGAAGTAAGTCCTGATGAGGATCTAGACGAAGAATGAGAAAAATAGGCACGCCTTATCTCCTGTTAATTCCGGGAATGGGGTTTCTCTTAATCTTCTTTCTCCTTCCAATATTTAACCTGGCACAGACTTCGACCCAAACTCCTAGAGTTGGTGGAGATACAGGGCAGTATGAACAAACATTTCGTTTCGCTAACTATCTCGACGCAATTCTTGAAAATAGAGAGCAATTTGGACGATCATTTCTTTATGCGCTAATTACAACAATTCTCGCTCTAGCGATCGCTTATCCACTTGCATATGCGATTGCTTTTAAAGGTGGAAGATTTAAGAATGTAATGCTTGTTCTAGTAATAGCCCCGTTTTTTGTCTCCTTCTTGCTACGAACAATTGCGTGGAAGCAGATTCTTGGTGAAGAAGGTTTTGTCGTGCCCGCTTTGCGATCGCTCCATATTATTTCTGAAAGCACGACCCTGACATCAAGCGCCTTTGCTGTGGTTATGGGCATGACGTATAACTTCCTACCATTTATGACTTTGCCACTTTATGCATCCATCGATCGCATTGATCCTCGCACTCTCGAAGCCTCCGGAGATCTCTATGCAAATGGATTCACAACTTTCCGAAAAGTGACTCTTCCACTGTCAATGCCGGGTGTGGTTGCTGGAACACTTCTTACATTTATCCCAGCAGCAGGTGACTACGTCAATGCTGCCATTCTGGGCAGTCCGCAAACGAAGATGCTGGGTAATGTCATTGAATCTCGGTACTTTAGAATTGTTGATTACCCAACCGCCTCAGCTCTTTCATTCACGCTAATGGCCGCAATCCTCATTTTGGTAACCATTTATGTTCGCAAGGCCGGAACCGAGGAGTTGGTATGAAAACCATCTCGCGCTGGTTTGGCCGTAACCTCATCAGAATTTATGCAGTTATTGCATTCACATATCTCTTTATTCCCGTTGCGTACACATTTGTTTTCTCATTTAACGATTCCGCAAAGAGCAATTTGATTTGGAAGGGATTTACCTTCGCGAATTGGCAGAATCCATGCGGTGCGCCTCAAGTGTGTAATGCACTTGGAAATTCAATCAAGATTGGATTCCTCGCAACACTCTTTTCAACAATTCTCGGCACGATGATCGCCTTTGCTATTGGTCGCCATAAATTCAAAGGTCGCTCAACTACGAACCTCTTGATTTTCTTACCCATGGCTACACCGGAAATCGTCCTCGGAGCTTCTCTTCTCTCGCTTTTCTTAGTTTTTCAGATTAACCCAGGATTTTGGCCAACTGTTATCGCTCACGTGCTTTTCTGTATGTCATTCGTTGTTGTTACTGTAAAGGCGCGAATCGCTTCATTAGATCCACGACTTGAACAAGCAGCGATGGATCTCTATGCAAATGAACGCGAAACCTTCCGCCGCGTGACTCTTCCACTAGTTGCACCAGGAATTGCAGCTGCTGCACTCCTCGCATTTAGCTTGTCATTCGATGATTTTATTATCACAAACTTCAACTCGGGCACAATGACAACATTCCCCAAATTTATCTATGTCTCAGCAGCTCGAGGAATTCCGGCTCAGGCCAATGTCATAGGTTCTGCGATGTTCATTCTCGCTCTCACAATTGTAATTCTTGGTCAATTCGTAGGACGTAAGCGCAAAGTTTCATGACGCGCGAACTCGTAATTCTGGGTTCAACTGGATCAATTGGTGTTCAAGCACTTGAAATAGTTGAAGCTAATCCAAATCTATTCTCAGTAATAGCAATTACCTCTACTGGAACCCATCCGCAGGTAGTTATCGATCAAGCGAAGAAATTCAAAGTTAAAGTTGTTGGAGTTCTGAAGAACGCTGAGCTCATTCGTGAAGCCCTGCCAGGTGTTCAAGTTATTGATGGTCCGCATGCATCAACTGAGATTGCTGCAATCACATGTGATGTAGTTCTCAATGCAATTACTGGATCTATAGGACTTGCTCCAACGTTAGCCGCACTCGATGCGGGCAACCGTGTTGCACTTGCCAATAAGGAGTCACTTGTTGCAGGTGGAGATTTGGTTGTTTCACGTGCGAAAGAGAACCAACTCTTGCCTGTTGATTCAGAGCACTCAGCAATTTGGCAGGCGCTAACAGGAGAGAACAAGTCAGAGATTTCGAAATTGATTTTAACTGCGAGCGGTGGGCCTTTCCGCGATCGCACAGATTTATCTAACGTCACACTTGCAGAAGCTCTCGCGCATCCAACGTGGGCAATGGGTCCGGTTGTCACCATTAACTCTGCATCGTTAATGAATAAAGGGCTTGAGATTATTGAAGCCCATTATTTATTTGGCATTCCGTATTCTCAGATTGAGGCAGTGATTCACCCACAGTCAGTTGTTCACTCGATGGTTGAATTCGTTGATGGTTCGACAATCGCCCAAGGATCTCCACCGAATATGAAGGGTCCGATTTCGCTAGCGCTCCATTTTCCTCAACGAGTTGCTGGCGCCACAACACCAATTAATTGGAGCCAATCTCATACTTGGAATTTTTCACCTATTGATCTCAAGCGTTTTCCAGCAGTTTCACTTGCGCGCACATGCGGTGAAATCGGTGGGGGAGCACCAGCGATTTTTAATGCATCAAATGAAGTAGCTGTTCAAGCATTTATCGATGGGAAGGTCTCGTTTACCTCAATCATTGAGATTGTGAGCTCCACCGTTGAACAGATGAGGGATGTTGCAGGCAATAAACTTCGTGACCTAAGCGATGTCAGTGCAATCGAAGAGAATGCTCGTAGTATCGCTAATCACAATGTAAAGAAGGTTGTTGCCTAATGGAGTTACTCGGAATAATTGCTTTTGTCGTTGCACTTTTGTTTTCGGTGATGGTGCACGAGTTTGGGCATTACCTCACTGCGCGTAAATTTGGCATGAAAGTTTCAGAGTTCTTCCTTGGCTTTGGCAAAAGGCTATGGTCATTTACAAGAGGGGAAACTGAGTTTGGAATTAAAGCAATTCCTGCTGGTGGTTATTGCCGCATCGAAGGTATGACTCCTCAGGATCGCATGCCAGCAGGCGAAGAAGGACGAGCCTTCTTTGCAGCATCATCACTTCGCAAGTTAATCGTGCTGGGCGCCGGATCATTTGCACACTTCGTTATTGGTTTCCTTTTAATTTTCTCTATCTTCTTTGCAGTGGGTTTCCAGGCGCTACTTCCTGATATCAAAGAGATCTCACCTCAATCTGCTGCTCAATCTGCCGGATTCAAAGTGGGAGACAGAATTCTCACCATTGATAACGAGAAAGTGGATAACTGGGCTATAGATTCCAAGAAGATTGGACAATCTGAAGGTCGCGAGATCACTTTCACCGTTAAGAGAGATGGTGAGATTCTTACAATTAAAGCTACTCCGAAATATCTTGAATCGGAGAAGAGATATTTACTTGGGGTAATCACCAAAGTTGGCACTCAGCGGATTGGCCTTTTTCCGTCGCTAAAAAGTGCGTCAACTGCCACATGGACACTGAGCAAAGAGTCAGTGAAATCCTTATTCACACTTCCTGCAAAGGTTCCACAACTTGTTCGCCAGACATTTATGGGCGAAGAACGTGATCCCAATGGCCTTGTTGGAGTAGTTGGTGCCGCGCGTGTTTCTGGAGAAGCAGTTGGAAGTACCAATCTCAGCGGAAATCAACGACTGCAAACATTTATGCTCATTGTCGCAAGCTTAAATATTTTTGTAGGAATATTTAATCTCCTGCCAATTTTGCCACTCGATGGTGGCCATATGGCAGTTGCCATTGCAGATGAAATCCGCGCACTCTTTGCACGCATTCGCAGAAAGCCTCGTCCTGCAGGAATCGATGTCAACGTACTCACCCCAATTACTATGGGAGTTTTTGTCGTTCTCGCAGTGCTGACGGTAGTTCTGCTCATCGCTGACATCATCAATCCGATCTCGCTCAATTTTTAGCTTTCGAGCAAGATTTAAAGAGATAGGGCAGAATACGCTTTATGGTTGATCTCGGAATTCCAAGTGCCCCACCTCCAACGTTGCACCCACGACGCAAAACGCGTCAGCTTAAAGTTGGCGCTGTTGGAGTAGGTTCGGAATCACCAGTAAGCGTGCAATCCATGTGCACGACTCTCACATCAGATGTCAATGCAACTCTTCAGCAGATTGCAGAACTCACTGCCTCTGGGTGTCAGATAGTTCGTGTTGCTGTTCCATCACAAGATGATGCAGATGCACTGGCTCAGATTGCAAAGAAATCTCAGATTCCAGTGATTGCAGATATTCACTTCCAGCCAAAATATATTTTTGCAGCAATTGATGCCGGGTGCGCTGCAGTGCGCGTGAACCCGGGCAACATTAAACAATTTGATGACAAGGTAAAGGAAGTCGCAAAGGCTGCAGGAGATGCTGGAATTCCAATTCGCATTGGTGTTAATGCCGGCTCTCTTGATCCACGACTTCTTGCAAAATATGGAAAAGCAACCCCAGAAGCACTTGCTGAGTCCGCACTCTGGGAGGCGTCACTTTTCGAAGAGCATGGATTTAGCGATCTCAAGATTTCGGTCAAGCATCACGACCCAGTAACAATGGTCAATGCCTACCGAATTCTTGCTGCAAAGTGTGAGTACCCATTGCACTTAGGCGTGACAGAAGCAGGACCAATTTTTCAAGGAACAATTAAATCTGCGACAGCTTTTGGAATTCTTCTCGCCGAAGGTATTGGAGACACTATTCGCGTTTCACTTTCTGCTCCTCCTGTTGAGGAAGTTAAAGTTGGAATCTCGATTCTGGAATCACTTAATTTGCGCCAACGTAAGCTCGAAATCGTTTCATGCCCTTCATGTGGTCGCGCACAAGTAGATGTGTATACATTGGCTGAAAAAGTTCAAGCCGGATTACAAGGAATGACTGTCCCACTTCGTGTTGCTGTAATGGGCTGTGTTGTAAATGGTCCAGGAGAAGCACGTGAAGCAGATCTTGGCGTCGCATCCGGAAACGGTAAAGGTCAAATATTTGTGAAGGGCGAAGTCATTAAGACTGTCCCAGAAGCACAGATTGTTGAAACTCTCATCGAAGAAGCGATGCGCCTTGCTGAAGAAATGGAAGCCGCAGGCGTTGCATCAGGAGTACCTTCCGTCATTACTTCGTAATCGTCCGGTAGGGTTCGCATTATGTTGCGAATGTCCACACTGTTCTTGCGTACCTTGCGCGATGATCCGGCAGATGCGGAAGTTCCAAGCCATCGACTTCTCGTAAGAGCTGGTTACATTCGCCGAATCGCTGCAGGAATTTACTCGTGGCTTCCACTTGGTGTCATCACACTTCGCAACATTGAAAATATTGTTCGCGACGAAATGGATAAAGCCGGATTCCAGGAAGTACATTTCCCAGCTCTATTGCCGCGTGATGCTTACGAACAAACTGGACGTTGGACCGATTACGGCCCAGATCTATTTAGACTTCAAGATCGCAAAGGTGCAGATTACCTTTTGGGTCCAACGCATGAAGAAATGTTTACCTTGATGGTTAAGGGCGAGTATTCCTCGTATAAAGATTTGCCACTTTCTCTGTATCAAATCCAAACAAAGTATCGAGATGAAGCACGACCACGTTCCGGAATTATTCGCGGACGTGAATTCGTTATGAAAGATTCATATTCATTTGATGTTACAGATGAGGGACTCGTTGAGTCATATATGCGCCATAGAGCTGCCTATATCTCAACTTTCGATCGTCTGCGCATGAAGTACAACATCGTCAGCGCTGTATCTGGCGCTATGGGTGGTTCTGCATCAGAGGAGTTCTTAGCGCCATGTGAAACCGGCGAAGACACCTATGTGCTTTGCGAAAAATGTGGGTATGCGGCAAACGTTGAAGCTGTTACAACAGTCATCGCTGCAAGTGATCCTTCAGGTATTGCTGCACTCGACGTCTTTGATTCACCGAATACACCGACAATCGACACACTGGTTGAACTTCTCAATGCCAAGTTCGGTGGGGGATATGACGGCTCTATGACTTTGAAAAACGTCATGTTGATGGCTGATGAGAAACCTATTGCAGTTTTGGTCCCAGGAGATCGCGAAGTAGATCTCAAGCGACTTCAGGCAAACCTTGCAGGTGTAAGCGAAATTAGAGTTTTTGAAGATGCCGACTTTGCAAAGTTCAAAGGACTTGTAAAAGGTTATATCGGACCACAAGATGCGAAGAAAAGCGGAGTTACTGTGTATGCAGATCCTCGCATTGCACCGGGTACATCATGGGTTACGGGTGCAAATGCCAAAGATAAGCATGCTCGCAATGTAGTCAACGGCAGAGATTTCACTGTTGATCACTATGTTGAAGCTGCTCAGATTCGCCAAGGCGATGCATGTCCTAAATGTTCGACGCCAGTAATCATTGATCGAGCAATCGAAATTGGTCACATCTTCCAACTGGGTCGCAAGTATGCAGAGGCACTTAACCTGACTGTTCTTGATCAGAATGGAAAGTCACAAATTGTCACAATGGGTTCATATGGAATTGGTGTATCTCGCGCAGTTGCTGCAATTGCAGAACAAAGTTATGACGAGATTGGTCTATGTTGGCCAGTTGAAGTCGCGCCAGCAAAGGTGCATGTAGTAGCCACCGGAAAAGAAGATGTGGTCTTTGAAACTGCTGAAAAGATTGCAGCAGATCTTGAAGCCCGTGGAATTTCAGTGATGCTCGATGATCGCCGTGGCACTAGCCCCGGAGTGAAGTTTAAAGATGCTGAACTCATCGGGATTCCAGTCATTCTTGTAGTCGGTAAGGCACTTGAGCAAGGAAATGTAGAAGTTCGCGCACGTAAGAGTGGCGAGAAATCTGAAGTCGCAGTTGCAGCAGCTGTTGATGCAATTGCGGCGCTCCTACCTACCCTGAGCTAATGTTTGAAGATATCTCGACGCTTACACTTGCGTTGATTCTCACAGCTGCGCTGGCTGCAGGCTTTATTGATGCAATCGCAGGCGGCGGGGGATTAATCCAACTTCCTGCCATGCTTATTGCTTTTGCCAATAAAGATGTGATTGAAGTAGTTGGTACGAGTAAAACTGGTGCCATTTGGGGAACATCCGCGGCAGCGATTAATTACCGCAGGCATATCAAGTCTGATCCGAAATTATTGATTGCGATGGTTGCCCCTGCTTTTGTTGGCTCGGGTATTGGCTCACTCTTAGCAACTCAGATTTCTACAACACAGTTAAAGTCCGGGATTGTTGTGATGCTCGTTGCAGTCTTTCTCTACACGCTCATTCATCCGGATTTAGGAAAGTTTGAGATTTTCAAGCATGGCCAAGCAAGACGGATTCAGATTGCAGTTGTCTCAGGTTTTGTTATCGGCTTTTACGACGGATTAATCGGCCCCGGCACGGGCACCTTATTGATGATTGTGCTGGTGGCCTCACTTGGTTTTGCATTCGTGGGTGCATCTGCAATAGCAAAAGTGGTAAATGTGGCTACCAACTTCGCTTCGATTCTAGTGATTGGATTTAACGCCTCCATCATGTGGAAGGTAGGAATTGCCCTAGGTGTCTGTAATTTAATTGGAGGGCTTATCGGTTCACATGTGGCAATCCAGAAAGGTTCAGAATTCGTACGTCGCTTCTATCTTCTGGTTACCTTTGCACTCATTGTCAGGGTATTATTTGACTTGTTCTAAAGCGGTAAAAAAACTTCACAACAATTAAATACGAAGGGCTAGAAATGGCAATCACAGATCAAATCTCCCAACTGGTCACACCTGCAGTTGAAGCTCAAGGATTCTTCCTTGAGGAAGTTCAGCTTGTCTCTCCTGGTAAACATCGCATCGTTACATGCATCGTTGATGGCGAAACTTCCCTCAATATGGATCAGGTTACGGGCGTCTCTCGTGCAATTTCAGAACTCCTCGATGAGGCAGCATTTATGGGAGATACGCCTTTTACTCTCGAAGTAACGTCCCCCGGAGTCGATCGTCCGCTCACGCAACCCCGACACTTTAGAAAGAATGTTGACCGCCTGCTTAAGGTCGTTAAAACAGATGGCGACGTTGTAACTGGTCGCATCAGTTCTAGTTCAGAAACCGATGTAACGTTGCTAGTTGCAGAGAAAAAAGAGACCAAAGAAGTATTTATAACGTTTTCAGATATCAAGCGCGCAACTGTCGAAATTGAATTTAATCGTAAAGACGGAGATAAGTGATGGGCGTCGATATTCCATCGCTTCTCCAACTTACTGAAGCAAAGGGCATGCCGTTAGAGCAATTAATTCAAGCAATCGAAGCTGGTGTGCTCACTGCGTATAACGAAACTCTAGAACCACATCGTTACGCCCGCGTGCAATTAGATCGCGAGACTGGTGAGATAAATATATTTGTTCCATCCTTCAACGAGCTCGGTGAGAGAGTCAGCGAGAGCATTCTCGAAGTCGAGGGATTTGCACGCGTTGCAACTTCGACTGCTCGCCAAGTTATTAAGCACCAGATGCGAGCTACTAATGATGCTGAAATTGTTGGAGAGTTCACAGCATCTGTCGGAGATGTAATCTCTGGCATAGTGCAGCAAGGTCGCGATCCAAAGATGATTCACGTCAATCTTGGGCGCATTGAAGGCCGTGTTCCACCACAAGAACAAGTTCCTGGTGAGGTCTTTAACCACGGAGATCGCATCAAATGTTTTGTTGTAGAAGTAAAGCAAGGACTTAAAGGTCCAGAGATAATGCTTTCACGAAGCCACCCAGCACTTGTAAAACAGTTATTTGCACTGGAAGTTCCTGAAATTCAAGATCGTATTGTTGAAATTATGGGAGTTGCACGTGAGGCAGGGCATCGTACAAAAATTGCAGTGCGTTCGCATCGTGCAGGAGTTTCTCCTAAAGGTTCTCTCATCGGACCAATGGGCGCACGTTCACAAGCCGTTATGAATGAATTACATGGAGAGAAAATCGATATCGTCGATTGGGATGAAGATCCAGCTAAGTTTGTTGCTCACGCACTTGCGCCAGCAAAAGTTTCCAGTGTGACTATCGTTGATGAGGCAACACGTTCAGCAAAAGTTGTTGTCCCTGATTACCAACTGTCATTGGCCATCGGAAAAGATGGGCAAAATGCCCGACTTGCTGCGCGACTTACGGGCTGGCGAATAGATATTCACCCTGATACTCCCGCGTGAAATAGGGATTTTCAGCCTCATTCGATAGACTTAATCCATCGCACAAGTGCGAGTAGAACTACTGAAATGGATGCGAAAGATATGAAACTCAAATGAGCTCGTTTACATCATGAGGTCGAACAACTAGGGCTCGCATCCCACAATTTTTAATGCGGGCCAAGACAGGAGAAATGTGTCAAAGGTCCGCGTACACGAGTTAGCAAAGCAACTCGGTATGGAGAGCAAGGAAGTCCTTGCAAAGCTCCAAGAAATGGGCGAATTCGTCCGATCAGCTTCATCGACAGTCGAAGCACCTGTGGTGCGCAAGTTAGTTGCGCTATACCCAGATGCAAAACCAGCTTCCGATGCGAAGCCAGTTAAGAAAGCAGCTGCTAAGAAAACTGCTGCTTCAAAGAAAAGTGCAGAAGTTAATCCAGAGCTCGCTGCTGAACTTGCAGCAGAACTTGGTGTAGATCTTGCAGCCCTTAAAGCATCGCGTGATGCGGAGAAAGTTGCAGTTGAGGAAGCAAAAGCTGCAGCAACTGAAGCCGCAGCAACACCTGCAGCTCCTATAACTCCAGCACCTGCGACTCCACGTCCAGGAAATAATCCGTTTTCAACTGGTAGCGCAGTTCCGCGTCCACCACGTCCAAGTCAACCAAGACCTGGAAATAATCCATTTTCAACTGGTAGCGCAGTTCCACGTCCACCACAAAGACCTGGTGGACCAGCAGGTTCAACTGGTGCACCACGTCCAGGTATGGCAGGTGCACGACCAGGTTCTGTTCGTCCAGGTTTTGCTGCGCGTCCAGGTTCATCACGACCAGCAGGTGCAGGAACAGGAACTGGAAACTATCCACCACGTACAGGTGGCGCACCAACTTCATCAGGTCCATATCGTTCGCAAGGAAGCGCACCAGCAGGTGGCGCAGCAGGTGGTCCACAACGTCCAGGCGGCGGTGCTCCTAATCGTGGCCCAGGTCGCGGTGGAACAGCAGGTGCATTTGGAAAGAATGCAAGTAAATCTTCAAAGCGTAAGCAGAAATCTCGCAAGGCGCTGCGCGAAGAATTCGACAATATGCAAGCACCACAACTTGGTGGAGCAGTTGTTCCTCACGGTGATGGTAAAACAAAGATTCGTATGCGCCGCGGTGCATCGCTAGCTGACTTTGCAGAGAAAATTGGTGCAGATCCAGCAGCGCTTGTATCAGCGCTATTCCACCTCGGTGAAATGGTTACTGCAACTCAATCTGTAGATGCAGACACCTTTGAAATTCTTGGCGCACAACTTGGGTACGTTATCGAAGTTGTTTCCCCAGAAGAAGAAGATCGTGAATTGCTACAGGGATTCGATATCGATTTAGCTGCAGAACTCAGCGAATTTGATGAAGAAAACCTCACTCCACGCCCACCAGTTGTTACTGTCATGGGTCACGTGGATCACGGTAAGACATCTCTTCTTGATGCGATTCGAAAGACTGAAGTTATCAAGGGCGAAGCTGGTGGAATTACTCAGCACATTGGTGCTTACCAAATTCACCACGACCATGATGGCATCAATCGCGCAATTACATTTATTGATACACCAGGTCACGAAGCTTTTACAGCCATGCGTGCACGTGGCGCGAAGGTAACTGACATCGCGGTACTCGTTGTTGCAGCAGATGACGGAATCATGCCTCAGACAATTGAAGCGCTTAACCACGCTCAAGCTGCTGATGTTCCAATCGTTGTTGCCGTTAACAAGGTTGATAAAGAAGGCGCGAACCCAGATAAGGTCCGCCAGCAGTTGACTGAGTACAACTTGATCGCTGAAGAGTACGGCGGAGACACAATCTTCGTAAACGTTTCTGCTAAATCAGGTGTCGGTGTAAATGACCTGATTGATTCAATCTTGCTTACTGCCGATGCAGCTATTGATTTACGCGCAGTTGCACTAGATGTTGCTCGCGGTGTTGCTATTGAAGCTCACCTCGACCGTGGTCGTGGTCCAGTTGCAACAGTTCTTGTTCAACGCGGAACACTTAAAGTGGGAGATGCAATTGTTGCCGGTGGTTCATTTGGTCGCGTTCGTGCGATGCATGATGAAGATGGAAACAATGTTGAAGAAGCAGGCCCATCTCGTCCAGTACAGGTTCTTGGATTTACATCGGTTCCAAATGCTGGAGACACATTCTTAGTTGCTGAAGATGATCGTACTTCTCGTCAGATTGCTGAAAAGCGTCAGGCAGCAGAACGTAACGCTCAACTTGCGAAGGCACGTAAGAAGGTTTCACTTGAAGACTTCATGGAGCAATCCAAGATTTCAACACTTAACCTCATTCTTAAGGGTGACGTTTCAGGTTCTGTTGAAGCCCTCGAAGATGCACTCATGCAACTCGATGTCGGAGCAGAAGTTGATCTCCGTGTTATTCACCGCGGCGTAGGTGCGA
This sequence comes from Actinomycetota bacterium, assembly GCA_026392935.1. Taxonomy (GTDB): domain Bacteria; phylum Actinomycetota; class Actinomycetes; order Nanopelagicales; family Nanopelagicaceae; genus Planktophila. The sequence goes on along the minus strand of JAPLBE010000014.1, from coordinate 10,135 downwards.
TTACCAAGAGCGATATCACTCTTGCATCCGCTTCCACTGCAGTAGTGATCGGCTTTAACGTTAAGCCAGAGCCACAAACTGCAATTTACGCTGATCAAGAAGGCGTTGAAGTTCGCTTCTATTCAGTTATCTATAACGCAATCGAAGAAATCGAACTCTCACTTAAGGGTCTTCTAAAGCCAGAGTACGAAGAAGTTGTCCTCGGTAACGCCGAAGTACGCGATCTCTTCAAGTCTTCAAAGGTTGGCACTATTGCAGGCTCTATCGTTTCCGATGGAATCATTCGCCGAAATGCTAAGGCGCGCGTATTGCGTGACGGAGCAGTTATTGCAGAAGAGGTCACCATCGAATCTCTCAAGCGATTTAAAGATGATGCCACTGAAGTCCGCGAGGGCTTTGAGTGCGGTATCGGCGTAGGCAAGGGTACTGATCTTCAAGTGGGAGACATCATTCAAGTCTTTGAGATGCGTGAGAAGAAGCGCGCATAGCCATGGGTAATTCACACCGCAGCCAAAAAGTTGCAGACCGCATCAAAGTAGTAGTGGCACAACTACTCGAGACAAAGATTAAAGATCCGCGTCTTGGTTTTGTCACTGTTACTGATGCGCGCGTTACTGGAGATCTCCAGAACGCCTCTATCTTCTACACCGTCCTTGGTGGAGATGATGAGCGAGCTGCAACTGCTGCGGCGCTGGAATCAGCTAAAGGTGTTATCCGAAGCGCAGTAGGAAAAGATTTAGGTACACGCATAACACCTTCCCTTGAATTTATTCTTGATGGTCTGCCTGAATCAGCAAAGGCACTTGATTCACTCTTAGAACGTGTTCACGCACTCGATGCAGAAGTTGCTAAAGCGCGCGAGAATGCAAAGCCAGTTGTGGAAGATGCGTACAAACCTGCACGCGTAGTCGAAGATAAATTCAACAACTAATGACAGATGGATTCCTGGTAGTAGATAAAGCCGGGGGAATGACAAGTCACGATGTTGTGGCAGTTGGACGTAAAGCCCTCGGTACACGCAAAGTAGGTCACGCCGGCACCCTAGATCCGATGGCTACTGGAATCCTTGTTCTGGGTTTTGGTAATGGAACTAGATTGCTTCAGTACATTACCGATGGCGACAAGTCATATATCGCAACAATAATTTTGGGCGCATCCACTGTCACTGATGACAAAGAGGGTGAAGTACTTACATCTACGGATGCATCTGCAGTCTCCGATGATGAAATTAAGAAAGTACTTGCTGGAATGGTTGGCACAATTGCTCAGCGTCCATCCTCAGTCTCTGCAGTAAAAGTTGGGGGAGAGCGAGCCTATGATCGCGTTCGCGCTGGTGAAACCTTTGAGCTGGAGGCTCGCAAGGTAACAATTACACAACTAGATGTACAAGCTATTCGCCATTGTGAGAAAACTACTGAAGTAGATATTGAAGTGACATGTTCTGCAGGGACATTTATTCGCGCTATAGCTCGTGATTTAGGTTCGGCGCTTGCAGTAGGTGGTCACCTCAGCGCGCTACGCAGAACTCGCGTTGCTGGCTTTACTGAAAAAGATGCTGTCACCTTTGACAACCTTAAAGCGGGTGTATTTACCCCTCTTGATTTAGCCGCTGTTGCACGTTCTACATTTGCGGTACGCGAGCTGACACTGGAAGAAGTTCAAGAGCTTTCCTTTGGAAGACCACTTGCGGAAAATGGTCACACCTTAATTGCAGCAGCGCTATCACCTGATAACAGATTGATTGCCTTGCTTAAGGACGAAGGTAAAAAGGCAAAACCCATTGCAGTTTTTGCGGCTGCGAACTAGGTAAGGCAAGATTGGCCTATGTCTGAGACAAACGTCGTTGTAATCGGCGTATTCGACGGAGTCCATAAGGGACACCAATCTCTGCTTAACCGCGCCAATGAGATTGCAGATGGTCGACCAATCGTGGTCCTCACCTTTGATCCACATCCAACAACAGTTTTTGCACCAGATAAAGCTCCAACCATGCTTACGACGTTAGCTGATCGCGTTGAGTTACTGAAAATTCATAACGCTGATCAAGTCGCAGTGATGAAATTCAACGAGAAATTTGCTGCCATGTCAGCTGAAGATTTTGTATCAACCGTACTAGTTAGCCAACTTCATGCAAGTACAGTGATTGTGGGAAAGAACTTTACCTATGGCCATACAGCCGCAGGGAATGTAGAGACGCTGATTAAAGATGGCCTTAAACATAACTTTACGGTGGATGCGCAAGAGCTAAAAGCGGATGGTGAAGTCATCTCATCATCACGTATTCGCAAACTTGTTATTGAAGGAAAAGTAGAAGATGCCCGCCAACTACTTTCCAGACCTCACAGACTTGATGGAGTGGTTGTGCACGGTGAAAAACGTGGACGCGAAATTGGATACCCCACTGCAAATCTTGGAAACTTGGAAGGTCAGACAATTCCGGCTGATGGCGTGTACGCAGGATGGCTAACTGTTGGAATCAATTTCTGGCCTGCAGCAATCTCTATCGGAACAAATCCAACATTCGAAGGTGTCAGAGGGCGACAAGTCGAGGCGTATGCACTCGATCAAGAAGGACTCGAGCTCTACGATAAGAACGCATCAATTGAATTTGGTTGGTATTTACGACCAACGTTGAAATTTGATGGCTTGGATGAGCTTCTGGTTCAGATGAAGAAAGATTGCGACAAGGCCCGCGAATTAACCGAGAAGTAAGCGGTATCTAGGCTCAATTTCACTTATCCACAGCCCGCAGGTAAACTTTCGCCTGTCCAACGAGAAAGTGATTTCCCGTGAATCAAACCGGGAAGCCTCTTGAACAGTACCTGCGTACTTAACATGAAAAGGAAATAAAGAAATGGCACTAACACCAGAAGTAAAGAAAGAAATCATTGCGAAGTACGGATCATCAGCTACTGATACAGGAAGCCCTGAAGCTCAGGTTGCTTTGTTGTCACGTCGAATCGAAGACATCACTACACACCTAAAGACCAACCCACATGATCACCACAACCGTCGTGGTCTGTTGTTGCTCGTAGGTCAGCGTCGTCGTATTTTGCAGTACCTCGCAAAGACAGATATCAATCGTTATCGCGCAATTATCGAGAAGCTCGGTATTCGCCGCTAATTAAGAACAATTACCCGCCGGGGGACTAATGGTCCTCGGTAGTGGTTTCCAGATGTTGCATCTGTGAACTTCGATCGAAGATTCATTTGTTTCGCCTTGCAGGTAATTACCGCTCCGCCTTGTGCGTGTGCACATTGGAGTTGAAACAAATCGTATAAAAGGAGGACCCATGGAGGGTCAAGACGTTAAAACAGCAGTAGCCGTTATCGATAACGGAAAGTTCGGAAAAAGAGAGATTAAGTTTGAAACTGGTCGTCTCGCAAAGCAAGCAGCAGGAGCTGCAGCTGTATATCTAGATGATCAAACAATGATCTTCTCAGCAACTACAGCATCAAAAACACCTAAGGATCAATTCGACTTCTTCCCACTTACAGTTGATGTAGAAGAGAAGATGTACGCAATTGGAAACATTCCTGGTTCATTCTTCCGTCGCGCAGGTCGTCCATCAGAAGAGGCAATTCTTACTTGCCGTTTGATCGACCGTCCATTGCGTCCATCATTTATCAAGGGACTTCGTAACGAAGTACAGATCGTTGTGACAGTAATGGCACTCGATCCAGATCACATGTACGACGTCATTGCTATCAATGCAGCGTCAATGTCTACACAACTTGCAGGTTTGCCATTCTCAGGCCCGATCGGTGGTGTACGTGTTGCACTTATCGAAGGTCAATGGGTTGCATTCCCAAATCACTCACAGGTTGAGAACGCAGTATTCGATATGGTCGTAGCAGGTCGCGTAACAGCTGACGATGTTGCAATCATGATGGTTGAAGCAGAAGCGACAACTCGCACAATTGGTCTTATCGCTGAAGGTGCAAAAGCACCAACAGAAGAGATCGTTGCGCAAGGGCTAGATGCTGCAAAGCCATTTATTCGCATTCTCTGCGAAGCCCAGTCAAAGCTTGCAGCAGTTGCTGCAAAGCCAACAGCAGATTTCCCAGTCTTCTTGGATTATCAGGATGATGTATTTGCAGCAGTTGAAAAGGCCGCAAAGGATGATCTTGCAAAAGCTCTTACAATCGTAGGAAAGCAAGAGCGCGAAACAAAGATTGATGAAATCTCTGCTTCTACAAAGGAATCTGTTTCTGCAGCATTCGAAGGCCGCGAGAAAGAAGTTCCAGCAGCGTTCCGCTCACTCACAAAGAAGCTTGTACGTCAGCGCGTATTGCGCGACAAGATTCGTATCGATGGTCGCGGACTTCGTGATATTCGTGCGCTTTCTGCAGAGGTAGAAGTTATTCCTCGCGTACACGGCTCAGCAATCTTCGAACGTGGAGAGACTCAGATCCTCGGAGTCACAACACTTAATATGCTAAAGATGGAGCAGCAGCTCGACACAATGAGCCCTGAAACATCAAAGCGTTACATGCACAACTACAACTTCCCACCATATTCAACTGGTGAAACAGGTCGTGTTGGTACACCAAAGCGTCGCGAAATCGGCCACGGTGCACTTGCAGAGCGCGCATTGATTCCAGTACTTCCAACACGTGAAGAGTTCCCTTACGCAATCCGTCAGGTCTCTGAAGCGCTTGGTTCAAATGGATCTACCTCAATGGGTTCAGTATGTGCTTCAACACTTTCAATGCTTCAAGCAGGCGTTCCACTTAAGGCTCCAGTTGCAGGTATTGCAATGGGTCTTATCTCAGATACTGTCGATGGCAAAGTTGAATACGTTGCACTGACAGACATTCTCGGTGCAGAAGATGCATTCGGAGATATGGACTTTAAGGTCGCAGGAACAAAAGACTTTGTGACAGCTCTTCAGCTAGATACAAAGCTCGATGGAATTCCTGCATCTGTACTTGCTGGCGCTCTTCACCAGGCTAAGGATGAGCCAATACGCTCCTCGCATCATCTCTGTAAAGATTCCAGTAGCTCAGATTGGTGCAGTGATTGGTCCTAAGGGCAAGATCATTAACCAGATTCAAGATGAAACTGGCGCAGATATTTCAATTGAAGATGATGGAACCATCTACATCGGTGCAACCGATGGACCTTCAGCTGAAGCAGCTCGCGCACAGATCAACGCAATTGCTAACCCACAGATGCCAGAAGTTGGAGAGCGCTACCTCGGTACAGTGGTAAAGCTTGCAACATTCGGTGCATTCGTTTCATTGATGCCGGGTAAAGATGGCCTTCTCCACGTATCTCAGATTCGCAAGATGCATGGCGGAAAGCGCATTGAAAACCTTGAAGATGTCATGAAGGTTGGCGACAAGATTCAGGTTGAAATCGGAGAGATTGATCCAAAGGGCAAGCTCTCTTTGGTACCAGTTCTTGAAGATGGAACAACTCCAGCAGCTGAATAAATGTCAGTAAAACGCTCAGTTCACTCAAGTGGTCTGCGCATTGTTACGGAAGAAGTTCCGTCAGTGCGCAGCGCCGCTGTGGGAATTTGGGTCAATGTAGGTTCTCGTGATGAAGCACCGGCTACGGCTGGTGCTTCTCACTTTTTAGAACACCTACTTTTTAAGGGAACTACGAGTCGTACAGCGTTAGAGATTTCTTCATCCATCGAATCTGTTGGTGGAGAAATGAATGCGTTTACTTCAAAGGAATACACCTGTTTTTATGCGCGCGTTATTGATACCGATCTGCCTATGGCAATCGATGTCGTCAGTGATTTGATTACATCTTCTATTGTCACAGCGTTAGATGTAGATGCAGAGCGCAAAGTTGTCCTTGAGGAAATTGCCATGCGTGATGATGATCCAAGTGATCTCGTCCATGATCTATTTGGTGATACCTATTACGGCGATACTCCCATTGGTCGACCAATTTTAGGAACAGTCGAATCCATCAAGGGCATGTCTCGTAACACCGTCTTTAATTACTATAAGAAGAAGTATTTGCCACAGGATCTAGTGGTTGCAGTTGCTGGAAACATTAAGCACAAGCGAGTTGTCGCTATGGTCGAAGAGGCTCTCTCACGTGATAACTTCCTTGATGTAATGGCAGCACCGGTAGTGCGCCCCAATACAATTGTTAAGAATTCAAAGCAGCAATCGGTAGGACTTCTGTATAAGAAGAGCGAACAAGCTCATATGTTCTATGGAATGGAAGGCGTAGCTCGCGCGGATGATCGTCGCTTTGCAATGGGAGTTCTCTCAGCAGCGCTAGGTGGCGGAATGTCATCACGACTATTTCAAGAGATTCGTGAAAAGCGCGGACTTGCATATTCTGTATATGCATACGCACAACAATTCGCCGGCTCTGGAGTTCTTGGTTTTTATGCAGGGTGCAACCCAACGAAAGCTGTTGAAGTTGTTGAAATTATCCAATCAGTACTTTCAGATGTCGCAGATAACGGTATGACTCACGAAGAAATCGAACGTGCCAAAGGCGCCGTACGAGGTTCGCTTGTCTTGAGCCAAGAAGATACGGGTTCACGTATGAGCCGTATTGGAAAGAACGAAATCGTTTACGGCCAGGTTATGGATTTTGATGACATTCTTAAAGCTATTTCTCGCGTAAGCGCCCAAGACATACGCGAAATTGCCAGCGAGTTCTTGGTCAAAACGCCTACCCTTGCACTTGTAGGTCCATTTAAGAATGAGTCTAAATTTGAGAAGGTGTTAAGGAAATGATCAAAGTAGCCGTCTTAGGTTCACGTGGTCGCATGGGAGCTGAAGTTGTTAAGGCTGTCACCGAAGCAACTGATCTTGAACTCGTTGCTCAACTAGATCTTGGAGACTCTCTCGACACGTTAATTTCTTCCGGCGCGCAGGTGGTTGTTGATTTCACTACACCGGATTCTGTAATGGCTAACCTGGAATTTCTCATCAAGAACAATATTTACGCAGTCGTTGGCACAACAGGTTTTGATGATGCCAGAGTCTCGAAAATTAAGTCACTTCTTTCATCCTCAAAATCAGGAGTTCTCATCGCTCCGAACTTCGCAATCGGTGCTGTCCTTATGATGGAGTTTGCGACAAAGGCAGCTAAGTACTTTGAATCAGCAGAAATCATTGAGCTACATCATCCAAATAAGGTTGATGCTCCTTCAGGAACTGCCGCACGCACTGCAGACCTGATGTCAGCAGCACGAAAAGCAGCCGGACTTGGTGCAATGCCAGATGCGACAACTTCTTCACTAGACGGAGCCCGTGGCGCAACTGTTGGAGATATCCCAATTCATTCAGTTCGCTTGCGAGGACTAGTCGCTCACCAAGAAGTTTTACTTGGTGGTATCGGTGAGACTCTTTCCATCAGACACGATTCAATTGATCGAGTAGGTTTTATGCCAGGAGTACTTCTTGGCATTCGTCAGGTTGTTTCACATCCAGGGCTGACATTCGGCCTTGAAAACTTTATGTAGGGAGTAGTCATGGCACACGCAGATATAACAATGTACGGAGCAGATTGGTGCGGAGATTGCCGTCGCTCAAAGCGACTTCTCGAAGAGCTCGATGTCCAGGTTAATCACATCGATGTTGAAGCTGATCAATCTGCAGCAGCAAAAGTTCAGGAAATTAATGGCGGAGCCAAATCAATTCCGGTAATTGTATTTTCAGATGGAACTCACCTTACAGAGCCATCAGATAACGATTTAAAAGCAAAACTCACTGCTTTGGGCATTATTTAGATTCGATAAAGCACAGCAGATGTCACCGCTGCTGAGATAACAACTACAAAGTAAGGCGCCTTAAGCGCCAGCGCTATAAATGCCACAGCAACACCTGCAAGTCTCTGATCAATAACCCATTTACCTTTATCAGTAATTGTCTGTACGCCAACCAGCGCGCTCAGAAGTGCAATTGGAATCAAAGCGTTGATTCTCAGTACACGAGGATTGGTTAAGAATTTTTCGGGGACAGAGTGACCTAAATACTTGAGCGCAAATGCAAAAACGCTAGTTCCGATAACTCCAACCCAGAGTGCGTTCACGAGCGAGCCTTCCATCCGAGTGCGACAGCTAAAAGCGCGGTTGCGATGATGGGTAATCCCGCGGAAATAACGGGGGAGAGAGCAACTGCAACTAAGAGCGAAAGCGCGGCTAAACCTTTTTCATATTTTCCATGAAGGCGCGGCCACACGAGCCCAAGAAATGCTGCTGGGACTGCAGCATCGAGACCCCATGCAGAAGGATTTCCCATTGCTTGCGCACCGAGGGCTCCGAGTATCGTGAAGAAATTCCAAAAGATATAAACGCCAAAACCTGTTAACCAGAAACCTGCCTTCATTGCATCAGTGCCAAGATCTTCTTGTCCTATTGCAACGCCAGTTGATTCATCAATAGTTACTTGCGCCGCAAAAACTCGCTTAACACCACGTACTTTAAGAATTGGAGCCATTCGTAATCCGTAGAGTCCATTTCGAATTCCGAGCAGCGATGCAGTAGCAATTCCAGAAATGGCGCTACCACCTGCGCCCATAACGCCTACGATTGCAAACTGTGATGCTCCAGAAAATGTAAGAAGCGAGAGCAGGCTTGTTTGGAGAAGCGAGAACCCTGCAGCAATACTTGCTGCTCCAAAAGCTGTTCCATACAAGCCAACAGTGAAGGAAACGCTCAGACTTTGAGTAACGGTGGCACGGTTCACTTTGGACACGCGGACATTCTGCCCTATATATCCATAAGGAGCAGGGGGGTTAATAGATAAGGTGCGCACATGTCTGAGACCGTAGTTTTTAGAGACGATGTATCTGTAGAGCTGATTAAATCAAGCGCCAGTGATGCTGATGTTATTTGGGCAGCTCGCGTATCCACTGCAGGTGAACAATCAATGGATGAGATCGGTGAAGATCCTGCACGTTCTGCGGGCTTGATCAATTATTTAGCGCGCGAACGTCATGGCTCACCATTTGAACACACATCAATGACTTTTTTTGTATCTGCGCCTATTTTTGTATTCCGTGAATTCATGCGCCACCGAATCGCGTCTTATAACGAAGAGTCCGGACGCTACCGCGAACTCAAGCCTGTTTTCTACGTTCCATCAAAAGAGCGAAAGCTGATTCAGGTAGGCAAGACGGGTGCATACACATTTGAAGACGGAACAGTTGAACAGTATGAGATAACTGTAAAGGCAATGAAAGATGCATATGTTGTTGCATACGATTCATATCAGAAAATGCTTGAAGCTGGCGTAGCGCGTGAAGTTGCACGCGCAGTCTTGCCTGTTGCAACATATTCGTCCATGTATGTAACCATGAATGCACGCGCACTGATGAATTTTCTTTCACTGCGCACATCCCGTGAAGGATCACATTTTCCTAGCTACCCTCAACGCGAAATTGAGATGGTTGCCGAAAAAATGGAAGCAGAATTCGCGAAATTAATGCCCCTTACCTACGGAGCATTTGAAAAATCTGGTCGTATCGCGCCTTAAGCGATAAGATTCACAGATGAGTATCCAGCCTCCTTTTGGTCGTTTAATCACCGCAATGGTGACTCCATTTTCACAAGATGGATCAATCGACTGGGATGGCGTTGCCAAGCTTGCTCAACATTTAGTTGATACGGGACACGACGGCATTGCTGTTAACGGCACGACCGGTGAAGCTCCAACGACTAAATCTTCAGAAAAACTTGAAATCATTAAAGTTGTAAAGAGCGTCGTGGGAAAGAACGTCACAGTTCTTTCAGGTGCTGGAGATAACGAAACTTCTTACACTGTCGAACAAGCTAAGCGATCACAAGATGCTGGAGCAGATGGATTGTTAGTTGTGACTCCGTATTACAACAAACCTCCGCAAGCGGGCATCGAAGCTCACTTCCGTGCCGTCGCTGCTGCAACAGATCTGCCAATCATGATGTATGACATCCCTGGACGTACTGGTGTTGAAATTGAATCAGACACAATTGTGAAACTCTTTGAAACCGTAGAGAACATCGTCGCCCTTAAAGATGCAAAAGGAAATATCGCTGCAACCTCTTGGGTAATTAAACGTTGCGACATACCGGTTTATTCAGGTGATGACATTCTCAATCTGCCTTTCCTATCTGTGGGCGCTGTTGGTTTTGTTTCTGTATGTGGCCATACAGTGGGCTTAAAACTTAAG
>JAPLBE010000005.1 GCA_026392935.1 Actinomycetota bacterium | reverse complement strand
CCCAAAGAAAGCTGACCAGATATTCCCGTCAAAATTGTTACCGATAAGACACCAATAAACAGGATCAAAACAACAGCTAACTGTCCCTGGTTATAAGCCTCGAAAGTTGATCCAACCCAGAGAATTGCAAAGGTAAAAAGAAAAGTGCGAATCAAACTCTTTCGAGCGATTGAATGTGTTTTGAGTTTAGACACGGCGCGCATCCTTTGATCCCAGAATTCCACGCGGCCTGACAATTAGTGCGAGTAAGAGAACTACGAGAATGGCTAAGAAAACATCTTCAGGGGTGTCGTAGAAAGTTACAAACGAGATAACCATTCCAAGAATAAACCCGCCAAGAACCGCACCTGCTGGACTATCAAGACCACCAACCACCGCTGCAGTAAATCCAATAAGTAGTGCTAAATCTAATGTATTCGGTGAGAGGTTGGATGAGGGAGTGAGCAAGAGACCCGCAAGTGATGATGATGCACCTGAAATTGCCCAACTCAAAGTTCTTGTTCTATTTGTGCGAATACCGCTGAGTTTTGCAACTTCTTGATTGAGCGCTGTGGCGCGCATTGCAAGTCCCATACTTGTTTTCTTGAAAAATAATGTGGTGAGAATAAGCGTTACCGCGACAGACCCGATGACAAATACATCGAATGCAGTAAATGGCATCGCATTGCCAGCAACGGTGAAACCTTCTTGTTTAGCAGGAGCCGGAAATCCGCGTTCTTCCGCTGCCCAGATGATTCCGGCAAGTGCCTGAAGGGCACCGAGAATCCCAAGCGATGCAAGCACTGGAACAGCAGCTCTCATCGATTCACTACCCAAGAGTTCTGTTTTCTTCTTATTCGAGAGTGGTCTCATCACCAAAACATCAAGAATTGAACCAAGCGCTGCGCCTGATAAAAGTGCAACGACAAATCCAACCCAATAACTACTTCCATTAGTAATTAGTGTCGAAGCAATATAAGTACTGAACATTGCCTGGCCCATCTGAGCAAAATTAACTATGCCCGCACCTCGCCACACAATCACAAGCCCTAAGGCAACCAGTGCAAATATTGCACCGCGAGAAGTTCCGGAGAAAAGAGCCGCTAAGAATGTATTCACAATTAATACCCCAAGTAAGCTGCTCGAAGGGATGCGTCTGCTTTAAGTTCTGCAGCAGGTCGATCGGCAACAACTTTGCCTAGTGAGAGAAGTACGCCATGGTCTGCAACACCAAGTGCGGTGTTTGCATTTTGTTCCACCAAAAGAACAGTTAAACCAGTTGTGCGACAGAGGATATTCACAGAATCAATGATTTGTTCGACCACAAGAGGTGCAAGGCCGAGTGAAGGTTCATCTAAGAGTAATAATTTTGGTCGTGATACTAGCGCTCTGCTGATAGCGAGCATCTGACGCTCTCCACCAGAAAGTGTTCCTGCTAGTTGCTTGCGACGTTCAAGCAAACGTGGGAATAGTTGGTATGCCTCATCTATTGCAACTTGGACATCAGACTTGAATTTTCTTCGCCTAAAGAGTGACCCCATTGCGATATTTTCTTCAACACTGAGTTCTGAAATCACGGCGTGGCCTTCAGGTACATGTGCGATTCCCATTCGAACAATATCTTCAGGGCGACGTCCAACAATGGACTCACCTTGCCACGTAATTGATCCTTGTGAAGGATGTTCAAGTCCAGAAATTGTGCGTAACAAGGTGCTCTTGCCGGCTCCATTTGCTCCGATAACGGTGGTGATCTTCGAATCTTGCGCCGAGAGAGATACCCCATCGAGTGCAATAACAGAACCAAATTTAGTAACTAAATTTTCAACTTTAAGCATGGCCACCACCAAGCTTTTCAGAACCAGTCTGAGTAGATGTACCGAGATAAGCTGCAAGAACGGCAGGGTCTCTCTTTACATGATCAAAAGTTCCACTTGAAATAACTTTACCAAAATTGAGTACATAGACTTGATCTGAAATTGCTCCGATGAAATCAACGTGATGTTCGACAATAATAATTGCGCATCGTTGCTTTAACTGCTTAAGAAGTGCTGCAAACTTATCTATATCATCCTGTCCAAGTCCAGCTGCTGGTTCGTCTAGTAATAGTATCTTTGGTTGAGAAATAAGTGCTCGCGCGATGGAAACTCTCTTAGTTTGGGGATACGTAAGGTCTCCTGGCATTTTCTCTGCCATATCCAATGCACCAGCCCATGCCAGTGCATCGAGTGCTCTGCGACGAAGTTTTGCTTCGGCTTTTCCTGATGCACCAAATAAGTCTTTGAGAAAATTTGAGCCACTGGTTATGTTGGCACCCATCATGACGTTCTCAACAACACTCAGTCCGCTAAAGAGTCCAACTCCTTGAAGTGTGCGACTTATTCCAAATTCTGCGAGTTGATGACTTGCGGGCCATTTCATTTTTTTGCCATGAATTGAAATTTCGCCAGATGTCGGGGTAACTAATCCAGAAATCGAATTAAAAATCGTGGTCTTGCCTGCACCGTTGGGACCGATTAATCCAACAATCGTATTTGGCGCAACATCAAGAAAAACATCGTCGAGAGCGGTAAGTCCACCGAATTTAACAGTGAGGTTGGAAATTGAGAGGTCAGTTGTCTCGCTCACGAAAACCTCCGGCTCTCTTTAACTGAAATTTTCTTAATAGACATGGGGCGCATAAATTCTAGGCACACGAGGACCAATTCGCGTAACAATCTCATAATTAATTGATTGTGATGCTGCTCCCCAATCATCGGCTGTGTACTCGCCGTGAGAACCATTACCAAAAACTGTCACCCAATCCCCTGATTGCACTGTTGATGCGGCCCCAAGGTCGACCACAAATTGATCCATAGAAACGCGGCCAACTATGGGTGCACGCTTTCCGGCAATCCAGACTCCTGAAGCATGCGCAATGCGCGGAATTCCATCTGCATAGCCCATAGCTACTACACCTAAGCGAGTATCGGCTGAAGTTGATTCGGTTGCACCATAACCAACTGGTGTTCCAGCTGGTACATCTTTGACAAGATAGAGAGCAGCACGTAATTGCATCGCAGGTCGCAAGCCGAGTGATGTCGATGAGCCAAGAGTTGTGACATCAGGTGAAAGTCCATACATAGCGATTCCGGTTCGCACCATGTCAAAGGCAGCAGAATGATTTTTCAGTGTTGCAGCTGAGTTTGAAAGGTGGCGAATTACATTCTTAAACCCAAATGACTCAATTTTTGCAACCATCGCCTTAAAGCGTTCTAGTTGATCTTGGTTCTGTCTCTCTTCGGGTTCATCAGCGCGAGCAAAGTGCGAATAAACCCCAATGATATCTACCGCAGCACAGTGCGCTGCAGTGAGCTGATCCCATTCAGATAGGAATCCGCCATGACTCATCCCGGTATCAATTTCTAAATGCACTCGTGCCTTTTTTGACGTTGATGCATCAGAGATTTCTTGTAGTGCTTTCAGTGATGCGGCGGCGATCTCGATATCTAAATCAATGGCCCGTGCAAAGTCAGAGCCTGGCTGTACAAGCCATGCCAAAATCGGTGCATCTATTCCTGCTTCTCGCAAAGTTATAGCCTCTTCCAAGAGAGCAACTCCAAGATAATCAGCTCCAGCTGCCAGAGCTGCTTGTGCGACAGGAATTAATCCATGCCCATATGCATCAGCTTTGACTACTGCCAATAACTTGGTTCCCGAAGTTTTTTTCAAGTGCTGAACATTAAATTTAATTGCACTGAGATCAATGAGTGCTTCTGCTCTCATCTTTCAATCACCACCATCGCTGACGCTATCCCGGCGTCATGAGAGAGAGATAGATGCACTTGAGCGCCATCAATAAGTTCAGCGATTTCTCCGCGAAATAGAAAATCTGGTTTTCCATTCTCATGGTTGATAACTTCTGCGTCATGCCAGGAAAGTCCACGACTTGGGCTAAGTGCCTTGTACAAAGCTTCCTTTGCTGCAAAGCGAGCTGCTAGGGATGCAACCGGTTTAGCGCGCTCTGATTCAGTGAAGAGTTTTTCGAGCAGATTCGGCGTGCGGTTAAGAGATTCCTGGAAACGCTTAATGTCCACGACATCGATTCCAATTCCATCAATCATAAAAGGGAGTGTATTCGGCGCTAGTGAAGCTGGCTATCTGATGGGAAGAATCTATCTATTGCAATAATGAGGACTAGCAAGGCTCCGCCAAGAAGTAGGCCGCCGAATAGGTCTGAGAACCAATGCGTATTGCGCAATAGTGAAACAGTGCAGACAGTCAGAGATAGCACACCCACACTCGCACTTGCTAGTCGACCGTTATAGCGATCAACGTGGGCATACCGATAAATCAAATATGCGATTACTCCCCAAATCAAAATTGCATTGGATGCATGACCACTTGGATATGACATGCCACCTGCATGCAAAATATCGAATCCCAATTTTGGTTTTGTTCTTCCGAGGCCGTACTTGAATGCACCAACAACAGCATTCAGCGCAAGGAATGCAAGTATTCCCAAGTTAATTGGTCTCCAGGTTTTAAAGCGTCGCGAGATATAAACGGCAACAATAAGGAGTGCGACACCTGAAACGCCACGTAGCCCTAAGTCATCAAGTCTACGAATAATGAAGTTGGACAGGCCCTTAAATTTTGGATGCTCTAAGTCATTGATAGCTTGATCGATTTCGATCAAGAAACCACTTGTGAGAACTTGATAGGTGACAAACAAGTAACCAGCGAACAACCCAGCAGACCACTTTAGGGCGCGACGCATTTGTCGGTGGCGGCGGTCAATTATTGTTGGCATAGTTATTCAACAGTGACAGATTTAGCTAAATTTCTTGGTTGGTCAACATCAGTGCCACGAGCAACTGCAATCTCATAAGCGAATACTTGCAGTGGAACTGTTGCAAGAACTGGCTGGAATAATGGAGAAGTAACTGGAATACGGATAATGTGTTCAGCGCCAATTACCTCAGCACCTTCGGGTGCTATTACTACAACGCGCGCACCACGTGCTTTTACTTCTTGAATATTGCTTAACATTTTTTCATCAAGTGCGTGCTCATCTGCGGGTGGGAGAATTGCAATCACTGCGGTTCCCTCTTCAATGAGCGCGATTGGTCCGTGCTTCAATTCGCCACCTGCAAAACCTTCTGCATGAATATAGGCAAGCTCTTTGAGCTTTAGCGCACCTTCGAGTGCCACCGGATATTCAATCCCGCGACCTAGAAATAGAACGGTGTTGTTCTTTACAAACTTACGAGTGAGTTCGCGCAGAGGTTCGATAGTTTCAAGTATCTGCTCCACTTTTCCGGGCAACTCAAGCATCTCGTTATAGAGGCCTTGTACCTGTTGATCCGTAAGTTGCTTACGAACTTGGGCCAATTTAAGCCCAATTAAATACACAGCAACTATCTGTGTAAGAAATGCTTTAGTTGAAGCAACGGCGATTTCTGGGCCGGCGTGGGTATATAGAACTGCATCAGATTCACGTGGAATCGTTGATGAATTTGTATTACATACCGCCAATACGCGAGCACCAGCAGCTTTTGCATGGCGCACCGCCATGAGCAAATCCATTGTTTCTCCTGATTGTGAAATAGCAATGACTAGTGAGTCTTTATCAATAATTGGGTTTCGATAACGAAATTCGGATGCAATCTCCACATCCACGGGGACTTTTGCCCACTTTTCAATTGCATACTTGGCAACCATGCCTGCGTGATAGGCGGTTCCGCATGCAATAACCGAAATTCGTTTGATGCCACGAATTTCATCATCCGACATGCGCAATTCATCTAGTTGAATTTGATTGTTATCGCTCAGGCGTCCAATCAAGGTATCTGCAATTGCCTTTGGCTGATCGAAAATCTCTTTGAGCATGAAGTGTGCGAATCCGCCTTTTTGAGCAGCTTCGGCGCTCCAGGTGATTTCATATTCGCGAAGTGCAATAGCTTTTCCATCAAGGTCGCAGATGGTGATTCCTTCAGGGCTGATTGTTACAACTTCGTCTTGCCCAAGTTCAACTGCCCGCTTGGTGTAATCAATAAATGCTGCAACATCTGATGCTAAGAAGTTTTCACCTTTTCCAAGACCAGCAACAAGTGGTGAATTGCGTCGCACTCCCACAATAGTTTGTGGTGCATCAGCATGAATAGCAAGAAGTGTGAATGATCCACGCAAACGCTTTACCGCTGATCGCATTGCCGCAGTGAGATCTCCACCATGTTCTTTGCGAAGCTCAGATAACAAATGTGCGACTGATTCTGTATCAGTCTCAGATGTAAATGTGTGACCACGTTTTTCGAGTTCAGCTTTCAATTCTGAGTAATTCTCAATAATTCCATTGTGAATGACAGCGAGCTTTCCTTCATTATCTAAATGAGGATGAGCATTGCGATCAGTTGGACCACCGTGAGTTGCCCACCGAGTGTGACCAATACCTGAATGAACCGTTGGAAGATTTGCAGGCAGAGCAGCTTCGAGGTTAGAAAGTTTGCCTGCGCGTTTTTCTACGAAAAGTGAATTAGAAGTTCCAAGTGCAATTCCTGCAGAGTCATAGCCACGATATTCAAGACGACGAAGGCCTTCAACGATTGGAGTGAATGCAGATTGTGGTCCTGTGTAACCCACGATTCCGCACACGAATTAGCTCCCTAGTTCAGCTTTTACAACTGCAGCAAGTGACGCCGCAATCTCTTGAGCAAGGTTATCACTCGAGGCTTCAACCATCACTCGCACGAGAGGTTCGGTACCTGATGCACGCAATAAGACGCGTCCATTATCGCCAAGAGTTGATTCGGCGCTGGCAACAGCTTTAGCAATTGCATCAGAACCATTCAACTTATCTTTAGCAACATTGGGAACATTGATCAAAACCTGTGGGAAGCGCTTCATTGTTGCCGCTAACTCGGAAAGTGGTTTACCTGTGCGGACTACTTCTTGAGCAAGTTGAAGAGCAGTGAGAATTCCATCGCCTGTATTTGCGAACTCGCGCATAATCAAATGACCTGATTGTTCTCCACCAAGTGAGAAATCGCCTTCGAGCATCTTCTCTAGAACATAACGATCACCAACTGCAGTGGTAATGACATCAATGCCCGCTTCTTTCATGGCATGCATAAATCCAAGGTTGCTCATGACTGTGCCAACAATTGTGTTGGACTTAAGCGCACCGCGCTCTTTAAATCCACGCGCCAAAATAGTCATGATGGCATCACCGTCAATTACATTTCCTTTGGCATCTACCGCTAAGCAGCGATCTGAATCGCCATCATGTGCAATTCCAAAGTCAGCGCCTTCTTTGACTACTGCTGCTTGTAAATCTTCTAGATGTGTTGAACCACAGTTCTCGTTGATATTCCATCCATCGGGAGTGTGGTGGATTGCAACAACAGTTGCTCCTGCTTTTTCATACGCTTGTGGTCCAACAACTGAAGACGCACCATTAGCGCAATCCACAACTATCTTGAGCCCCGTAAGTGGAGTTGAGACTGATGCCAACAGGTGCCGCAGATAGCGAGCGCTTGCGGTTTCATCAAATGTAATTCGGCCAACGTTGCGACCAGTTGGTCTAGTCCATGGTTCTCCCATGCGCTTTTCAATGGCCGCCTCGATCGAATCATCGAGCTTGCCGCCGCCACGGGAGAACAACTTGATTCCGTTATCTGGCATTGGGTTATGCGATGCCGAAATCATTACACCAAGATCTGCACCGGATTCAGCAACTAAATAGGCAATTGCTGGTGTTGGTAGAACACCTACGCGATACACATCAATGCCCGCACTAGCCAAACCAGCAGCAACTGCAGCCTCTAAGAATTCTCCGGATGCACGCGAATCTTGTCCGACAATTGCAACGGGACGTGAATTACTTGATGATTCAACAAGAATATGCGCTGCGGCGATAGCAACATCGACTGCAATCTCTGCAGTAAGGGTTTCTCCGTTTGCTAAACCACGAATCCCATCTGTTCCAAAGAGAGCCATACAATTTCGATTTACCAGAAAATGTGAAGCATTTTCCGGATATCTGGCTCCTTTACTGCTGGAACAAACGGGATATCGAGATAAAAAGAATTAACGCTTTGAGTATTGTGAACGCTTACGTGCCTTCTTCAGACCGTACTTCTTACGTTCGATAACACGTGCATCACGCTTAAGGAATCCAGCCTTTTTAAGTGCTGGACGATTTGCCTCTGTATCAATTTCATTAAGTGAACGAGCAACACCAAGACGAAGCGCACCAGCTTGACCTGATACTCCACCACCATTGATGCGAGCAAAAACATCGTATGTACCTTCAGCACCAACTGTGCGGAATGGCTCTGAAACGAGTTGCTGGTGAACTTTGTTTGGGAAATAAGCTTCGAGTGTCTTGCCGTTTACAACCCAACGACCTGTACCTGGTACCAGGCGAACGCGAGCAATTGCTTCCTTACGGCGACCTGTTCCAGCACCTGGTGCTGTGATTGCCTTGCGGTTAGTTGCCGCAGCTGGTGTTGATGAAGAGTAAGAAGTAAGTGTCTCTGTCTCGTCGATCTCGTTGAATGTTGTATCTGACATGTTTATTTACTTATCCCTTACTTTGCTACTTGAGAAACTTGGGTGAATACATATGGTGTTGGTGCTTGTGCTGCGTGAGGATGATCTGGACCTGCATAGACCTTAAGCTTTGAAGCAACTTGTGCACCAAGACGGTTCTTAGGAAGCATTCCCTTAATCGCCTTTTCTACTGCGCGAGTTGGGTGCTTCTCAATAAGCTCTCCGTAAACAGTCGATGTAAGACCGCCTGGGAAACCTGAGTGGTGATGTGCAAACTTTGTTGTTGCCTTAGTTCCAGAAAGTGCAATCTTCTCTGCGTTGATTACGATAACGAAGTCGCCCATATCCATGTGTGGCGCGAATGTTGCCTTGTGCTTTCCACGAAGAAGTACCGCTGCGTGAGTTGCTAGACGACCGAGCACAACATCCTGTGCATCGATAACGTGCCACTTACGGTCGGCGTCGCCTGCCTTTGGGCTATATGTACGCATGCTTTATTACCTTCTTCTTTTCGTTTGAACTTGGTTTACCTTCGGCGCCTTATCTGGCGCAGGGGATGAACTTTACCGGTCTGCATGGGCATGAGCCAAATCGGCCTCAAGCGTGAAACCAGCGCTATCCACGCTTGGCAACAGTTATTTTCGCCCTTTCCAGGAGCTGGTCATCAGATGGGTAATCCACCCGATACAAGGTCAATCCACGGGCAGGAAAGACCAAGGAATCAGAGACTCGCTCCTTATTGGCCAGAAGTTCTGCCATCCATGACGGATCTTTGCGACCATCTGCAACACAGACCACGGCTCCGACAAGATTACGAACCATCGAATAACAAAAAGCGTCAGCAACAATATCGGCGATTAGTAGACCATCTTCAGTGCGCTTCCACTCATACTTTTCAAGGCTGCGAATAGTCGTACTTCCTTCTCTAAATTTACAGAAGGCAGCAAAATCATGTTTGCCCAGAACTAATGCGCTCGCTTCGTTCATGCGATCGGCATCGAGAGGTCGGTACCAGGATGCAACGTCGTGGCGGGAAAGTGGGGCAATCACATCGTTGTTATCAATTATCTTGTACGTGTAATAACGGCGAAGCGCTGAAAAGCGCGCATGGAAGCCCTCTGGCGCATCAGCGATATTCATGATGCGCACATCTTCATCGAGGATTCGATTGAGTTTGTACCGCAAATCAATGTAGTTAAGTCCGCGTTCAAACATGGCATCAGGCACATCCACATGAATTACTTGTCCTGTCGCGTGGACACCAGCATCGGTGCGACCAGCCACTATTGATTCAACATCTGTGCGAGAAATTCGAGAAATGGCTTCTTCCACTAAATCTTGAATTGTTCTGCGATCCGGCTGCGCACCCCAACCAAAGAAGTTGCTGCCATCGTATGCAATATCTATCCGTAAACGACGAAACCCACTCTCAGGGTAGAGAGTGGGCTGCGCCATGGTAAAGGTAAGTGTTATTACTTATCTGTTACGAGTTCGATCACTGCCATAGGAGCGTTATCGCCCTTACGTGGACCGATCTTTGTAATACGTGTGTATCCACCTTCGCGGTTAGCAAATGTTGGAGCGATTACAGTGAAGAGATTGTGAACAACGCTCTTGTTTGCAATACGTGCCATTACTTCGCGACGAGCAGAGAGATCGCCTTTCTTACCGAAAGTGATCAACTTTTCTGCAAGTGGACGAAGACGCTTCGCCTTTGCTTCTGTAGTTGTGATCTTTCCGTGCTCGAACAACTGCTCAGCAAGAGTACGAAGAATTAAGCGCTCGTGTGATGGGCCTGAACCCAAACGTGGGCCTTTAGTTGGCTTTGGCATTGTCTTCTCCCTTATGCCTGATCTGCGTCAGCGAAGTCTTCATCTGACACGTTGTAGTTCTGGTGTTGTGAAGGATCAAATCCTGCTGGGCTGTCCTTAAGAGACATTCCCATTGATACAAGCTTTGCCTTGATCTCATCGATTGACTTTGATCCGAAGTTACGGATATCAAGTAGGTCAGCCTCTGAACGATTAACGAGTTCTCCTACCGTGTGAATGCCTTCGCGCTTCAAGCAGTTGTATGAACGTACTGTGAGATCGAGATCTTCGATTGGAAGAGCAAGATCTGCAGCGAGAGCAGCATCCATAACAGATGGCCCCATCTCGATACCTTCAGCATCAAGATTAAGTTCGCGAGCAAGTCCGAAGAGTTCAACAAGTGTCTTTCCGGCTGATGCAACTGCATCGCGTGGCTTCATTGATGGCTTTGTTTCAACATCAACAACAAGACGATCGAAGTCTGTGCGCTGTTCAACGCGAGTTGCTTCT
>JAPLBE010000012.1 GCA_026392935.1 Actinomycetota bacterium | reverse complement strand
GATGGCTATGCCGCTTACTGCGCAACAAAAGGTGCCGTCGATTCACTGACAAAGTCGCTAGCACTAGAGCTTGCACCTGAAGTTCGCGTCAATGCTATTGCGCCAGGCTGGATAGAAACACCTTTCACTTTAGATGGTCTGGAAAAATCAAGTGATCCAGTTGCCTATCGCAAGCAGGTTGAATCCATGCATGCACTAAACCGTGTTGGCCTTCCGGCGGAGATTGCCAAATCTATCTTCTGGATTTCTGGCCCAGAGTCTTCATTCATGACAGGTTCAGTAGTTGTAGTAGACGGTGGATACATCATCAAGAATTAAGTCTCAACGAGAGAAAGTGGGGTCGGAAAATGGGTCGATCTACAGTAAGGGAAAATGGGTCGATCTACAGTAAGGGTTTATCAAGAGCGCTGGTTCCCATTTGGAAATCTTCCCGCTGCCCTAAAAGAATTTGAAGCGAAGACTGGAATCACAACTGAGCTTGTGTGGGACGCCGTCGGTGTCGGCACGCTTGAACACATGTTTGATCAGATGACCGAATCCTTTCACTCACCAGACCCAGCATTTGATTTGATTTGCAATGACGAAGTGATTTTGCAGCAGATGGGCGATCTGAACTTAGTTGAGGATTTAGCACCACGAATGCGTGCGCATAATCTGAATCTAGATGATGTTACCCAAGCGACTCGTCAGGCAGCGATGCAAGGAGAAAAAGTTCTGGGATTGCCGTGCGTCAATGTAAGTGGATCACTGCTCTATCGCAGAGATCTCTTTGAAAAATATGGATTACAGATTCCGCAAACGTGGGAAGAGTTGAAGTCAGTTGCTACTGAATTACAGAGCGCCGTGCGCGCTGATGGACATGCTGATTTTTATGGATTTGAAACTCGCGGAGCAGCAGGCGGTGGCCATTCGGTCTGGACCATCGGGTCATTTCTAGGTTCATTTGGAGCACGATGGATTGATGCAGATGGAAAAGCTTGCTCTCCAGATGATCGCCATTTTGCTGCGCTAAAAACCTATCTAGGTATTTTGAACACTGTTTCACCACCAGAACAAGGAATGATGAGTTTTCCAGAGATCCGACGAGATTTCGCCGCCGGACGTGCTGGAATCATTATGGATGTCGGTATGGAATACGCGCATGTATTGGGAACAAATCCAGAACTAGCAGAACGTAGCGGTGTGGCACTTGTTCCTGCTGGCCCTGCAGGTCGCGCACCAAATCTCTACAGTCCTCTTTGGTCGATACCTTCAACTTCACATCTGAAAGATGAAGCATTTGAATTAGCAATGTTCTTAACATCCAAGGCGCAACTACTAGAAGATGGGCTGAAGAGCAACGCTCTGGAGACTTCTTCACTTGAAGTTCTCGGCTCTGCTCAGTTCGATAAACATTTTCGATCTGATGTACTGGAAGTTGCGCGGATTAACGCAACTATTGCTCAAGAAGAGCGCCCAATTTCCCGCGCCGGTCTCAAAGCCTGCGAAATAGTAGGCAACACCGTAAACGCCGCAGTAGAAAAAAGAGTAAGTACCAGCGAAGCTCTCAGCTGCATCTACGCAGAATTAACCCAGCTTCTCAAAAAGTAATCTAATAGATTTCGTTGTAAGATTACCTACATATCCCTTACCGAAAGAAGGAAATCATGGGTGCTTGCACATGTACTTACACCAGAGATGAAGAGAAGAACTGCGATGGAACACATAAGGTCGTAAAGGCAGTTAAGGCTGAACTTGCTGAGAAGCTTGAAGCTGCTGGCTTCCCACACGCTTCTGAATTTGTAAAGAACAACTAAGCACTTTTTCTTCTCACCCATTATGGGAGTTAATGAAGTTACTGTTATCTACGACGGGCAATGCGAGTTTTGCAAGAATGCACTCTCATGGGTGGATAAGAAACTTGTAACGAACGCGATTGATTTCCACACCGCTGATCTCACTATTTACAAGTTGAGCAAAGAGCAGTGCTCGCGTGAAGTATTTGTGGTTTACCAAGAGAACACCTGGAGTGGGGCAGCAGCGGTCGCCTTCTTGCTTAAAGCACGGGGCAACAGAGTAAGCAGTGCATTCATTACTGCCTTAGGACCAATTTCCCGAATTGGGTATCGATGGGTGGCAAATAACAGAAACTCCCTGACAGTAAAGATTCTCTCTCGACTACTTGCGCAATAGATCGAAGGTTTTGAACAACTCCGGCAACATGTCTGGTGCGTATTCACCGCCAAAGTCACTTGTGGGGCGTGATTAAGCGGGTCTAATCTGCAGGGGTGCACCTACCGCTGCGATCAGTAACCATTTCACTGACTTTGCTTACCCTTATAACAATTGGCTTGGGCAACACAGCCAACGCCGCAACTCCTAAACCGGGAGCTACATGCCCCAATGCAGGAAGCTCAGTAATCGAGAACGGTAAGAAATTCACATGCGTTAAATCTGGCAAGAAGCAGAAATGGAGTAAGGGCGTAGCTGTTAGCAAACCCGCCACCACGCAGAGTGATCCTTTCGCAGTCTATGGAAAAGATGCAGCTCGCTTCAAAGCGGTCGACGAATACGGCGCAAAACTTGTCAGCACAAGAATCAAAACTGCACCCTCCCTTAACATCTTTCTACAATCACCGAGTGATAAAGCAGTCATTCGCATGACCGAAAATGCTCAATATGCCTTTACTCTCTATGAGCAATTGATGCCGTTAGGTTATGTTCCCAAATGGATTGTCGGTGAAGATGAAGCTTGGATAAAGGACCAGCTGAAAGATATATCCCCATGTATGTCTTGGCTTTCTCCCAATCAGGGTGGAGCCAGCTGTCGCGTAACAGCAGTCTGGCGCGGAATCAAAATTCGTGATGACGCCACCATGCGCAATACCATGTTGGTGCAAGGTGGCCATGAGCTCTTCCACCTCTACCAACAAGAACTCCAAAAAGAACACTTCGCGAAAATTCCCGATTGGCTTAGGGAGGGTTCTGCAAGTCTTGGAATGGGAATAGTTCTTACACACTTTGAAGATCGAAAGTCTTTTGCTAATTACGGAGCAGCGCAAAAAGTAGAGTTAAGCGCCAGAGATAAGACACAGTGCATGGCTGCTCTCGACAAATGGGAGAAGAATCTAGCCGCCGAAGGTTTTGGAGCCAACAATGGCTGCGAATATGGCCTTGGGCTATTGATGAATGAGTATTTGGTCATGAAAGGCCACACCCTCAATGACGTGCTGGAAGTAATCAGATTGATCGGTAATGGCAGTGACTTCCCAACTGCTTTTCAGCAGATCTATAAGATATCAACTGCAGAATTCTTCACGCAGCTGCGCACCTACCTCAAGACACTCACTTATGGCTGGTAGTTCGCTCACTCCACTTGAATAGTACATGGGGCCTAAGAGAGATTTCTGCCCCATTGCTACGATTCTGCCCATGAAGCGGGCCTACGCAATTGCGTTAGTTGCAATCATTTCCTTACCGCTTGCCTTTCTTTCGACTTCAGCTTCAGCTGCCATCAAGCCTGGAACTCCGTGTAAGAAGTTAAATGAAGTAACTTCTTCTTCTAACGTAGCTTATGTATGCATCCAGAGCGGCAAGAAGCAGACCTGGGTTCTTCAGGCAGCGCACTACGAAAAGACAAAGCTAAAGGCATATGCGCAAATTCGCTCCAGAGCCGATGCCGGAAATCTCAATAATGTGAAGCTCGTGTATCACGTCAGTAGTAGCTTCCCTAAAGATCTAAAGAAGCTCTATACCTCGCAAGTTGAGTACGCATCCAAACTATATGGTTCATTTTTCACTAAAAAAGAAGTAGTAAACGTCTACATGTATACCGAGAAAGATGAAAAATACTTACGTACACAGCCGATTTTGGCTCGGTACTTAGATGAGCACCTCCCATGGTTTGAAGCATGGCGCCAAGGCAGGGATCAAGAACACAATCTCGGTCTTGCAGCGTGGTTTATCGAGGGTCCTCCTGGAGTTTTCGAAGGTCACACAGGCGTATTGGCCTCTAGCAAGGCATCGAATAAATCGATGCGCAGATATGCAATTCAGGTCATGCCTCACGAGTATTGGCATGTAGTCCAGGATTACTACTTCAGACCGAAATTTGAAGACCTCTACCAAAAAAGAGCAGATAAGAATATGGATGGCCAAGACTTCTATTCCCTGCATTTTCCAACCACCTTCAGAGAAGGCTCAGCAAATACCATCTCCTTTGCGATGGCATCAAATACAAAGAAGGAGTACCTAGATTTACACAGCAATTTCATTGAGGAAGTAAAGAGCTATCGCCATTTGAAGATCATTGCAACATTTACTTCGACAACAGCGATTGAGAAGGCTCTGAGGAAGATTGAGGATAAACGTAAATTCTCCGAGGCACATGAAGCCTCTTACTCTCTCGGCTCGCTCATGTATGAATGGTTAATTGCCGAATACGGATTAGATGCGTATATGAAAATTCTTGAGAATCAAATGACTGGCGATTCCTTCGAAGACAACATCACTGCATCTCTGGGAATGTCCACGGGCGAGTTATATAAGAAGGCAGCGCCTCACATACTTGCAGCGTTTAGCGCGCGATAACCCCAGCTCAAAGACGCAGCCACACCCACCCACACCTGATACGGCACCACCGCCAACGCAATCGGTAGCGATACCGTAAACAAAATCGCCACCATAGGAATCGTCATCACCGCCGTTGCCGTAAGTGCAATCGCTGACGCAGTGAAGTTGTGCGGGCGATAGAACTGATACGCCCACACCAACGCACTCGCCACCGATATCGCAAAGAAGACCATGTATGTCAGCGTCACCGCTTTACTCGCACGCTGTCCTATAGCAAATGCCGCAATTCCCAGAACAAAAAAGTTATACGGCCATATAAGTCCGAATAGATAACTCGGAGGTTGCCACGATGGTCTATTCAGATTGCCATACCAACCATCACCTGTATTGACCCAGAGCCCTGATCCGATGGCATAGACAAGAACTATTGCAATGCCGAGGAAGGAGGCCGCGTTACGAGAGGTCATGGGTACAGGTTAGGTCCCAGAGCTAACAGAAAGTCATGATTTTTGCTTTGAGCGCGGTCGCAATCGCTTGACCGGTCTCATCTGTATCAAATGAAATCATCCAAGTTTTGCCATCGCTAACTGTGGGAATAGTGATTCCCATGTCGCATACATACTTATTGGCTGCCTTGAAATTCTTCGCTGTGTAACTCTCGATATTGAGCTTTTCACCATTTACCGTGCAAGTCACTCGCTTGCCAGAGTACAAAATCTTGTCTTTGGTGACTTTGGCGTCGTTACACCCTATGCCAGCCTTCTTGATCTTTGCAGCCAGCTGCGTAATTGAATCAGCCGCTTGTGCCTGAGGCGCAGCGCTCAAAAGAGTAAATCCAAGGACTATTGCAAGGGTCAATTTCTTCATGAGAAAAGCATAATCGCTAGTTGTCAGTGGTCAACCGTAACATCCCTTGGATGCTGAACCTTTACCCGAGTAGTTCTCAACTTGATACCCACATCTGGCGACTTGATATTGATCGAAAAAGAAACTTTATATACCAAGCCTGCTCATGCGGCTGGAAGAAAAGAGTCCGAGATTTCTACGGGGCTGCCTGCATGTACGACACTACTTATGAATGGATGAATCATTTTGACTTCAAATCCGGTGATTAAGAGTTAACGGAAGTAATTGACGGCAACTCCAACTTCGGTTCCGCACCAATTGCTTCCTTCTCCATCTTCTTAAGCTCGTCGATAACCTTGTCATACCCATGCTCATGAGCGGAAGTTGCCGATCCTAAGAAGCGGTTGAATTCGCGGCCGGTGGTGATGGAGAAGCGGACTCCGGAAGTTTTCTTGAGGTTAGAGACGCTGATGAAGTAATCGGATTCATCATCGGTGGTGGATAGTTGTAAGAGTTTGTCGAAGTTCCATTCGCGAGTGTGGATGGGGCCGGTGAAGATGAGGCGTTCGGTGGTGAGCATGACGACGCCTTGGTCGCGATCTACTTGAAGTTCAATGCCGGGGATTACTTGGCCTTTCATGGCGCCAACGCGGAAACGAATTCCACCGCCGACGGGGATGCTTACACCGGCAGTTCCACCTGCATATGTTGAGGCAGTGCGGCCGGCTTCGTGAAAGATTCCGGTTGCAGACCAGAGAGTGTGTTCGCCAGCTTTTTGCATGAGTGTGTTGGGAACTGAATCTTCGCCTTTAGATGCGGCAGTGATTGCGGCGATAATTTTGCGCAGGCAATCGATATCTTCTTGCCAGATTGCGTGAAGGTTGGCGTGTTTCTTGGTTGCGGCTTTGAGTGCGCGCTTTGCTTTGAAGTCAGCGAAGAATCCCATGGGTGTAAGGGTAGTGACTGTCGGTGACATTTAGTGGGGAGCGAAGTAACCTTTCTGAATGAGAAAACTCTTTGCGGTAGTTCTAGTTGGCGCACTTGGCTTAGGAGTAAGCCCTGCTCGCGCAGATGGTCCACCTGCTGCGAATGTGTCTTGTTCGCTGACGGATACTGGAGTTCGCTATGGAGTCTCGATGGTATTTACAGGCGGTGGGATCTCATTTAGCTCGCTTAAGTATGAATGGGAGTACATGGTTGCTGGCAAGGATAAGGATCCAACGCTGGTCTCGAGTTATGGGCCAAGAACTTTGCAATCAGTGACGACTGGCAATGGTTTGGATCTGAGCTATGAAGCTCTACTGGCGCTCGCAAAAGATGATGAAAAGGCGAGTGTGCTGATGTATGCGAGCTCTGTGTTTTCAGATGGCGCATCAGTTCTTACGAATAGGACAGGTTCTGGTTGTTATGTAGAGCTGCCGGTGGTGTTTAAGAATAGGAATCAGCGCGCAGAGGCTGCTGTAGCAAAAACTGTAGCTGATGCAGTTGCCGCTGCGGATAAAGCTGCCGCTAATGCAAATGCTGAGATTAAGGCCGCACAAGATAAAGTCAACAATGAAACGGCTAAGCAAAGTGTGCGAATCCAGAGCTTTATTTGTGTAAAAGGAAAAGTGACTAAGAAGGTAAAGGGTGTTTCGCCGAAGTGTCCAGCCGGATTTAAGAAGAAGTAGTTTATGGGCGTTGCCCTTTCCTTAACAGGCAACAAAAAACCCGCAGATTGCTCTGCGGGTTTTTCTCTGTAGCTTTCGCTAAAGAGCGCCACTCCGACTCAGTGGAATGAGGCTACCAAATCAATTCACATTAATTACCGAAATTCTGTAATCAACAGCAGCAAGAATTTTCTAACTTCACTGTGCGTAACTGACTTACCTTTCGCTTGCGTCTCGCTGTAGCTCAGCGGATAGAGCGGCACTCCGACTAAGTTGCAGGTCGTGGGTTCGATTCCCGCCAGTGAGACGCACACTTAGAGGCCCTGGGATTAGTCACCTGGGGCTTTTTTGTTGCAACAAAAAACCCGCAGATTGCTCTGCGGGTTTTTCTCTGTAGCTTTCGCTAAAGAGCAACAGTTTGACTAATGTGCGGTAACAATAGCACTTCACGGTCAGACTCAGACCAAGTAACCGAGCTCACCCAAAACTTTCCACACTCATTGTCGAAATTTTGTAATCCACAGGAACAAGAATTTTAGAACTGCACTCTGTGTAACAGTCTTACCTTCCGCTTGTGTCTCGCTGTAGCTCAGTGGATAGAGCAACCGTTTGACTAATGGTGTGGTCGCGGGTTCGATTCCCGCCAGCGAGGCGCACACTTAGAGGCCCTGGGACTAGTCACCTGGGGCTTTTTTGTTGCAACAAAAAACCCGCAGGAACTTAGCTATTCACAAAAGAATTTGGGGCGTTTAGGCTTGTCTCATGAAGATCGCATTGAAACTCAAAGTTCTAGTTACTTCAGCAGTGCTAATTTCTGGAGCACTTATTACTGCACCCGAAGCATCTGCGGCTGTGTGCACAACTGGACCTTGGGGTAGCGGAACGAGATCGACGTGCGCAGGTGGGTTGACATCAACAACAAATCCTTGGGGAAATGGAACGAGAACCGTTTACTCAAATGGAATCTCTTGCACAACAAATCCTTGGGGAAATGGAACTCGTACAACGTGCAGTGATCGAACATCGTCAACAACTTCGCCATGGGGTAACGGAACTAGAACTGTGTATTCAAATCGCGTTACTGCAGTAACTTCACCGTGGGGAAATGGCACTCGTACCGTGTATTCAAATGGAACCGTGTGCACTGAAAACCCTTGGGGAAATGGTTTCCGGACAACGTGCCGCTAGGGCAACCTGAAGTTCTTCATTAACGCACGGGGATGTAGCGCTCCTGAGGGCCGTTTTTCCTAAAGACAAATTGCATGAGATTGAGATTGCGTGCACGGAAGCCTGCAGCAGAGGCTAGTAGATAGTAATTCCACATGCGTTGGAATCTTTCGTTGTATTGCGGGATTTCATTCCAGCACTTGTTGATGTTTTCGTACCAGGCCATGAGTGTGCGGTCGTAATCTAAACCAAAGTTATGGACATCTTCGATAACGAAGAGTTTCTCGGCGCCTTGAGAAATTTGCGCGGGTGAGGGCAAGACTCCACCTGGAAATATATAGCGATCGAAAAATGGATCGGTCGACAGCTTTGAATACGAGGATGTGATTGTGTGGTGGAGCATGAGACCGTTTTTGGTGAGCAGCTCATCGCACTTTTTGAAAAATGTTCGTAGATTCTTCGGGCCAACGTGTTCCATCATGCCCACTGAAATAACTCGATCGTATTGCCCCTGCAGATCGCGATAATCTTGTTGCGAGTAGGTGATATCCATTCCTACAGAGCGCTCACGTGCGCCAATGATTTGATTATCGGCAGGAGATATTCCAAACCCCGTAACTCCATAGTTTTTCACAGCGTGACGAAGCAATCCGCCCCACCCAGAGCCGATATCGAGAACTTTCATTCCGGGAGCTAATTTGAGTTTCTTGCAAATTAGATCAAATTTATTGATCTGGGCTTGATCCAGTGTTGTGGCATCTTTCCAATAAGCGCAGCTATAGGCCATCTCTTTATCAAGCATCCGCGAATAGAGATCATTTCCAATGTTGTAATGATGCTTTGCATTATGTGCAGCGCGCGATTTCGTTTGGTGATTGAGAACAGCAGATTTGAATGCAGTGTAAATAACTGTGGGTGAAGGGCGAAGTTGTGACAGGACATCGATTGAAAGCAAGCGCGTGATCATTTCGTCCATGGCTTGGCATTCCCACCATCCATCCATGTAGGACTCACCGAGACCTAATTGATGTTGGGAGATGATGCGATCCCATAACTTCTCATTGCGAACATGGATGCTCCATGGTTCATGAGAGTTAACTGGAATTCCTGCCGAAGCGAGGATATCTAGGCAGAGTGACTTGCTGTTCATGACGTGCAGCGAGACTACTTACCCGATAGTGAGTGAAATCGGCACAGCCTTAAGGGCCTGACTGACAGGACAACCTTCTTTAGCTGCGTGAGCAATCTTTGCAAAGCCTTCTTTATCGATTCCATCGACATCGCCGCTGACATGTAGGCGAATCTCTGTGATGCCAACACCAGGTTGAAAATCTACTTCTGCAGAAGTTCTTAACTGCTTTGGTGGAGTTCCGGCAGTTGTTAACTCATGCGAAAGGGCCATAGAGAAGCAGGATGCATGAGCTGCTGCAATTAATTCTTCTGGGCTAGTGACACCGTTTGGCTCTTCACTGCGTGATGGCCAACTGACGTCAAATGAGCCAACCTTTGAAGAAACTAAAGTGACAATTCCCTTGCCTTGAACAAGATTTCCGTTCCAGACTGTGCTTGCCTTACGAGTTGTTGCCATTTTCTTTTCCTTTCACAGAAGTTGCAGTTGTCAATGTCTTGCGAGGGAGTTTAGATTAAGGCATGAAGACGAGAGGCGCATAGTGATAGTTGAAGTAGCTCAATTTGAGGTTAATGAGCGTGATCATGCTGAATTCCAGGCCGTATTAAATAGTGCGATTCAGACAATTCTCTTTAAAGCCAAGGGGTTTATCGACTGCCAGGTCCTGCAAGGCATTGAGAACCCTGCGATGTTCTCGCTTCATATTCGCTGGGAGAGATTAGAAGACCACATGGTTACTTTCCGAGAGGGAGAGTTGTTTCAATTATGGCGTGGGGAAATTGGCAGATTCTTTGTCAGCGCTCCACATGTGGTCCATGCAAACCCACTGAATACATTTACTAGATGAAGGTCTTCTTCGCGTGAAGAATGATGTGAAAGCTGGTTGGCCAATCTATCTCGCTGCAATAAATATGCGAGTGCCCATAATTATTATTGGTCCGTTACTTCCAATTCTCAAAGTTGAATTTGGGTTATCAACGTATGCGCAATCGTTGCTGACGAGTATTCCAGTTATTTGTTTCTCATTGATGGCTTTGATGATGCATCGCATTAATCGATTGGGGGATACCAACAGAGTTCTTACTATCTCTGTTGTAATTCTCTTTGCGAGCTTGCTCTTGCGAACACTTACTGGACTCTCTGGGTTGTTTATCTTTTCAATTCTTGTGGGTATTTCCATCGCTATTTTGAACTTCATGTTGCCTGTCTGGGTAAAGGAGAATTCACAAGCGGGCTCTGGGTACATCACTGGAATTTATGCGGCAATCATGGGTACATGTGGATCTCTTGCAGTTGCTGGGGCTGTACCACTTGCTGAACTCTCTAGTTTTACGTGGAGACTTTCCATGCTGCCTGCCATTGTGGTTGCTGGTCTGGTTGCAACGATTTGGCTCAATCGTTTTCGTGGCCAAAGAGTGCATGCTGCTCGTTCGCAGGAACGAAGTATTTTCTTTCATCCGTTGCTACGCAATCCATCTGCCTGGGCGATTGCGCTCTACTTTGGTTGTCAGTCGATGATGTTCTATGCAACTGCAACATGGGTACCCACAATCCTTCTGACAAAAGGTTTTACGCTCTCAGAAGCTGGGGTAGGGCTGGCAACTGCAACATTTATTGGATCTATTGTTGGAATTTTCATCCCACACTTTGCTACTTCACGGAGTGATTTGCGCCCAAGTTTGCTGGCGATCTCTGCACTCAATATCGCCTCATTTACTGCACTCGCACTTGATTCAGGACCGCGAGCAATTATCTGGTTGATTCTTGGAAACATTGGATTATTTATCAGTTTTCCCATTTCGCTCTTACTCTGTGTGCTTAAGAGCTCAACTGCTGAACAGACTAAATCTCTCTCGATCATGTCGCAATCTCTTGGCTACTTCATGGCCGCGCTTGCACCTCCCATGCTTGGAATCATCTTTGATATCACCCTTAATTGGAATGTCAGCTTCTTTTTCATAGTCTTCCTTTCTATTGTGCAAGGCATAACTGGCTTTTTTGCAGGTAAATCGGGAAAGATTGTTACTTCTGCGTAGTGTCATTGATTTTCTTAGGGTTTTAGTTAATATCGCCCAATGAATACAGCCGTGCGTCGAAGCCTTCCAATATTTCTTGTCGCAGTAAATATGCGCGCAGGTCTGATCTTAATCGGGCCACTATTGCCGATTCTCAAAGAAGAGTACAACTTAAGTATCTTCTCTGAATCCCTTCTTGCATCGGGACCACTTCTTCTCTTCTCGCTCTCGGCAATCTTTATGCGCCGGGTTAATCGCTTGGGGAATACCAACCAGATTATCTTCCTGGCAATCTCAGTCTTAACTCTCTCGCTGATTTTGCGAATCACTGGTGGCGTAGTGCCACTCTTTATTTTCTCTATCACTCTTGGTATCTCGGTAGCGATTTTGAACTACATGCTGCCAGTGTGGGTAAAGGAAAATAACAAGGAGAACGCTGGGCTTGTTACCGGTATCTATGCCGCAATCATGGGCACCTGTGCTTCGATTTCTTTAGCAATTACCGCGCCCCTTGCTTCAGCATCATCGCTCTCCTGGAGACTTTCCATGTTCCCATGGATTGCAATCGGAATAATTTCAATTATCTATTGGTGGTTGAAGATGCCTAAGTCATCAACTCCTACAGTTGTTGAGAGCGAAGGAAGTTTCTGGTCTAACCCACTCTTTAAAAACAAGACAGCTTGGGCAATCACACTATTTTTCGGTTTCCTAAACATGATTCATTACGCTTCAGCAACATGGCTGCCTACGATTTTGTTAACGAAGGATTTCACGCTCAATGAAGCTAGCGCCACGGTAGCAATTGCTACCTTGGTCGGTTCACTCTTGAGCTTGGCGGTTCCTCATTACGCATCTCGTAGCCAAGATCTGCGCGGAGTACTGATGGCGTTCTCACTCCTGCTTGCGCTTTCATACCTGGCTATCTCGATTGATTCTGGATGGAGATTAGTTATCTGGGTAATCACTGCAAATATTGGTGTTTATGTGACTTTCTCACTCGCACTCTTCCTCGTGATTTTCAGAGGCGCAGATGCAGAGAAGACAAAGTCGCTGTCAATCATGATGCAGTCAATTGGTTATCTGCTCGCGACAACCTCACCACTCATCTTAGGTTTCCTCTTTAATGTGACCGATAACTGGAACACCAGCTTGCTCTTCCTCGTTGCACTCTCAGTGCTTCAAGTAGGAATTGCAACAACAGCAGGACGTCGCGAAAAGATCTAGTAACGCGTGGCCAGAAGTGGGTAGAACTTAAGCCTTTTTCTCGAAGAGTCCTTTGATGATGCGGATGAGAAACGCAACTGCATAGCCAATCGCTGTGTTGAGAATAATCTGAACGATGTCACTCACTGGCCAGAAAAGCGTGAATAGCAAAGTTATGATCGCGCCTAGCCAGCCGAATTTTCCAGCCTTCTTAAGAATAATTTTGTTCATGAGGAATATGATAGGTCAAAACTTTACGATGGAGGCAACAGTGGTACCGAGAGTTCATCACCTGACTTTGACCGTCGTCAGTATTGAAGAGAGCTTAAAGTGGTATCAAGGATTATTTGGCGAGGCCATCTTGCTCAATCGCGACGGCGCTACCTGGAAGAGAATGCGTGCGCAGTGGCCTTCGGGACTCATTCTTGGATTTACCGAGCATAACAACACCGCACGGGGTGAAAAATTCAACCATGAGCGGGTGGGACTAGATCACATCGGCTTAGGGTGCGCGGATAAAGAAGAAGTATTGGCTTGGAAGTCCAAGCTAGAAGAGCTCGGGTATGTACACGGCCCGTTCGAAGAACCCGCATACGGGTGGGCGGTCACAGCACGTGATCCCAGCGGAATTGCCGTTGAATTCTTTGCGGTAAAGTCAGCCTAATTAAATCTTGAGCAATTTCCGAGGCTGGCGTACATTATGCCCGTTCTTGCACCCCCGTCAGGACTTCACATCGATCTAAATAACGATTGGATACAACGTAATGAAAGCTCAAGTACTCCATAAGTATGACGAACCTTTAACTGCCGCCAATTGGGTGCAGCATGAAGATGTTCCAGATGCAAAGATTTCTAAGCCAACAGATGTGCTTGTAAAAATTGGTGGAGCAGGTGTGTGTCGCACCGATCTTCACATCATTGAAGGTCAGTGGCGTTCACGTATGGATGACAACGGGGGACTCTTGCCGTTCATCATGGGCCACGAGAATGCAGGATGGATTGAAGAAGTTGGATCAGCTGTTGAAGGTCTCAAAAAAGGTGACCCAGTAATTTTGCATCCACGTATTTCTTCTGGTGTTGAAATTGAACATCGTCGTGGACACGATATGCACGGCAGCGGAACATTCCCTGGCGTAAGTGAGAACGGTGGATACGCAGAAGCACTTGTTACTTCTGTTCGTAACGTTGTTGCACTTCCAAAGTCACTCGAGCCAAAAGCTGTAGCTGCATATGCTGATGCGGGATTAACTGCGTATCACGTTGCGAAGCGTGCTGCTCAAGTTCTTCTTCCAGGACAGTACGTTGTTGCAATTGGTGCTGGTGGACTTGGCCATATTGGTATCCAGTGCTTGAAGGCAATGTGCGCAGCAGAAATTATCGTTGTCGATAAGTCTGAATTGGCACTTGGTTTAGCTAAAGAGAGCGGCGCCGATCACCTAGTAAAGGCGGATGGCAATGAAGTAGAAGCCGTTATGCAAATTACTAAGGGCAAGGGCGCAGAAGCTGTCATCGACTTTGTGGGCGAGAAGGGCTCAACAAAGAAGGGCATCGATATGACTCGTGCAGGTGGTAATTACCACATTGTTGGATACGGAGAAAACATCGTTGTTCCTGCGTTGGATCTCATTACAGGTGAGAAGAACATCATCGGAAACCTTGTTGGAACTTGGGCAGATCTGAACGAACTTATGTCACTCGCAGATCGTGGCTTGGTTCACCTTGCAACAGTTGAGTATGCACTCAAGGATGCCGACAAAGCACTCCACGATCTCAATGCTGGAAAAGTTAAGGGTCGCGCGATTCTTATTCCGTAAAAGGACTTAATAAAATAAAATACAGGTTCACGATTTTGTGGGCCTGTATTTTATTTTACCGCTGAAAAATGATGAGAAAATTGGAGAAGTAATGAAAAAGATTCAGATTTCTAATTTTGGTGACTCTAAGGTCCTAGAACATGTCGACTCTGAGATTCCTTCACCCGCACCTGGCCAGGTTCTAGTAAAGATCGCGGCCGCTGGGGTTAACTTTCTCGATGTTTATCAGCGTGAAGGTGGCGGCGTTTACAACATGTCACTCCCTTTTACTCCGGGCGTTGAAGGTGCAGGAGTAGTTGAGAAATTAGGTGACGGCGTTACAAACCTTCGCGTAGGTGACAAAGTCGCTTGGCCAATGGCACTTGGTAGCTATGCAGAGTATGCAGTTATTCCCAGTGAAAAGTTGGCACATGTACCTGACGGAATTGATTTAACAATTGCAGCAGCAGTTGCCTTACAAGGTGCAACTGCGCATTACCTAGTCAATTCCACATTCCCAATTAAGCCAGGCCACACTGCTTTAGTTCATGCTGCCGCAGGTGGAACCGGAAATCTGCTCTGTCAGATGATTCTTGCTAAAGGCGGAAAAGTCATTGCTACGACATCCACAGATGCAAAAGAGAAGATCATTAGAGATACCGGTGTCACCGAAGTTATTCGTTATGACTCTGCCAGTGTCAAAGATGAAGTCAAGCGAATTACGGGTGGAGCTGGTGTCGATGTTGTCTATGACGGTGTCGGTAAAGCAACCTTCGACGAAAGTTTGGCTAGCTTGAAACCACGTTCAATGATGGTTCTCTTTGGTGCAGCAAGTGGACAAGTGCCTCCGTTTGAACTGCAAAGGCTCAACGCTTCAGGTTCGCTATTCATAACGCGCCCAACGTTGGGACATTATGTGGCAACCAAAGAAGAACTCGATCTTCGCTTAGGCGAAGTTTTCGAGATGGTAGCTAGCGGCAAGCTTCACGTGCGCATCGGCAAGAGCTATCGACTCCAGGACGCTGCCCAGGCACAGGATGATTTGGCCGGGCGAGGCACTGTGGGCAAATTGATTCTGGAGATCTAAAGCACGCGAGGAAGCCCTACGTACTGGGTGGTAATCACCTCTCTGAGCGTGAGTGACCGTTACTAAATTGTTACCAAATCAAGTTGTCTGAGGGGTGGCACTCATCTAACATCGGGCCACTTCATTAGTGACCGAGTAGGGAAACCCATTCGGGGGAATCGTGTGAAGTGTGCAATGTAGTTCCTCAGTTAATTTATTAATTGAGCCGTTCTAAAACTCTCGTAAGAAACATTCCTGAAAGGAATTTTATGTTCACAAAGAAAGTTAAGTCATTACTAGCTGTTGGACTTCCAGTTGTTCTGGCTGCCTCAGTTGTAGTAATCGCACCTGCATCTGCAGGTGGCAAAGTCACACGTACGCAAGGCCAAGAAGTTTCATATGCTTCTTACGGTGCTGAGTATGCAAACGTTGCAACCACAAAAGATGGCGACGACTCTTGCTCTTGGTACAACACTTCAAAGAAGGATTACTCTGGCAAAACTCTTCGTGTACTAACTCACGCGATTCCTAACATGGGTAAGCCAACAGCTCTTCACGCAAAGCAGTTCGAAGATCTCACAGGTGCAAAGGTTGAAGTTGAGCACGTCTCATTCGGTGACCTCTACGCTAAGCAGCTTCGTTCATACCAGACAGATACAAATCAGTACGATGTTGTATTCAATGGTTCATACCAGATCGGTGATTTCCAGCAGTACTACGCAAAGGTTCCAGATTCAATCACTAAGGGAAATGGTTCACTTGCAACTCTCACACCTCTTTACAAGGCACTTTACAAGTGGGATGGAGATACAAAGCTTGTAGGTATTGATGGCGATCGCCACTTCCTCAAGTACCGTACTGATGTTTACGAGAATGCAGAAGCAAAGGCCTTCTACAAGAAGAAGACCGGTAAGGATCTTGCATTCCCTAAGACATGGAAGGAATACAACCTTCACGCAAAGACATTCAATGGCTACAAGCCAGCTGGTCAGCCTGCAGGTGTTAAGTTCACTGGAACAACTGAAATCACTCAAAAGGGTGGCCTCATGTTCGGTGCATTTATCGACCGCGTTGCTCCATATGCAAAGAATCCAAACGTTAAGGGTGGATTCTGGTTCGACGAGAACATGGTTCCACAGGTCAACAACCCAGGCTTCGTTGCTGGTCTAACTGACTTCGTTGACGCAACTAAGTACATGCCAGTCGGCGGAAAGAACTTCGACCTTTCAAAGGAGATCGAGTCATTCGGTCGCGGAGATTCACTTCTTTCATACACATGGGATGATGCATGGTCTAAGTCAAATGAGCCAACAAGCCCAATCAAGAACAAGGTAAAGGCTGCACCACTTCCAGGTGCTGAAAAAGTCTGGAACCGTGTTACTAAGA
The DNA here is from genome assembly GCA_026392935.1 of Actinomycetota bacterium. Classification (GTDB taxonomy): domain Bacteria; phylum Actinomycetota; class Actinomycetes; order Nanopelagicales; family Nanopelagicaceae; genus Planktophila. Next base: position 98,455 of record JAPLBE010000012.1, on the reverse strand, counting down.
AGTGGGATACACCTAAGGGTGGAATCAACTATGCGCCATACATCGCATGGGGTTGGTCATCAGCAGTTACAGCAGCATCACCACAAAAGCAGATGGCATTTGATTACCTCTGCTTCTGGGGAAATCAAGCTAACCACAAGCTCGATCTCACAATCGGAGATATGGGTGTAAACCCAGCACGCACAGAAGACTTCAAGTCTGACTTCTGGGTAAAGGAAATGAACTGGGGTAAGCCAGCAGTAGATTCATGGCTTGCAACAATGCAGAACTACGAGAAGAACACCAACCGTGTGTTCGACCTCCGCGTTCCTGGCGTTTCTGATTACATGACAGCACTTGAAAATGCTGTTGCTAAGGCGCTCGCTGGACAAGCAACACCTCAGAAGGCTCTCGATGAGGCTGCTAAAGAGTGGAACGCAATCACAAAGCGTGTAGGCATCACTAAGGTGAAGTCTGCATACCAGAACGTGATTGCTCTCGAAGATAACATCAAGTAAATAGCTCCAAAGTAAGTGTCGCGCGGTCAAATTTTTTGGCCGCGCGACACTTATGAGTTTTACATATTGCCCTCTGTGATGGTTTTATTGCCCCCTCAATTAGTGGCGGAAGTGGAGAAAGATTAAGTGAAAAAAGGTTACCCACGGTTCTTCTTACTCCCCGGCTTAATTTTGTTGATAGCGATTATTATCTTTCCGCTTCTCTTCACGATCCGTGTGACTTTCTCAAGCTGGAACGTTTCACAATCTGGCCTCAACTTTATAGGCGGTGAAAACTGGAGCGAGATGGCTAGAGACGTCCGTTACTGGGGATCACTACTTCGACTTTTCTATCTTTCATTTTTAACTGTAGCAATTCAATATGTTCTTGGGTTTGCAATCGCGCTCTTCGCCTGGAAGGGAATTGCAGCGCGCCGCTTCTTCCGAGTTCTTTGGTTGATTCCAATGATGACAACACCGTCACTTATGGCGATCATCTGGCGTTCAATCTTTACTGAAGATATCGGCGCACTCAATGGACTTCTCAACCGTGTTGGCCTAGACCCAGTTAATTGGCTTACTGAAAGTGGTCCCGCAAACTTCGCAATTACGATTGCAGAAGTGTGGCAGTGGACCCCGTTTATGTTCTTGATTCTTCTGGCAGGACTGCTTAGCCTTCCAAAAGAGCCATTCATGGCAGCTGCAATTGATGGCGCAAGCGCTTGGAAGACCTTTGCCCGTGTAACTTTCCCAATGATGGCCCCAATCAGTATTGGTGCAATCATGATTCGTCTTATCGATGCATCGAAAATCTTCGACTCAGTCTTTACCCTCACTAGAGGTGGGCCTGGAAATGCAACGGAAACACCAGCTGCATATATCTTCCAACGCAGTTTGCAAGATTTCCAGATCGCATATGGATCAACTTTGGCGCTCACATATTTGATCCTGGCAATTCTAACTCTGACAATTATTGGAAAAGTATTTGCTCGCCTATCCAAGCCGAAGGGGATCTAGAAGATGTATAAAGTTTTAAAAGCAACCTTCATTACAATCTGGAGTCTCTTCGTACTTTTCCCAATCATGTGGGCGATTACAACAAGCTTTAAACCAGAGGCTGCAGTTGTAAATGGAGCCACCTTTATCCCTTGGCTAGAGTTCCAGCCAGTGCTCACAGGTTGGAAGGCAATCCTTCCTGGCCCAGATTCATTGACTAATTTGCTGACACCAACGCTCAACAGCTTTATTGTTACAGCTGGTGCGACAGCAATTTCAGTTGCATTCGGATCACTTGCTGCATACGGACTCTCACGTTTTACCTATGGTTGGAAGAAGTATTCCAATGCAGACATCATCTTCTTCTTTGTTTCACAACGCATCATGCCGCCTGTGGTTCTAGCGATTCCATTCTTCCTAGTTCTTAAGCAGCTTCGACTTCTTGATACTCACTTGGGATTGATTCTTGTTCTCACATCAGGGCTGATGCCTATCGTTGTGTGGCTGATGGTCGACTTCTTTAATGCACTGCCACGTGAGATTGATGAGATGGCGATGCTCGAAGGATGTAATCCGATTCAAGCATTCTTTAGAACAATTCTTCCGCTTTCCAAGCCAGGCCTTACTGTTGCTGGAATGTTCTGTGTCATCTTCGGATGGAACGATATCTTCTTCGCACTTACACTCACCGCTACCAAGGTGTTAACACTTCCTGTTGCTGTGATTGCACTAAACGGAACCGTGACTCCTTACTGGATCTTGGCGGCCTCAACAGTCTTCTCAATCATTCCATTGGTTGGTTTAGCTTTTGTAATTGAACGCTTCTTATCTCGTGGAAGCCTTGGCGGAGCAGTTCGATGAAGGGTTACAAGTGTCTCTAATACTTAAAAATGTCTCTGTAGTCAGCGATAAAGATGGAGTTATCCTCGACGATATCTCCTTTGAATTTAAGCCTGGGCGCATCTACATTCTCATTGGGCGTACAACATCGGGTAAAACTTCGCTGATGCGCGCTATTGCGGGCCTTCTGCCAATCACCAGTGGCGAGATAACCATGAACGGTGAAAATCTTGATAGCCAGCCAATCTGGGAACGCGATGTAGCCGTGGTGTATCAGCAATTTATCAACTACCCAAATAAGTCTGTGCTTCAAAATGTGGAGTTCCCTCTATTGCGCAAGGGCTTATCAAAGCCAGAGGCACGCGAACTCGCTCTTGCCTCAATTAATAAAGTTGGCCTCAATGACTACATTGATCGCAAGCCAGCTCAGTTATCTGGTGGTCAGCAACAGCGCGTTGCACTAGCCCGATCACTAGCACGCAAATCTCGAATCATGCTTCTTGATGAGCCACTCATGAACCTTGACTACAAGCTTCGCGAACAATTGCGAGTTGAGTTTAAAGAGATCTTTAACTCGCAGGCAGATGCAGTCACAATCTATGCAACCACTGAACCTCCTGAGGCGCTTATTCTTGGTGCTGAGATTCTTGTTCTGCATGAAGGAAGAATTATTCAATTCGGTAGCCCAACTGAGGTTTATGAGAAGCCTCTGTCGACTTCAGTAGCTCGAGTAATTAGCGATCCTCCAATGAGCATCTTGCCTGTCTCAATTTCTGCTGGAGAAGTGAAATTTGAGGGTGGATACTCACAACCAATTCCTACGAAGATGAAGAACGTCAAAGAAGGCCGCTACCAAGTCGGAATTCGCGCAAATGACATTGTTACTAGCAAATCTGGTGGCAAAGCAGAGAACGGAACCATTTCACTCGTTGAAGTTTCGGGATCAGAGACTCTTGTCTACGTTGACACTCCGGCTGGTGAAGTAGTACTTCAAATGGAGGGAATTCATGACGTAAAGGTCGGTGAATCAATCTCAATTGAACTTCCAGGTAACCGAATGTTCTTATTCGAAACTAACGGGGCGCTCTGTGTCTCACCAGATAATGCAGGGGAGTAACAATGGCTAAAATTACGCTCTCAAATATTGGGCACTCTTACAATAAGGATAAAGACCAATCTACTTGGGCTCTCAAGCCAATCGATATGGTCTGGGAATCTGGCAAGACTTACGCCCTACTTGGACCTTCCGGATGTGGAAAGACAACGATTCTCAACACAATATCGGGTCTAATTACGCCTCACCAAGGCCGTCTACTCTTTGATGATAAAGATGTCACTGATATTCCAACTGCGCAGAGAAATATTGCTCAGGTCTTCCAATTTCCAACTATCTACAGATCTATGTCCGTATTTGAAAATCTTTCTTTCCCATTGGTCTGCCGAGGATGGAAGGCTGACAAGATTAAGGCGAGAGTCCATGAGATCGCAGAAATTTTGGACATCACAGATAAGTTAGGTCGTTCTGCAGTCAAACTTGGTGCAGATGAAAAGCAGCTCATTTCACTAGGTCGTGGACTTGTTCGTGACGATGTAAGTGCGCTCTTGATGGATGAGCCACTGACGGTTATTGATCCGCAATCAAAATTCGAGTTGAGAAAAAAGATTAAGGCAATCAATAAGATTAATAACCTCACAGTTATTTATGTGACACACGATCAGTACGAAGCGATGACCTTTGCTGATGAGCTACTAGTAATGAGTTTTGGTGAAGTCATTCAGCGCGGAACCCCTGAGCAGCTCTTCGAGAAGCCTAATTCGAAATATGTTGGAAATTTCATTGGTTCACCAGCAATGAATTTCTTGCCGGTCGAATCAAGATCAGGCGAAATGTTCTTTGGTTCAACTAAGTTACAGGTGAAAGATTCCAAGGGGGATCTAAAGGGCAAAGCTCTCGAAGTCGGAATTCGACCTGAGTATGTCTCTGTAGCGTCAGCACCCGGCGAGAATGTACTTGAGGCGGACCTTCTAGGACATGATGATCTCGGAAGCGTTCGAGTCTTGAAATGTATTTCTGGGGGCGCCCCAATTTCAGTCAAGATTCCTCGTAGCCAAGGTATACCTGCAAGCAAAAAGCTCCACCTAAAACTTCCTTCAGAGAAGCTCTGGGTGTATCAAGATGGAAATCTTGCGTAACTTTTTGTTATCAAAATAGCCAGTATTTAGGCTTAAAAGCGGTCGATTTCATCCGTTTTAAATGTTGCGGACTCACCCATGGTGACCTACATTTCTCCAAACACATCTCGTGTTCAGGAAGAAAGGCCTCAGATGAAAGACGGAAAATTTGTTGTCGATGCGCATACTGGTTTTTGGGATGCCAGCAAAGAAAACATTAAGAATGAATACGGATTGGCTTTCGCAGAAACTTTCTACGCATTCCAGACCGGGTTTAATCCAGCTGATCCAAAATGGACAATGGATTTTGATAAAGAGTTTAGAAAAGTAGATCCAGACTGGTATCTCCATCACATGTTCGTTCGCGGCGAGATGGATATGGCAGTTCTCTCTACACAGGTACTCATGGATTTCTACCATGATGGATTTACACATCCAAAGCGCAATGCGGCAATGGTTGCACGTGCACCAGAACGTCTTATCGGTCTTGGTGGCGTAGATCCTCGTGATCCAAAAGCAACAGATCACATGAAGCAGCAAGTTGAAGAATATGGAATGAAGGGCTTCAAGTGGTACACCGCAGAATGGCGTGGAGAATCACGCGGTTGGAAAGCAAATGATCCAGCTGTATTCGCATGTTATGAAAAGGCAATCGAACTAGGCATTAAGAACATGCACTTCCACAAGGGGCCAGCTGTTGAGCCACTTTCAATGGAGAAGTTCGATGTCTATGACATTGATGAACCATCATCACTCTATCCAGAACTTAACTTCATCGTCGATCACATTGGTCTTCCACGTCTAGACGAGTTCTGCTGGATTGCAGCACGTTCAACAAACGTCTTCGCATCACTTGCAGTAGCAAACGCATTTATTCACAAGCGTCCTGGCTACTTCGGTGAAATGATGGCGAACCTTCTCTTCTGGCTTGGCGAAGATCGCATCATCTGGGGAACAGACTTCCCAATTTGGTACCCACACTGGATTCTTGATGAGTTCATGGAGTTCCAGATCCCAGAAGCAACAGCAAGCGAATTTGGTGTGCAGTTGACTCCTGAAATCAAGGAGAAGATTGTTGGAACTAACTTCGCACGCCTCTACGGCATCGATATCGAGGCTAAGAAGGCTGCAATTGCTAATGATGAGTTCAGCCAAAAGCGTGCACAGTTCCTTGCTAACCAGGCAAGCTACGTCGGCGCTTAAGCACACACCCTGAAAACGAGTTAAGAAAGAAGATTATGTCCAGTTTGCCCGTAGATATTGAAGCGGTTCGTGAGGCTGCAGGTAGCGTCCCGGATCCTGAAATTCGTAAGACTATGGGTGAACTGGACCTAATCGATGATGTGTTAGTCGAGGAAGGTGGGCTTGCGATTATTCGCTACCACCTTACCTCGCCTCTCTGTCCATCTCCATTTGCGATAAGCATTGGCAAAGAGATGAGACGCCGCGTCGAACAGATTCCTGGTGTAACTCGTTGCCAAGTTGATTTGCGAGATCACTTCATCTCAGTTGATATCGCTGCCAAAGTAAATGATGGCGATATAGCAAAGGACGCGCCAGCATGGCTATAAAGTATGAGAGCGGAAGTACTTATTTCCCAAGAGGGAGAGAGAATTCCGAAGCGGTCATTGAGTATTTAGAAGCAGATGAAATTGCTCGACGCTCATTAAAGAACCGTCGTGAAATTGTTATGCTCGAGCAGCCGACCGTGATGGCAGTTGCAACCATTTTGGCTGAGCGAGTTCGCAAGCCTGATGTATGGATTCGCGCAGCGATTTCAACTCTCGATCGATTCTCCCGCGAAGTCTGCTCTGGCGACCTTGGTGCCGCACTTCGTGATGCAAAAGCTGATCCATTAGTAGCCGAAATGTTGCTTCAGAAATATCTTTTCTTACATGATGACCTCACATCAGTTCAGTTAGCTTCACTTTTGTTTGGACCAAAGCTCTGGTGGACCATCAACGGGATTGATGTCCCATGGTCTTCAAATTACACAGAGAGCAAGCGAACACATATCGCTAACAACTCTAAACAAGATTACGATCCCAAGTCTCGCCTGCTGATGCTGAGCTTGATTGGAACCGGTTTAACCTACGATGAGGTCGGCACAATTAGAGTCAAAGATGCTGGCTCATTAGATGCCAACGGAGTACTTGTTCCAAATATTGCCAGTGACCCACTAGCCCTTGAATTCGATACCGAAGAAGGTCGTCGCATCACATTCTTGGGAGAAGAAGCACGTTCGGCTCTCGTTCAGTTGATTAAAGAGAGGTCAGTTACAGATGACGACCTTCTCTTTGCTGAAAAAGAAGATATTGACAGAGTTGCGCAAATTGCAGCTGCTCGCGGCCGAGACACCATTGAAACTGTTCAATCGGTAAACGTGACGTTATGTAAAGTCGTTGGTGACTTCTTCCGAGTATGGGGAATCCCGGGCTCAAATTTCTTCAAAGAAAATGGGATTGAGCGCCCTAAGTAGTCATATGAACTCGCTACAAACGCGTATTGAATTAAGCGAGGCTCTCTGCACTGAGTTGCGAAGGAAAGTAAACGATTCGCGGAGAGTGAAGGCAATTGATGCCAGCCGCGCTCTTGCTTCCGAACTTCGTGCGCACGACATTCACGTTATCTTCGAATTTCTATCTGACGAATTTTCCAACTCAATCTTAAGTACCTGGAAAAGTGCGCAACTGCCTGATCCTTGGTTGGATCTACGAGATTGGAACTATCCGGGCGTTGCAATTGTTGAGCGTGCAGAAGAATCTGAACTTGGCGATCTCATCGAGCCGCTAGTAAGTAAGGGACACCTATACATCATCTCCCATAGCGGGCTCTACAACCTGAAGCTGATCTTAATCAAAGATTAGATAGTTGTGTTTTGCTGAAGCCCGACTGCACGTCCTGCTTCAAGTCGCGCAATAGGCACTCTAAATGGTGAGCAAGAGACGTAATCAAGACCTTGCGCATGGAAGAAGTGAATACTGCGTGGATCTCCACCGTGTTCTCCGCAGATTCCAAGTTTGAAATCTGGGCGAAGAGCGCGAGCTTGATCGCGAGCAATCTTAATGAGCAATCCGACGCCATCTTGATCGAGTGATTCAAATGGATTAAACGGAAGTAGTTCTAAATCCAAGTAGCGAGGTAAGAATGTTGACTCGACATCATCGCGACTAAAGGCCCAGGTAAGTTGAGTTAGGTCGTTAGTTCCGAAGGAGAAGAAGTCTGCGTAATCAGCAATTCGAGTTGATGTAATTGCCGCACGAGGAGTTTCAATCATGGTTCCGATTGGGATCTGTAATTCCTGGCCAGTTCCCTGTAGTGAGAGTGCGATTTCCTCTTCCAATGCATGTCTGAGGTGTAGCAATTCTCGCTGAGTTGCAATCAACGGAATCATAATTTCAGGCACTGGGTTATGTCCCAACTTGCGAACTTCGATGCAAGCATTTACAAGAGCTCGTACCTGCATCTTAAATAGATCTGGAATCAAGATGCCAAGACGAACTCCGCGAAGACCGAGCATTGGGTTTGACTCGTGAAGTCGCTTTACGGCTGCAAAGATTCCCATTTCGCGGGCGCCAAGCTCTTCTCCGAGAGCTTCTGCGCGAGCAACATGGGCTGATAGTTCAGCTAAATTAGGTAAAAATTCATGCAGTGGTGGATCAAGCAAGCGCACTGTCACGGGGAGTCCTGACATCGCCATCATGATTCCTACGAAATCTTTACGCTGCAGTGGTTCCATCTCAGCGATGATTCCGCGCTGGACATCTTCATTCTCTGCCAAGACCAACCGCTCGACGTAGATGCGGCGTTCTCCAAGGAACATATGTTCGGTGCGACAGAGGCCAACACCTTCTGCCCCCAAAATACGCGCGCGTACTGCATCTTCTGGAGTATCAGCATTTGCACGCACATTCATTGTGCGCATCTGATCTGCATAATTAAGAAGTTGTGCAACTGATTTTACAACTGGGGAAGCCTGATCACTGTTTTCAGAGAGGCGACCTTCTAGGAATGCAGTTACTGGTGATGCAATTACGGGAACGCTACCGAGATAGACCGCACCAGTACTTCCATCGATGGAGATAACTTCTCCTTCATAAACCGTAATTGAGCCAGCAGTAAGAAGTCCGCCGCGTTCATCAACTGAAATTCCTTCAGTTCCGCACACCGCAGTCTTACCCATGCCTCGAGCAACAACTGCCGCGTGTGAAGTCTTTCCTCCGCGACTAGTCAAAATACCTTCGGCGGCGACCATTCCAACTAAATCATCTGGACTAGTTTCGCGACGTACCAAAATCACTTTCTTACCCGCACGCGCTAAATCCTGTGCACGTCTGGAATCAAAAACTACTTCTCCAACAGCTGCACCTGGTGAGGCCGGAATGCCTCGCGCAATTTCAGTGGCTTTAGCGCTGAGATCAAATTGCGGGAACATTAACTGGGCTAGTTGATCTCCAGTTACGCGTTGTAAAGCTTCTTCGATTGAGATTTTCTTCTCTTCGATGAGCTGAGTCGCAATTCTAAATGCTGCCTCTGCAGTGCGCTTTCCTACACGAGTCTGCAGAATCCATAACTTGCCTGATTCGACGGTAAATTCGATGTCGCACAAATCGCGGTAATGATCTTCCAATAGCTGCATTACTCGCTCGAGTTCTGCGTGGACAGAAGGAAGGAGGCCCTTGAGATCAATCAGAGTCATGGTATTTCTGATGCCAGCAACAACATCTTCGCCTTGGGCTTTTTCGAGGTAATCGCCGTAGCTGCCTTTCTCACCAGTTGCAGGATCGCGCGTGAAAGCAACGCCAGTTCCTGAATCGTCTGTGAGATTTCCAAAGACCATTGATTGAATGTTGACTGCAGTACCTAGATCAGAGGAGATGCGCTCTCGGCGGCGGTAGAGATTTGCGCGTTCAGAGTTCCAAGACTTAAACACGGCCTCAATTGATGCAATCAGATGCGTTCTAGGGTCAGATCCAAATGGATGCCCAGTGTGAATTTCAATAATCTTTATATAGTCCTCGCCAAGACTTCTTAGTCCCTTGGCATCTAACTCTTGAATCGAATTTACATTGTTCGCCTCAAGAACGCGCTGTTCAGTCTTACGAAATTCTTCAACTTCAACTTCGTGAACAATCTTTCCGAACATCTCGATAAAACGACGGTATGAATCCCACGCAAATTTTTCGTTTCCAGAAATTTTGGCCAAGCCCGCAGCAACATCGGCGTTGATTCCAACGTTGAGAACAGTCTCCATCATTCCGGGCATAGAGAACTTTGCGCCAGAACGCACTGAAACTAGGAGAGGCTTTTCAGGATTTCCAAACTCTTTACCAAGATCTTTTTCTAGCCCTGCAATCGCTTTATCTAATTCATCGAGAAGTGACGCTGGTAATTTCCCAGTGCGCAAATACTCGCGGCACGCTTCAGTAGTGATGGTGAATCCTGGAGGGACTGGCAACCCCATATTTACCATTTCAGATAAATTGGCGCCTTTACCGCCTAATAAATCTGATTGTGAACGATCACCGAGGGCAAAAGGGTAGATAAGCGCTTGTGGCATTCGGCGAGTATACATTTTGCCGAACATTTCTCGAATTCAATTCTGTAGGACAAGTAGGCACTCACCCTGGGTGGTCACAGCTAGCAGGACCTGTAATACCCGCTGACGCGCTTGCCTTTCTTGGTTGTGTACCCATTTACGTAACATCTCCCGCCACCCGAAGATGAGGACTTGGAGCCAGAGGCGCTCGGAGGCGATTTTGGCACGGCAGAGGTAGCACCAGCAGATGATCCGGAGTTTGCAGAAGAATTCGCTGAAGTTGCTGCATCGGCGGCAGCTCTCGCATTTGTCTCAGATCTGGATCGCACAATGTTTGAAAGTATTGGATAGACAATAACGTTACGAAGCAACTTGGAATTCTCGTTGTCTCCTTGAGTGACTACTTGTTTGTAGAAGGAAAGATTTTCTAGGCAGACCTGAGTGAAAGAGTTAACGGGCGCAGTCTCTCTCATGCTGGTCTCACTAATTTTGCACTCTTTGTTGCAATCAATAAAGACAGCCCAAATCTTCTTGGGGAACGGTCCCGGCACCGGACCTAAATCTTCTTTACGCTCTGGTGCTTCAATGTGATACAGCAGCGCTTTGGGATAAGTTGTTGCGCTAAAGGTAAATGAGTACTTTCCATCTTTGTCAGTTTTGGTAGTGGCAATAATCTTTGAGTTGCCTGGATCAATGACTCTGACAAGATTGAGGGTGTCATTAGGTGCGACTAATCCGGCACGGTAGAGAGTGCCCTTTATTGTCATTTTGTCGCCGGATTTGCGAGTAGTGCCGCTTTGCACATAAGAATTCTGAGCTACGAACTGATCAAAAATGCAGTTGGCTCGAACTCTAGAGACTGCATATTGAGAGAAGTTTGCAACTTCTACTCGACTGATTAATCTGAATTTATACTCTTGTGTTTGTACGAACAATCCGGGCGCATCGGAGTACGTCATCACTAGTCGGTAATCCTGAGCTGATCCAAGATAAGCGGGATCTGATTGGCACACTCTTGTCTTTATATTGAGGGACTTCTCGCCAGCTGATGCAGATTTAGAAACCATCGAAAGGGTTAGTTCAGAATTATTAGCATTGAAAAGATTGACCTTAACGTTATCGCCTTGAGCGAAGGCCAGGGCATCAGCGCGAACAGTAAATACTTCTCCTTCTTCGCAAGTATTTGCTAGGGGTTCGATAATCGAAGTGAGAGTTGAGTTTATGCTTGCGTCAGTGCCGGGCAGAGATGTAGTACTTGTTTTGCTTGGTTGTGGTGTAGGTGCCAAGGGAATATTTTGTAGAACTAGTTCGCTCTGAACTTTTGCAGATCCTGATTTCGCACAGGTCACGTTAATGACGAGCAGGCTGGCGGTCGTTCCTGTTGTAAATGAGGCAGTTACAGAACCTGATGCCCCGAAGGTGAAAGATTTTGGAGTTTGATTCTGATAACTGAGCTGACATGTGTCACCAGGAGTCCCAGTGATTTTGTAACTTACATTCTCGTTAGGTCCATACTTTCCGGCTAAACCCGAAATCAATACCTGACTAGCAGCAGAGGCAGATTGTGGAAGTTCTGCAAAACTAACAAGAAATAGCGCTGCAAGTGCGACGCGAGTTCTTCTGACGCGTAAGGAACGCTGCATGCTTGACTATTCTTTTGGAAGTCTAATGATTCGACTGTCTGGCTCTTCGCGACCAAACAATCCTTTCCGATATTCACCTTCAACAACAATGATGTTTGCTTGCTTTAACTCGTGAATTCGATTTGATGCTGTTTTATGCGTCCACCCAAAAGTTGCTACAAGCAGTGTTGCAGCATCGTGCCAAGTAAGCATTGATTGGCTCTGAAGTGCTTGAATAATTACTTGGGAATAAGCAAGATGATTTCTTGGCGTCATCTATAGGCCTCTCACCTAATCAATTAAACATTAAACAGTCACAATTTTACCATGGTGCTAAAGGGGCGAAAGCATATTCACCCCTTGATATCATCCATATTTTTCAAATCTTCTCACACGTGTTTCACACACTTCTGGGTTTTCGCCCCAAATCTTTATTCCATACCCTTTGTCATGTACCGGCCCATAATCTAGGAAGGCAAAAAATGAATTCACGAATTAAATTGATTTTGACTGCAACTGTGTTGATTGCAGGAGTGATCGTGGCTCCATCTGCATACGCAGCAGATACTGACACTGCAACAACAGCCAACGATGGAAATACAATTGATACAACTCAGGCCAAGAAGCTCCTTCGTGCAAAGGGTTGTGTTGTAAAGGCGAAGAGCAACTGTTCACGTAAGAATCTTTCAGGAATGAACTTTGAAGATCTCGACCTAACAGGTATGAACTTCTCTGGTGCAAACCTCTCTAAGGCAGTCTTCACAGGTGCAACACTTGATAAGGCTAACTTCACAGGTGCAAACCTTCAGGGTGCAGACCTTTCAGGTACATCTGCAAAGGCAACCAACTTCACAGGTTCAAATCTTCGTGCTGCTGATCTTTCAGATGCCGATATGGGTCGCGTAAATCTGTCGAAGGTCAAAGCATCACGCGCAATCTTGTCTAACACTGACTTCACAGGTGGTTCAGGACAGGGTTCAGATTTCACATACGTAGACCTCACAGGTGCAATTTTTGAACAGTCAAACCTCAAAGGTGCAGACTTCTCAAACTCATCAGGTTCGGATCCACGTTTTGGTGATGCAAACCTAATCGGTGCGAAGTTCCGTAATGCGCAGATTACTGGTCCAGATTTCTCTGGAACAAACCTCAGCAATGCGAACCTTCTTGGCTCACAGATAGGTGTTGATGATCTTGAGACAGCAAACTATTGCGGCGCAACAATGTCCGATGGTTTTGCAGCTGACAACAGCACCTGCAAGAACAACTAGTTCGTAAATGAGAAGGGCCTCGTTGTTCTTTACGGGACAACGAGGCCCCTCTTTTATGTAAGTAAGAGAGGCTTCAACATTGATTAAAGCAATTGGTCGGGTGCTGCTAAGCCTGAGCATCATCGCTGGCGTTTCACTGCCAGTTGCTCCAGGTGTAATTAGCGTGGCCAATGCAGCCGACGAAGTTGGGCTGACTCCAACATTTGGTGCAAGAACACCTGACTATTACGCGCCAGGATTTAAACATCAGATTACTAATTACGACCCCGCATACACATGGACTGTTTCTGCAACAGTTGGAACAGCAACAATAAGTTCTTCAGGGCTAGTAGCAGTTGCTGGTGTTGGCGCCAAGATTTCCTCAACGGTAACTGTGACAACGACTAGGACTGGGTATACCTCTGGCTCTGCTTCCGTTACGTCGGTAGGACCTTGGAATTTATCTGATGAGATACAAACGCAGAACATAACCGCAACCTTGTCTGGGACAACACTGACGGTGAATGTTCCGGATGCAAAAGGTTGGAGATGGGGTGTGATCTGGAGTGGGGCTGTCCAGAGAACAGATATAAGAACGTTTCCTTATACGGTTTCTAACTTTACTCCCAACAGAGAAATTCAACTCTACGCAGACGACAGTTTGATGAACTATGGATATTCAAGAATGATTATGCCAACGGTCATACCTTCAACTCCAGTAAATCTACCGGGGCTGACACCAACTTTCGGTCCACGCGTTCCTGATTACTACGCACCTGGATTTAAACATCAAATTTCGAACTACGATCCTGCATATACGTGGACAGTTTCTTCAACTGTAGGAACAGCAACAATAAGTTCTACAGGTCTTGTCTCTGTCGCGGGCGTTGGTGCAAAAATAAATTCGACGGTGACGGTTACTACAAATAGAACTGGGTATAACTCGGCATCTGCATCAGTGACTTCTGTCGGTCCTTGGAACTTATCTGATGAAATTCAGGCACAGAACATCACTGTAACCCTCTCGGGAACAACGCTGACAGTAAATGTTCCAGATAATCGAGGCTGGAATTGGAGTTTGATCTGGAGCGGTGGAGTTCAGAGAACAAACATCTCCACATTCCCGTATACCGTAACTAATTTTACTCCCAACAGAGAAATTCAGTTGGGTGCCACAGATAGTTTACAAAACTACGGATATTCAAGAATGATTACTCCTGCTGCTGCGGCTTTACAAGCCCAAACGCCACTTTCAACAACCGTTTCTACGCCGCTAAGAGTTGGGTCAACTGCAAATCTTTCTACATCTGGCGGTAATGGCACCGGTTCAATTACATATAGCTCATTAACAACTTCAACATGTACGGTTTCAGGATCGATAGTGACCGCACGAGCTGCTGGTACTTGCACCATTATGACAATTAAAGCAGCCGATAGTACTTATTCAGAAGCGAACGTAGGAACTAACTTCACAGTGACGTCAGCAACACTTCTTAATCAAGCAACTGTAACTATTTCACCGTATCCAACCGACAATATGCCGATCAATTCAGTCTCTAATTTTCTAGTCAGTGGCGGATCAGGAACAGGTGCTATTTCAGTCCGATCTCAGTCTCCCTCTGTATGTTCGGTGACGAGTACGCAGGTTCGCGCGCTTTCTCCAGGAACCTGCGTAATTGCTTTTTCAAAAGCAGGAGATGCAACATATTTGTCTTTTGACGCCACCTACTCCTTCAACGTTGGGAAAATTGCACAATCTCCCTTGAGCTTCTCAATGCCTTCTTCGGTCCGGGCGGGAAGTTCTATTCAGTTAACTGCAACGGGTGGCACTGGCACTGGTGCACTTGTTTTTGTAACTCCTAGCTCGAGCACAGTTTGTAGAGTCTCAGGTTCCACCCTCACGGCAGTTGGCATAGGAACTTGCACAGTCAACGTAGTAAAGACGTCAGACACTAACTATCTTGCAGTGGATGCTTCAGCCTCAACAACTATTACCACTGCTTCATTGCTTAACCAAGCAGCAATAACTGGAAATGTCCCGATAACATTAAGGGCTGGTCAGAGTGGAACCCTTAGCTCAACCGGAGGAACAGGAACTGGTGCAGTAACTTATGCATCAAATACACCGTCGATTTGTACTGTAAGTGGAACAACACTTAGCGCTGTTGCTGCAGGTTTTTGCTCCATCACAACTACTAAGGCCGCAGATTCGACCTACAACAGCGTTTCTTCCTCTGTAACTGTAACGATTCAACCTGCTCAATTGCTTAATCAAGCAAGTTTAGTTTTTGTCTCTCTTCCAGCCGCTCTGGGTGTAGGAAACACAGGCACATTCCAAGTATCAGGAGGATCTGGAACTGGCGCACTTACATACTCAACCACTACGCCTTCAATCTGTTCGGTATCAGGCACACAAGTAACCGGTGTAGCTGCGGGTACTTGTACTCTCGTAGCAACAAAGGCAGCTGACACTGCTTACCTTGTAGCGACCACTTCAATAAACCTCACAATTGGTAAAGCGGCACAGGCACCTTTGTTCTTGGCAGTTTCACTCACCAACGGTGCAATAAATATTGGCGGCTATTACCAAATCAGGATAAATGGTGGCTCTGGTACCGGTGCAATTTCTTTCACTACTTCAACACCTTCAGTCTGCGAACTATCTAATTCAGTGAACGGATCAACCTGGCTTCAAGTCTTAGGAATTTCTGCAGGAACTTGTGTTGTAACTGTCAGAAAAGCCGCTGACAATAGTTTTTCTGAAGCGTCAGTGACCAGCAATTACACCGTAGTGAAGTCACTTAAGAATCAGCTTCCAATAAATGTTGATCAAATTGCACCTGTAACGGTTGGCGATTCTGCCGTGATCAATGCATCTGGCGGTTCTGGAACGGGTGCATTTGCATATACATCAATTACCCCAGGTGTTTGTCTAACTTCTGGTTCAACAATTTATAGCAAGGCACCAGGCACCTGCACAATCAGTGTTCGAAAAGATGCCGACTCTGAGTTCCTGGTCAACACAGTGACATATTCATTCACGATTCGAGCTGGCAAGCCAACTGTCTCTTTCTCACCAGCTATGACAGCTGGCCAAGCGCTAGTTGGATCCTTTTATGTGAGCGCTAATGGAAGTACTGGTTCCGGATCACAAGGAAGAATTGCTCAGGTTTGTCTGACAATCGATGGATCTCCAATTACCAGTGGTGAAGTTTCTAACACAAACGGCTATTACTGGTCTAATGGGTATTCATCGTCCTCAAACTGTTTCAATGTTTCTAACTCATACTATTCAAACAATAGTTATCGCTGGCTTTTAGAATCAAAAAATTATGAGCCAGGAGCCCATATTTTTGGAATCACAGTAATTGATACTGAAGGAAACAGAAGTGATTCTGCTTCAATTTCACTTATTCTTAAGAGCACGAAGCCAACCATTCAAATTTTGTCGCCAAGTATGGGCTCGGTTGCAAAGGGCAAAGTAAACGTATCCTTCTCCGTAACCACATCACAAGAAGCTGGAAGATATATCCGATACATTGGAATATCTGAAGAAAACGCAGTACCAACATTTTCAGGCGCATATGGCACGTGGAGCACTCCATTTAGTTCTGGGATTAAAGCTTTCTCTGTTGGCAGTTCAAGCTCTTCAGGAACATTCTCATTCCAAGTGAACACTCAGAAATTACAAAAAGGACTTCGCACAATCAAGGTGGCAGTCCAAGATTCATATGGCGACATTGTTGAGGCTACCGTCGGAGTTGATGTTCAAGCACTGCAACCAAGAGTACAAATCTTGTCTCCATCTTCAGGTCAAACATTTGAAGGTGTAGTGACCATCAAGGTCCAAGCAAGCCCAGATCCATCTTCAACAGGTGGCGAGATTTCCTACATCGGAATTGATAACAGTCAGTTGACTCCAGAATTTGCCGGGGTTGAACAAAACTCACCTTCTGCTGGTTTTCCAAGTAACTATCGCACCTGGCAAGTGAACGACGTTCGCACATTTTCCTTTACCGCGAAACCTGGCAGCTTAAAGAATGGATTGATTAGACTGACTGTATTGATTGCAGATGATACGAAAGCTTCGGCAACAGCCTCTGTAGATTTTACGGTTTCTACTGCTAATCCAACTGCGGTGATAACTTCTCCAGTTGCCGGAACTATTACTCCTGGAGTAATCACCCTGACCGCAGAGACTAAGCCAAATCCCATAAGCGGTGGCCGAATCGTGGCAATTGCAATTTCAGAGAAGAATGCACAACCTACTTTCTATGGAACTCCTGCTTACAACTCGAGCAATGAAAACATTTCTAGAAATTATTCTGTATGGACTGTAGATGACGTTCAGAAACCATCGTGGAAGATTGACTTAACGAACTGGGAGCCAGGTGATCACATCATTACTGTAATCACGCAGGACTCATATGGAAAAGTGGGTCAAGGAACCCTTGTACTTAACGTTCCGCCTAAAGCTGTTTTTATATCCACTCTCGCAGGTCCTCCAGTACTTGGTAGATCCGTTCCAATTTCAGTTGAGATGAGAACTAATTCTCCATATCGAAGCGCTCCTGCCGTAATTGTCACTTTGCAATCATCTCCTACAGAAGCAGGACCATGGAAAGACCTTGGAGATATCACTTTAGATGCAACCGGTAAGGGCAGTGGCAGCGTTGTAGTGACTGCAAAATTGTGGGTGCGCGCGTTGCACAAGCAACTCGATGCTGTTCAACCTGGAGTTGGCGCACCGCTAAGAATTGTGAATGTCCCTGATCCAAACAGAACCAACACAACTAGCGGAGATGTGAACCCAGATGGCTCAACGCCGAAAGTAACCTGCGTACCGAAAGCAAACACCAAAGCTGGCAAGTCAGTATCCATCTCTTGTTCGCAGATTGATGTTCAGGATCCAAGCCAGCAGATGACACTATTCGTACAACAAAAGAACAAGTTTGTTAAGGCAAATAGCGCTATGTTCAAAGACGGATTTATCATGAGTAATTACACGTCCAAGAGCAAGGGTAAATTGACGTTCCAGGTGCGTGGTTTGGCTCCAGATGACAGTAAGTATGTTGCATGGAAGAGCAACATGTTCACAATTACTTGGAGTTAGTTAACGTTTAAATCCTCAGGGAGTTCATAGTCATTTTGTCGGCAGATGCTGTCCACAGAATTAAAGGATTTCACATTTGCTGAAATCGAGTTCTGAGCTGTGATGATTTCAGATTGATTCTGCGAAATTTTTCTAATGTAAGCAGCTTCATCAAAGGTTCGACCATTGTCCTTAAACCATTGGATTTGAGCCCGTAAAGTTTTTTGTGTCTCTTCTAGTCCAGAAATCTTCGCCTGAAGTTGCTCAATTCGAGTTACGTAATTTTCAAGGTTTGAAAGCTGCTTAGAGTTGCAGTTATTTCGAGTCTTGTTGGTCTTAGTCTTCGGATTCGTTACATTTCCGGCTTCAACCCACACCAATTTTCCTGAAACTTTTTGACATTCAAGATTGCCATTTACCGAGTGAGCTAGCTGACCAGATTTTGTGCACGCTTTACCGGCAGTATTTGTATAGGTCTTTTCAACAGTCGTTCCTGATCCATTAAATGTTGAAGCGTTGGTCTTTGCTAGCTCTTTGGCAGGGAAATCAGATGCTTGAATAGTAAAGGTAATCACATCGCGCACTGTTGATCCGTTTGTATACGATGCAATTGCAAGCACGTCTCCATTTTCATAGTTAGAGAGCGTTCCACCCTTTTGCGAGAAGACAGCAACTACTGGACATTTGAATCCAGAGTTACCTCCTGAGACACAAGCGCCGACATTGGTAAGTGTGGTCGCGTGACCGATAGACACACGATTGTCATAAATTAAATTTGGTGTTGACCCCACACCGGCAGGATCACCATTTACGACAACAGCAGGCGGGACAATATTGTCGGGATTGCCACCGTATTCATCTGCATTGACAAACCAAATTTCGAAGTGATTTTTCTTCGAAGGACTAAATTTAAGAGAGCCCTTCAATTCTGTCAGACTCAAATTCCAAACAGGGGAGCGAAAATTAGAACTCCATGTAACGTTACCACTCTTTAAACTCCAGGTGGATTTCGCACCTTCACCAGAACCATTCCATGAACCACTAAATGTTGGTGGGCCGGCAGCAAATGCTGGAAGAGGTGCAATCAGTGCAAAGAGGAGTGCAGATATTGAAATCTTGGACGTTAATCTCATGGGCTAAGCGTATGCAGTTGAGGCAATTTCGAATACCTAAGTTGTTTCGCCCCATCCTGTTAATTTCCTGAAAAGCACGAAATTTCAAAAGTAGGAGCGTTAGATTGCTAAAGTAGTTACAGATTGATTACTGCGGTCAACAATCAACAGTGAATCGTTCTTGAGCATGGTCCACCCAGTCTGGTTCCAACCACTTGATGCGACCAGCACTGAATTTTCAGTTTTCTTATAGCGCAATTCGTAGTAGTCGGTATCTTTCTTAAACAGCTCTGGGATGCGATCTTGGTTAAAGCGGCATGCGGTGACGAAGAAGTCCTTATTCATAATCATCATGTTGGCGCTGCTGTGCGAGATATTTTCTTTAATAAATGTGAGTGCCGTTTTGATGCCGGTAAGAAATCCGTGCTTCTTGATTTCAGTTAGTACGTAGTAGAAGTACAACTCGCTATCAGTCTCACCTGTTACTAATTTCCTATATTCATCCGAGATGTATGGGACAAGAACATCAAATGGTGCGAATGAACCGTTGTGAATAAATGAGATGCCTTCATGGGTAAATGGATGAGTATTAGATTCTTTGACATCCAAGCCCTTAGAAGCCCAGCGGAAGTGCAGTAAGGCGCCATCTGTCTCTTGCGAAATTTGCTCAGTCAAATGTGTTGAATCAATTGCAGGTATAGGTTCGCGGAAACTCTCTGCATGTGTTGATGAATGTTCTACGTGCGCATAACCCCAGCCATCGCAATGTATCTGAGAGAGCGCTACGAAATTGTCAAGGTCTTGACCCAAGAGTTGGGGCAGAGTTGATGAATTCTTCGAGCTAAAGCCGAGAAGGCGACACATAAGCCAATCTAATCATGCGAATAGTCTTTCTTTCTGCCTATCTTCGGAGTACAACTGTTCTGTAAATCAAGGATCGAGGCCGTCCCCGCCCCGCTAACTGGAAGGGTTACAACTACATGAGCACACTCAATGAAGATGAACGCCGCTTAGCCGAACTCGGATATAAACAGGAACTCACGCGAAGCTGGAGCTCTTTCTCCAACTTCGCAATCTCATTCTCAATTATTTCCATCTTGGCTGGATGTTTTACAACATTCGCTCAAGCATGGAACAACGGAGGACCAGTCGCAATTTCTATTGGCTGGCCAATCATCTCTGCATTTATCCTGATCATTGGTTTCTGTATGTCAGAACTTGCATCCGCTTATCCAACCAGTGGTGGTATTTACTGGTGGGCATCAAAGCTCGGTGGAGCAAAGGCTGGGTTCTTTACTGGTTGGCTTAACTTGATAGGTCTCGTTTCAGTAACCGCGTCTGTTGGTTATGGTGTGACAGGATTTATTAACAGCCTTATTGGTCTGTACTCACCAAGTTATGCAACAAACTTTATGGGAGGCGATTTCATCAAGCAGCAGTTCGTACTGTTCTTGATCGTTCTGGCATTCTCGACGCTTGTAAATATTTACAGCTCGAAGTTGCTTGCAGCATTTAACAACATCTCAGTGTGGTGGCACGTATTTGGCGCCGCTGCAATTATTGGCATCTTGCTTTTCACAACTGATAAGCACCAGAGCCTTAACTGGATGTTTACTGCGCATAACAACAACTCAGGATTTAGTGACAATACTTATTGGTATCTCGTACTACCACTGGGATTCTTGTTGACTCAATACACAATCACAGGATTCGATGCATCAGCGCACTTATCTGAAGAGACACACGATGCACATATCTCTGCTGCTAAAGGAATTTGGAAGTCTATTTTCTACTCAGCAATCGGTGGATATATTCTTTTGATGTCATTCCTATATGTGGCAACAAATACTGATTTCATTAACTCATTTGATCCAGAAGTAAACCCATATGGTGGTGGATCAATTATTGCTCTGCTTGCTAGCGCGTTGGGTACCGGAATCAAGTTCAAGATCATCATGATTATTACAACTCTTGGGCAGATTTTCTGCGTCACTGCTTGCCTTACTTCATGTTCACGCATGATGTACGCATTCAGCCGTGATGGAGCTGTACCCGGGGGAAATCTTTGGAAGAAAGTAAATAAGCACGGCGTTCCGCTGAATGCAGTTATTGCATCTGCGGTTGCCGGTGCGATTCTTACTCTTCCAGCTCTTTGGAAATCACCAACAGGTGTACCAACTGCTTTCTACGCAGTTGTCTCTGTCTGCGTAATTTCTCTCTATCTCGCTTTCTTGATCCCTATTTACCTTCGTTTGAAGGCGGGAGATTCATTTAAGCCAGGTGCGTGGACATTGGGTAGCAAGTACAAGTGGATGTGCACATTGGCGGTTGCAGAAATTGTTGTCGTCTCTATCTACTTCATCTTGCCATTCACACCAACTGGAACACCAGGTAATAAGGACTTCACCTGGACATCAGTGAACTATGCGCCACTAGTAACTGTTGGAGCACTCATTCTTCTCTGGATCTGGTGGCAGGCCTCAGCCAAGAAGTGGTTCACAGGACCAAAGCGCACAATCTAACTAGAATAATTTCTGTACTAACTACCTACTAGATCAAGACGAAAGAGACGTGATATCAGTGGCTGCAATGACGATTGAAGAACTCCGTAGCGAAATTGCATCAGGTGCAATTGATACGGTGGTCATTGCAATGACTGATATGCAAGGTCGCTTAGTAGGTAAGCGCGTGCATGGGCAGTACTTCTTAGATGAAGTGCTCAAGCACGGCACAGAAGGATGTAACTACCTTCTCGCTGCAGATATAGATATGAATACTGTCGCAGGGTATGAGATGTCATCATGGGAGCGCGGTTATGCCGACTTCGCCATGATTCCTGACATCTCTACCCTGCGCAGGATTCCTTGGCAGCCAGGTGCTGCAATGTTATTGGCCGATGTGCAATGGCTTGATGGCACAGATGTAGTTGCATCGCCTCGCCAGATATTGCGCAAACAAGTAGCAGCCCTTGCCGATGCAGGAATGCAAGCAATGGTTGGCACAGAACTTGAATTTGTTGTTTTCCATGACACGTACGAGCAAGCTTGGGATAAGGCCTATCGGGATTTAACTCCGGTGAATCAATACAACGTCGATTACTCAATCATGGGTGGATCTCGTATCGAGCCACTACTGCGCACTATTCGCCTGGGTATGGCTGGCGCTGGAATGACTGTGGAATCAGTAAAAGGAGAATGTAATTTTGGTCAGCACGAGATTGCCTTTAAGTATTCAGATGCGCTTTCAAATTGCGACAACCATGTAATTTATAAGAATGGTGCAAAAGAGATTGCAGCTCAAGAGGGTTACGCACTTACCTTCATGGCTAAGCCAAATCAAAAGGAAGGTAACTCTTCACATATTCACTGCTCATTCCGAGGCCTCGATGGCTCCATGGTGATGGCAGATGACAAAGATAAAGAACAAGGTCTTTCAGATATTGGTCGCTCATTTATCGCAGGACAGATTGCGCACTTAAAAGAGATTTCACTTCTCTTTGCACCAAATATCAATTCATATAAGCGCTATGTAACCGGATCTTTTGCACCTACAGCAATACGTTGGGGACGCGACAACCGCACATGCGCACTTCGCCTTGTTGGTCATGGCCAGTCGCTACGACTTGAAAATCGGGTACCTGGTGGAGATGTGAATCCATATCTGGCAGTTGCTGGAATCATTGCTGCAGGACTTGATGGAATTAATCGTAAGTTGAAGTTAGAAGATGCATTCGTTGGAAACGCGTATGACTCTGATTCAGAACGAGTACCATCGACCATGCTTCAAGCGCAGAAGAATTGGTCTGAAAGCGCGTGGGTGAAATCAGTCTTTGGTGCAGAGGTACAGGCGCATTACACAAATATGGCGCAGGTTGAACTTGATGCATATGGCAAAGCTGTCACCGACTGGGAGCTCTTTAGAAACTTCGAAAGGTTTTAAGTCATGTCTTCGGTATATGAGGTAATCAACCCTGCAACCGAAAAGGTTGTAAAGCAGATTCAGCTCGCAGATGAAGCAGCAACAGATGCTGCAATCGAGCGTGCACATAAAGCATTTGATACTTGGCGCCATGTAGCTCCTGGTGATCGTGCAAAGTTGCTGCGTTCTTTTGCATCCGTTGTAAGTGCACACCGTGAAGAACTTGCGGCGCTAGAGATTGAAAACTCTGGGCACACTCGCGGAAATGCGTTGTGGGAAGCAGATAACGTTGCCAACGTTTTGAATTATTACTCTGCAGCGCCGGAGCGTTTATTTGGAAAGCAGATCCCTGTACCTAATGGAATCGACATAACTTTTAAGGAACCACTTGGCGTTATCGGCGTCATTGTTCCTTGGAACTTTCCAATGCCAATTGCAGGGTGGGGATTTGCACCAGCACTTGCTGCAGGAAATACAGTGGTATTAAAGCCAGCTGAATACACACCGATGACTGCAATTCGGTTAGGTGAATTAGCGTTAGAGGCGGGGCTACCAAAAGATGTCTTTACTGTTATTCCGGGTAAGGGATCTATTGTTGGTGCGCGATTTGTCACGCATCCAAAGGTGCGAAAGATTGTCTTTACTGGTTCTACCGAGGTCGGTAAATCAATTATGGCGGGCTGCGCCGATCAGGTAAAGCGCGTCACTCTAGAACTCGGTGGCAAGAGCGCCAACATTATCTTTGCCGATAGCGATGTTGAAAAAGCTGCAGCCAATGCACCAGGTGCGGTCTTTGATAACGCTGGACAAGATTGTTGCGCGCGCTCTCGAATTCTCGTCGAGAAATCTGTCTTTGATAAATTCATGTCATCTTTTGAAGCTGCGGTCAAAAAATTCCGCGTGGAAGATCCATCACTTGGAACATCAGAGATGGGTCCAATGATTTCTGCGAAACAGAAAGCGGCGGTCGAAAAGTACTTGGATGAGCCAATTGCTTTCACCGGTAGCGCACCAACGGGTGCTGGATTCTGGTTGCCACCAACGGTTTTGCTTCCAACTTCAACGAAATCAAAGTCATGGAACGATGAAATTTTCGGACCAGTTGTATCTGTCATGACATTTGATGGCGAAGATGATGCAATTGCAAAGGCCAACGACACTGAATTCGGTTTATCTGGATCTATTTGGACAAAAGATTCAGGCAAAGCAATTCGCGTTTCTCGAGCTGTAGAAAGTGGCAATTTATCTGTTAATTCCAATTCTTCTGTGCGGTACTGGACTCCGTTCGGCGGTTATAAGCAATCTGGTCTAGGGCGAGAGCTTGGACCAGATGCACTTGATTCATTTACTGAGGTAAAAAACGTTTTTATCTCAACTGAGAAATAACTAGGGGACACGATGAGCAAGCGTTTAGAAGGACGAGTCGCAGTAATCACTGGTGCAGGTAGCGGTATCGGTGCCGCAACTGCAAAGCGATTGGCATCAGAGGGTGCGCACGTTGTCTGTGTCGATACTAATGATGCAACTGGAAATGCGATTGCTACAGAAGTCGGTGGCATCTTTGTTAATGCAGATGTAACCAATGCAGCCCAAGTAGAGAATATGTATAAAGTTGCATTCGATAAGTACGGGCGAATCGATATCGCGTTTAATAACGCAGGAATTTCACCCCCAGATGATGATTCGATTCTGACAACAGGTATCGATGCATGGGAGCGCGTATTGCGCGTGAACACCACCAGCGTTTTCTTATGCTGCAAGGCTGTTATTCCTTATATGCAGAAAGCGAAAAAGGGCTCGATTATTAACACAGCATCATTTGTTGCAACGATGGGCGCTGCAACATCTCAGATTGCTTACACAGCATCAAAGGGTGGCGTGCTTTCAATGAGCCGCGAGCTTGGTGTGCAATTTGGTCGTGAGGGTATCCGCGTGAATGCACTATCTCCTGGACCAGTAAATACTCCACTTCTGCAGGAACTCTTTGCTAAAGATAAAGAACGTGCAGCACGTCGCTTGGTCCATATTCCTATGGGTCGATTTGCCGAGCCAACCGAGATAGCAGCAGCTGTGGCATTCCTTGCAAGTGATGATTCAAGCTTTATTACGGCAGCAAACTTCCTTGTTGACGGTGGTATTTCAGGAGCGTACGTAACGCCGTTAGATATTTAATGAATAATTAATCAACAGTAATTACTTCGGCTATAGCAATGCGGTCGAGGAAAGTATTGACAAGGTCAAAAGCGTTCTGGTCGGTCTTCGATTGGAGCGCTTTTGTCTGTGCGCGTAATTCATCGGGATCAACGCCCTCTGATTCAACTTCAGCGCACCCTCCTTCCATTGCAAGCCATTCATCCAAAACTTCGGGATCAATCTCTGGATGAAATTGCAGCGCAAGTGTGCGACCTAAAGTAAATGCCTGAACAGCCAACCCAGTGCGTGCAATTTCTGTGGCTAGGGGAGGGCTGACCCAACGATCCCAGTGGTATTCAAACCAGGGACCGCTAGAGATGAGCGATGGATCATCTGTATGAATTTCATACCAACCAAGTTCTGCCTCTGGCGCACGCGATACAGATCCACCCAATGTGCGCGCCATCATTTGCCCGCCGAAACAAATACCGAAGATTGGTTGGCCCGCGTTGTGTGCTTTCTTAAGTAAGGCAAGTTCTGGTGTTAACCAATTGCCAACGCGTTCATCTTCATAAGCGCCATACGGTGCGCCCATCGGAACAATAATGTCGTACTGAGAAAAATCAGGGAAAGTAACAGTGACATTGGGAGTATGAAACTTCTCTTCTGGGATTATCAAGAATCTTTCAATGCTGTATCCGCGAGCTTCAAATGCACGCCAGATTGGACCACCAAGTGAAACGTGGTCGTGCTCGATAAAGAGTGCGCGCTTTGCCATTACTTTGTCTCTGCAATTCTGGCCTTCACCATTGCAAGAATTAACTTCTCTTCGACTTCCCAATCATTAGGGATCCCGATTGTTTTCTTATTCACAACAAGGTGATCAAGTTTGTCACGGAAAGCATCCAGCACATCATCACTCCAAGCAGACATCAGAATGTGTTTGGTGGCAGCAGATACGCCAAAGATGTAATGATCGCCCATTTTAAGCATGGGTTGATTCCAGGCAATAACTAGTTCAGTCTTGGGATATTTCTCTGTAATCGTTTTGAAGATCTTCTTAATCGTTTTCACTTGCTCTGGCTTTATGGTTTTGTAGTAATCAGCTGGAGTATCAAATCGCTTGGAGCTTGTTGACCCTCGTGAATACATCACTAGTGCATTCGCATGAGCCTGCGAGAATCCGTAATTCTCGCGCAAGTGCGCGATTTGCTCTGGATACTTAAGGTCTTTCACTTCCTTCATGACCTTAAACCAGTGGGCCATCTTCTCGCCGTAACGCTTTTCAATAGCCGGGAAATGAGCTTCGCGACTTGGGTCTTTAGGCATAGTTAAATCATAAAGCACCGGCAAGAAGAGTTCTATGCTTCTCACATGAACCGCATCAATGCATTTAACCGTCGAGTAGCCGAGAAGATCACATCGCTAGTTTCAACGATGTGGTGTGCCTATTTATTCGCAGCGATTGCCTTGGTTTCCTTGCCAGCAGCGCTACGCACTGGCGATGTAGTCATTATCGTGGCGTGGATTGCGCAGACGTTTCTGCAGTTGGTACTGCTCTCCATCATTATGGTGGGGCAGAGCGTGGCCTCGGTAGCGGTGGATCAAAAGATTAGTGAAACGCACGAGGCATCGCTATTAGAACTAGCTGAAATCAAGCGAATGGCAGAAGAGATTCACACAATATTGAAGGATGTAGAGAAGAAGTAATTAAATAGAGCGAAGGACTGCAGTAACTTTTCCGAGGATCTCGCAGTGATCGCCATCGATTGGCGCGAAATCATCGTTTGCAGGAAGTAGCCAGATGTGGCCACCTTTGCGTGAGAAAGTTTTTACTGTGGCTTCGCCATCGATCATTGCAGCAACGATCTCGCCATTGTTTGCATCTTTCTGCTGACGAATAACAACGTAATCGCCATCGCAGATTGCTGCATCGATCATTGATTCGCCCTTGACCTTAAGCATGAAGAGATCGCCCTTGCCGACAAGTGATTCGGGAAGCGGCAGAGTTTCTTCAACTTGTTGATCGGCAGTGATGGGAACGCCGGCTGCAATAGAACCAACCAGTGGAATAAAACGAGTCTTATCTGTGTGCGCACTTTCGCCAGTCAGGTGTTCAGGAAGTACAACTTCCATGGCGCGACCGCGGTTGTCATCGCGGCGGATGAAACCTTTCTCTTCGAGAATATCGAGTTGGTATTTAACTGATGCGGGGGAGTTCAGGCCGGCGGCATCGCCGATCTCGCGCATGGATGGGGCGTAGCCCTGGGATTCTGAGGAGCTCTTGATGAACTCGAGGATGCTGATTTGGCGAGCTGAGAGCTCAGCCTTGCCTGCTGGGGAGTCGGTCTTTTTGGTCATGCACAGATGATTCCACAGGTTGGGGATAAATTCAAACAAATGTTCGAAATTAACTTGCAGGTGTCGGTGGGGGGCTGTATGGTTTTCCTATCGAACAAGTGTTCGAAAACCTTCCCCAAGGTTTAGCAGTGGCAGGAGATCAGAACCATGAGCGCTATAACCAGTGTAAATCAAGGCTTTTACGCAGATTTTTCAAACGTCCGTCCGTCCGGCCTTGTTCTAAATCGCCGTGGTCGTTTGGCACGCTCCCTTGTGGTTCTCTCTCTTGCTATCGTCCTAGGCTCAATAGTCAGCGCTAAGGCGGGCGCCGGAACAGATGCGGCCCCAGCTGTGACAACCTCATTTATCACCGTCACAGTGGCTCCAGGGGAGACCGTATGGTCGCTAGCTACTCGTATGACCTCAGATCGCGGGGATGTGCGCTCGCTCGTCTCTGAAATCATCTCCGTGAACTCTTTGGCCTCAGTCGACCTCTCAGCAGGGCAGAAGGTCCGCATTCCCCTTAAGTAAGGCTTGGTAGGCGCGACACGAAAAAATGGCAGGTGATTCATCCTGCAAACCCTCAAGATTTGCTTTATAGTTCCCACTAGATGTAGGGGTCGAAGCGGTAAAAACTTCCATTAGTAGTGTTTTTAGGGTAGTTTAACCAATTCGCCAATACACCCGAATTTGGGAAAAACTGAGCATTCGAAGGGAGACACGCCGAAATGATTTGTCCGTTCTGCAGACATGATGATTCCCGAGTTGTGGACTCTCGCCCGGTCCTAGATGGCACAGAAATACGTCGTCGCCGCGAATGCCCTAAATGTGGACAGCGCTTTTCTACACAAGAGGTAGCTCTGCTCAACATCATCAAACGATCAGGTGCTACCGAGCCATTTAGCCGCGAGAAAGTTCTTGTGGGCGTTCGCAAGGCGTGCCAGGGTCGTCCAGTAGATGAAGATGATTTGGTTCTCTTGGCCCAGCGAGTTGAAGAAACACTTCGCTCTACAGGTCAAGCAGAAATCGAAGCTCAAGAAGTAGGAATGGCAATTCTTGCGCCACTCCGCGAACTCGATGAGGTGGCTTACCTGCGTTACGCGTCTGTGTACCGTAACTTTGCCTCCCTTGAAGATTTCGAAGGTGAGATAGCTCTTCTCCGCGCCCTCCCATCGAATGCAAATCAGGCAACAACAGCAGTAACAACACCAGAAAAATCAACAGAAACACTTAATCAGAAGACGGGGAAATAACACATGTCAGAGACGGTCATCAACCGGCCAATAAAGATCAAAGCTCATAACACCGTAAAAGGTAAGGGCTTAACGATCGATCGTATTTATACAACTGAGGGAATTCACCCTTACGACGAAGTCAAGTGGGAACGTCGTGACGTTGTTCAACAAAATTGGAAGACAGGCGAAGTTGTTTTCGAACAACGCGGTGTTGAGTTTGCAGACTTCTGGTCAGTAAACGCATCAACAATCGTAACGACCAAGTACTTCCGCGGAGCAGTCGGTGCTGAGAACCGTGAGTGGTCTCTTAAGCAGGTAATTGATCGCGTAGTTTTAACATATACAAAAGCTGGAAAAGAGTTCGGTTACTTTGCAACTGAGAAAGATGCAACAATTTTCGAGCACGAACTTACCTACATGCTCATGCATCAGATCTTCTCATTCAACTCTCCAGTGTGGTTTAACGTCGGAACTGCTGCCCCACAGCAAGTATCTGCATGCTTTATCTTGTCTGTTGATGACACTATGGAATCAATTCTTAATTGGTACCGCGAAGAAGGAATGATCTTTAAGGGTGGCTCTGGTGCCGGTCTTAATCTTTCACGTATCCGCTCTGCAAAGGAATTACTTAAGTCAGGTGGAACTGCATCTGGTCCAGTTTCATTTATGCGCGGTGCAGATGCATCTGCGGGAACAATCAAATCTGGTGGCGCAACCCGTCGCGCTGCAAAGATGGTTGTACTCGATGTAGATCACCCAGATATCGAAGAATTCATCGAAACAAAGGTCAACGAAGAAGACAAGATTCGCGCACTTCGCGATGCTGGCTTCGATATGGACCTTGGTGGAAAAGACATCATCTCTGTTCAGTACCAGAATGCAAATAACTCAGTGCGCCTTTCAGATAAGTTCATGAAGGCCGTTGAAAATGGTGAGCAATTTGGTTTAACAGCGCGTTCAACTGGTGAAGTTATTGACACCGTTGATGCACGTGAACTCTTCACAAAGATCGCACAAGCTGCATGGGCATGTGCTGATCCAGGAGTTCAATTTGATGACACAATCAATGATTGGCACACAACTCCAGAGTCAGGTCGCATCAATGCGTCTAACCCTTGCTCTGAGTACATGTCACTCGATAACTCATCATGTAACTTGGCTTCACTTAACTTGATGAAGTTCCTCAATGCAGATGGTTCATTTGATGCAAAGACATTTGCTCGCGCATCCGATTTGATCATCACCGCGATGGATATCTCAATCTGTTTCGCAGATTTCCCAACAGAGGCGATTGGTGACACAACTCGTGCCTACCGTCAGCTCGGAATCGGTTACGCAAACCTTGGCGCACTCCTTATGGCATCAGGCCTTGCTTACGATTCAGAAGGTGGCCGTGCGCTAGCTGGTGCAATCACATCACTTCTTACTGGAACAACTTATAAGCGCTCTGCAGAACTCGCAGGCATCGTTGGACCATACGCAGGTTTTGCACAAAATGCTAAGCCACATGCGCGCGTAATGCGCAAGCATGCAGCCGCTTCATCTGCAGCGAAGCAAGAGACAACTCTTGATATCGATGTATGGGCAGAAGCAAATAAGGCATGGGATGCATGTCTTTCAACAGGGGATAAGAACGGATGGCGCAACGCGCAGATCTCAGTTCTTGCACCAACAGGAACAATTGGTCTGATGATGGATTGCGATACAACAGGTATCGAGCCAGACTTCTCACTCGTTAAGTTCAAGAAGCTTGTCGGTGGCGGATCTATGCAGATCGTTAACCAGACAGTTCCTCAGGCTCTTCGCAAACTCGGATACTCCGAAGAAACTATTGAAGCGATAGTTGAATTTATCGCAGCAAATGGTCACGTCATCGATGCTCCTGGCTTGAAGACTGAGCACTATGAAGTATTCGACTGTGCACTTGGAACACGATCAATTGCTCCAATGGGCCACGTACGCATGATGGCTGCATGCCAGCCATTCCTATCTGGTGCAATTTCAAAGACAGTAAATCTTCCTGAAGATGCAACTGTTGAAGAAGTAGAAGAAGTTCACCTCGAAGCATGGCGCATGGGCATCAAGGCACTCGCTGTGTATCGCGATAACTGCAAAGTCGGTCAGCCACTTTCAGATGGCAAAGCGAAGAAGAAGGATGCTCCAGTTGAAGCTGCAGCAGCTCCGGTTCGTAAGCGCCTACCTAAGTCACGTCCTGCAACAACAACATCATTCTCAGTTGGTGGCGCAGAGGGTTACATGACAGCAGGTGCCTACGCAGATGGCGCACTTGGTGAAGTATTCCTAAAGCTCGGTAAGCAGGGTTCAACTCTTGCCGGTGTCATGGATGCATTCTCGATCGCCGTATCTATCGGACTTCAGTACGGAGTTCCACTAGAAACATTCGTAGAGAAGTTCACAAACCTTCGCTTCGAACCAGCAGGTATGACAGACGATGCGGATATCCGCATGGCACAGTCAATGATGGATTACATCTTCCGTCGCTTGGCTCTTGATTACCTCCCATTCGAACAGCGTTCAGCAATGGGTCTCTACACATCAGCAGAGCGCGCAGCTGCACTAGATAACGGCGGAGAATATGCGCCTATAGCGAGTGCTGATACCCCAAAAGCACCTGCGGTTGTGGCGGCTCCTGCGGTTGCAAAAGCTGAAGTAAAGCCGGTAGCAGTAAAGATTGAAGCAGCACCACTTGCTGCAACAATCGGATCATCTTCTGATCTTCTTGAATCAATGGGAATCAAATCAGATGCTCCACTGTGTATGACATGTGGTGTGAAGATGCGTATGTCAGGTGCATGTTTTGTATGCGAAGGATGTGGAAACACATCTGGTTGCTCATAATCAAATAGCAGAAAAGTAGTTAAAAGGCTCTCTGGGAGTATTCCCAGAGAGCCTTTTACTTTTTTTAGGTTGTCAGACAACTCTACGTTTACCTACGCTGCAATTTGAACTAGGATTACCTTAGATTTCGAGCACAATTAATGGAATTTTAAGGGGCGCCTCATGGCTAACGATTCGCAGGTAAAAGCAGTCTTAGATAGATTGAAGATTGAAACTCCATCGTGGGCCTACGGTAATTCTGGAACCAGATTTAAAGTCTTTGCGCAGTCTGGTGTCCCTCGTGATCCATTCGAGAAAATAGCTGATGCAGCACAGGTAAATAAATACACTGGTTCGGCACCTAGCGTTGCCTTACATATTCCATGGGACAAAGTTGAGGATTACGCAAAGCTTGCCGCACATGCCAAGGAAGAAGGCGTGGTGCTAGGAACCATAAATTCAAATACTTTCCAGGATGATGAATACAAGCTTGGCTCAGTATGTAACCCTGATCCAAAAATTCGTGATCGCGCCGTGGCGCATCTTTTGGATTGCATCGACATCATGAACATCACCGGATCACAAGACTTGAAATTGTGGTTTGCCGATGGCACCAATTATCCAGGACAAGACAGCATTGTTGAGCGTCAAGATCGATTGGCCGAATCGCTTTCTCGTACCTATAAAGCACTCGGTGCAAATCAGAGAATGCTCTTGGAGTACAAGTTTTTTGAACCAGCTTTTTATCACACTGATGTTCCGGATTGGGGCACTTCACTGGTTCACTGCTTAGCGCTCGGAGAAAAAGCTTGGGTTTGTGTCGATACCGGCCACCACGCGCCAGGCACCAACATTGAATTTATTGTTGCAAGCCTGCTCCGTGCAAAGCGACTCGGTGCTTTTGACTTTAACTCACGCTTCTATGCCGATGATGATTTAATCGTCGGCGCTGCCGATCCATTCCAATTGTTTAGAATTATGCACGAAGTCAACATTGGAGGCGGTTTTGATGTTGGAACTCCAGTTTCTTATGTTCTAGACCAGTGCCATAACATTGAAGCTAAAATCCCCGGTCAAATAAGGTCAATTATGAATGTGCAAGAAGCGGTTGCTAAAGCCGTCTCTGTCGACCAAAGTGCGCTAAAAGCTGCACAGAAGAGCGGCGACGTTCTGGCTGCACACGAAGTGTTGATGGATGCTTTCAATACCGATGTTCGACCATTGATTCGAGAATGGCGTGAAGGAAAAGGTATCGACGGAGAGCCAATGAAGGCATATGCCAGAAGTGGTTACGCAGAGAAAATTGCAACAGAACGTGTTGGTGGAAACCAAGCCGGATGGGGTGCTTAATTTTGTCCGATAAAGTTGTTAAAGAATTAATCGAACGAAGTAATCGTTTAGGATCAAATCCGAAGTTTACAAATTATGCTGGTGGTAATACTTCAGCAAAGGGCAGTGCAACTGATCCATTAACTGGTGCTGATGTCGAAGTGATGTATGTAAAGGGTTCTGGAGGAGATCTAGGCACTCTTACTGAGAAGGGTCTAGCGACGCTCTATTTAGATCGCTTACGTGGAATGACTTCGGTCTACCGAGGCTTAGAGCACGAAGATGAGATGGTAGGCCTCTTTGATTTTTGTGCATTCGGTAAAGGTGGCGCAGCGCCAAGTATCGATACCGCAATGCATGGTTTGGTTGAGCAAAATCATGTCGACCATCTACATCCCGACTCCATCATCGCACTTGCAACGTCAAAAGATGGACGTGAGTTAACTAAGAAGTGTTTTGGTGATGAAATTCTGTGGGTTGATTGGCGACGTCCTGGCTTTGAACTTGGGTTAGATATTTCGAAAATTGCGAAAGAGAATCCAAGGGCACATGGGTGCGTTCTCGGTGGGCATGGATTAACTACTTGGGGAGCCACTAGTAAAGAGTGCGAAGACCGATCTGTTGCAGCAATTTTGAAGGCAGAGAAATTCATAGCCGATAACGGTAAGCCTGAACCATTTGGAAAAGCACTAGTGGCTCGAAACCCACTAGATAAAGCTGATCGCATAGCTAAAGCGGCCAAGCTAGCTCCGACACTTCGAGGAATCGCATCAAAAGACAATCGCATGGTTGGACACTTCGATGACTCAGAGACTGTTCTAGATTTTATGAACCGCGAGAAGTTGGCAGATTTAGCATCCAAAGGAACATCTTGCCCAGATCATTTCTTACGTACAAAAATTTCACCACTTGTCATCGACTTAGATTCAAATGCAACTATCGAAGAGACAATCACCAGAGCTCATGAACTTCATTCGCAATATCGAGAAAGATATACCGCTTATTACAATAAATATGCGAAGAAGGATTCACCTGCAATTCGTGGCGCCGACCCACTAATCATTTTGGTTCCCGGAGTCGGAATGTTTAGCTATGGCAAAGATAAACAAACTGCACGAGTAGCGGGAGAGTTTTATATCAATGCCATTAACGTCATGCGAGGCGCTGAAGCCTTATCAACTTATGCACCTATTCCAGAAGTAGAAAAATTTAATATTGAATACTGGGAGCTTGAAGAGGCAAAACTACGTCGCATGCCAAAGCCAAAGCCCCTACAGGGAAGAATCGCATTTGTAACGGGTGGTGGTTCTGGAATTGGTAAAGCTACAGCTCAGCGACTCAGCGCTGAAGGAGCATGCGTAATCATCGCCGACCGAGATTTGGCAGCAGCGCAAGGGGTCGCAAAGGAACTTGGCGGCCCAGATAAGGCAGTTGCCGTTTCGGTAGATGTAACCGATGAGGCCCAAGTGATCGCAGCTGTTGATGAGGGAGTTCTCGCATTCGGTGGTATCGACCTAGTTGTTAACAATGCAGGTCTGTCAATCAGTAAGCCACTCATTGAAACCTCAACACAAGACTGGGATATCCAGCATGATGTTATGGCTCGTGGTTCTTTCTTGGTCTCAAGAGAGAGTGCTAAGGCAATGATCGCGGCACACATTGGCGGAGACATAATTTATATTTCATCTAAGAATTCCGTTTTTGCTGGGCCAAACAATCTCGCTTATGGTTCAACGAAGGCCGATCAAGCTCACCAGGTTCGACTTCTGGCTGCAGAACTTGGCGCATATGGAATTCGCGTTAATGGAGTAAATCCAGATGGCGTAGTTAAAGGATCTGGAATCTTTGCCAGTGGTTGGGGTGCTCAACGTGCAGCGGTGTATGGAGTTGAAGAAGAGAAACTTGGAGAGTATTACGCTCAACGTACAATTTTGAAGAAAGAAGTTCTTCCAGACCACATTGCAGCAGCAGTGTTTGTGCTTTGCTCATCTGATTTACCGCTGACTACTGGATTACATATTCCAGTTGACGGTGGTGTTGCAGCTGCATTTCTAAGGTAATTGTGGCAAATTTCATCGCAGTTGATCTTGGGGCAACCAGCGGTCGCGTGGCTATAGGGCGCGTGACAAAAGAGAAAATAGCGTTGGAAATTGTCCATCGCTTTTCGCATGAGATCGTAGAAGATGCCGAAGGCGCTGTGCTGTGGGATTGGAAACTTATAACCTCACAAGTCTTGGTTGGTATTGAAAAATGCTTAGCTCAGGACCAGCCAACTTCGCTTGCCATTGATTCCTGGGCTGTAGATTATGGACTGCTCGATAATGATAATAAATTGATTTCAAAGGTGCGCTCTTACCGAGATCCAAGAACGCTTCCGGCATTTAAGGAGCTGGTTTCAAAGCTTGGGCAAGATCGGATTTATCAAGATACCGGCATCCAATTCCTAAACTTCAATACTTTGTATCAGTTGTATGCAGCAAAGCAAGACAAGTCATATCTAGAGGCAGATAAATTCCTATTGATTCCTGATTTGTTAAATGCTGAGTTAACGGGAGTAATCTCGACGGAAGTAACGAATGCATCAACTACTCAACTCCTAGATGTTAAAACTCGAAATTGGGATTATTCATTAATCGAGCTTGCGGGCCTTCGCCCCGAGTTATTCACACAATTACACGAACCAGGTACTGAGATCGGTGTCATCAAGGGGTTTGGCGCACTTGATGGAATCAAGATTGTTGCAATTGCTTCCCACGACACCGCAAGTGCGGTAGCGGGTATTCCATTTGATAATCGTGATACAGAGGCTTATATTTCAAGTGGGACCTGGTCCCTTGTTGGTATTGAAAGTGATACCCCGATTACATCCAAGCAAGCGCTTGCTGCCAATCTTACAAATGAACTTGGTGCCGCTAACACGGTTCGCATTCTTAAAAATGTTACCGGTCTCTGGTTACTTGAAGAGTGTCGGAGAAATTGGCGAATCGAAGGTGAAGAATGGTCGATTCCACAGCTAGTAGATGAGGCCAGTAAAAATCTCGAATTTGATTCTCTTATCGATCCAAATGATCCACGATTTAGGTCGCCAGGTGAAATGCTCGAGCGGATCCGGGCATATTGCCTAGAGAATGCAATCACACCGCCGCGCACCAAGGGGGAGTTCACAATCTGTATTTTGCGGAGTTTAGCGGCTGCTTATAAGCGAACTATTTCCGAAATTGAGGAAGTTACAGGTAAGAAGATTTCTACTATTCATGTGCTTGGTGGTGGATCACAAATCTCACTGTTAAATCAGTTAACAGCAGATGCCTGTGGCGTAAAGGTTAAAACTGGTCCCGTTGAAGCCACACTATTTGGAAATATCGCAGTGCAAGCTCTTATCGCCGGCGTTGTCCCTAGCTTGCAGGTGGCTAGATCGCTTATTGCAAAGAGCTTTATCAGTGAAGAGTTTATGCCCAAGTAAGGTAGGCAGCGATATCAGGATTCTTTCCAGCAGCAATATTGCCAAATAGCTTTTCAATGCTCACATCATCTGCTGAATATTCAGTTGCAATCTTCTCTAAACTCAGCGCACCAGTTCTCATCAATTCAAGGGTCTGAACAATGCGGCTAGATACCCAGCCCGAAACAAAGTGCACAGTTAACTCTTGTTTTTGAAGATGAGCCATATCCGCCCAGGTATTTGCGCCATCTGGAGTATGTCCACTAAAAATAATCTGACCTATTCCAGTTCGTTCATTTCCAAAGGTTTCAGCTGCCCATGTTGCTGGCAATGCACGGTAGTAAAGTTCAAATGCATCGGGACTCTGAACGGTGTCAATCACTGCAATCGGTGCAAAGTCTGAGAGCTCTTTTCTTGACACAATTTTGGAGTTAGCGGTCTTGATTCCTAGAGATTTAATCTTCTCTAACCGTGAATCATGTCTGCCGAGCAGCAGCGGTTCAAAACCTCGAGCCTTCGCACACAAGGCCCCACTCGCACCAATTACTCCATCTCCGATAACCAAAATTCGATCGCCAGCATTTCCAACTATGCGCGATGCAGCGTTAAAACCCACTTGTGCAACTACGCCAAATGAAGCACGCGCTGGTGGAATCCCTGTGGCATCGAAAACTTCGAAATCTTCAGAGATTCCATAACTTGTATGGGCACCCCATCCTGCAGTGGCATCCAAATAATTGATACTTGCGGTGGCAAAAACTTGCTGACCAATACTTACATTTTTCACTTTAGAGCCAATTGCTTCAACTATTCCACTGCGTTGATAGCCAGGCACTAGCGGGAAGGCAAAATTACCCCATTCAAATCGACCAGATATCACCCACTTGTCAGTTCCGGTACTCACTCCAGAATTGATTGTTCTTATAGCAACTTGATTTTCCCCTAGCTCACCAACAGAAACATCTGTAAGAGCGCATTCATTTGCTGAAGTAGTTACTACCGCCTTAGAACTTGGCAAGAATTCCTCCATCGGGAATCAGCGATGAACCAGTAATAAAACTTGCACCTCGTGAAAGAGCGAATGCGATGACATCTGCAACTTCTTCTGGCTGGGCTATGCGACCGATTGCATTTTCACTTGAAGGGAACCCTAACTCTGCCAAGGTTTTTCCTTCACGTTCTGCATGTTGTCGAAGCATGGGAGTATCTGTAGCACCAGGAATAATGCAGACAACGCGAATGTTATCTGGCGCAAGATCTAGTGCCATTGTTCTCGTAAGAGCTAAAACTCCTCCTTTTGCTGCAGCATATGGCGCAACACCTGTAGATGTGGCGTATGCATGTATAGATGAAATATTCACTACTGCGCCACCGCCAGCGCTGCGAATCAGCGGGAGAGCATATTTGGCCATCAAATAAAGGCTAGTTAGGTTGATTGAGATAATTCTTTGCCAATCTTCAAAGCTGGTACTTTCAACGCTCATGTTAAATGCGCCAACAGCCGCGTTATTAACTAGGCCCTTAACTCGAATTCCCTTACTTTTTGCAGCTTCACACACTGATTGGCAGTCTTTTTCACTAGTCACATCAGCGGCAATTGCCTGAGTGAGAACATTTTTGGGGTCAATTCCTGCCAAAATTTTTGATAGTGCCTCGGAATTTTTATCGACAGCGAATACAAAAATTCCCTGATTTACAAGATTTTCTACGGTAGCGGCACCAATTCCTCCCGCAGCACCTGTGACAATTACTGCATCTCCCTTTGTGGCAAATGATTTCTCTCTCATGCAACTACACCATTTTTGAAGCGATCGAAATTCTTTGGATCATAGAGAGGAATGACAATTGGAGACTTGAGAGCACGGGCATGAGCATCCATGCATTCATACATGTTCTCGGTAATACCAATTGGATGGTTGTTCACAACATTTTCCATAACAAAGAATGTGTCACTCAGGACCGCAGTTCCAGCTTTCGTATCAACTTCTACTGCGATAGAAGCGCGATGGTGTCCACCCGACCACCAGGTGCGAAGTCCTGGCGCGATAGTCTCTTCATCTTCAAGCAGAACTACGCGATCCCAAGATTTACCGACGAGTTCAGCCAAGATGTGTGGTGGAAGGCTCGTATCACGACCATCATGCGGATGCTTGTGAGTAGTGTGAAAGTGAATCCAACCGCGCTTTGAAATATGAATCTTGGCATTTGGAAATTCAAGAACATTACTTACTGAATATAGCTGTAGGGGAGTCAAGAATATATGTGTAATGTCCTCAGGCTTAACGTTATGTTTTGCAAGTTGATCAAGAATGTATTCGCCTTCTTGGCGAGCAAACTTAACTCTCTCTCCAAGAAAAGCGACCCAGCCTTCATTCATCGGCCCTAAATCTTTTGCTGGACCAGTGTTTACAAGTGCGGTAATCCCATTTCCTTGAATTAGCCCAACCTGGAATTGCAGACGGAACCAATTGTCCCACTGTCCCATCCAGAAAAGTTCTGGACCGGGAACTTCACTACTTCCCATCGATAGAAGCGTTAACTTATATTCCATTTTTTACTCCTGGTCTCTACTTGAGTTACTTAGGTTGTTTGAAGCGCAATCTCAAGATCAGCTCGGACTTGGCTCAAATGCATCCGCATCGCTGCCTTTGCCAAATCAGAGTCACCATTGACAACCGCTCGCATAATTTCATCATGCCAGTATGTTGCGTGCTCCACTGCATTTGGACGTTTTGCGTTTTCCATTCGAACTTTAATTCCAAGATTGGCAATTGAATTATGCAACTGATTTAAAATCGGATTTTGTGTTGCACGCGAGAGTGCGGCATGCCAAGCGATATCAATATTTGCAAGATCGGTTTCATCTCCGATACACAGCTTCTGTTCTTCAAGAATATCTTGGAGTTCTTTCAAATTTTCTGGAGTCGCATTTCGGGCTGCGAGTGCCGCAATTTCAGGTTCAAACATCTCACGAGTTGTTTGTAAATCATCAAAATAGGAACTATCCGAATTAAGTGCTACCCATATTGGGTCTAAAACGTTCCACTCGTGCATAGGAGCAATAGTTGTGCCCATGCCCTGGCTAACTTTGATAAATCCTTTAGCATCCAAGCTTCTCAGCGCCTCGCGAACTACGCCGCGAGTCACATTGTAAGTAGCGCACAGTGTCATCTCAGAAGGAACGGTAGACCTTTCACCAAGTTGGCCTGAGCCAAGTTGCTGAAGAATATCTTCAACGATTTGATCGCTGAGTTTTCTGAGTGACACTGTGCGCTATTCGCTTTACTTTTTAGAAGTTGAACTTATCGATGTTTGCAGAAGTAAATTCTTGCGGAGGTCCCGCAATAATTCCTGCATCTTTGCCCATCTTCCATGTTCCTGGACCAACACCCTTAATTGAGAATGAAACTCCAGCTTTTGGCTTTAGGTTCTTAGCTTTGATGCTAACAATTAGGTTTGCAGCAATCTGACCTTGTAGACCTGGATCCCAAAGTGAGAATGACTTAACTGTTCCATCTTTCACGTATTGACGCATTTGGTTTGGAGTACCAAGACCAGTTACTTGAACCTTACCCTTAAGAGGTGAAGTTGAAAGTACTTGTGCAGCAGCAGCGATACCAACAGTTGTTGGTGCGTTGATTGCCTTTAGGTTTGGATACTTAGCGAGAAGTGCTTGTGCTTCAGTAGCACTCTTCTCTGGTGCATCGTCGCCGTAAACGGTATCAACTAGCTTTAGGCCAGGTTGTCCGCCTCCGTCGATGTAAGTCTTAGCTCCTGCTAACCAAGCATTCTGATCTGGAGCTGTTGATGTTGCAGAAAGGAACGCCCAGTCACCCTTGCCATCAATAACGCTGGCAGTCTGGTCAACTAGGTACTTTCCTAGAACGCTGAAATCAACTGGCGTGATTGATGCGTGACGACATGAAGCAGTTGTATCACCATTGACTGTGAGTACAACAATTCCAAGCTTCATTGCGCGCTTTAGTGTTGGACATAGAGCGTTTGCATCATTTGGAGAAATTGCAATTGCATCAACTTTTTGCTGAATTGCAGCTTCAATAAATGGAATCTGATCTGTAGCGCCTGCTTGAGCTGGTGCTACAACCTTTACGGTCATGTTCAATCCTTTGCCGGCTTTCTTGAATCCGCCAACGATTGCGTCGAAATAAGGGTTACCTAGGTTCTTAGGAATATAGGTGACCTTGTACTTAGTAGCTGCTGATGCTGATGTTGCCATGATTGAAGCGCTTACTCCAGTCAGGATGAGTGACATACCCAAGACTGGAACTAGCGCTTTATGCTTTTTATTCATTCTCTAGCCTCATTCCGTGTTCCAATAGAGATGTACTTCATCCCTATTGATTAATGATTCACTTTGCAAAAACCGTTAGGCCTTTGCTTGTGCCTCATTAAATCTCTTCTTTCTGTTTCGTTTATCAACATAATATGATCGAATTCTCGGTACCAGAACAGTAAGGATTAGTAATAATCCGATTGCGGCATCTTGAACTTGACCATTTATATCTTGGATTACCAGGGCTTCACGAACAGCCATAATTGCGAATAATGCAACTACAGTGCCCGAAACAGCTCCACGTCCTCCAAAGATATCTGTTCCACCAAGAACCACTGCGGTGATTGCAAGTAGCTCAAGGCCAAGTCCCACGTTAGAGATAGTTGATCCTAAACGAGATGTAATCATTACTGCACAAATTCCTGCAACAGTTCCGCTCAATGCAAATGCAACTAGTCGGACATTATTAACGCTAATTCCTGAGAAGTTGCTAGTAGAAGGATTACTTCCTGACATTATGTTCTTAAGTCCATAATTAGAGCGATGCAGGACGTAGTAAAAAATAATTGAAGCAACAATAAAGAGTGCAAGCGGCGCAGGTAGGCCAGGGTTTCCACCAATAAGTAATCTCTGATCAAAACCCACAAAGCTTTCTGGATAATTTGCAACTACGCCATCGCCAAGCATTACCTGGGTTAAGCCGCGATAAAGTGCCAGAGTCGCAAGAGTTACAACCAAGCTTGGTAGGCCAAACTTGATAACGATGATTCCATTAATTAGACCAAGTACGAATCCAGTGAATATTGAAGCGACACAGCACCAGAAAATTGGAACCCCATTGGCAAACAATTTCGCAAGCACACCAGCGCTTGCCGCAAGAGTTGAGGCTACGGATAGATCAATATCACCATTGATAATCACAAATGTGAGAGCAAGGGCGAGAAGTCCTATCTCTATATAACGACCGGTGTTGAAGATGATTGAAGCTGGTTGCAAGAAATACTCTGATCCGAGTGAGCCATAAATCATGGCAGCAACCAGAATCAAAATCGGACCTATCAAATAACCAGGAACCTTAAATCGAATCGGGGAATTAGTTAATTTTGACATCACTTGGTCACCCTCTGATTTCTAATGGCTAGTAAGAAGTTTTGTTCCTGTCGTTTTCGGACCAAGTTATCAATAGCAACGGCAGCAAGAATTAAAAAGCCGGTTGCACATGCTTTCCAAAATGGAGATACGCCTACAACAGTTAACCCGTTGGACAAGATTCCGATCAAAACACAGCCGAGTGCAGTTCCGAGTGCAGTTCCAGAGCCACCAAATATATTCGTTCCACCAATTACTACGGCAGAGATGACATCGAACTCAAGTCCGCGAGCAACGTCTGCCGGATTGATAGTTGCGTAACGGGCCGTGTAGAGAACGCCACCAAGTCCAGCCAGGACTCCAACAAAGACAAAAACCAGGATTGTTATCTTGTTAAATGAGAGTCCACGAGAGACAGCACCTTCCGGATTGCTTCCCACTGCGTAGATTCGCTTTCCAAGAAGAGTTTGAGATGAGATATACCAAACCAGGAT
The DNA here is from genome assembly GCA_026392935.1 of Actinomycetota bacterium. Lineage (GTDB taxonomy): Bacteria > Actinomycetota > Actinomycetes > Nanopelagicales > Nanopelagicaceae > Planktophila. Next base: position 56,244 of record JAPLBE010000012.1, on the reverse strand, counting down.
TATCGATAGGAATGCGAAAATCAAAAGCCAAGGGATACCAATCGGTGAGGTAGTAGCTAGCGAAATAATGTCCTTTGGAACATCTTCTGGATCGATTTGTACGTTATCTGACACTAGAAAGATTGCACCTCGGAAGATTGCGAGTGTTCCAAGAGTTGCGATAATTGAAGGAATCATTCCGTAGCTGACAAGATACCCATTGATTAATCCGCAGATTCCACCAACTAGCATTGCAACAAGAATAAGTCCAACAATTGGGAAATCAGGATTCTCTCTCGCGACCATTCCCATAACCATCGCCGACATGCCTAAAGTACTTCCGACGCTTAAGTCAATATTTCTAGTAACAATAACAAGAGTTTGCCCGGCACCTACGACCATCAAGATTCCGACTGAAGACAAAATTGCGCTTAAATTATCGGAGCGGAAGAAGCGTGGTTCGATTGAGCCAAATACAGCAAGAAGTACCAAAATAAAAAGAAAGATTCCAAATTCGCGCTTCTTGAAAATATAGGTGATTTTTGAATTAAGTTGAACAGCCATGATTAATTCGCCTTTCCTGCAGTTGCAAGTCCGGAAGCTAATCTCAGAACTGATTCCTCAGAAATTTCCGATCCTGAAAGTTCGCCCACAATACGACCATTTCGCATGACAATTATTCGATGCGAAAGTTCGATGAGCTCACGCATATCACTACTAACCATTACAACAGCCATGCCATCTTTAGCTGAGTTGTTTAGGAATTGGTGAATTTCAGACTTTGAGCCTACGTCAACTCCGCGAGAAGGCTCATCAATCAACAGAATTTCAACTTCTTGCTTTAACCACTTGGCTAAACTGACTTTCTGTTGATTTCCACCGCTCAGTTCGCGGACAAGCTGCGATGCACTGGAGAGTTTTACTCGGAATCTTTCAATAAGTTCATTAGCAATCTGTGTCTCTTTTCCAAAATTACGTTTACCGCCCTTGGATGTCAGATTCAAATTTGTTATCACTAGATTCTCGCCGATGGAACGATTCAAAAACAATCCATTGTGCGCGCGGTCTTCAGGCACCAAGGCAACTCTTGCTGAAATCGCCTGCTTAACAGTCTTAATGCTTCCGTGATTGCTCGATACAACCTCACCGGCAGTTCTCTTACGTAGGCCAAAAACAGTTTCTAGTAATTCACTTCGACCGGCACCGACGAGACCTCCAATGCCAAGAATCTCACCCTTCTTAACCTCAAATGAAACATCAGCTACGAATCCTGGACTCTCTAGATGTGAGACTTTCAGTGAAACTTCCTTGCTTGAAGATCTGGAATCTGTGCTCGAGGCGGCAATATTTCGACCCACCATAAGCCTGATTAACTCGTCTTCAGTGGTCTCTGAAGTCTTTTTAACCGCAACAACTTCGCCATCTTTCAGCACGGTGATTCGAGTAGATATCTCCAGAACTTCTTCTAGCCGGTGGCCGATAAAAATGATTGCGACGCCGCTAGCGTTTAACTTGCGAATCGTTGCAAACAATCGTGCAACCTCTGAAGGGGTGAGCGAGGCAGTTGGTTCATCCACAATCAAGAGCTTTAATTTCTTTCGAAGCGCTGAAACCATATCAACCATCTGTTGATCTGCAACAGAAAGCGCTTTGACCGGTGAGTGCACGCTAAATGAACATCCGAGCTGAGCTAGTAACTCTTTTGTCTCTTCTTCAGCTTTCTTCCAGTTAAATCGCTTGCTTTTACCGTCGCGAACTTGGTAATCAACACACACGTTTTCTAGCACAGATAAATCTGGAAAAAGTCTAGGCTCTTGATGAATAAGTGCGACTCCTGAGTTTTGAATCTCACGAATGTGTGCAAAAGTCCGGTCGCTATCTTCAAACTTGATCGTTCCGACATCTACGGGAACTAGCCCAGAAATAATCTTTACGAGTGTACTTTTTCCAGCACCATTCTCGCCAACAATTGCGTGTATCTCATTTTGGGCAAGGTTAAAGTCAACGTTCTTCAGAACAGCGGCTTCGCCGTACCACTTCGATAACGACTTACACTCCAAAACGTTAATGACAATTTCTCCCAATCCGCTTTGATGATCCATTTTCTTCTGAACTTAATGCACTAGAAAACTCACTTGTATGACAGTTGTCAAGGATATAAAAGAAAAATCTTTTCTTTTATGGGAAAAGTGCTAGATTTATTTTGAGCAAATTACCTACTTGTCAGAGGAGTTAAGTTATGAGAGTGTTATTTACTGATAATGATTTAGGCGACGGAGCGCTGGAAATTGAATTATTGAAAAAACATTTAAATGCTGAAGTACTAATTGCGCAGTGTAAAAACGAAGACGACGTTATCAAATCGTTATCTGACTTCAATCCTGATGCCGTGATTGTCCAGTGGGCTCCTGTTAAATCCAAGGCTATTTCACTTATGGGTAATGTCAAGATAATTTCACGCATAGGTATAGGCATGGACATGATTGACCTAGACGCCGCAGCAAAGGCGGGGATACCAGTAAAGAATGTGCCTCACTATTGCACCGAAGAGGTTGCTACGCACGCAATTTCCCTCGGTTTAGCGCTTTGGCGCAAGTTGCCTCAACTGGATGCAGAGATGCGTTCGGGCAAGTGGGCTGCAGCTTCACACGCGAGTTCAATAAAAAAAGTTTCAGAATCAACTATCGGCTTAGTTGGAACAGGGCGCATTGGGTCTTTAGTCGGAAAGTATTTCAGCGCTTTTGGTGCGAGAGTTATTGCCTACGATCCTTATACAAAAAGTCATGGTTTTGAGAGTGTTGAACTTGCCCAGATAGCTTCAGAGTCAGATCTCATCTCTCTCCACTGCCCGTTAACTTCAGAAAATAAGCATTTAATTAATGATGCTTTTTTGGCCTCTACAACCAAGAAACCAATATTGATTAATACGAGTAGAGGTGGATTAATTGACCCGTCGGCAGTTGATAAGGCACTCAAGAGTGGAGCTTTAGCAGGTGCCGGTTTAGATGTTTATGAAGTGGAGCCGCTCCCGATGGACGACATTTTACGTTCTTCACCTAATGCACTATTAACACCTCACTCATCCTGGTGCTCAATTCAAGCTTTACCTGAATTGCGAAAAGAGACAGTAATGAATGTCATTAACTTCTACAAGGATTCTGCAAAATAGAATTATGAGCCACCAAAGTTTAGTACTTACACGTTTTAATGAATTTGAAGTAAAGGAACGCGCTCTCGCAGAGCTAACTGGAACAAATGCAATTATCAAGATTCTTGCCACGGCTATTTGTGGTTCAGACATTCACGGTGCAAATGGCTCAACGGGACGTAGATTTCCTGATCAAGTTATGGGTCACGAAACGTGCGGAATCGTTGAAAAAGTCTCGGATGGCACTAGCTCTGATTTGGTCGGGAAAAGGGTTGTTATTAATCCAGTCATTGCTTGTCACGAATGCGCACTTTGTTTAGGTGGCAAGGAATATTTATGTCCGTCGAGAAAAGTTCTTGGTGTCACAAAAGGCGTTGATGGAGCATTCGCTCAGTACGTAATTGTACCTATTCGTAATTTAGCCTTTGTTAGTGATGAGATCTCACCAACACTTGCTACGGCTGTTGAACCTCTATCTGTCGGTTACCACGCGGTAATTCGGGCAGAAGTCACTCAAAAAGATAGGGTTTTGATTATTGGTGGTGGCCCCATTGGCCAGGCGATTGGATTTGCTTGTGCTAGAACTGGAGTGAATGACTTTCTAATCAGTGAACCTTCAGAATCGAAGCGGGAATACATTTCAAAGTTTGGATTCACAAGTATTTCACCGGCTGATTTAGAAGATCACTATAGAAGTAAAGACAAGCCAACAGTTGTCTTCGATGCTGTTGGAAACGCTCATAGCTTCAGAGATGCATTCACACATTCAAACGTTGCGGCTCGGATAGTTCTAGTAGGTATGGATGCCCCTGATCTCTCCATTCCTAGCTATGAAGTTAGTGCTGATGAACGGAGCGTATTAGGCAGCTACTGCTACACAAACAACGAATTCTCAGAGACTGCCACATGGTTAGGAATCAATTCACAATTAGTTGCGCCATTTATTTCTGACGTAGTTCCAATGCAGGATGCTCCAGCGATATTTGAAAAGTTACTGCAAGGTAGCTTTGAATACAACAGGATTGTGATATCTCAAGATGCGTGAGATTAATGGAGTTCTGCCTGTACTTGCTGTTCCGTTTATGAACGATGGAAGCATCGATCTAGATTCGATTCCACGGCTTGTTGAGCATTGCATCACAAGTAAAGCAGACGGTGTAGTGATTTTCGGGCTCGCAAGTGAACTCTACAAACTTAATGACATCGAGCGGATTACAATCCTTAAAAAAGTTATTTCTGCCGTGGATTCTAGGGTTCCTGTAATTGTCGGAACCGAGCACAGTGGCACTCAGGCCGCTGTCGCAAGAAGTATCGAGGCTGAAAAACTGGGAGCAAGTGCACTGATGCTCTATCCGCCTACGTTCGTAAAACCCGATGAGGCAAATGTTCTTTCTTATTTCAAGGCGGTTGGTTCGGCAGTAACTATTCCGGTGATAATTCAAGATGCGCCAGCTTGGACTGGAGTCCCGCTTCCGGTTTCACTTCTTTCGCGCATTATCAATGAGCAACCAAATGTTAATCACATCAAACTTGAGTCACCACCTATTGGCGATAAGGCCAAGCTACTTAAGCCTTTGGGCTTCCAGATTATTTCTGGATACGGTGCAATTCATCTCATGGAAGAGTTAACTTCTGGAATCGATGGATTTATGCCCGGTTGCAGTCTTCCGGGAATTTTTGTTCAGATAAATGAATTGTTTCATTCCGGAGAGATTAGAAATGCAAGAACTTTATACGAGATGATTTTGCCGTTACTTACTTTCCAGTTAACAAGCCTAGACACATTTATTGAAATTCAAAAGCTACTTTTAACACGGATGAAGATATTCACAACGTCACATTGCCGAGAACCGCATATTCCAATTAGTTCTGAGCGGATTGCTTATCTGAATCTCTTGCTTTCTCAAATCGGGCTCAAAGAGCTGGAAGGAGTGAAGGTCTAGTGTCAGAGAAGCCAAGAATTGCAGTTGTTGGCACAGGTTGGTGGTCAACCGAGTTCCATATCCCGTCTCTAAAAAAGTATGAAGATTGTGAACTAGTTGCACTCGTTGATCCAAATGTTGAAAAACGTAGAAAAGCTGAAGAGATGTTTGAGATTCCAGCTGGTTTCGCAACTGTTACAGAAGCTCTCGGTGAGATACAGATTGATGGAGCAATTGTTGCAACTCCATCTGCTCTGCATCACCCAGTAGCAAAAGAGTTAATCGAAAATGGTGTCCATGTTATGGTTGAAAAACCATTTACGACGATTGCAGCCGATGCCCATGAGTTAGTTAAATTAGCGGAGCAGAAATCAATTCATCTGACGGTTGGCTATACCTTTCAACATACCAATGCCGCCAAAGCACTGAAACGTGCTTTAGATAATGATGAGATTGGTGAAATTCTTCTAGTAAATGGATTGTTTGCAAGCATGGCTGAGGCTTATTACCGCGGCGTTCCTGAGTTGTATAAGGGGATATTTAAGTGGGCGATTACCGGCCCCGATCCACTGACCTTTTCAGATCCAAAACTTGCAGGTGGAGGTCAAGGTCAAACTCAAGTTTCGCATGCGATCGGAATGATTCTCTATGCGATAAACCAACGAGCCACCCAGGTTGCAGCATTTATGGAAAATCGCGATCTAAATGTTGACCTAATCGATGCCATGGCATTTACCTGCGAGGGGAACACAATCGGAAACATGGGTTCAACTGGAAATTTACGCGATGGCGATAAGCATCAACAGGAATTCAGGTATTACGGAACTAAGGGCTATATCTTGCATGACATGCGAGATGGTCAGCTTCTAGTTCGTAACGATAATGGTCATCAGTATGAGATAGCTGGCAAAGATGTCGGTGACACCTATCCAGCTCTTGAACCGTCACGTCACCTAGTTGATTTGATTACCGGAAAAGCAAAAACAAATTTAGCGCCTGGACTACAGGCTGCGTGGGCAGTTGAATTCTTAGAGGCTGCATACGAGTCTGCTGCAACAAGCAGCATTGTAAAAGTGAAAAACCAATGAAAAGATCGGGGAAATCAAATGAGTAAAATCACGAGAATCAGAACGAGAGTAATTGGTTTTTCGCAAGCACCATCCACGCTTCGTCGAAATTTGATTACAAACACCTCTGATTTTGAAGACTTTCATACAAAAGAAAGCGGCTGGTTCGGTCCGGGCTTTTGCACAGTTGTAGAAATCGAGACTGAAAAAGGTGTAATCGGAACAGCCACTGCTGGAGCATTTAATGGCGCCGCAAAGAGCATTATTGATATGTATGTGGTGGACCTCCTTAAGGGCCAAGACATTGAGAACCATGAGGGTAATTGGCAACGTATCTATCGAACTTTGATTCGATTCGGTAGAAGTGGTCCCGCAGTTTCTGCTCTCTCTGCAATAGATATTGCAATGTGGGATGCGCATGCGAAAGAGCTCGGTGTTCCCGTAACAGAACTTTTAGGCGGCAATGTTCAAACAAAAGTTCCTTGTTATGTAAGCCGGCTTTATGCAATGGAAGATCTAGATGAACTCGCCGATGAGGCGCGAGGCTACACAGCGCAGGGATTTACCCGATTAAAGCAACGTTTTGGCTTTGGGCCTCGTGATGGTTATGAAGGCATGCGGCGCAATGTTGAGTTGGTGCGTGCAGTCCGAAATGCAGTAGGTCCTGATGTTGAACTTGCAGCTGATGCATACATGGGCTGGGATTACGGCTACGCGATGGAGATGTACAAGCGCCTACGTGAATTCAACTTGTCCTGGATTGAAGAGGCGCTCATGCCACAACTTGTAGATTGCTACGCCGAATTACGCAAGACCACTCCCGGACAAAGATGGAGTCATGGAGAACATAGTTATACAAAATGGGATTTCGAAGAGTTAATCAAGAAATCTGCCGCCGATATCTTGCAACCAGATTTTAACCGTGCAGGGGGCTTAACTGAAGCACGAAAGATTTGTGCACTTGCAGAGACAGCTGGACTTCCCGTGTATCCGCATTCAAATGAAGCACACAACACTGCAATCGTTTTCTCTCAAAGTCCAGCAGTATGTCCGGTGGTTGAGTACTTCCCAAATGTATTGCCAGATACTGGTAACGAACTCTTCTGGAGTCTTTTTACAGGATACCCAGAGGCAAAAGATGGATATCTTTTAATTTCGAAAAAACCAGGACTTGGAGTGGAACTGAATCAGGAAGTTGCTTCGCAGTTAGTGGTAGTCGATGATCAGTGGAAAGAAATATAGGAAAATACTGAAGGAAATGGAGATATAAATGGAGCGAGTTGTCTTTTTACAATGGATTAAAGAAGGCTGCCAAGAGGCATACGAAAAAGCCCACAGCCCAGAGAATCTCTGGCCTTCAATAATCGCAGAATGCCAAGCAGCTGGGATGCACAATTACACCGGATATATCGGGGGTCCAAATAATCGAATGGTTGTTGGATATTTCGAAGTCGAAAGTGTCGAGAAGATGAATGAATATCTCTCAAAGAGTGAAATCAATACTGAGTGGTCCAAAATCATTACGCCACTCATGGAAACCGGTGGCGATGTTGCAAATGGCTCAATGGAGTTTATGCGGCCAATCTGGCGCATTGAATAGAACGTAATTGCAGGTAGACTTTAACTAGTTGGTTTTGTCCAACCCCGTTCAAAAACCCCGCTCACAAGGCGGGGTTTTTGCATTGCTGACAACTGGCGTAGAATGAGCACAGTTGTTATCGGGGTCGATGTAATTTCGAACCGGCGGTTATAGTCCGCGACCCGCACACATCCAGTGGGCGGTTGACTCAGTGAAACTCTGAGACCGACGGTTAAAGTCCGGATGAGAGATAACAGCGGAATCGGTGCACCATGTTTATCGATGACGCCTACGCGCATCTACTTACCCTCTGCCATGCCGGCGCGGGTAAGAGCTATCCCAATCCCAACGTTGCAGCTGCAATTTATAGCGCCGAGGGGAAATTAATGGCTGACGGTTTTCATAATCGCAAAGAATCTTTCGACCATGCCGAAGTTGTGGCGATGAAAAAAGCTGGCGCTCTTGCAATGGGTGCAACGATTGTTATTTCACTCGAACCATGTGCACATACCGGAACAACACCGCCATGCACGCAAGCGATTATTGATGCAGGTATTACAAGAGTTGTTTACGCGGTCAATGATCCCAACCCCATTGCATCTGGCGGCGCAAAAATCCTTGCTGATGCAGGTGTAAAAGTTGAATTTCAGCACTCTGATGAATTGGAATTCGCACAACGCGCATGGCTTCGCAAAGAGCGTACCGGCCGTCCGCTGATGATTTGGAAAGTGGCAACAACTCTTGATAGCAAAGTTGCTGCAAGTGACGGAACATCGCAATGGATAAGTGGTCCAGAATCTCGCGAAGATGTACAAGCGCTACGCGCAGAATCAGATGCGATTTTGATTGGCACAAACACTGCACTGGTCGATAATCCTCATTTGGTGCCGCGTGGGCACACCGAGCGTCCAGTTCGAATTGTCAGTGGTGAGCAAACAGTGCCACCAACACATAAAGTTTTTGATGATGAAGCACGCACGATTACGGTTAAATCAAAGTCAATCCCTGAACTCATGGGTGTGCTGCGCGATGAGAAATTCAACCAGGTACTTGTCGAAGCTGGTCCCACACTTGGATCTGCGCTAATGGCTACAGGAAATATTGATGAACTCATTATTTATCAGGCACCCAAGTTACTTGGTGCAGGAAAAGAATTTGTCAGCCATCTCGGTATTTCAACGCTGACAGATCACATCGAACTTGAACTTATCTCAGCCCGTGCAATGGGTGGCGACATTAAGTCTCACTACAGAATTGTGAAGGGGCGATAAATGTTTACAGGGCTAATTACTGAACTCGGCACCGTCTCTCATATTGTGCGAGCGGAAACGTCAGCAATCTTTACTATTTCAGCACCGGCTTCTACTGCCGAGCTATCAGTGGGGGATTCAATCGCGGTTAATGGGGTCTGCTTAACGGCCACATCAATTGCGGCCGGATGCTTTACTGCAGATGTCATGGTGCAGACCTTGTCATTGTCTTCCCTTGGAAAGTTAGAAGAGGGATCACTAGTAAATCTTGAACTCGCTGCGCAGATGGATATGCGCATGGGTGGTCACATCGTCCAGGGGCACGTTGATGGAGTTGCATCAGTTGTGAAATCTGAGCCCGGTGAAAAATGGGTGCAATTTGACATCACTGTGCCCGAAAAATTAATGAAATATGTGGTCGCGCAAGGTTCAATTACTGTCGATGGCGTTTCTTTAACGGTAGGCGCACTAGATGATGCAAAGAATCTCGTAACGCTCTGGTTGATTCCAGAAACGCTGGCGAAGACAAATCTTTCTCATAAGAAGCCAGGGAATGCTGTAAATATCGAGGTCGATATCCTGGCTAAGTATGTAGAACGCTTGATTTCGAAAGGAGCTACCGATGCCAAGTAAATTTGTTGAGGCACTCGATCGCTTCAGACGTGGAGAGATGCTTATCGTTGTAGATGATCACGATCGCGAGAACGAGGGCGATCTGATTATGCTGGCCGAGCACGCCACAGCCGAAAAAACCGCGTTCATTGTTAGACATACAACCGGAATCTTGTGCGTTGCAATCACGGCAGATCAAGCACATAGATTGCGCTTGCCGTATATGGTCGAACAAAATCAAGATGTTCGCAAGACTGCATTTACTGTTTCGGTTGATTTAGCTGAAGGACTGACAACAGGTGTGAGCGCAGTAGAGCGCACAGCAACGATTAGAGCTCTTGGCAGTGCAACATCTCGTGCAACAGATTTCATACGCCCCGGTCATATATTTCCTTTGATTGCACATGCCGATGGATTATCTGAGCGCCAAGGGCACACGGAAGCTGGTGTGGCACTTGCACAATTAACTGGTTCTTATCCAGCAGCCCTGCTCTCTGAAATTGTTGCTAAAGATGGATCCATGGCTCGCGGTAAGGAGCTACTCGATTTTGCTGCAGAACATTCGATTCCAGTTGTTTCTATTGAAGAAATCCGTCAATATCAAGAAAGCCTTGAACAACTACCGACAGTTGCTCAGTATCCACGCCATGAATTTGAATGGGTGAGAGTGCAGCTTGAAAAGGGAGAGTGGGAGATTGCTACATATCCATCTTTAAAGCACCGCGAACAAGTTGTCATGAGATATTGCACGAGTGATAAAACACCTTTGGTGCGCATTCACTCTGAGTGCTTTACTGGCGATGTAATTCATTCACAGCGCTGTGATTGTGGCCAGCAGTTGGATGCATCTATCTCTGCGATTGAAGAATATGGCTGTGGCTACATTCTCTATATGCGCGATCATGAAGGCCGCGGTATTGGACTTACCGAAAAACTCAAGGCCTATACCTTGCAGAACGAGGGTCTTGATACCGTCGATGCCAATCTTGAACTTGGTCATGCCGTTGATTCGCGTGATTGGTCAGAGGCAATTGCAATCTTAAAGAACCTCAAAGTTACTTCAGTAAAACTGCTCACGAATAACCCGGAAAAAGTCGGCGCAGTTGAAGGTGCTGGAATTATGTGCGAACAAGTTTCACTGAAGATCACACCAAGTGAATTCAATGAGAAGTACCTTGCAACCAAGGCAGAACGCCTTGGGCATGCAGGAAATCTAGGAGGAAAATAATGGCCGGACACGCACCAACAATCTCGGTTCCGCAATTGCCTAAAGCAAAGGTTGCGATTATTTCTTCCTCATGGCATATGGATATCTGTGGCGATCTCGTGGCTGGTGCAACACGCGCCCTAGAAGCCGCGAATGTAAAGAAGATTAAAACTATTTATGTGCCGGGTTCTTTTGAGATTCCATTGGCGGCGCAGAAAGCGTTTGAAAAAGGATTCGACGCAGTAGTTGCTGTAGGCCTGGTGCTCAAGGGCGAGACTCCACACTTTGATTACGTTTGCCAAGGAGTTACGCAAGGTGTCATTGATGTGCAATTGAAATTCTCGAAGCCGATTGGATATGGAGTCTTGATGTGCAACGATCTCGATCAAGCGATTGCTCGCTCTGGTCGCCCCGGAAGTAAAGAAGATAAGGGCTATGACAGCGCAATCGCCGCACTGAAACTCCTTGAGCTATAAAGAATATTGAGTATCGCGATTGAACCGTTAAAGTGCCACTCATGAGCGAGCTATCTGCACAGGTAAGGCTTGCTCTCGATGCAGCAGTTGAGGCCATTGGAGGCTCGACTCGAGAAGGCCAGATTGAAATGGCCGAAGCAGTAGCGAATGCACTTACTGACAGCCATCACTTAATGGTTCAAGCAGGTACCGGAACAGGTAAGTCACTGGCATATTTAGTTCCGGCACTTGTACACGGCCGAAAGGTATTAGTAGCCACCGCAACCTTGGCGTTGCAACGTCAGTTAGTCGAACGTGATTTGCCGGCAGTTGTGCCCGCGTTAGAAAAAGCGTTGGGACGTTCAATTACCTATGGAATTTATAAAGGTGTTGGCAACTATGTCTGCCTGCAGAAAATGAATGCAGATGACACAGATCCCGATGGCGAGTTAGTACTTGAATCTTCATATTTAGAGAAAGATGCGAAGCGATTAATTGCATGGGCGAAGACTCCGGGTGTATCCGGGGATCGTGATGATGCACCTGAAGTTGATCGAAGAGTGTGGGCAGCCAATTCTTTATCGGGGCGTGAATGCGTGGGCGCAGATTCATGTGCATGGGGCGCACAATGTTTTGCAGCAAAAGCCAAAGCCCGCGCACAAGAGGCTGATGTCGTAGTTACAAACCACACCTTGCTTGCAATCGAAATAGTTGATTCACATCCGATTTTGCCCGAACGCGATGCAGTTATTTTGGATGAAGCTCACGAGTTTATGGACCGCACAACGCAGGCTGTTACAGAAGAACTGACTTCAGGTCGGGTGCAACGCGCGGCCGCAATGGCACGCAAATACATGCCAGGTAAACCATCGGATGCACTAACAAATGCCGCCGATAGTTTTCACGATTCGATGGCCGATTACGGTGAAATCATTAAAGGTGATTTCGCTGCACAAGGTCGCTTAGAGGAAATACCAAGTGTTCTTGAAGCGCCTATTAGAAAGTTAAAAGAAACTGCGACAACATTTGTTCAGTTGATTGCAGCAGATGATGAAATCATTGACCCAGATGAGAACGCTGAACGCGCACGGGTAAAGGGCGCGGTGCAAGAGATTGCAACTACTGCGGGCAAGTTACTGAAAATGGGCGATGAACATGTGCTCTGGTATGAACCAACATTTTCGACGTTGCATCTGGCACCGCTCTCGGTTTCTCATGTGCTACGTGCGAATTTGTTAACAAAAACGCCTGTCATTGCCACCTCTGCAACCCTGACGGTGGGAAACAATTTTGATGCCATGGCTCGAAGTATCGGTTTTGTTGTTGGCTCAGATGCTGATGATGAAGCCGATGATGGAGATATCGATCCTGCAAATGTGCAGATGCTCGATGTGGGTTCCCCTTTTGATTTTGCTAACCAAGGTGTGCTGTATATGCCTAAACATTTGCCAGAGCCAGGGCGTGATGGTCCTAGCAAAGAAGTACTTGAAGAACTTGGCGAACTCATTGACGCAGCAGGCGGTCGCACCTTGGCACTCTTTAGTTCGTGGCGCGGGGTAGAGGCGGCGGATGCACATCTGCGATCAGTACTTGTTGATCTTCCGATTTCAATCATTACGCAAAAACGTGGCGATGCAGTTGGGCCACTCGTGGAACGTTTTGCAAAGGATGAAACATCAATTCTGCTTGGCACAATGTCACTGTGGCAGGGTGTAGATGTTCCGGGAAATTCGTGCATCCTTGTTGCGATCGACAGGATTCCCTTTCCGCGGCCAGATGAGCCCGTGATGTCTGCTCGTTCATCACTAGCCGATGCATCGGGAGGCAGTGGTTTTATGCAAGTATCGGTGCCACGTGCTGCGTTGTTACTGGCGCAAGGTGCGGGAAGACTCATTCGAAGTATTGACGACCGTGGCGTTGTCGCAATCTTAGATTCGCGAATTGTCACAAAGCGCTACGGAAGTGTCATTCTTAATTCGATGCCACCATTGTGGCGAACCAGTGATGGGGACACTGTCCGCGAATCACTTCGCAGACTTGCCTCTAGTGTTGAAGAGTAAGTTACTTAATCCGAATCCTTGCTGAGCCGTGGAGCATTTGCCACATGCCATCTTTGGCCTCTGCGTGATAATCCACAACACATGTTCCTGACTTGTTTGCTTTGAGCACATTCGCTTTAACAGAACATGATTTTGATGCGCTCTTATACATAATTGGCTCCCCAAAACTTGTTTCTTTCGCAAGCGTTTTAGTTGCGCCTCTCTTCAAAGATGTGGGTAGCGTGCTCATGGCTTGGGTGCCAGCAACGAGAATGAATGGGAAATTTCCTGATGCTGCGGCTGTAGTTGTATTACCTGCAGTTGAAAATGCGAGTGCACATTGACCGGCGCCTTTAAGTGCAGTCAAAGTTCCATTGGAGTATGTACATTCAGGTGTGAGCGAAGTTAAAGCAACGCTTAGTCCCGATTTTGCAGTAGCAACAATCTTGGCATCTGCGCGATAGGCCAAGTCACGTGGCACATTACGAACTAAGGGAGTTCCATTGAGTGTCACAGTGATTTCATCTGCAGCGAGTACTGGAGCTGCTACTCCTTTTGCAAAACTTATCGGTAAGAATTTATCTTCCGAAGTATCAGTAGGTGCCGTGTGATCGAAGCGGAAGAAGAGTCCACATTGCGAAGTTGTGCAATCAGCCGTGACACCCTTGCCGATAATTGAGCCTGCAACCTTGATTGCTATCGCACCAGTAGGGCTGGTAGTTCCTGGACCACCGGCTGCAGTGACCCAGAGTTGAATCGTGTCGCTGCATGTTGCAGGGCGTGCTGCGCCAACAGGTGCAATGCATTGCTGGATATACATGCCTGCCTTTGTCGGAAAGGCCGTAAAGCCACCATTAATTGTCGCACCCGCCGGATCAAGATTTGTGAGAGGGCCACTTGAGAATTTAAATGTTTCTGCCTGAGCTGGCGTCATTACGGTTACTGGAGCTAACAAACCGAAAATTGCGAGTGCGATTAAAACCTTCTTGCTTGATGTAAACATCTTTCTCCTTGTTTCTACTTCTTTATGGTGATGGGAATAAATAGATCATGCGTGCGATCACCTTCATGCAAGTGATCTGACCTCACGGTGATGGCGCATCTAACTTTGCTGCAATCATGCGGGCCAATCTTTTTAGTTATTCGAATTTTTTCTGAAAAGCGGCCACCAGGTGTGAAGGCGATTGCTAAGCCAGTAGCGTAGGAAGGAGCATTTGATGAGATCCAATATGAGGCATCTCCAATTCCTTCTTTATTCACTCCACCTCCGCATGGTGATGGCGCTTGGCCTTTCTTAGGTAGCAGGCAATACGCAAGATAAACTCCTACCGTTTCATCAAAGCCTTGCCCCGAAACTTGTATTTCTTGCCCACTTTTAACTCTTGTCACAGATGCCATAAGTTTTTGACCATCTGATCCACGGACCGAAGTTGCAGCAAAAGCAGGCGTGGGCACTATCAAGGCAGCGGTAACCACAACCGCGATGAGAGCATATTTGCTGTGCACATTGCTAAGAATAGAGAAGATAGCTCGTGCATTTATCCGACAACAAGGCCGCAACGTGTCGGCAAGATATTTGAGAGTATTCATCCATGAGTAGAGACAGGAATGTGGTGGCTTTCGTAGTTGTTTCAATCACATCCGCTGCACTTCTACTTACTGGTTGTAGTTCTAAGCAATCTACTGCCATCGAGATTTCATCGGCAAGAGCTACAACAGTTACGAGCAATGATGTTGTGAATACTCAGAGAGTGGTTGCACTGGCTAATGGCTCGGGTGAAATCATCTCTGCGATGGGATTCAAATCAATATTAATTGGCAGAGATATTGCAAGTACAGATGAAGACCTTAAAAGCGTCCCCATTGTTACATCAGGACATCAGGTGATTGCCGAGAAGATAATTGCTCTTACACCTGATGTGGTTATTGTTGATAAATCCAGTGGCCCCAAGAGCGCTCTTGATGCGCTTAGAGTTGCTGGAATTCGCGTTGTTTCCACACCAGAGGCTTGGACGCTCGGTGATATGTCAGCAAAAGTGTCTGCGATTGCGAACGCAATTGGAGTGCCTGCAAGTGGTGATGCACTCAATGAAGCACTCAATGCTTCGATGACACAGATAGAGAGCGCGCCACGTAAAAGTCGAGTTGTTTTTCTCTATCTCCGCGGAGGTAGTTCTATCTATTTAATCGGTGGCAAAGGATCAGGTGGTGATTCACTCATTGCAGCAATTGGCGCCGAAGATGTTGGAGCGGCAACTCTGAGTAAACCATTTAGCGCTATGACAAGTGAGCTGATTGCGTCACTTAACCCCGATGTCATTTTGGTTATGAGCAAAGGATTGCAATCCGTGGGCGGAGTTTCTGGACTTGTGCAACTTCCTGGAATAGCGCAGACAACTGCCGGCAAAAATAGGAGAGTGATTGCTGTTGATGATTCTCTCTTACTTTCCTTTGGTCCGCGCACCCCTGATTTATTGCAGAAATTAAGCATTGCAATGGCGAGGGCGACCTAGTGATCAAAAAGATTGTTCCGCTCATTCTTCTCCTGCCACTCATCTCTATTGTTGCTTTATCTCTTGGTGCAACCGATGTAAGTCAACTCTTACGACACATCTTCAATCCGTTTTTAAACCCTGATAGCACATCACACCAAATCATCTGGCAAATTCGCGCACCACGTGTTGCAGCAGCCATTCTTGTTGGTGCAGCACTCGGTATTGCAGGATCTCTTGCTCAGAGTTCGACCAACAATCCACTTGCAGATCCTGCAATTCTCGGAACCTCTGCGGGTGCCTCATTAGGCGTTCTCATTGGTGTTCTCACAAACCTGGTTGGCATCGGATCTGCTGGTGCAGTTGTATGCGCAGCAGTTGGTGCAATGGCTGCAACACTTCTCACATTTTCTCTAGCTCGATCTGCGCTGCAGTTAATCACCATAGGTATTGGTGTCTCTGCAATTCTCAATGCAATTGTTGGAATCACTCTCTCGGCTGTCAGCAGACCAGATGCACGCTCTATTTCGTTTTGGTCATTTGGTTCGCTCTCACTCGTGACTACAAAGACTCTGTACGTGGTAGCCCCAGTGCTTGTCATAGCCACTGTGATTGCTTGGAAGAGTGCGCCGACCCTTGATTTACTCTCATTGGGTGATGCATCAGTAAGGCACATTGGACATAACGCACAGCGGATTCGCTTTGTAGCATTTGGAATCTTGGCAGTCCTTGTCGCAGTAACCGTGTCAAGCGTTGGGTCTATCGCTTTTCTTTCTCTGGCTGCGCCGCACATTGCTCGCTATTTATGTGGTCCACGTAATCGAATCCTGGTGATTTTCTCGGGACTCGTAGGTGCACTAATTCTCCTCATTGCAGATACCGCAGCACGATCTCTCATTCCACCATTTGAACTTCCGATTGGTTTGCTGACATCACTTATCGGTGCTCCTATTTTAATTGCCACCCTAAAAAAGAGTGGTGATGTATGGCGCTAATTAATATTGAGAACGTTTCAATCATTCGCGGCGGAAAGAGTGTCCTCACTGATTTCAGCGCCGCCATTGAACCCGGAAAAATCACCGCAATTATTGGTCCCAATGGCAGCGGTAAGAGTTCGCTACTAGGCGCCCTTGCCGGAGACTTACCAATCAGTTCAGGAAGAATCGCGATCGATGGCCGCGACCTGAAAGAGATATCGGTAATTGAGCAATCACAGCTGCGCAGTGTTGTTTTGCAGAGTAGAAATTATTGGCTCTCTTACACCACCCGCGAACTCATTGAAATGGGTCAGGGGCGAGATGAACGCAAACGCGTAGATTCAATTTTGCAGAAGTTGGATATGAAGAGATTTGAAAACCAAAGTGTTACCACTTTATCCGGCGGGGAGGCACAGCGAATTGAAATCGCCCGTGCGTTGATAAGGGAGGTAGACATTTACTTATTTGATGAACCTCTCTCAGCGCAAGATGTTCAGAGCAAAGCTCGCATCATTGCACTCTTAAAAGAGCTACGAGATAAAGGTAAAACGGTCTTGGTGATTGCTCATATCGATAAGAGTTCTCTAGCTTGGTGTGATCAGATCATCGATACATTGGCGCAATAACGGCCAAGACTTTGCAAAACTGGGGTGCAGCGGCAGGCGCGTGACATCATCGAATTTCACCCAACGAACTTCGCGAGATTCATCGTTGAGTTCGTGCCCTTCTAACTGGGAATTGGCACGCGCAATTACGGTGGAGTAACTCCAGCCATTGTGATCATCGGTAAATGTGTGAAGAGGTTCTAGATCATCAGGATTTAAACCAGTCTCTTCAACTGCCTCGCGAATTGCACCTTCAATCACTGTTTCGTGAGAATCGCGAGCTCCACCTGGAATTCCCCATGTATCTCCGTTATGAACCCATGGTGCACGATGCTGTAAAAAAATTGCACCGTCACGAATAATTAATAGGCCAGCCGCACCATTCTTGCCCCAATGTTTAGAGCCGCAAGTGCACTCGATCCATCCGTCACCATCGCGCGCAGCCATACCCCTAGAGTGTCATAACTATCCACAGATTGCTTTTTGGCTTCGGCTTTCGTGAATGCAAAGACCTACTCTGCCGCGCATGAAGAGATTACTTATCTGCGTACTTTTTTGCGCACTATTCAC
The DNA here is from genome assembly GCA_026392935.1 of Actinomycetota bacterium. Classification (GTDB taxonomy): domain Bacteria; phylum Actinomycetota; class Actinomycetes; order Nanopelagicales; family Nanopelagicaceae; genus Planktophila. Next base: position 38,342 of record JAPLBE010000012.1, on the reverse strand, counting down.
TAATCCTGCGCAAGCCGCAGATTGCATCGAGAAAGCATGCATCGAGGTGTACACACAAAATGGCACCATTGTGATTGAGGGGCGAAGAGGTACGGGCGCGGTGCAGAAGAAATCAGTTGCGCCTGCACCAAGTAAGCCACGACTTCCTATTGTGCGAAAAACCGTGCGGCCAAAGCCGAAGCCAGTTTTCACAGCGCAGATAAAACCAAAGATCGTAACTTCCACAAAGAAACCTGTCGTACGCAAGCGAGCCAGCTCTGCCTCAACTGCACCTGCAACATCGCTGAGCGATAAATTGGTAGAAATTCTCCCCACTGCAGGAATCGCTTGCTCGCCTTCCTTTTCACCGCTTATTCAAGTGCCTGTGTACTTCTGGTCAGATATTCCACTTCTTGTCACAAAGAAAATAGAAATTGTTGGAGAGCTCGTTGAAGTACGGCTTAAGCCAACATTTCTCTGGCACTTTGGCGATGGAGTCATCTTCCTTACTCGCAAAGCCGGAGGTCCTTTTCCTGATGGTGAAATACGGCATACATATTCACACGCTGGTCATTACGCAATTCAATTGATCACAAGTTGGGATGGCGAATTCACTGTGCAGGGCGTGACCACGCGGATTCCAGGAAAAATCGAATCGGTTTCAGTACTTCCAATCAGCGTTGTTGCTGCACCGTCTCGATTCTCATCACCCGTTCGCTTTACCCACTAAGAAAGGTCACATATGTCCACACATGAAATCGATTCAATTGCAGCCCTTCCTCTTGCAACAGATATCTCTTGGATGGCAGAGATAGAAACGTTCTGGGTCGCCACAGATTCAGAGGAACTTAATGATCTGCAACGAGATGGTGCAACGGCAGTCATTGATTTAGCTGCTGAATTTGAAGCAGGAAAGGGTCTCGAGAATTCAGATCTACGGGCACGAGTTATTGGGCGCATGAGTGATATCCAAGTGCGTGATTTTGCACTGGGCAGCCACAATGCAGACAGTGCTGGTTGGTACTGGAAAATGTGGCGAGAATTATTAGTTACTGCGCCATGTGGCTTTATTGCGCCCATTGCTTCGGTCTTTGCAGCACTCGCTTATGAACTCGGCGATAGCGCTCTGGCACAGAGAGCCCTCGATCGCGCCTTGGCTGATGATGCTCATTATTCCTTAGCTATTTTGCTGCGTAGGGTCTTTAGCGCCGGATGGCCTGCCGAATCCTTTAGTGCGATGCGCAGGGATCTGCACCCCAAAGTAGTCACCGTAATTTTCGGGTAATATTTACCCCAGGTCACGAGTTCTCATCGATAGCCCCGGCTGATGAGACGGCAACCCTCCACCGCGGTGGGGTGCTCCGGGTGACGACCAGGCAGTAGATGCACACCATCTTCTGCAAGTGCGTGAAGGATTTATTTATGAATGATTTTGGGATGAGTAGAGTTCCTAACTTCGATGTCACCGGTGCGTGGCTTGAAGGTGATGATCCCGGTGATCGCAAATTTATCAAGATTGGTTTCTTACTTCTTGAAAACGGCGAAACATTGCCGGATATCACCATTGCATATCAAACATGGGGCACGCTCAATGCAGATAAATCAAATGCAATTTTAGTAAACCATGCAATGACTGGTTGGTCTGATGTCACTGGGTGGTGGCCACAGATGGTTGGCCCAGGTCTACCCTGTGATGCAGGTAAATATTTCATCGTCTGTCCCAACGTCATCGGTGGGTGTCAAGGGTCAACTGGCCCGTCGAGCATCGCCCCTGATGGAAAACGCTATGGTTCACGTTTTCCAATCATCACTATTCGCGACATGGTCAATGCCGAAGTTGCATTTAGCAATGCGCTCGGAATCGAAAAGTATTTGCTGGCAGTCGGCCCTTCACTTGGCGGAATGCGTTCACTGGAATGGGCAATTCAATTACCTGAACGAGTTGGTGCTATCTGCACCATTGGTTCATCGGCCGTTGCAACTGGTGATCAAATCGGCACGGCATCGATTCAAATTCGCGCAATTAAATCTGACCCACATTTCAATGACGGTGATTACTACGAACAAGAGCGTGGCCCGGTTGAAGGTATGGGAATAGCTCGCCGGATTGCTCACCTGACATATCGCACAGAGTCAGAGATGGATGTTCGCTTTGGTCGCCAGCTTCAGGGAGATGACACCGGGCGATATGCCGTGGAGTCATACCTGGACCACCAAGGACAGAAGCTGGCCAAGCGCTTTGATGCCAATACCTACATCGCACTTACAGATGCCATGAACTCTCATGACGTCGGACGAGACCGCGGAGGCGTAGCCAAGGCCCTTGCCGGCATCACTGTGCCGGTAGTTGTGGTCTCGATTGATACCGATCGTCTCTTCGTCCCTCGACTTCAGGTTGAGATTTCAGAGCTTGTTCCAACGGCGGCAGCGCCAATAGTCATCAGTTCTGACTTTGGCCACGATGGATTCTTAGTTGAGGCCGAGGCGATGGGCGATGCGATTCGGCACGCCTTGCATGTTGCAGGTACAATATAGGTATTACTTCGAGCAGTTCGAAGAAAAACCAAAAGGACAATTGTGGCTGTATTTAGTGCGCTCAAAAACAAGGCAAAAGGCAAGAAAGCTGTCACAAAGAAGGCAGCACCTGCCAAGAAAGCCGTAGCTAAGAAGGCTGTTGCTAAAAAAGCACCTGCAAAGAAAGCAGCACCAGCTAAAAAGGCTGCACCCGCAAAGAAAGTTGCAGCTAAGCCAGTCAAAATTGAAGTGAAGAAAGATTTGAGTGCAAAAGAAGTACAGCAACTTGTTGATCTCAAGAATGCAGTCGCACGTCAGAAAGAAATTATTGACACTCTTGCTGCCAGCGGCATTGATAATTATCGCAAAGCGGTTAAGAAAGAATTTATGGCGCTCGCACTTGAAGCTCGCCAGTTAGATGTTGAAATTCCTGCCGCAACCGAGAAAGCTCGTAAAGCAGGACTTGGCTCTCCAAGTCGAATTCTCTCCAAGGTACAGCTTGCACTGATTGCACCAAAAGAAGAACCAAAGGCATCTGCGGAGGCACCAGCAAAAGGTGCCAAGGCTGCAATAGTTCTTGATGAAGATGGCAACGAGATTGTTGTCGAAGAAATTGAATTAGAAGATGTAGAGACTCTCATTGCAGAGGCAACTGACATCATCGATGCAGAGGCAGATGGAAAAGATCAGCCACGCGTTGTCACACTTTCCGATGAAACCAAGAATGAAGAAGGTTCATTCACTCTTCTTGATACAGATGCCGATGATGAAGAAGAAGATAAGAACGAGCGCGAGAAGCATAAGAAGGACCTAAAAAATGTAAACCTCGTTCTTGAAGCCATCAACGGCAAGATTCAAGGTGTTGAAGTTCCACCAAAGCACAACATCGATCAGGCCGAGGCAAAGGCGCTAACTTTCAAGCAGATTCAACAGCAATTTGCGATGAATACTTTTAATGAAAAGTCCGCAAAGCTGATTGCAGAAGCCATTAACCAAGGCCACCTCAAGAATTTGGATGATCTTCAGTACTTCTTTAACGAGCAAGCTCGATTTATTCAGATTGAAATCAAGCGCCTGCCACCAGAGCAGACAGTTCTTACAGCTGGTGCAACTGCTGACCCTGTTAAGGATTACCTCAAGCAAATCGGTCGTGTTGCACTGCTCAATGCAGAGCTCGAAGTAGAACTTGCTACTCGTGTAGAAGCTGGTCTCTTTGCAGATGAAGCACTGAAGAACACAAAGAAGATTGATAAGAAGTTAAAGCGTGAACTTGAGTGGATTGTTGAAGATGGAAAGCGCGCAAAGAACCACTTGCTCGAAGCAAACCTTCGTCTCGTTGTATCTCTTGCAAAGCGTTACACCGGTCGTGGAATGCTTTTCCTTGACTTGATTCAGGAAGGAAACTTGGGCCTCATCCGCGCAGTCGAGAAGTTCGACTACACAAAGGGCTACAAGTTCTCTACCTATGCGACATGGTGGATCCGTCAGGCAATCACACGTGCAATGGCTGACCAGGCCCGCACAATTCGTATTCCGGTTCACATGGTTGAAGTCATTAATAAGTTGGCACGTGTTCAGCGCCAGATGCTTCAAGACCTTGGTCGCGAACCAACACCAGAAGAGCTTGCTAAGGAACTTGATATGACACCTGAAAAGGTTGTTGAAGTTCAGAAGTACGGCCGCGAGCCAATCTCACTTCACACACCACTGGGTGAAGAAGGAGACTCTGAATTCGGAGATTTGATCGAAGATTCTGAGGCTGTAAAGCCAGAAGAGTCAGTAACCTTCACAATCTTGCAGGAGCAGTTGATGCAGGTTCTAGGTGGGCTCACTAACCGTGAGGCCGACGTAATCAAGGCTCGTTACGGACTTACAGATGGCCAGCCAAAGACGCTCGATGAAATCGGAAAAGTTCACGGTGTTACTCGCGAACGTATTCGTCAGATTGAATCCAAGACCATGTCTAAGTTGCGCCACCCATCACGTTCGCAATCACTGCGCGACTATCTAGATTAAGAGCTGAATTAATAAGAAAAGCCCCGATGCAATCAATCGCATCGGGGCTTTTCTTTAAGCCTAATTACTTAACTTCTACAAGCTTTTCTGACTCGTCCTGAATTGCAGCTGCAACAGTCTTGAGTTTTTCGGCATATTCCTTGCCATGATGAGCACAGAACATTAACTCTCCACCATTCAGCAGAGTTGCACGCACATAAGCTTGTGCACCACAACGATCGCATCGATCGAGGGCATTTAGAGGTGTGGATTCGAGGATTACTTGCTCGGTCATCGCGCTCTCCGTTCGGCTTAGTGGGAAGTTCTTGTACTTCTATGGAACATCATGCCAGTTCTCTTTATTCCCCGCTCGTTAAATTGATTCCAATATTGTAAATTTTTATCAATTTCAGCGCGTAAATATGGATTATTAGGGGATATCTCACCCTTGGTAGCCAATATCTGAGATGCCTCGGCGCGCTTACTCAGTTGCGAACCATTCGCTGGCTAACCTTTGCCACCGTGGCTGATGAATTGAACTTTACCCCTGAGGCAGATTCCAAAGATAGCTATACCGCAAAAGACCTAGCTGTTCTTGAAGGACTTGATGCAGTTCGCAAACGCCCAGGTATGTATATCGGTTCAACTGATTCCCGCGGACTTCAACATTGCCTCTGGGAGATTATTGATAACTCAGTTGATGAATCATTAGCCGGGCACTGTAAGAAAATTGAAATCAATCTTGAATCAGATGGATCCGTAGAAGTTCACGATGATGGCCGCGGAATTCCAGTAGATAAAGAACCAAAGACAGGACTTACTGGTGTTGAAGTAGTTCTTACAAAGTTGCACGCCGGCGGAAAATTCGGTGGCGGATCGTATGCAGCATCCGGTGGGCTACATGGCGTTGGTGCTTCTGTCGTAAATGCGTTAGCTGAACGTCTAGATGCTGAAGTAGATCGCAACGGCAAAATTTATTGGATGTCTTTCAAGCGCGGTGTTGCAGGAATATTCGATGGCGATGGACCGAAGGCTGATTTCACGCCGCAATCAGGTTTGCGCACAATTGGAAAAGTTTCAGCCAAGGTAACGGGCACACGCATTAAGTGGTGGTCAGATCGTCAGATTTTCTTGAAGGATGCAGAGCTCGACCTTGATGATGTCTACGCACGAGCTCGCCAGACTTCATTTTTAGTCCCAGGTCTTTCAATTACTGTTAACGATAATCGCAAGAAAGAGAAGACCACGCAGACCTTCTTCCATAAAGGTGGAATCTCCGAATACTGCGATTTCTTGCAACCAGATAAGCCAGTAGGCGAAGTCATCAGAATTTACGGCACTGGTCATTACCAAGAGACTGTCCCTGTCCTTGATGACAAGGGCCATATGGTGTCAACCGATGTAGAGCGCGATATGGAAGTTGATATTGCGATGAAGTGGGGCGAAGGATTTGATACAACACTTCGCTCATTTGTAAACATTATTGCTACCCCAAAGGGCGGTTCACATGTACTCGGCTTTGAGCGAGCAATCACAAAGGCTTTTAACGAAGCTATGCGTAGCTCTGGAATCTTGAAGAAGAATGAAGCCGACGTCATCAAGGACGACATCATGGAAGGCCTCACCGCGGTTGTGACAGTTCGTATGTCAGAGCCACAGTTCGAAGGTCAGACTAAGGAAGTACTCGGAACAGCTGCTGCCACCAAGATTGTTTCCAATGTCGTAGCTGACAAGCTCAAAGAATTCTTTGCAACAACTCGCCGCATCGACAAGGCAAACGGCAAGTTGATCATGGAAAAGATTGCCGGAGCATCGCGTACACGTATCAGCGCCCGCGCCCATAAAGATTTACAGCGCCGTAAGAACGCTCTTGAATCATCTTCGCTTCCTACAAAACTTTCAGATTGCCGATCAGAGGATGTCACTCGCACAGAACTTTTCATCGTAGAAGGTGACTCAGCACTTGGCACAACTAAGGCTGCACGAAATTCAGAGTTCCAAGCAATCCTGCCAATTCGAGGCAAAATCCTTAATGTACAAAAAGCATCACTGTCACAGATGCTTGATGACAAAGAATGCGGCTCAATCATTCAGGTAATCGGTGCAGGTTCAGGAAAGTCATTTGAACTAGATGATGCTCGCTATGGCCGCGTCATCTTGATGTCAGATGCGGACGTTGACGGTGCTCACATCCGTTGCTTGCTACTCACTTTGATGTATCGCTACATGCGCCCGATGATTGACGCCGGTCGCGTATTTGCAGCTATTCCACCACTGCACCGTATTGAAACTATGGGCGCTGGTGGCAAAAAGGGCGAGTACATCTACACATATTCAGATGATGAGATGAAGAAGGTCACTGCAGATTTGAAGAAAGCCGGCAAGCGTTGGAAAGAACCAGTTCAGCGCTACAAAGGCTTAGGTGAGATGGATGCAGATCAACTTCGCGAAACAACAATGGATCCAGATGTTCGCACCTTGCGCCGCATCACTGTTCCAGATGCAGAGGCTGCAGAAAAGATGTTCGAACTCCTAATGGGTTCAGATGTAGCGCCACGTAAGGAATTTATTGCTACAGCCGACATTGATCGCGAGCAGATTGACGCTTAAGTCTTAAATATCGTTGGCTAATCAATACTGACTAAGTCGAAGTATTCGTCTTTCCAGATATCTTCATCGCCATCAGGCAACAAAATCACGCGCTCTGGCTTAAGAGCCTGCACGGCACCTTCATCGTGAGAAACCATGATGACAGCGCCTTGATATTCACCGAGCGCCCCAAGGATTTCTTCGCGAGATGCTGGATCTAAGTTATTTGTAGGCTCATCGAGTAAGAGAACATTTGCAGCCGATACGACAAGCGTTGCAAGTGCTAAACGAGTTCTTTCTCCACCAGAGAGAACTTTCACTGGCTTATGAACATCATCGCCAATGAAGAGGAAAGAACCAAGGACGTTACGAGCTTCTGGTTCGCGTAAGTCATCTTTAGAAGACATCATGTTTTCTAAGATGGTGCGTTCGAAGTCGAGCATTTCGTGTTCCTGGGCGTAGTAGCCAAGTTTGAGTCCGTGGCCGTGTTCAACTTTTCCAGTATCGGATTCGAGTTGGTTAGCCAGGATTTTAAGAAGTGTTGTCTTTCCGGCTCCGTTGAGTCCAAGAATGACAACGCGAGAACCTTTATCGATAACGCAGGAGACGTCGGTGAAGATTTCAAGTGATCCATAGTTCTTGGAAAGTTCTTCACCGGATAGGGGAGTCTTTCCGCAAGGAGCTGGAGTTGGAAAGCGCAGCTTTGCGACCTTATCTTTGACGCGAACATCATCGAGTGATGAACGAAGTTTTTCTGCACGACGTAACATGCCTTGAGCTGCCGTTGCTTTAGAAGCTTTCGCGCGCATCTTCTCGCCCTGCTTCTGCAAAATTTCAGCTTTCTTTTCGGCGTTCGCGCGTTCCTTCTTGCGCCGATGCTCATCTTGTTCACGCTGCAGCAGGTATTGCTTCCAGCCCAAGTTATAGACATCGATCACGTTACGGTTTCCATCGATGTAGAAGACTTTATTGACGACAGTTTCGATCAAGTTAACATCGTGGGAGATGATGACAAGCCCACCTGAGTAATTGACGAGGTAGTTTCGAAGCCAAACAATGGAATCAGCATCTAAGTGGTTAGTGGGCTCATCGAGCAGAAGAGTTTCTGCACCAGAGAAGAGGATGCGAGCAAGTTCAATACGTCTGCGTTGACCACCCGAAAGAGTGTCTAGTTGATTATTAAAGACCGCTTCCGATACTCCAAGGGAGTGTGCAATCGCTTCTGCTTCAGCAGTTGCTGCATAACCACCGGCTGCACTGAATTCAGCATCTACGCGGGTGTAACGCTCTAAAGCTTTTTCTAGTTCTGCGCCTTCAGTAGTAGACATCTCGTGTTCTACTTGCGTCATACGTGCAGCAATTTGGTCTAGGTCGCGCGCAGATAAAATTCTGTCTAGCGCGGTTCCTTGATCTTCACCAGTGCGTGGATCTTGCGGCAGATAACCAATTTTTCCTGTGCGCTGAACGCCGCCACCTGCAGGCAGGGTTTCACCAGCAAGAACTTTTGCGAGAGTTGATTTACCAGCGCCATTACGCCCAACGAATCCGATGCGATCGCCGCTGTTGATGCGAACTGTGACTCCCGAGACCAGAAGACGCGCACCGGCGCGCAGTTCGAGAGCAGTTGTAGCGATCATTTGGCGAAGTCTCCCACAGTGTGCGTGGGATAAGAAATTACTCCTTGCCGATACGGGTTCGGCGAGGAGTTGCGAAAGATTTACTTGCCTCTGTCAGTTCATCAGAGACTTGCTTGCGAATTGCATCTTCACTCTTAAGCAAGGTTGTCAGGGCTGCGATTACCGCTTTAAGTTCCTTAGATTCTGTCTCTAGTTCAAGTTTGCTCATCTTGGTCAAGCGACGAAGAGGCATATCGAGAATATATGTAGCTTGCTCATCGTTAAGTTTGAAGTCTTTAATCAGCTTATCTTTAGCTGCAGCTGCATCATCGCTGCCGCGGATAATTTTGATGACCTTATCGATATCGATAATTGCCTTAAGAAGTCCATCAACAAGTGAAAGTCGATCTTGAGCCTTTGCTTTACGGAACTCTGAACGACGGCGGACAACTTCAATGCGGTGATCGATAAATACTTGCAGCAATTCTTTGAGTCCAAGAGTCTGCGGCTTGCCTTTAACCAGTGCTACGGCATTGATTGCAAAAGCATCTTCCATAGGTGTGAGTTTGAACAGCTTTTCAAGGACATCTTCAGGTTCAAAGCCATTCTTAAGTTCGATAACAACGTTTGTACCGGTTTGTCCATCAGTAAGATCGATGATGTCTGAGATTCCTTGAATTTTCTTTGCCTTAGCAAGGTCTGCAATGCGCTCGACAACTTTTTCAGGGCCAATGTTAAATGGAAGCTCCTTGATGACGATTCCCATTTTGCGAGATGAAACTTTAGAAATTTCAGTTGTTGCGCGAACTTTAAATGAGCCTTTACCTGTTGCGTATGCTTCACGAACACCTTCAAGTCCAACAATTTCTCCACCTGTTGGAAAATCGGGCGCCGGAATATGTTTCATCAGCTGATTCAGCGTTGCCTTAGGGTTATCAATCAGGAACTTAGTAGCAGCTATAACTTCACCAAGATTGTGTGGTGCCATGTTGGTTGCCATACCCACTGCAATCCCTGAACCACCGTTTACAAGAAGATTAGGAAATGCTGCGGGGAGTACAAGGGGCTCTGAAAGTTGACCATCGTAGTTTGGTCCGAAATCGACAGTGTTCTCATCTGCTTCTGCAACCATCGCCATCGCTGTGGGTGCAAGACGCGCTTCGGTATAACGCATCGCTGCGGGGCCAGCATCAAGTGATCCAAAGTTTCCGTGACCATCGATGAGTGGAAGCTGCATTGAAAAAGATTGCGCCATGCGAACAAGTGCGTCGTAAATTGCTGAGTCACCGTGTGGGTGCAACTTACCCATTACTTCACCAACTACACGCGCACTCTTTACATGTCCGCGCTCTGGGCGAAGTCCCATATCTGCCATCTGATGCAAGATGCGACGGTGTACTGGTTTAAGTCCATCACGTGCATCGGGAAGAGCGCGTGAGTAAATTACAGAGTATGCATATTCAAGAAATGATTCTGACATTTCTGAAGAGACATCGATATCGACGATCTTTCCTGGATATTCACCAGGCTTTGGCCCTACGACCTTTGCCGATTTCTTGGGTGCTGCTGTCTTCTTCGTAGCCATGGCGCGTATTCTGCCAAGTCATTGAGTTAAATCTCGGTACCTACACGCGGTCTTGCACCAATGATTGCCACACAATGGGCAGCAATCTCGGCGCCAGCCATTAAAGAGCGGCTTAAATCACCATGCACGCAAAATTGTGAAATAAATCCTGCAGCAAATGAATCTCCAGCCCCAGTGGTATCGAGAACCATTGCTGCATCAGCAAGAACGGAAATTGAATCAGATCCTCGTTTTTTCCCGATTGCTCCATAGGATCCGCGCTTGACAACAACAGTCTCACAAGAAATCAGCAGAGAATCGAGAGCTTTCTCAAGATCGCTTTCGCCCGTTAAATAAATCGCTTCCTCTTCATTAAGTAAAAGGACATTCATCATTGGAAGCCACGATTTCACTTCATTGATGTCCACTTCTTTCATGGCACCTACTGATGCAGGATCGAAATAAACTGGAATGTTTGCAGCACGAATCTTTGTGATCATCTCTTTAATACCTACAAGAGATTGCGGATCGAGGGGGGAGTAGCCCGAAATATAGACAGCATCGAAACCAGTGATATCTGGCAGGTCACCGATGTGTAGCCCCGAGTTTGCACCATTGTCAGGAAACATTGTTCGTTCACCGGTTGGATCAACAAGTACAACGACAACCCCAGACCGGGCACCGCTAACCATGAGATTTTCGTGGCGAACACCAAGGGCATCAAATTCGCTAATCAGTGCAGCACCCGCGGCATCATCGCCAACATGGCCAACAATGGTTGCTTCTACATTTGTGCGCGTGAGCCACGAGGCCACATTTGCAGCTGCGCCACCTCCGTGTGTAGAAATCTCTGAAGCTGTATCACTGCCGTAGTTAATCTCTGATGGCATGACCGCAATTTTGGTGACAACATCGAGCATCACATCACCGATGCAAAGAACTTTGGTTGTCATCAATAACGCTATTTCTTGTTGGCAGCTACTGCGATATCGGCAGCGAGTGCTGAATTAGATTTAATGATTTCGATATTTACCTTTAGAGATTCACCTTCAGATGCGGTGTGGAAATGCTCGAGAAGGTAAGGGGTGACAGCTTTTCCGATGATTCCATTTTTGGCACAACCTTCAAGACCACTCTTAAGGATTGCATCGTGACGTGCACGATTCATTTCGTGGGCAACTGGATTTGCCACAATCAGTGCATGAGCATTTGTCCCTAAAGCCTTACGGGCGGCAATGATTGCTGCAATTTCTGAGGCGCTATTTACCTGGTGCTCAATTGTGAATCCTGAATCAGTGAGATAAAAACCAGGGAAAGCCGTTGTCTTATAGCCAACAACACCAATTGCTAAAGTCTCAAGTCTTTCCAAAGTGGCAGCAACGTCGAGTATCGATTTCACTCCGGCGCACACAACTGTGATGTCTAAATTAGCGAGAGCCGTTAAATCTGCGGATTCATCGAATGATTCGTTTGCACCGCGATGGACACCACCTAGCCCACCAGTTGCAAATACATGAATTCCAGCAAGTGCAGCAAGGTGGGCAGTTGCGGCAACGGTTGTTGCCGCGCTTTTCTTAGTAGCGGCAATAATTGCTAGATCACGACTCGATGCCTTTGCAATGTCATCTCGGTTTGCAATAGCAACTAATTGATCATCTGTTAAGCCAATACATACCTGTCCATCGAGAATCGCAATCGTTGCAGGAGTTGCGCCATGTTCGCGAACTATAGTTTCGACCTCGCGAGCAACATCCAAATTGGATGGACGTGGAAGACCGTGGCTAATGATCGTTGATTCAAGTGCCACGACAGGTTTTCCAGCGGCTAATGCAGCTGCAACCTCGGGAGAAGTAACGAAACCGAGTGAATTCATACGGGGAACAATACTCGTGAGACGATACGGCCGTGCACCTGTCGCAAATCATGCCCTCGATTTTTTCTACCTTGGGTTTAAGCACTGCGGTGGATTCAATTGGATGTGGCGAAAGTCCCAGCGGCCGCGAACTTCTTTTTCTCATAGATGGCTTTGGCGCAGATGTTCTTGTGAAATATTCATCAGCTGCACCCAACTTGTCCTCACTGGTTACACACGGAAAAGTACAAACCTCTTTTCCTTCTACGACTGCAACAAGCCTTGCGACACTTACAACGGGTGTAATGCCAGGTGCTCACGGAATGCTTGGATACACAGTCCAAGTTCCGCGAAGTGGCGGGCGAGTACTAAATACTTTGAAGTGGGATGAACGTGTTGATCCAGTTATCTGGCAACCAGTTCCTACGCTCTTTGAAAGAGCTATGGCTGCAGGAATTACAACTACACATGTGGCGGCAAAGAGATATGAGAATTCAGGGTTTACACGGGCAGTATTTAGGGGAGCGCATTACAAAGGTGCCAATCTTGTCACTGACTTGCTGAGCGAAACGATTGCTGCGCTTGAATCAACACCTTCTTTTGTTTATCTCTATGTCAATGATCTCGATTCTGCCGGGCATTCAGATGGAGTCGGTTCCGATAAATGGTTAGCCGCGCTTACCGGAGTTGATCAACTAGTTGGGTCATTGATTGAAAAGGTGCCGCACGGAACTCGCATCTGGGTTACTGCAGATCACGGAATGATTAATGTGACTGAGAAAGTTGTGCTCGGCCAAGACAATGATTTGCTCACTGATATTGCTGTGATTGCTGGCGAACCTCGGGCTCGACATTTATACCTTGCAACGGATTCACAGCACGCAGCCGATGAAGTCGTGCATCGTTGGCGTCAGACCTTGGGCGATAAAGTAATAATGCATACCCGTGCAACAGCAATTGCAGAGGGACTCTTTGGTAGCGATGTTTCTATGGATGCAGCAGATCGAGCCGGGGATGTCATTGCAATCGCTCAAGCAGGTCTAGTTTTGCTAGATCCAGAGCGTGCAGATAAAGAAGGCGCCATGGTTGGTCATCACGGTGGAGTTACAGAGACTGAAAGTTCAGTTCCGCTGCTGAATAGAACCGTTAACTAGTTCTCTTCTGGTTCTTCTTGCGTCTTGTGACCGAACATAATTTCATCCCATGAAGGAACTTTTGCTCGAGCAGTAATTCCATCTTGTGAATCTGCCGGTGTAGGAGTCTCGCGAATCACTGCAAGACGTGGAGTCTCTGGCTTCTCTTCAATAATTGGCTGGAATATTTCTTCGACTCTTGTTGGTTCAATTCGCGATGGATGAGTTGGTTCTGAATGAATAATTCCTGTTGCAACCGGACGAGCAGGAGCATCTTCATCAATCAGCCAAGCTCCGTTGTCATCCGACGCATCCAGTGCGCGACGAGCGAGATCGAAAATCCAGGTTGCGATTCCGTTTCCATCACGGTTTGGGTAATGCAATTCAATGTGCCAGGTGCCATCAGGTAGGCGCCACGTATTCCATCTAACTTCATCAGTGTCGACACCGCGTGGGGCAAGCTTTGCGAGGGCAACATCTTTAAATGTCATTTCAATGCGATGAACATCCTTGCGCATCACTAGCTCGCGGGCGCGATCCAGAATGTATTCGCGTTCTTGCATGATTGGTCCAGAGAATCTTTCAACTTTTTCAAGAGTTGTTTGACCATCACGAGCAATTTGCTCAAAGCTATCACCTGCACGAAGACGGCGCTGAATCTCTTTAACAGAAATTGTCTCGACGGCATCGGCTGCTGGAACTGAGGTAAGTCGCGGTTGGTTAACTGTCGCGCGAAGTGTGTCGCTAATTCGAAGAGAGAATTCTGCACCGTCAGTATCAACAAGGGCGAGATGGTTTCCGTCCTCAGTTTTTCCTGTTAGGCGAAGCTCTGTCATGGGGTGAGAATAACGGATATAGGGTCAATTTCTCGAGAGATAGACCCTCTAAGATGCGCATATGTATAAAGATTTGTTGACCTTGGCTCAGAAAGTCGGTGCAGAGGCAGGAGCGCTCTTGATGGATCGGCCTCAGGCATTTGAAATTGAATCCAAGTCAACAGCTATCGATATCGCAACACAGATGGATAAAAAGGCAGAGACATTTATTGTCGAATCTCTACTTGCCGCCCGACCTAATGACGGAATGATTGGCGAAGAAGGCGCATCTATCGAAAGTACATCAGGGATTACCTGGGTTATTGACCCACTAGATGGCACAGTTAATTACTTTTATGGACTTCCAGGTTGGAATGTTTCGATTGCTGCAAAAGATAAAGACGGCGCAATAGCTGGAGTAGTAACTGCGCCAACGATTAATTCAACATGGTGGGCAACACGAGGGGGCGGTGCTTTCTACAATGGTCATTCAATAAAATGCAATGACCCCATCGAACTTGACCGCGCACTAATTGCTACAGGATTTCAATACGACGTTGCGTACCGTCTGACTCAACTTGAAGATTTTGCAAAACTTGTTCCTATAGTTCGCGACATCCGCCGCAATGGCGCAGCTGCTGTCGACCTCTGCCATGTTGCAATGGGCGCTCTTGATGGATATTACGAAGCAGGGTTAAAGGAATGGGATTGGTCTGCAGGGGGATTAGTAGCAAGAGAAGCGGGCGCCATCTTCAAGCAATACGGCGATAGCCCAATGGCAATCTCTATGGCTGCCGGCCCGCACCTGCATGCAGAGCTAGAAGCCCTTCTCGGCTTTACCGCGTAATTCTCGCGGTCCTCAGACCCGATTTACGCTCAAGGCCCCTTCTGTGGCAAGATACGCAGTCTGCACCGCGTTACCTCGCAGTGCCTCTTATAAGTAATGAACAGGACCAAAGATGAACATTCTCGACGTAGTAGATGCTGCCTCACTCCGCAAGGACATTCCACAGTTCCGTGCTGGCGATGAGCTTAAGATCCACGTTCGTGTTATCGAAGGCAGCAAGTCACGTCTTCAGGTATTCCAGGGAATTGTTATCGGTCGTCAGGGTGATGGAGTTCGCGAGACTTTCACAATCCGTAAAGTTTCATACGGCGTTGGCGTAGAGCGCACATTCCCAGTTCACACACCAGTTATTGAAAAGATTGAACTCGTCAAGAAGGGCGATGTTCGCCGCGCAAAGCTTTACTACCTCCGCGATCTTCGCGGTAAGGCTGCAAAGATTCGCGAAAAGCGTGATGGCGTTGAAGGTTACGGCGACGGAATTCTTTCTACTCCGGTTGCAGAAGTGATTACGCCAGAGCCAGCAGTTGAGGCAGTTGTAGAAGCTCCTGTTGCTGATGTTGTAGAAGCTCCAGTAGCCGAAGCAACACCAGAAGTTGTAGCGGACGCTCCAGCAGCTGACGCAACTCCTGCAGAGTAACTAATTCTCTCCATGTCACGTAAGGGCTCAGTCCTTCGTGAGCTTCCGATTCTTATAATCGTTGCGCTCGCTGTCTCACTTGTAATCAAAACATTTCTTGTTCAGTTTTTCTATATTCCTTCAGGTTCTATGGAAAATACGCTTCAGATACAAGACCGTGTTGCAGTTAATAAGATTCCATTTTTGTCTACAAAGATTTCGCGTGGTGACGTCGTAGTTTTTCGTGACCCGGACAACTGGCTTCCAGAGCCATATGCTCTTGAAGAGAACAAAGTAGTCACAAAAATCAGAGAAGGCCTAGTAATTGTTGGCGTATTACCTAATCCAGCGAAACAATACTTAGTTAAGCGCGTCATTGGCGTCGAGGGCGACACGATTGTGTGCTGCGCGAAGGATGGATCCATGAAAATTAATGGCAAGGCAGTTGATGAGCCATATATTTTTAAGGGTAATAAGCCAAGTGAACTAAAGTTCAATGTCACTGTTCCGCAAGGAAAAATCTGGGTTATGGGCGATCACCGAAATGCATCTGCTGACTCTCGCTACCACCAAGATGATGTGAATAATGGGTTCGTTCCAGTGTCAAAAGTTACTGGACGTGCCTATGCAATTATCTGGCCATTTAAAAATATTGGCATAATTTCTTCTCATAATCCCATTAAGTAATTTCATCTCATGAAAGCGATTGAGCAACTTCTTCGCAATGCAGGAATTTCACCGATTGCAGGAGTAGATGAAGCAGGTCGCGGTCCCTGTGCTGGACCACTTGTAATTGCCGCGGTGATTCTTGAAGACCCTTTTGCTCCTGAGCTATCCGAAGTTCGTGACTCGAAGGAAGTATCCGAGAAAAAGCGCGAAGAGTTATTTGATCTCATTATGAAAGTCGCTCTCAGTGTGAGCGTTATTCGAGTTTCAGTTTCGGAAATTGATGAACGAGGGGTGCATGCTGCAAATCTTGATGGTATGAGACGTGCAGTCAAGGGCCTGCACGTCGAACCCGCATATGTGTTGACGGACGGTTATGCAATCGAAGGGTTGGCTATACCCAATGTTGCAGTATGGAAAGGTGATCAAGTGGTCACCGCAATTAGCGCCGCATCAATCGTTGCAAAAGTAACCAGAGACCGCGAAATGATTGAACTTGATGCAAAGTATCCGCAGTATGGATTTGCAAAACATAAGGGCTATATCACAGCAGCCCATACAGCAGCACTGAAAGAATTCGGACCCTGTGTAGAACATCGAACTTCTTTTTCAAATATAGCTGCACTTATTAAATAGTTTTACACAGCTCACTTACTTACTCGCTTAATCATCACACCACCCTTTTAATCTGCGCCCATGAGCACACGATTGAAGAAGCCTGGACCTAAGCAAAGAACTGGCGCGTTCGGTGAAAGTAAAACTGCAGAGTTCGTCACAGACCGCGGGGATGAAATTCTCGATCGCAATTGGAGAATTCGCGAGGGTGAAATTGATCTCGTCTCATTGTCTCGAGATGGCATCTTTCACTTCATCGAAGTAAAAACTCGTAGCTCACTTACCTTCGGACATCCTTTTGAGGCAATTAACAAAGATAAAGCCCATCGTATGCAAAGGCTTGCACTGGCCTGGCTTGCTACCCATGGGTGCCTTGGATGTGAATATGCCATTGATGTAGTGGCTGTCCTTATTTCCGCAGATGGGGCACATACTCTGGAATATCGCGGAAACATTTTATGAGTATCGGTTACACAAAAAGTGTTGCACTCCTAGGAATTTCTGGAAGTGTGGTCGAAATTGAAGTAGATATCTCTGATGGAATCCCTATGTATTCACTGCTGGGTCTACCTGATGCCGCGCTTCAAGAATCTAGAGATCGAGTTCGTGCGGCAATAACTAATTGCAACGAAATCTGGCCCAATCGCAAAGTAACAGTTTCGCTCTCTCCAGCATGGCTGCCGAAGAGTGGATCAAGTTTCGATTTATCAATCGCGATAAGCATCTTGATCGCACATCAAGTGATTCCACAGGATCCGCTTGAAGAGACGATTATTTTGGGTGAGCTCGCACTCGATGGAAAGATTCGTTCGGTGCGCGGTGTTCTTCCCGCGCTCATCGCAGCACACCAAGCTGGAATGACTCGAGCAATCATCCCGCGTGCGAATAAAGCCGAAGCCCAGTTAATGCCACAGATGCAGATTCTTGTCTTCGATCATCTGCGTGAGGTGTTGATGTGGGTCAGAACTGGCCAGCATCCAGAAGCGCAAGAACTTGATCTTGCAGATGTTGATAACGAGAATTATTTGGATTTCACTGATGTTGCGGGTCAGAGCAAGGCTAGGTTTGCGGCAGAAGTGGCGGCAACAGGTGGGCACCATCTTTTACTTGTAGGCCCTCCTGGTGCGGGAAAGACAATGATCGCTTCTCGCATACCTTCGATTCTGCCCTCTCTCACAATCGAACAAGCGCTAGAAGTTACAGCCGTACATTCCATTTCTGGTTCCTTTGCAACACGTTCTCCAATGTCACTTCTTGCACCGATTGTTTCACCGCATCACACTGCATCACGGGTTGCGATAGTCGGTGGTGGTTCGTATGTGATTAAACCCGGTGCATGCACCTTGGCGCATCACGGAGTGCTATTTATCGATGAGGCTCCAGAGTGTGCAGCGGGGGTACTTGATTCATTAAGGCAACCACTTGAGACCGGAACCATCACAATTACTCGAAGCGTCGGAAACATTACATTTCCTGCAGAGTTTCTACTTGTACTTGCAGCTAACCCTTGTCCGTGTGGAAAATTCAGTGGAAAGGGTCGAGGTTGCGAATGCTCTTCACTTTCAGTTCGAAGATATCTTGGAAAACTCTCGGGTCCTTTGATGGATCGCATTGATATGCGCGTTCAGGTCGAACCTGTATCACGAGTCGAAATGGCCGCGACAGAACTTGGCGAATGTAGCGCAGAGATAAAAGCTCGAGTTATCTCTGCCCGTAATTCTGCAGCGCAACGTTTTGCAGGAAGAGAATGGCAACTAAACGCCCATATTCCAAGCCGTGAATTACGGACAACCTACAAACCCGAGCGCTTAGGTATGAACTTTCTCCACGATGAACTAGATAAAGAGAGATTGACTGCACGCGGCTTACATAAAGTGATTCGACTCGCCTGGACTTTAGCTGATCTTGCGCAACGGGAAATTCCCACATTGTCAGATGTCACACAGGCTTATGCATTACGCGAAGGTTCAGAGATTTGAATACAGCAGATATCCAGTTGGCTCTCTTTGCCTGCATCGAACCCGGAGTTGCATTGTGGTCACGTGAAATTGCGGAACGAGGCCATGACGCTGTCTATGATCGAATCACCACTCGAAGATATGACACGGTAAAACATGCTGGACTCATGGAGAGATTCGCGACCTTTGAACTAGATGTTGCACGGGAATCGATTATCAAATCTGGTGGAGTCTTCATCACGTGTGATGATGAGAATTGGCCTAGCTCACTCAACGATTTAGAGGTCCCGCCACTTGGTTTGATTGTTAAAGGTGACGTAGCGCTTCTTACCCAACGGTCTCTAGCAATTGTTGGCACGCGTAATCCAACTCCGTACGGAATTCGTATAGCCGGAGATTTTGCTGCAGGGTTTGTTGATCGCGAATGGGCGATAGTCAGCGGGGGAGCCTACGGAATCGATACAGCTGCGCACCGAGGCGCACTGGTTGCTGAAGGCCGCACGATTGCAGTGATTGCATCGGGAATAGATATTCAATATCCGGCTGGTAACGCCAGATTGTTTGAAGAGATTTGTGAGAACGGCGCACTTGTTTCGGAAGTTATGCCTGGGGTAATTGCGATGCCGCATCGATTTCTCACTCGCAATAGAGTTATTGCAGCTCTCTCAAAGAGCACTCTCGTTGTAGAAGCAGCATTTAGAAGCGGATCTCTTCGCACGGCGCGCGATGCAGCAGAGTTGATGAAACCAGTTATGGCAATTCCAGGGCCGATAAATTCCCCATCCTCAGAAGGATGTCATCGATTAATTGGCGAACGAGCAGCCGAGCTAGTTACTTCCGTTGCAGATGCAATCGAGTTGATTTCAGCCCTTTAGGTAATGCAGGTGGGTAATGAGAGACTTACCCCATGAGTGAATTCCGTTCGGGCTTTGTCGCAATAGTCGGCCGCCCAAATACCGGAAAATCGACTCTCGTTAACGCACTCGTTGGGAAAAAGATTGCGATTACTTCTCCGCATCCCAACACAACACGACATGCAATTCGTGGAATCGTAAATAATCCAGAGTTTCAAGCGGTTCTTGTAGATACTCCCGGAGTCCATAAGCCAAAGACTCTTCTTGGTCATCGCCTTAATGCGGTTGTCAGCGAGAGCATGGATTCAGTCGATATCGTCATGATGTGTCTGCCAGCAGATGAGACATCGGGTGCTGGAGATGAATTCATTGCAGCTGAAATTGCAAAGTATCCACGTGCTAAGAAGTTTGCCCTTGTCACTAAGACAGATTTGGTTTCTAAGAAGAATATTGCAACGCGTCTACTAGGAATTTCAGAGCTAGCTAAAGGTTTTACATGGAATGAAATTGTGCCTATCTCCGCTGCAATTCATGAACAAATCGATTTGCTGGAAGAACTTATCGGAAAGAATTTGCCGATCGGGCCTGCCTATTACCCACTGGATATGAAGAGCGATCAAGATATTCAGCAGTTGATATGCGAACTTATTCGCGAGGCTGCGATGCGCGATGCGCGTGAAGAACTTCCACATTCGATTATGGTCACCATCGATGAAATGGCAGAGCGCGAAGAGAAGGGTAGTCGCCCTTTCTTTGATATCCACGCCACTATTCACGTTGAACGAGATTCACAGACTGGAATTATTTTGGGCCACCAAGGCGAGCGTTTGAAAGATATTGGCATGCGAGCTCGAAAAGATATTGAGCGCGAGCTTGGTGCACGTATATTCCTTGGATTACATGTCAAGGTATCTAAAGAATGGCAGCGCGATCCTAAACTCCTGGAACGTCTTGGTTTTACTGAGCGCTAAGAGCACCAGTAGCAAGTGCAATCAATAGCGCCGAACCAAGCACTACGCGATAGATAACAAAAGGTGTAAAGGTCTTTGTTGCAATGTATTTCATTAGCCAAGCAATAACACTGTACCCAACGACGAATGCAACAACCGTGGCACCCAAAGTTTCGGGTATCGAATACACGTTCACTGATGAATCTGAGATTGCACTCTTGAGTTCATAAAATCCACTGCCGAATACAGCTGGAAGCGCGAGCAAAAACGAATACCGAAGCGCAGCTTCGCGTTTGTAGCCAAGTAATCTGCCTAGTGCAATCGTTGCTCCAGAGCGAGAAACACCAGGGACGAGAGCAAGTGATTGTGCAAGACCATAAGCAATTCCGTCACGTGCGCTCAGATTAGCCAACACCTTTTCGCTTCTTCCTACCTTATCTGCAAAACCAAGAAGCAATCCGAAAACAATCAGCGTTGTTGCAACTATCCATAGAGATCTGAAATTGTTGGTGATGTAACTCTGACCTAGATAGCCGAGAACTGCGATTGGAAGAGTTCCAATAATGATTAAGGTTCCTAAGCGTGCTTCGGCAGAACCATCTCGCTTAAACCAAGCTCTAAGAATTGAGAAAATATCTTTTCTAAAGTAAATCAAGACCGCTAGCTCAGTGCCAATTTGCGAAATTGCGGTAAATGCCGCACCTGGATCGTTAGCATTCGGCAGAAATTCACCAACAATGCGCAAATGTGCGCTCGATGAAACTGGAATGAATTCTGTGAGCCCTTGAACTAGGCCGAGGAAGAGTGCTTCAAGCATTGAGTAAGTATGGCAAGAATTATGTGGTTACAGGCTTACGGCTCGCGAAATATGAACCGATCAATACGAGTGGCAAACCTAGGAGCATGCCCGTTGTAAGCGGTTCGTTAAGAATTATGACACCAAGAACTACGGCAAATGCAGTATTGAGATATGTAACCAGCGATCCGCGAGCAACGCCAATAATTGCTGCAAGTGAGAAAAACGCGACGAATGCAATGCCAGTTGAGAGAATTCCTAGACCTAGAACTGCACGGATTGCCTCACCCGAAATTTCATGTGTTGGCCACTGAAGAAAGGCCCAAGGTAAATAGAAAATTGCTGTGATTGCCATAGCGACAGCGTTGATTGCAATTCCTGAAACATGTGGAAGCCCACTTTGCACCATCATCACCGCATACGAATATCCGATAGCCGCTACAAGAACCATCAGAATCGAAATTGGATCTGAGCTTCCTTTGATGCTTTCTATTCCAACGATGGCAATAAGTCCAACGAAACCGATGACGATTCCAAAGAGACGTTTGCGTTGCCAGACAGTTTTGTCACCACGCATCGATGCGAAAATCGTTGCCCAGATGGGTACTGATGCAATAAGTAATCCAGCCAAGCCTGAAGAAATCTTCTGCTCAGCGGTGCCAATCAGAATCCACGGACCAATCATTTCTAGAAGCGCATAAGGTGCGACATATTTAATTCCACGGATTGCCGGCATAAGTTGTTTTTGCTTGATTGCGAGCGGGATCAGAATGGCTGCCCCGATTGCAGTACGAAGGCAGACAACAATTGCTGGCGAAAATCCATTATCCGGATCAACTGCAATCTTGATAAACAAATAGGGAATACCCCACAGAAACCCGACCAGGATAAATAGAAACCAGCCGCGACGTGACATTTAGTTAACACCTTGAGTAATTTTCTTCATCTCTGTAACTACAAAGTTAATGGCTTGCTTTGATGTTGGAGTGAGAGCTAAGTTGGCAAAGAACCCATGAATCATTCCTGCGTACTCGCGGTAAACAACGCTTGAACCAGCTTGCTGAAGTAATTCTGCATATCGCTGACTATCGGAGAGCAATGGGTCGTATTGAGCAGTAACAATGATTGCCGGCGCTAAGTTCGAGTGATTGTTTGCAATCATGGGTACTGCGTAGGGATTGTTATTGTGGCTATCACCTTGCAGATATTGATCCCAGAACCACTTCATAGCTTGGGTTGATAACCCGTATCCGGTTGCATTCTCACGATAGGACTCAAGTTCAAAATCCATTCCGTTGCATGGGTAGATAAGAATTTGAAAGCTAAGTGTGATTCCGTTATCACGCGCTTTGAGTGCAACAGCTGAAGCTAAATTACCACCAGCACTGTCACCAGCAACTCCGAGAGCCTGCGGATTTATCTTGAGATCTTTAGCGCTCTCGATTACCCAAAGAAGAGTTGCGTAGCAATCATCAAAGGGAACCGGAAAAGGATGCTCGGGTGCTTTTTGATAGCTAACACTGATGATTGTGAAGCCACTTTGATTCGCTAGGTGAGTAAGGGCAGCATCATAGATATCGAGAAAGTTTAAAACCCATCCACCACCGTGGAAAAAAATGATTGCTGGCGCTTCGGGATTCGTTGTTGGCCGGTAAATTCGAATTGGTAGATCTGCAGTGGGGCCAGGGATAAAGCGATTAACAACTTCGTGAATATCTTCTACTGGTCCAGCAAGAGCAATTCTGCCTTGAGTGTTTTTTCTAATCACATCAATCGGCGCTTCCCAGACTTGCGGTAATCCAGCTTTGGCACCTGCTTCGAGAAAAGCTTTTATTTCCGGTGCTAAAGTCATTGCGCTATTGAATCAGAGCTCACCGCGAGAGAGAAGTTCTAAGACTTCTTGAGCGCGTTCCTGTAATTCGGGAAGATCACTTAGCCTTCGTAAACCAGCAAGTTGTTGTCCCATACGATGATTTCCCGAGAATTGTTCCTGATTTCGTGCTAAGAAATCCCAATACAAAGTAGTAAATGGACAAGCATCGCTACCTACGCGCTTCTTTGGGTCAAAGACGCAAGTCTTGCAAAAGTTACCCATCTTTGAAATGTATGAACCACCAGATGCATATGGTTTTGTCGCCAATCGTCCACCATCTGCATGAAGACTCATTCCAATGACATTAGGAACCATTACCCAATCTGCTGCATCAATAAATGCTCGTCTCATCCAATCAAGAAACTCTTGGGGAGATGTTCCAGTAATTAATGCGAGGTTACTTAAAACCATCAAGCGTGGGATGTGATGAACCCAGGCGCGCGCCTGAATATCTTTCACTTGTGTAGCGACACAATTCATCTGAGTTTTACTTGAATCTTCATACAGTGGAAGAAGCGGTCGATTGGCCTGTAGAGAGTTTTCTTCTCGGTAAAGATCACCGAAGTACCAATAGAGACCGTTGATGTATTCACGCCACCCAATAACCTGACGAATAAATCCCTCGGCACCGGCGAGTGGAATTCCACCTTCGGAGAACTTCGTAAGCGCTGCCTCGATTACTTCTTCAGCATGTAATAAACCAATATTTAGATAGGGGCTCAGTAGCGAATGATTCACAGCCCAGCTCTCATGAGGCATTGCATCTTCATATGCTCCGAATTCAGCAAATACGTTTTCGCAGAAATGGGAGAGTTGGGCTAATGCACCAGCGCGAGTTGTGGCCCACGTTAAATCTGGATCTTCACCAAAGACTGGAATCTTCCGCTCTTTAATTTCACGTAGTACACGTTTGTCGATGTCATCGCGTTGATGCTCTAGGTATTGAGGCCATGCGTGCGCACCTTTAGGAGGTGGCAATCGATTATCGGCATCGTAGTTCCATTTGCCCCCAACAGGAGAGGAGCCTTCCATTAACACATCCAGGCGCACTCTTTGGGCGCGATAGAAATTTTCCATGACTAATGACTTTTGTGCAGAAGCCCATTGAGCGAAGAGCACTCTGGATGTCAAAAAGAAATCATTTTCAACAAAGGCAATACCTGCTTCTTGCAAGCTCTGATACTGCTTGTGTGAAGATGGCTCTGTTGTAACAATCTCAGTATCAGGATTTTCTTTTCGGAACTCTTCTATTCCAGTATTTGTATCAGCGCTCTGAATGAATGTGACAACAAATCCTTCATCCCTGAGTTCTTGCAGAAAATGTTCACGGCTTGAGATAAGAAAAAACAGCCGTTGTATGTGCCACGATCGCGTGTGGAGCATTCGTTCACTTTCAATGCAAAGAATCTGATGAGTCTTTGGGTGAGCATCCTTAAGGGCACCGTAATCTCGATTGAGATGGTCGTTGAGTAGAAGGACCGCTTTCACCTAGCTTTCACGCAGATTTCTAGGTAGTTGCGAACTCACACATGCGCGGAGTTGGGGCTTTGCCATGGCGAAAGGCTAGACTGTCCCAGTCAGTGTTGACCACAGTGCGGCGTAATTGCAGCCGAAATCTCACTTAACTTTGGAGCACGTAATGCGTATTGGAATTCTTACAGGTGGCGGAGACTGCCCAGGACTCAACGGCGTTATCCGCGGAGTCGTAACTAAAGGTATTAAAGAGTATGGATATGAATTCGTAGGTTTCCGCGATGGTTGGAAAGGTCCGCTCGAGGCGTTAACCATGCCACTAGATCTTGCAACCGTGAAGCCAATTCTTGCCAAGGGCGGAACCATCCTTGGTTCTTCACGCACCAACCCATTTAAAATTGAAAATGGCGTCGAGCGCATTAAGCAAAACCTTGCGGATCAGGGAATCGATGTACTTATTGCAATCGGTGGCGAAGACACTCTTGGTGTTGCTACAAAGCTTGATGCACTTGGCGTCAAAGTTATTGGCGTACCAAAGACAATCGATAACGACCTTAACAACACGGATTTCACATTTGGTTTTGATACTTCAGTAAATATCGCAATGGAAGCAATCGACCGCCTGCATACAACTGCAGAATCCCACCACCGTCCACTCATTGTTGAAGTAATGGGACGTCACGCCGGATGGATTGCTCTTCACTCGGGATTAGCAGGCGATGCTGCATGCATTCTTATCCCAGAGGTTAAGTTCTCAGTAGATAAGGTCTGCGAATACGTTAAGTCGCGATTTGCGACTGGAACAGCGCCAATTATCGTCATTGCAGAAGGAGCAATTCCGCAAGATGGGGACATGATTACTAAAGATCAGCCACTTGATGCATTTGGCCACGTACAACTTTCAGGCATCGGCGATTGGCTCGCTGCAGAGATTGAGACAAAAACTGGCTATCAGACTCGTTGCACTGTACTTGGGCACATTCAGCGCGGTGGAACACCATCGGCCTTTGATCGCGTACTCAGCTCACGTTTTGGTCTCGAGGCAATCACTGCAGTGCACGAAGGCGACTTCGGGAAGATGATGGCCCTCCATGGAACGAAAATTGCTCGCGTGCCGTTGGCATCAGCAACGGATGTTCTTAAGACAGTTCCCATCGAGCGCTACGAGGAGATTACTTCGTTCTTTGGCTAATCTCCGTGCGAGATTGCATCTGAACGTTCTACGCTTATGACTATGACAACGCCTTCCTCGAATGTGGATAATCTTTTTGATCCGACCCTTGTTGCATCGCAACAACCAAATTGGCCGGGTGGCAAAGATGGTGCACCACTAGCGAAAGCTGTTGCAGACCTCAAAGCGTTACCGCCACTTGTGTTTGCAGGTGAGTGCGATGATCTCAAAGCGAAAATTGCAGAAGCAGCAGCTGGTCGTGCATTCTGGTTACAAGGTGGTGACTGTGCTGAGACATTTACATCAGCTACTGCAGATTCTATTCGTAATCGCATCAAAACTATCTTGCAGATGGCAGCGGTTCTTCAGTACCACTCAAGTTTACCGGTTATCAAAGTTGGACGTATGGCTGGTCAATTCGCAAAGCCGAGATCTAACGATTTGGAAACCCGCGGTGATGTAACGCTGCCTGCATACCGTGGTGATGCTGTCAATGACATTGAATTCACTGAAAGTGCACGCACTCCGGATCCACAGAGATTGGTTCGCGTATACAACACATCCGCTGCGACTCTTAACTTGGTTCGCGCATTTACTCAAGGTGGTTTTGCAGATCTGCGTCAGGTTCACGAATGGAACAAGGGCTTTATTCGCGATTCAAAATTTGGTGAGAAGTACGAACAAATGGCGACTGAGATTGGTCGCGCATTGGCATTTATGGCATCTGCTGGAGTAGATCCAGAACAGTTCAAGGCCGTTGATTTCTATGCAAGCCACGAAGCGCTCATCATTGAATACGAGAAGGCTTTAACTCGTATCGATTCACGCACACAACTTGCTTACGATGTTTCAGGTCACTTCATCTGGATTGGCGAACGCACACGCCAGCTCGATGGCGCACATGTTGATTTCGCTTCAAAGGTTCGTAACCCAATCGGTGTAAAGCTTGGACCAAAGTCCACAGTTGAAGATGCTCTTGCTCTGATTGCAAAGCTCAGCCCAGATAATGAACCAGGGCGCATCACATTTATTACACGTATGGGTGCAAAGACCATTCGCCAGGCGCTCCCAGCTCTCGTCGAAGGTGTGACAAAGAGTGGGGCGAGCGTTCTCTGGGTCTGCGATCCAATGCATGGCAACACTTTTGAATCCAAAAATGGCTATAAGACACGTAACTTCGAAGATGTTCTTGATGAAGTTCGTGGCTTCTTTGAGGTTCACAAGAAGCTGGGCACTCACCCAGGCGGCATCCATATTGAGCTCACGGGCGATGATGTAACCGAATGCCTTGGTGGAGGAAATGAAGTCTCTGAGAAGGATCTAGAGTCACGCTACGAGAGCGCGTGTGACCCACGCTTGAATCATTCTCAGTCCCTGGAACTCTCATTTTTGGTTGCCGAAATGTTGCGCGACCGCTAATTTAGCGAGCGTGACACTGCTTCTATCAAGCTTCGATTCACCTCTCGGAACACTTAATCTGATTTCCGATGAGCATGTTCTTTTGGCTGCAAATCTCTCAAACCTGAAGGCTCTCAAAGAGAGTCTGAGTGAAGAAGATTCGATGCGAGAGATTAAGAGTGTTAAGAAGATTCCTGTTATTACAGATTTACTTCAAGATTATTTCGATGGTGACATCTCTGCACTGAATTCAATAAAAGTTAGGCAACCCGGTGCACACTTTTCTCAAGAAGCATGGAAAGCCATGAAGAAAGTAAGACCAGGTGTAACCATTTCTTATACTGAATTAGCTGAACGTGCAGGTAGCGCCGCTGCTGTTCGCGCCGCAGGTAGCGCTTGTGCAAAAAATGCCATAGTTCTGATTGTTCCGTGCCATCGCATTGTAAAAACTGGTGGATCACTCGGAAATTATGCGTACGGTTTAGATAAAAAAGAGTGGCTACTTCGCCACGAGGGCGCGCTGTAATATTTCGATTGCCTGATCACATTGCGCATCATCAAAATCAAGATGCGTGACCAAACGCGCATAATGTGGACCAAGCGCGCTAATCCAAAGCCCGGCTTCTTTACAACGAGTTGTAAATTCAGCAGCAGTCATTCCCATGCCGACTAGATCCAGTCCAACAATGTTGGTCTGCACCTTTGCGGGATCAACTAAAGAGTTATTAATCGCGTGCAGAGCTTGCGCCAATCTCTTTGCGCGGTCATGGTCGTCTGCAAGCCGCTTAATGTTGTTATCAAGTGCGAAGTGCCCCGCAGCTGCGATGATTCCAACTTGGCGCATTCCAGCCCCGTATCTCTTACGCCAAATACGTGCATCTGCGACCCGGGATTTATCTGAAAGCATGACAGAGCCAATAGGTGCTCCCAAGCCTTTTGAAAGACAGACGCTAATGGTGTCAAAGTGTTTTCCGTATTCTGAAAGAGATACGCCGGATGCAACATGAGCATTCCAGATGCGCGCACCATCTAAGTGCATAGCTATTCCTCTCGCGTGAGCAGCGCGTGATAGAACGGCAATTTCATCGATGGGCTGAATTGTTCCGCCACCAAAGTTATGTGTGTTCTCAATTGCGATAGCAGTTGTAGATACTAGATATGGGCCTGCATTCTCGTGCGCAACCGCAAGTGGATCTTCGGCACGTAACAAACCATCGGTAGTAGGCCAGGTGCGAGTTGTAATCCCGCTAAATGTTGCAGCCGCACCAAGTTCTGCACGAACAATATGAGAACGAGTTTCAACGAGTAGTTCTTCACCTGGCTTAACCAACGTGCGGATAGCAAGTTGATTCGCAAGTGAACCTGTAGGGGTAAACAACCCTGCTTCCTTGCCAAAGAGTGCAGCTACACGCTCTTCTAGGGAATTAACTGTTGGATCATCGCCGTAGACATCATCGCCAACAGGTGCTTGCGCCATTGCAGCGCGCATTCCATCACTTGGTCGCGTGACTGTGTCAGAACGAAGATCGATTGCCATGGTTAATCCTCCTTGAGCACAATCATAAACATAGCCAGCATGACAAGCACACCACCAGTAAGTGCACGCAGAGTCAGTGTTTCTCCTCCAAATACGATTGCGAAGAAGGCAGCGAAAACAACTTCCATCGTGAGAATAACTGCCACTTTCGTTGCCGACATATGCGCTTGGGACCATGTCTGCACAACAAATGCGACTGCGGTACAGATAACTGCAGTGTAAACAATGACTAACCATCCAGAAGTATCTACTGGAGCCTGAAAACCTTGGGCAAATGAAATAACGCCAGTCATAAGTGCGCATGTGCCAAGTTGAACAATTGTCATCGCATAAACATCGAGGCCGCTGCTCCAGCGACTCAAAGCAATAATGTGGGCGGCAAATGCAACAGCGCAGAGAAAGACAAGGAATTCACCAAAACCAAGGCTCCAACCTTTGAGTGAGAGCAGTGCCAAACCTATCGTCGCTATTCCAACGCAGACCCATGTAAATGCTGTAACTCGAGCTTTCAAAACGAGCGATGCAATGAGGGGAGTGGCTACAACGTACAAGCCAGTGATGAATCCAGTGATAGCAGCACCAGTGAGAGCTAATCCGAGTGTTTGGAGAATGTATCCAGAGCCTAGAAACAAACCAGCGATGAAACCTTTAGTGAGAATTTCTTTGTTGATGGCCTTGATAACACGAGGTTTGATCAGCCACATCACGACGACGGCCATAAGAAAACGAGAGAATAGAAAACTATTAACACTCTGTTTTTCAATTGCATCTTTCATGACAACGAATGCAAGGCCCCATCCTGCAGAAACAAGCAAGAGCGCCCATGGTGCAAGGCGCATTTTCAGAGCGTGCGAAGAACTCATCCTC
Organism: Actinomycetota bacterium; assembly: GCA_026392935.1. Classification (GTDB taxonomy): domain Bacteria; phylum Actinomycetota; class Actinomycetes; order Nanopelagicales; family Nanopelagicaceae; genus Planktophila. The sequence goes on along the minus strand of JAPLBE010000012.1, from coordinate 8,664 downwards.
GTAACTTCTTTAAGAGCGCGATCTCTTCTCCGTGCTCAGGCTCCATTCCTGGAGTTTCAAGAATTAATGGCGCGTTCTGTACGGCTGGATGCTTGAGCAACTCTTTAAATGGAGCTTCTCCAATAAATCCCTTGCCAATATTTTGGTGTCGATCTTTAAGGGCGCCACATACATCCATTGAATCATTGGCGTGAATAAGTTGGATTCTTTCAATACCAGCAACTTCCACGAGTAAATCCAACGTCTCTTTCATGCCACCTTTTTTTGCGATGTCATGTCCAGCGGCAAAAACGTGGCATGTATCTAGACAGATTCCTACTTTTGGATGGTATTCCAGCGCCTTTAAATAGTGCGCTAAATCTTCCAAACGCTTTACGAGAGATTGACCTTGCCCTGCGGTGGGCTCTAGTAATAGGTATGGCGAATCATCTGTAAGTGCCTCCAGGATAGGCATCATGCCTTTGTTAATTTGTTTCCACGCCTTATCAATAAAATCTTCATTGACGGCAGAGCCAGTATGTACAACAACTCCTAGTGCGCCAATTTCTTTTCCACGTTTGAGAGAGTATTCAGTTGAAGCAAGGGAATTCTTATATGTACCTTCCGTTGGAGATCCCAAGTTGATCAGGAAGGGCGCATGAACGTAAGTTTCAATATCAAGAGCTTCAGCTTTTTCACGAAAGATTGCATCGGCTTCATGGTTTGTCTCTGGCATTGCCCAACCGCGAGGGTTGGATGTAAAGACCTGAATTGCTTCGGCACCGGTTAACTCTGCATATGCAATGGAACGTTTAGCCATTCCACCAGAAGTTGGAGTATGCGCTCCGATACGTGGCTTTTTCACGTGCTCACCCTACTGTGATGGTCACAGTACTGCCACGTTTAACCTTGCTTCCGGCCTTTGGTGACACAGCAATTACCTTCTTAATCTTCTTCTTGCCAATCTTCTTGACGGAAACTTTAAGCCCTAAATCCTTAAGTGCTTGGACAACTTTGCTTTCGTCAACACCAATTGTGTCTGGAATGTAGGCAAATTGAGATCCCTTAGAAATGATAATTTCTATCTTCGAACCCTTATCAGCGCTCTTGCCACCTTCTGGTTTCTGAGAAATCACTTCACCAGTTAATAGCGTTTCGCTAAAGTCATATTTAGATTTCACATCAAAACCAGCATCAGTTAATTCATTGATTGCCTGGTCAGAACTCTTGCCGATGTACGAGGTGAGCGCTACTTGCTCAAAACCCTTGGATACTCGGATATACACCTTGGCATTTCGCTTTACCTTTTCTCCGGCTGCTGGAGTCGAAGCAATGACGTATCCCTTTGGGATCTTTTCATTGAATTCTTCAATGATTGGCTGTAGAGCAAGCGGCAAATCTGAAATCACATTTGTGGCAGCATCCGGAGTGAGGCCAGCTAACTTTGGAATGAGAAAGCGCTCTGGACCCTTAGAAATAATAAGTTTGATGCTGCTGCCTTGCTCTACTCTTCCGCCGGCTTCAGGTTGCGAATCAATCACAAGACCTTCCGTAATATCCTCGCTATATCGCTTCTCGGCAACTATGAAGGTAAGACCTAGCGGTTTGAGAGCTGCGGTCACCTCCTGTTGTGTGGCACCGACTGTTGAAGGTACAACAACACGAGATCCAGGTCCCACTAAGGCATACCAGCCAACAACACCTAAAGTAATTGCCATCCCCATTGCGATAAAACGATTTCGTTTCACTCGCTTACTGAGCTTCTTGCGTTTAGCGACTTGTGCCGTAGTTTCTTTCTCTTGGGGTACAGGAATTGCTGCAGTGAGCTCTTTAATCTTCTTTCGCAAGGATTTTGATTCTTTCTTTGGTCGAAGTGGTGAAATTGGGAGATCTAGCTCGAGGCTGAGTTGTCTTTTCTGAGGGTTAAGGGCTCGCAATTCTTCGTGAAAAACTGCCGCGTCTCGAGGACGTTCATCTGGATTCGCACTCGTTGCGCGATAGATCAATTCATCTAGTTCATTTGGAACTCCATCAACCAGCGAACTAATACGAGGCACGCGATTATTGACGTGCATGTACGCAATTTGAATTGGTTCTTCACCCTCAAAGGGCTTCTGTCCGGTGAAGATTTCAAATGCTGTGATTCCAATTGAATACACATCGCTTCTTGAATCAGCGATTCCTCGTTGTACTTGCTCGGGTGATAGATACGAGACGCTTCCCAAAATCACGCTTGACTCGGCTGTCATGGTCGAACCAAGGAGAGGTCCTTTAGCCAATCCGAAGTCAGCAATTTTGACGCGACCTTCTTTAGAAATCAAAATATTCTCAGGCTTAATATCTCGATGAACGATTCCAAGTTTATGCGCGGCGCCTAGTGCGCTGAGAACAGGCATAAGAAACTTCACTCCATCGCCGATAGAGAGTTTGCCTTGTTCATTGAGGTATTCACGCAGAGTATGACCTTCAATCATCTCCATGACCAAAAAGATTGCTGGTGCCCCGCTTTGATTCCAACCTTGATCTTGAACGGCGACAATATTTGGATGCGAGAGCGCTGCTGCAGCTTTTGCTTCACGAATAAATCTCTCTACAAATTGTTCATCCTGCGCCAAATGCGCGTGCATAATTTTTACGGCAACTTTTCTATCTAGTCGAGTGTCAATCGCCTCGTAGATGCTTGCCATCCCACCGCTAGCCATTTGGCGAAGGAGTTGATATCGCCCATCAATGAGCTCGCCGGTCAGGTCAGACATATGGATAATTCTATGTAGTGAGTATGAAATCGGCCGCGTTCTGAGTGCCTTCAACGCGAAAGTGTTGCTCTTGTTGCAATAACCATTTTTGCATCTGATTTTCTAGCGATTGTCCATCGCGTTCTAAAACCCTTGCTAACCCTTGGTTATAGTCAATATCAATCCAGAGAAGTGCAGTTAAATTCTCACGAATCGCGCTCTGCCCACTTCCGACACCTTCCAGAATGAGAAGATCCGCTGCGGGCACTGTGATTGACTCATCAAACTCGTTCGCAGCCCAGTTGAATTTAGAATAATTAAGCGGCTTCGCTGCTAGATGTGCACCAGTGAGGTGAAGCAGCGTGCGACTGAGCTCTTCACCTAGTGCATTTTCCCATCCGTTGTATAGATCATCCATATGAATCACATTTACTCGAAGAGAAGTTGAGAGGGCAAGAGCCAAATTGTTTGCAAGCGTAGTTTTCCCCGCACCTGCTGGACCATCGATAGCAATGATGGAAGGTGTTTTAGCGCTACACAGATCTAGTAGCGCGTCGGTGAGCTGCATACCAACTACTCCATCCCATTGCTGCGAGTACAGTAAATACAGCATAGAGCAGCGTGGTGAATAACAATCCTTGAGAGGCATAAAGAGCGACATATCCTGCATCAACGAGAAGCCAGATCGTCCAGCTCTCGATTTTTTCGTACACCATCAATAGCTGCGCAGCGAAACTTCCAAAAAATAGAATTGCATCTACATATGTAGATGCTGCCCCGATAGATTTTAAGACCGGTCCAAGTGCCAGAGTTGCCAGCACAATTGCCACCACTGTGTAGAGGCGGTACTTGTTTTTGAGAGGACCAGGCTTGGCACCTGTAGGTTCCCACCCAAACCAACCAACAATTGCAGCGATAACAAAGATAATCTGTAGTGCAGCACTTGCATACAGTTTGTATTGCAAGAAGAAGATTCCATAGAGAACGCTACTAATTGCCCACCAAGGCCATGTAATTCTCTTGCCGGTGATTCCTAGACTGACACCAATGAGTGAAACAAGCGAAGCTACAAATTCAAGATAAGAAACTTCATAGCCCCATGCTGTGAAAAAAGTGGAGAACATTCTTTACCTGCCATTTCTAGATCCGCATTACCGGACCAGTCAAACGGTCGACTTCTGTGAAGTCCTCTCAGCCACTGTGGCTCCCGTGTGCCGAACTTTATCTGATACGTGCTGCTAACGCTTGTATATATGCAAGGCCAGCCACACGTGCGCGTCGAGCTGTAGATGTTTTTGCTCGCTTTTCAAAGATGTCATAACCAATTGCTTCTACTTCATCGACAATTCCACAGTACAGCTCGCTGGCAGCTCTGATGCACGGCCGAGATTCTTTATCTAAGTACCCGATTCCAGCATCTGCTTCACGTTGAAGCGAACGTACACGTGCGATTTGAAATTTCAGTGCCTCAATAATCTGCGGAGTAAGCACGCGTCGTTCTAGCATGGCCCGATCTACTCCAGATTGCGCAAGTTCATCAAGGGGAAGATAGACGCGGCCACGATCTAAATCTTCGGATACATCGCGAATGAAGTTTGCTAACTGAAAAGCAATCCCTAATTTTTTAGCTGCATCAAAAGCGGCTTCATTGGAGTAACCGAGAATCGGAACCATTTCGAGCCCAATCACTGCAGCAGATCCGTACACGTACTCAAGCAAATCGTCGTACGTGCGATATTCAGTGACAGTTAAATCCATCTCCATGGAGTGCAGGAAATCCACAAAATGTTGGTGAGGGATATCAAATTTTTTCGCTGTATCAACTAGCGCCCGGCCAATGTGATCTGTACTTGTACCGGCTTTGAGATCTGCAAGTACGCCAGAGCTCCACGTACGTAAGACATCTGCTTTTTCTTCAGGAGAGAGCGTTGACGCTAAATCATCAACAATCTCATCTGCATAACGGGCAAAGCCATAGAGCGCATGCACGTAGGGGCGCTTATTTTTTGGAAGCAATAACGTTGCTAAGTAGTACGTCTTTCCGTGTAAGGAGTTAAGTCGCTTACATTCCTCGTACGACTGCGCAAGCAGAGTTTCCATTTACTTAACCGGACCAACGATTCGTTCTGCAGCTAGTCGGCCAGAGATCAACACCATTGGAACACCAACACCCGGTTGGGTTCCACTTCCTGCAAAGACTACGTTCTCAAAACCTGCGGCAATATTTCTAGGTCTAAATGGACCTGTTTGGAAGAAGGTGTGCGCGCTAGCAAATGGTGCACCCTGCTCCATACCTTGTCTTTGCCAATCAAGCGGAGTTGTCATCACTTCAGTTTCAATGGCATCGCCAAAGCCGGTATATCCACGCTCTTCTAAAGTCTTAATCATTGAATCTCGATAAGGACCTGCTTGCTTTGTCCAATCGATATCTGCAGTCAAGTTAGGAGTTGGATACAAGATGTAATAAGACTGCTTACCTGCAGGTGCCAGAGTTGGGTCATCGTGGGTAGGTACTGTGACAAGTACCGAAGGATCAGACATCAACTGCTTCTTCTTAATCAATTCATCGAAGACGCCATCCCAGGATTTGCCGAAGTGAATATTGTGGTGGGCAATATGGTCATATTTTTTGGAAGAGCCCACAAGGAGTGTGGCACATGATGGTGAGTACTTAAGCCGCTTAATATTGAGCGGTGTTTTGCCCAATAGTTCGCGCCACACAACAGGCAGATCTGGGTTCATCACCACTACATCGCATTCAATGCGTTCGCCAGTATTGGTAAGGACCGCCTTCACGCGACCGTTCTGCTTATCGAGCCCCGTGACTGTTGTGTTGTACTTAAATTCGACGCCATGCTTAGTTGCAGCTGCAGCAAGTGCTCGTGGAACTGCGTGCATTCCACCTTTAGGAAAGAAGACCCCGTTAACTGAATCCATATAGGCAATGACAGCATAAATTGCTAGCGCTTGCTGAGGGCTTACACCGGCGTACATAGCTTGGAATGAATACACCTTCTGCAAGCGAGGATCTTTCAGAAATTGGTTCACCTTTGGTTGCAACTTTCTAAAGCCGCCCAGTGCAATAAGTCGCGCCAAGTTTGGTGTCAGTAAGTTAAGGGGAGAGTCAATGTTTCTATCAATAAAGTCATTCATCTCATACTTATATAGCTTGGTAACGAAATCTACATATTGGCGATAACCGAGTGCTTCTTCAGCAGAGACTTTTGTACGAATCTCTTCTTCCATCTGCGCGGTGTTGGCATGGACATCAATTTGTGAACCATCGGCATAGAAGGCGCGATATAAAGGAGAGAGAGGCATTAATTCAAGCCAGTCCTTCATATCTTCACCTACGCATGAGAATGCATCTTGAATGAGGGACGGCATTGTTAAAACAGATGGTCCGGTATCAAATGAATATCCATCTTTTTGAAGGAGACCATTTCGTCCGCCTGGCACAGATTCACGTTCAACGACTGTAACTTTTCGTCCGGCGCCAGCAAGTCGCATCGCAGCGCTGAGGCCAGCTAAGCCGGCTCCGACAACAACGACATGATCAGTAGGGCCTTTTACACGTGCAACCATTAGTAACTCCTGCGGATAGCGCTATCGGCAAGTGCCAATAGAAAAGGTTGGGCATCTACGGCGATGGCAGATGATTGAGCTGCAATTTTTGATTCTGTCGCCAAGCCTTCGATGAGCTTTTCTACCTCTGCCACGGCACCAGTTTCAGTGATGATGGTACGCAACTCCTCAATACGCTGCACGGTGAGAGTTGGGTTTCCCAGCTCACGCATCAACACTTCACGCATGGGAGTACTGGCTTTTTCCAGAGTCATCGCCATCAATACTGTGCGCTTGCCCTCACGTAAATCATCGCCGGCAGGCTTTCCTGTGACATCAGGATTTCCAAAGATTCCAAGTAAATCATCACGTAATTGAAAGGCCTCACCGAGTGGCAGTCCGTAGGCAGAAAGTACATTGAGCAGTTGACCATGTTCACTCTGGGCCGGACTTGCAATCACTGCGCCCAGGTGAAGTGGACGTTCGATGGTGTACTTGCCAGATTTATATCGAGCAATACGCAAAGAGCGTTCCACGCTAAATTCTTTCTCACCTGCTTCTCGTACATCGAGATACTGGCCTGCCATTAATTCAATACGCATCTCATCATGAATCTTTAGAGCAGCCATCAAACTCTCGTGAGATAGCCCTGAATTATGCAACATGTGATCAGACCAGACTAAAGCTAGGTCGCCAAGTAACACTGCCGCTGCTGCGCCAAATTGTTCTGGCACTCCCGCCATCGAACCTTGTCTATGCAGTGATTCAAAGTGGCGATGTATTGCAGGTTTTCCTCGGCGTGTATCAGAACCATCCATTAGATCATCATGAATAAGTGCACATGCTTGCAAGAGTTCAAGGCTAGCTATTGCACGAATATCTGTGCGAGTGGGCGTAGAGCCGGTGGCCATAAAGCCGGCGTAAGCAAAGAGCGGACGAAGTCGCTTGCCACCTTCAAGTAGATAATCTTCGAGTGCATCGCAGACCGGAGTTAACTCAGATGCGATGCTGGTCAAATAGTCGCGTTGTTCTGCCAAATACTGGGTGAGCTCTTCCTTGACCGCGTTACGCACGTTTTCGATGCTTGAAGTGAGCTCTTTATCCACGGCGCAACGATACTCTGAGGCAGTGGATAAAAGCAGCGTGCGAAGCGGAGTCACATACTCCTTTGAATTCTTCCCACCTAAGGATGTTGAAGGTGAAGAGCGCCTCTGGTCGGCGATGTCACAACTGGAAAATATATCTCCTGACTTTATCTCTGTGACCTATGGCGCGGGTGGAAGTACGCGAGATCGCACCATTCGCATCACTTCTGAAATCACTGCGAGAACACATATCCCCACCGTTGCTCATCTCACCTGTGTGGGTTCAACGCGTTCAGAGCTGGTTGAGATTCTTGGAAAATATCGCGATGCTGGAATCACAAGCATTTTGGCACTGCGTGGTGATCCCACTGGTGGACCGCGAGCACCGTGGGTACCAACGCAAGGTGGACTCAATCATGCAGATGAGTTAGTCACGATGGCGGCAGAGTTCGGTGGTTTCACTATTGGTGTTGCAGCATTTCCTGATGGTCACCCAAGCTCTCAAGGAGATATTGATAAAGATATTGAAGTCTTGCTTGAAAAAGAGAGACGTGGTGCAACATTTGCAACCACGCAATTCTTTTTTGAAGTAGATAAGTGGAAAGCACTTGTAGATAAGTTAGCGGCAAAGGGCTCCAGCCTTCCCATTATCGCTGGCATCTTGCCGGTGACAAATGTGAAACAACTTAACCGGATGGCAGAGCTGGGCGGAACACCGATTCCTGCATCCATTGCAGAGCGCTTTACATCAGTAAGTTAGGTGTGGAGATTGCAACAAATCTCTGCCATCAATTACTGGAGAGCGGAGCCCCTGGACTTCACTTCTACACAATGAATTCTTCAACTGCCACACGTGAGATTTATTCTCAGATTAAGGATGATCGGTGAAACTGAAGAGTGAGAAAGAATTCACTGATCGATGGAGTGAAATCCATGGGGGAGCGCCGATTAAGGGCGCAGTAAGAATTTGGTTGATCATTTCCTACCGTGTTGCGCGCTTATGTGCTGTGTTGCGAATTTCTCCTAATCTGCTTACCGCCCTGGGATTGCTCACTGCTTTGGCAATGGCTGCAACTAATTCGCCAGAGATTGCGCTCTTGCTGCTAGTTCTTTCACTGATGATGGATGGAATCGATGGCAGCGTTGCAATTGTTCAAGGCAGAGAAAGTAATTGGGGTGGAGTCCTTGACTCAATTGCGGATCGAATCGCAGAGGCATGCTGGTTATACGCAGGATGGAAAATTGGAATTCCTGCATGGGTGGTTATTTCAATGTGGACAATTGCATCAACTCAAGAATAT
>JAPLBE010000018.1 GCA_026392935.1 Actinomycetota bacterium | reverse complement strand
TGGCCTGGCGAGAACGGGATATCTGATCGTTTATAAACACTTACAAATGTTTGGGGGCAAATTTGAGGGCAATTACATTTTTTGAGCGTCACCTCACGCATAACAATGTCGTCTCCGGCTTATAGGGCGACTCTTCTTTAACAATAAAGTTACTACGAGTAACTAAGGAGATATGTCATACTTTGATCACGACGGTTTGGTAGTAATTGGGACTTGGTTAATACCAGGTCCCTTTTGCTTTGCTGCAAATTGCTCAGTTTTATGAAAGAATATTTCCAACGGTGGCTTGGTGGTGATTGGGACTTGGTTAATAGCCAGGTCTCTTTTGCTTTCCAAGATAGTTTTTATCCACAAGTAGTCCCATTTAGAAATTTCGTAATTTGGTAAATGCGTAACTTCACCCTCGTGTTGGGGCCCTTTCCAATTCTCTGGTCTTGTAAGGCGACTCTTCTTTATCTGATTTATGGAATGATTTCCTACATGACTAGAGTTCTTCTTACAGGTGCAAGCGGTTACATCGGCAAACACATCACTCTGCAATTACTCAATCAGGGATATGAAGTTCGCGCTTCAGTCCGCAAGCTTTCAAAGTCATCAGAAGTTCGTGATGCAGTAGCAACACATCTTTTAGATAATTCAAATCTAGATTCTCGTCTAACGTTTATTGAGCTCGATCTTGAGAAAGATTCAGGCTGGGATTCTGCTCTCAAAGATATAGATGTGCTGATGCACACTGCATCGCCATTTCCACTCACTTCGCCGAAAGATGAGAATGATTTAATTCGCCCTGCAGTCGAAGGCACGTTGAGAGCACTACGTGCTGCAAAAAATGCTGGAGTCAAGCGAGTAATTCTGACTTCATCGGTCGCAGCAATCTATGGTCGTGAATTAACCCCCGGCGTTTTGGCCTATGACGAAACTATGTGGACTGATATCGAGCATCCAGTCGGGCGCGTGGCTTATACAAAGTCCAAGACTTTGGCTGAACGAGCAGCTTGGAATTTCATCAAAAATGATGCCCCTGAAATCGCTCTAACAACCATTAATCCAGTGTTGGTCCTTGGCGCACCGCTAGATAAGAACTTTGGTTCATCAATTTCGCTTGTAGAAAGAGTCCTCAACGGAAGTGATCCCATGTTGCCAGATCTAAAATTCGCAATCGTAGATGTACGAGATGTCGCCAAGATGCATGTTGACGCGATCAAGAATGAAAATACAAAAGGTGAACGCATAATTGCTTCTTCTGAAACCAGATCATTTGTTGAGATAGCTAAGTTGTTAAAGAGCATGTATCCAAAGAGTAAGGTCAAGTCAGCGCAGGCGCCTACATTCGTTATTCGCTTGCTTTCGCTGTTTGATGGTTCAATTAAGCCGATTTTGCCCCAATTAGGAAAGCCAATGAATGTTAGTGGGGCCAAGGCTCAGCGCTTGTTGGACATTAGTTTTATTCCTGTCGAAGTCACCTTAAAAGAGTCTGCTGATTACTTGATCAAGAATGGATTTATCAAAGGCTAATCCGGCTTTCAGCGCTTCAGGAAAATATCTTTAACAACGAGCTAATTGGTTTGCTCGCCTCTGATGGATGGCGAAATTTGAGTCCAGTATTTACTTTGTAACTGTTTCGCCGGCCGATTCGAGTAATGGTTACGTAACCAGATTCTTCAAGATCAGCAAGTATCGCCTGCGCGCTTCGCTCAGTGATGCCAACAGTGTCCGCGATATCTCGAACACGGGAATCAGGGTAGCGACTGAGGTGGACAAGTACGTGTCCATGATTTGAGAGAAAGGTCCACTCTCGACTGATTTCTGATGCCATGGTGCAAATATACCAGCAATTTGATACCTGAAATAGATTTCTGGTATATTTCTGCCGACATTTAAAGGGGCTCACCATGACATCGACTTCCGTGGCTTTCACAAACCTGACTTCCGTGGCCGTATTAGTTTTTATCTTTGGTTTTTTAGCAGCCAGGATAAAGAGCGATGTTCGTATTCCAGAGCAGACCTATCAGATGATTTCAATTTTCCTTCTCTTTGGAATTGGACTCAAAGGCGGTCATGCCCTAAAGGAAACCTCTTTCAATAGTTTTGCAGTGCCGGCCCTTGCCACGTTTCTCCTCGGAATATTCATCCCGATAGTTGCCTTTGTATCGTTGAAGATGGTTCGCAAAATCAATGACATCGATCGTGGAGCTATCGCTGCCCATTATGGATCTACATCACTTGTAACTTTTTCTGCCGCCTTGCTCTTCTTGGAAAATAGCGGAATAAAGGTTGAAGGATTTGCGACAGCTTTGCTGACAATCATGGAGGTGCCAGGCATCGTCGTGGGCGTCTATCTAGGTTCTCGCCATCGCAATAAGAGTGTGCAATGGGGGAAGACTCTTCATGAAGTAATTACCGGAAAGACAATTCTGCTTTTAGTTGGCGGGCTCGCTATTGGGGCGATTACAAGCCACTCGGGTTATCTGGCGGTTGTACCTTTCTTTATTAATCTTCAATCTGGATTCTTAACTCTCTTCTTGCTTCACCTGGGCTACTTAGCAGGAAACAACTGGGGAGAGATAAGAAAAGTAGGTGCGACGGTTGGAGTATTCGCGCTTCTTTTCCCAATCTTCACCGGAACGCTGGGTGTGATTGTTGGAGTAATGGCTGGCCTCTCTGTTGGAGGTGCAACCATTCTTGGAGTCCTATGCGCAAGTGCTTCATACATTGCCGCACCAGCAGCTGTCTCGATTGGATTACCAGAGGCAAATGCTCCGTTAGCTTTGATGTCCAGCATTGGAGTTACTTTCCCATTCAACTTAATATTTGGAATCCCGCTGTACTTGGAGATAGCAAGAAAAATCTCAAGCTTGTAGTCGTAAACCCATCTATCGGTGGATATTGGTTTTTACTTTACCGGCGCAAAAACAAGTGGCCGCGATACAAGCTTCTGTGCTTTAGCTTCGCTGATGCCCCAGACTGAGAGCCCAATGCCAAATGCAACATTGGCGTCAGCAGCAGATAGCTCTTCATAGACAAATACAGAACTTAAGAGTCCTCGGTAAATACTGGCCCATAAGCTGTATCTCTGATCAAAATCATCCTGCTTTAGCTCTCCGCTAGCCGCCAACGCACTAAATACTTTTTTACCCTCACCTCTATCTGAGAGAAGAAGAAAACTAGGCATCTCCACCAAGGAGTTATGGAGCATATTTGCGAAGAGCGGGTGTGTCTTTCTTGCCCAAAAAAGTTTGCGACCCGTATCCAGCGTCATTTCAAGCCTGGTGCCGGGGGCCACTTCCAAGCTGGCCCATTGCAGCCAGTTCGTCCACATTTCACCTAAGGCAAGGATGAATAGGTCGTCTTTATTTTCAAAATACTTGTAGATAGTCGTCGGGGAGACCTCGGCATGAGCGGCAATCTGCTCGATCGTGGCCGATGGTCCAATTTCAGCTAGGACTTCCTGGGCATCTGAAATAAGACGGGCCCTGTTGCGGGCGCTATAGGCAGCTTGGCGCCCACCGAGTGGGCTTGCCGCCTTCTTTTTCTGAGCCATAACCGCATTCTAGAACCTATCTGCAGGGATGGCATATCTCTCGACATGTGGGCGGTCATTCTAAAGATGACCTGCCCATCCAAGAATGGAAAGCATGCTCAATCATCGCTACCTTAGTGCCATGAGAGCGAGCTGGGAATCGGTCAAGAACTGATGTCTGATTACTATCACGATGACCCCATCGAAGAGGCACCCGTTAGCCGCTTTCCTTCCAAATTCGTCTCTACTGCCGTAGTTGTTTTTGCTTCTGTTTTCTTCTTCCAAAGCACCCTTGCAGGAAACATCTCTCTAAATTCAGGTAGCTCTATTGAGTTTGGTCAGAGCGTCTCTGTCACCGCAGCATGTGCGGGAAGTGAGAACCTAACAGTTACTCCGAGATCCTCATTTGCCAATGAAGCTAATGGAACTGGTACCTATTACCTCTCATCAGTTTCGGTCTCAGGAATTCCCTCATCGTGTAATGGAAAAGATTTCAATATCAGCTTCTATGACAGCGCTACTGGATCAAGTGCGCTTCCCATTTTTACTGCTCCTTTTGAACCCTCGAAGAGCGTCGCCACGGTATATAACAATGCTGGATATTTCCAAGGAGGATTTCAAAGCTCAGGTACAGAAGTAAGCAGTGCCAGTGGAGCATTTACAGTCACCTTTAAAACGCCAATTGCACTTTCTACCAATACAATGAAAGTGACCTTACAAAGTAGTGAACATAAAGATTGGGCGCAAGCATCAATTACAGGTGGTCAAGGCCACACCTGCACACTTTTAAGTTCCAGCATTCTGAAATGTTGGGGAGATAACGGAACCGGCCAGCTTGGTGATGGCACAACAACGCAAAGGCGTACCCCAGTAGCTGTTTCAGGCTTAAGCTCTGCTGTCAGCGCAATCTCAATTCGCGCAAACCACACCTGTGCGCTTTTACTCACTGGTGCAGTGCAATGTTGGGGCATTAACACTAACGGTCGACTTGGTGACGGCACAACTACACAAAGAACTACCCCAACAAATGTCTCAGGCTTAACTGGCGTCATCGCGATCTCAGCTGGTGAAGGCCACACCTGCGCACTGTTAAGGACTGGTGGAGTTAAATGTTGGGGCGCTGGCGGCAAAACCGGTGATAACACAGCAACGGAAAGGCTTACCCCCGTCGATGTCTCAGGCTTAACCTCTGGTGTCAGCGCAATCTCAGCTGCTAACTACCATACCTGTGCTCTATTAAGCACTGGCGCCGTTAAATGTTGGGGCTCGGAGAATAATGGCACACTTGGCAATGCCGGAGGCGGAAATGCCCCCGGAGGAGCTATTTCAGGATTCAGTGCTGATGTCATCGCACTCGCTTCTGGTATTCGGCATACCTGCGCACTTTTAAGCACTGGCGGAGTTCAATGTTGGGGCACAAACGATGAAGGTCAACTTGGTAATGGCACAACTTCCGCAGGCAGTTCTACCCCAGTAAATGTCTCAGGCTTAAGCTCTGGCGTCGTCGCGATCTCAGCTGGTAACACCACTTCCTGCGCACTTTTAAGTACTGGCGTGGTGAAATGTTGGGGCCGTAACGTTAGCGGTCAACTTGGTGACAACTCATTAATAAGCAGTTCTAGCCCAGTAACCGTCTTAAACGTAAGCTCTGCGGTCGCAATCGGCAATGGTTACTACCACGCCTGCGCACTCTTAAATTCTGGCGCCGCCAGATGTTGGGGCCATAACTCGAGCGGTCAACTTGGCAACAACTCAACAACAGATAGTCGCACCGCAGTAAGTGTCATTGGTATCCCATAGACAAAGGAATACACCCACAGAATTTGAGCAGGCACCTGGTTTAAGGGGCTAGGTGTCTGCTCAAACTTAATTGTGGTTACTTACGCGTGATTATTTGCTTTAGAGCATAGGCCTGAACATCTGGTAGCTCATTCAAAATATGACTTATCCTTACAAGAATGGATAATACGTCCATTCCTCGTTACTTTAGCCCCATGAATATGAGCTGGGAATCGGTCAAGCGCTGATGTCTGATTACTATCACGATGATCCCATCGAGGAAGCACCCGCTGGCCGCTTTCCGTCCAAATTCATAGCCTCTGCCGTCGTTATTTTCGCCTCTGTCTTCTTTTTTCAGAGCACCCTGGCAACCAATATCTCCATAAATTCAGGGAGCTCTATTGAGTTTGGTCAGAGCGTCTCTGTCACCGCAGCATGTGCGGGAAGTGAGAACCTAACAGTTACTCCGAGATCCTCATTTGTGAACTCCACAAACGGAACAGGTACTCATTACCTCTCAACTGTTTCGGTCTCAGGTATTCCCTCATCGTGTAATGGAAAAGATTTCAATATCAGCTTCTATGACAGCGCTACTGGATCAAGTGCGCTTCCAATCTTTGGTTTCTTTGGTGATAACAAGAGTGTTGCCACGGTTTACAACAATGCCGGATATTTCCAACAAGGTTTTCAAAGCTCAGGTACAGAAGTAAGCAGTGCCAGTGGAGCATTTACAGTCACTTTCAAAACGCCAGTAGCGCTTTCTACTGATGCAATGAAAGTGACCCTGCAAAGCATTGAACATAAAGATTGGGCTGAAGCATCATTCTCAACTTTGACTTATCACACCTGCGTACTTTTAAATTCCACCGCCGTTAAATGTTGGGGTAATAACGGAAACGGCCAACTTGGTGACGGTACAACAACACAACGCAATACCCCGGTGACAGTTTCAGGCTTAAGCGCTGGCGTCAGCGCAATCGTCGCTGGCTATGACCATTCTTGCGCAGTTTTATACACTGGCGCTGCTAAATGTTGGGGCCGAAACAGTTCAGGCCAACTTGGCAATGGCACAACAACGAGCAGTTCCACCCCAGTAGATGTCTCGGGCTTGAGTGATGTCAGCGCAATGGCAGCTAGTCAATCCAACACCTGTGCACTTTTACGAACTGGCGCTGTTAAGTGCTGGGGCTCAGGTGGTCGAACCGGTGATGGCACATCAAATCAAAGGTCTACCCCAGTAGATGTCTCAGGCTTGAGTTCTGGTGTTATCGCAATCGCGTCAGGTTTTAATCACACCTGCGCAGTGTTAAGTACTGGCGCGGTTAGTTGTTGGGGCGATAACGATGGAAGTCAATCTGGAAATGGCGGTGGCGGAACCTCTCCGAAAGCCATTTCAGGCTTAGGTGCTAGTGCGATCGCTATCGCAGCTTCTGAAAAAAATACGTGTGTACTTTTGGTGACTGGCGCTGTTAATTGTTGGGGGCAAAATGGCTATGGTGGAACTGGTGCTGCGCCTTCAGTGGCAAAATCAGATCCACAAACCGTTTCTGGCATAAGCACTGCTGTCGCAATCTCAGGAGGTTCCGAGACTTTCTGTGCACTTTTAGTTTCGGGCCAAGTGAAATGTTGGGGCTATAACGGTATGGGTGCATTTGGAAATGGCACAACAACAAGCTCGTATATCCCACAATCTGTCGCAGACATAAGCACAGCTGTCGCAATCGAGACAGGTTGGCACCATAGCTGCGCACTTTTGAAATCGGGCGCAGCAAGATGTTGGGGCGGTAACGGGAGCGGTCAACTTGGCGATAACTCGACGACACAAAGGCTCACCCCAGTAAGTGTCACTGGTATCCCTTAGAAAATGGAATACACCCACAGAATTTGAG
This sequence comes from Actinomycetota bacterium, assembly GCA_026392935.1. Taxonomy (GTDB): domain Bacteria; phylum Actinomycetota; class Actinomycetes; order Nanopelagicales; family Nanopelagicaceae; genus Planktophila. Next base: position 132,775 of record JAPLBE010000018.1, on the reverse strand, counting down.
CAGGCACCTGGTTTAAGGGGCTAGGTGCCTGCTCAAACATAATTGTGGTTACTTATGCGTGATTTAAATTTTCAGTAGGTATTAATATTCGGAGATGATTTCGCTCGAGTGGGTGCGTGCATGACGAGCCATTCCAAAAGACTTGATTATCTAGACTTGCTGCGTGTTCTGGCCCTTGGGTCGGTCATTGTTTTCCATTACTTCTTCAACGGAATCTCAAAGGGCACGGTTACATCTGTTTCGCTCCCTGGTTTTGCGGGGATTGCTAAATATGGATACCTGGGCGTTGAGCTCTTCTTTCTGATCAGCGGCTTTGTCATTCTCTATTCAACTCAGAATCGCACTGCTCGTGAATTTGTGAAGAAGCGATTTATTCGCCTGTATCCGATGTATTGGATGGCAATCATCGTCATCTTTGTAATCACTAATCTTCCATTTTGGAGTAATAAAGGGCCACAACTCTCCAAAGCGCTGTGGAATCTGACCATGTTTCCAACTGCATTCGGAGAAGATTGGGTCGATGCCGCCCACTGGTTCTTGGCTCGAGAATTACAACTCTATGTATTTGTCACAATCGTATTAGCGATTGGTATCGGCAGACATTTACCTAATATCTTTTCATGGTGGGCAATCATTATTTGCTTCTGGAATTTATTCGATTTACCTCAATTTGAGATCTGGTATTTCTCTGGATACTTCGCACTGATTACTGGTGGAGCCATCATCTTCTCCATTCGAGAGTGGGGGATGAACACTCTTAGGGGAGTGAGTTTGTTGGCTGCTTATATCTGCGCAGTTGAAACTCGCATGACAAAGAGCGTGGCACTAGCTGATCATCGCAACACCACCTACAACAAGTATGTGGTCGCGATCCTGGTGACGGTCGGATTCTTACTAATACTCGCAACGCTGAATTCGCACATGAGCAGTATCAGTTTCAAATGGGCCGGAATCGCTGGGGCAATTACGTATCCGTTGTTCTTGGTGCACGGACGCCTTGGATTACTTTCAATTCAGAACCTGGCAAATGATTCCAACAAGTATCTGGTGTATCCGCTGGTCTTAATCGTTGTGATCGCAATTGCGTATGGGCTTTTGAGATTAGAGAAAAAGCTGCTTGCTACACGACTATTTAATCGATGAGGGGATGATTTGAGGGGTAGTCGGGGAAATCCTTCCTGCAAGTTGATTGCGTTTACCCCCAGCGGGGACTACCGTTACTTGGATGGCAACAAGAGAGGATGGGGCGGTCATTGATGCGCCCCAGGCTCAGATACTCACCAGTAGGAGCCCGCGAGAATTAGCGTGGCGCAGGTTCAAGAAAAACAAAGTTGGTATCGCCGCTCTTGTCACATCATTATTTTTTGTGAGTGCAGCAGTTTTCGCCCCGCTAATTGCGTGGGCAATCAACATAGATCCGAACGAACGTGATTCAAGTGCGATTACTGCACGTGGACAAACTATTGGAAGATTTGGTGGAATAAGTTGGGATCACCCACTTGGTGTTGAACCAGGTATCGGTTACGACATTCTGGCTCGACTTATTTACGGCGCTCGCATTTCATTTCTTGTCGCCGCAATTGCAACTCTATCCACGGTATTCGTTGGATTGATGATTGGTGTTGTCGCCGGATATTTCAGAAGCCGAACAGATTCTGTGCTTGGACGCTTAACGGATTTTCTTCTTGCATTCCCATCTTTCTTCATGATTATTGCGCTGAGCGCACCCATGATTGCTCGAATCGAAAAGTCTGGATTAGCCCGTGATAATTCTGCACGTGTCTTGTATTTGATTTTGGTTTTGGCTTTATTCGGGTGGCCGTATTTTTCTCGCATCATGCGCTCGCAAGCGCTCTCACTACGCGAAAGAGATTTTGTCTCGGCATCTCGTGCTTTAGGTGCCAGCCATACTCGAATCATTTTCAAAGAATTGTTACCAAATCTTTGGACACCAGTGATTGTTTATCTCTCCCTAGCACTACCTGGCTACTTAGCCGCTGAAGCAATTTATTCGTATCTTGGAATCGGTGTGCAACCACCTGCTGCAACGTGGGGTCTACTGATTGCTGACTCAATTAAATATGTCATGAGTGAACCAACGTATTTCTTGATCCCATCCGTCTCTCTCATTCTCGTAGTGCTTTCCTTCAACTTGCTTGGAGATGCAGTACGAGATGCGCTCGACCCAAAGAGCGAACTCACCTAACAGAATTCCCTGCTTTCATGCATGAATCAGGGATGCAGTACCCAAAACAAAGGAGAACTCATGTCTAATCTCAAAGGCAAGAACGGTAAGTTAATTGCAGCAGCAGCTGTAATTGCCTTGCTTGTTGGTGGCTTTGTTGTGCGTTCCGGTTCAGGTGCATCAGAAGGTGGAACAATCACTTATCTGACCCACTCTGAAGCATGGACTCACGCAGATCCAAACCGTAACTACACCGGACAGCACATCGCTTGGTTCGGTTCGTATATGCACCGCACATTGACGGCATATGCTCGCGCAGAAGGCAGTGCTGGTTCAGCGGTTGTAGCCGATCTAGCGACAGATACAGGCCGTGCATCAAATGGTAATAAGACATGGGAGTTCACTCTCCGCGATGGCTCTACATTTGAAGATGGTTCTGCAATTACTTGCGAAGATATTAAGTACGGAGTTTCACGTACATTCGCGACAGATGTAATTACTGATGGTCCTACATATGCAATCTCTATGCTTGATATTCCATCAGCAAAAGATGGTTCATCTGTATACAAGGGTCCATATTCAACCAAGGACAATGACACAGCTGCGTATGACAAGGCTGTTACATGTTCTGAAGATAACAAGACAATTACATTCAACTTGAAGCGCGCAGTTGGTGACTTCAACTACACCGTTACATATCTTTCATTTAGCCCCGTTCCAAAGGCTAAAGACACAGGAGATACATACGACCTAGCTCCAGTTTCTTCAGGTCCATACAAGATCCAGAAGTACAAGGCTAAGGACGACATGGTTCTTGTTCGTAACGACAAGTGGTCAAAGAAGTCAGACCCAATTCGTAACGCTTACCCAGACAAGATCGTTGTTCGCTTCGGTCTCGCTGAAGAAGTTCGTGATCAGTTGGTATTGAGTGATTCAGAGAAGAACTCAATGTCACTTGATGGAATCCTTCCTACAAATCTACCAACTGTCTTTAATGACAAGGGAGACCCACAGAAAGCATTCGCAGAGCGCGCACTTAACGTTTACGATCCATACGTACGTTATGCAGCATTTAACGTAAAGAAAGTTCCTTGCCTTGAAATTCGTCGCGCGGTCTACTTTGCGAAGGATGCAGCAGGACTTCTTCAGCTCTCAGGTGGAGCTGCATTCGGTGGAGATCCAGCAGATGGTGCAATCAAGCCACTTATGGGACTCGACTATAAGAAGGTCAAAGGTCTAGAAGACTTTAAGCCTGCAGGAAACGCAGCGGCAGCTAAGGCGCTCATGGAGAAGGCAAAGACATCTTGCCCAACCGAGTATGCACGTGCAACTGATCCAAAGCGTGGACTTGTATTTGATTCATCAGATTCAGATACAAATAAGAAGGCTGCGGCTATCTGGATCGACTCAATGATGAAGAATGCTGGAATCGTTATGAAGTTTAACTTCATCGAACCAGGTTCTTACTATGCAGTTGTTCTTGATGCTACAAAGCAATCAGATATTTCTGCTGGTGGATGGGCTCCAGACTGGGCTAACGCTTCAACTGTTATCCCAGAGCTATTCACAAAAGAAGGCGGATTCCCAATGTCACAGAACTGGGATGATGCTGCATACGCTGCATTTAAGAAGAAGTCAGATGCAGCACTCGCAGAGCCAGATCGCAAGAAGCAAGGTCAAATGTGGGCTGAACTTAATCAGTACGTAGTTGATCAGATGTGGATTGTTCCTGGCATCTTCTCGAAGACTCAAGAAATGTGGGGCTCAGGCCTTGGTGGAGTCTTCTTCTGGGAGCCACAGGGTGCACCTTCATTTGGTGACATCTACATTAAGTAATACGTAACACGTAGTAAAAAAGTAAATAAAACTGCGTAGGTCTGAGTGTTTACATACACTCAGACCTACGCAGCACTACGAACTGGTCAATAAATTTAACGAGAAAGGGAGCCCATGCTTAGTTATATCTCACGACGCCTAGGTGTCACTTTCCTTATTTTGCTTGGCGTCAGCTTTACTGTGTACGTCATTTTTGCATTTTTACCATTTGATCCTGCAGCACTAACTTGCGGCAAAAACTGCAACGACCCAGGAATCATTGAAGCTAACCGTCGTCGACTTGGTTATGACCTTCCATTCCTGACCCAGTACTGGGTATTTATCAAAGGTCTATTTATTGGCCGCACTTACGGAGAAGGTGCAGCGCTCATTAATTGCCCTGCTCCAAGTCTTGGATATTCATTCCAAGAGCACTCATGCGTAACGACTCTTATCTCTGAAGCACTTCCTGTAACACTGTCTCTGGCTATCGGAGCTCTCGTTTTGTGGATTGTAGTTGGCGTCGGGCTTGGCGTATTAGCTGCTCGCTACCGCGGGAAATTTGTTGATAGCGCAAGCACAATCTTTGTTCTTATTGGTACTTCACTACCAACATTTCTTACAGGTTTGATGCTCTTGGTATTTGTAGTCATCAAGTGGCATATCTTGCCTTTCCCGGCAGGTAACTACACTCCATTCTTAGAAGACCCATACGAATGGGCGCAAATATTATTCTTGCCATGGATAACTCTGGCATTTGCCTATGCTGCTTTGTATACGCGATTTGTGCGAAGCGCAGTGATCGAAACTTCTAACGAAGATTACATTCGCACAGCTCGGGCAAAGGGACTACCAGAATCTGAAGTCGTTGGAAAGCACACCTTGCGTGCAGCACTAGCTCCGATCATCACGATGGCTGGGCTAGATTTTGCAGGACTTCTAGGCGGAGCAATCCTCACTGAATCAGTCTTTAATTTGCCTGGCTTGGGACGCTTAGCAATTGGCGCAGTTGTTGAGTACGACTTACCGATAATTGTTGCCACAACAATCTTGGCAGCAGCAATTGTTGTTGTCATGAATCTTATTGTTGATATTTTGTATGCATTCATCGATCCGAGAGTTCGAATTGCATGACACTATTAGAAGTTAAAAACTTAAGTGTCGGCTTTCCAACGCCAGACGGAGTCGTGCACGCTGTAAATGACATTTCATTTTCAATCGATGCCGGAGAAACGCTAGCAATCGTGGGCGAATCTGGTTCAGGCAAGACAGTCACAAACTTGGCCCTGATGGGTCTGCTTAATTCCAATACAGCCCAGATTTCAGGTACTGCTAGATTCCAATCGCATACTGGCGAGATAGATTTACTCGGAATTGATCCAAATGAACTGCAAAAGTATCGTGGCCAAGATATTTCAATGATTTTTCAAGATCCAATGTCATCATTGCATCCTTATTTTTCCATCGGCGATCAAATCATTGAAGCTCACCAGGTTCATAACAAAGTTGATCCTGAAGTCAGCAAAGAGCGGGCAATTGAACTTCTAGGTCTTGTTGGAATTCCAGATCCAGCTTCAAGAATTACTTCTTTTCCCCACCAATTCTCGGGCGGAATGCGCCAACGCGTAATGATTGCGATGGCACTCGTGAACAATCCATCTCTTCTCATTGCCGATGAGCCCACAACTGCGCTAGATGTAACGGTTCAGGCACAAATACTGAGCTTGCTCAAAGACTTGCAGCGCGAGTTTAAGATGGCAATTATTCTCATTACTCACGATTTAGGTGTGGTTGCAGGCGCTGCAGATCGAGTTAATGTGATGTATGCAGGGCGCATTGTTGAGAGTGCTAACGTTTTTGATCTCTACGCCAAACCAGCGATGCCATATACGCAAGGCTTATTAGATTCAGTTCCACGTTTAGATAGACCTCACACCAATCGACTATCAGCTATTCCGGGTCAGCCTCCTTCAATGATTTCACTGCCTGACGGTTGCTCATTTGCGCCACGTTGTTCGCGCATAAGCGAAGTTGCCGGAAGCAAATGCCTAACAGCATTGCCAGAGCTCACTCTTCGTGGCGATCACCACAGTGCGCGTTGTTTTATCGGTGAAGGAGTGCGCGCATAATGGCAACTCCAATCCTTGAAGTCACTAATCTTGCTAAATTCTTTCCAATTCAGTCGCAGGGAATTTTCTCCAGAGTAAAAGGCGATAACAAGGCAGTAAATGGAATTTCCTTTACTCTCAATGCTGGAGAAACTCTGGGCCTGGTTGGCGAATCTGGTTGTGGAAAATCTACTGCGGGTCGCACAATCTTGAAGCTCTACGAGCCAACTTCAGGCACCATTAAATTTGAAGGCGAAGATATAACAAGTTACTCAGCGTCGAAGATGAAGCCACTGCGCACGAAAATGCAGATGATCTTTCAGGATCCGTATTCGTCCTTAAATCCACGCCACACAATTGGTTCGATTATTGCCGCATCCTATGAAATCCAAAAAATCACTCCAGAAAATGGAGTTAAACGTGCAGTGCAAGATCTGATGGAACGTGTAGGTCTTAATCCAGAGCACTACAACCGATACCCGCACGAATTCTCTGGTGGGCAACGCCAACGTATTGGAATTGCTCGCGCACTTGCCCTCAAGCCTAAATTTATCGTTTGCGATGAACCAGTTTCAGCGCTGGATGTTTCAATCCAAGCTCAGGTGATTAATTTACTCGATGACTTACGCGATGATTTTGGACTTTCATATCTATTCATTGCGCATGACTTATCTGTTGTACAACATATTTCGCAACGTGTAGCAGTTATGTACCTTGGAAAGATTATGGAATTGGCCCCTACTGAAGAGCTGTATAAAAATCCTCATCACCCGTATACAAAAGCGCTCTTATCTGCGATTCCGATTCCAGATCCGATTCTGGAACGCAAACGTGAACAAATAATTTTGAGCGGAGATATTCCGAATCCGGTCAATCCTCCAACGGGATGTGTTTTTAATACACGTTGCTGGAAGGCCCAGGAGAAGTGCCGCACAACTGAACCTGTGATTATGCAGATCGGTGCATCACAAGTGGCGTGTCACTTCCCTGATTAATTCACATTAATTTTTACTGACTTTCCTTTACGCCTTTGAGAGCGAGGGATAGAATTCGTGTGCATTAAAATTTGAGAGGGACAAAGTTATGTCTGATTTAAGAATTGCCGTTATAGGAGCAGGAATGATGGGCTCTGATCACGTGGTACGTATAGAGAACCGAATTGTTGGCGCGCAATTAACTGCAGTGGTGGAGCCAGATGAATCTCGGGCCAAAGCCGCACTTGCCAACTCCTCAAATGCGAAGTGGTTTCCAAATATTGGTGCGGCCATCAATGCAGATGCAATGGATGCAGTTCTCATTGCCACTCCAGGCGAGTATCACGAAGAGGTACTAATCCCCGCACTAAAGGCCGGATTGCCGATATTGTGCGAAAAGCCTCTGACCCCAGATCCTCAATCGGCTTTACGAATTGTCAGCGCAGAAGTTTCAGGTGGAAAATCACTGATTCAAGTTGGCTTTATGCGTCGATTTGATGCAGGCTATAAGAGTTTGAGAGCCCTCATCGAAAGTGGCGAGCAAGGAGACTTGTTGGGTTTGCATTGTGCTCATAGAAATCCAACAGTTCCAGATTCGTATCACAACGACATGCTGATTTATGACTCAGTTGTTCACGAAATTGATGCAGTTAGATTTCTAGCGAATTCTCCAATTAAATCTGTTCAAGTTCGCAATTTGAAGCGCAATACACTTGGGCCAGAAAAGCTAAACGATCCTATTTTGGTCTTGCTTGAGACAGATTCTGGAGTTCTAGCAACTGTCGAAATGAATGTATCGGTTCAATTTGGCTATCAAGTTAAGACCGAGGCTGTCTTTGAAAAAGGGATTGCCGAAATCGGGAGAACTTCTGGAATGACCAGATTCTCAGATTCAAAAATTTCCGTGGATGAGCACACTACTTTTAAGACTCGTTTTGCGGATGCATTTGACTCACAAGTTCAGAGGTGGGTGATAGCAGTCAAGAAGGGGACCATTGATGGTCCGAGTGCGTGGGAGGGATATCTCGCAGCCGCAGCGGTGGAAGCAGGATTAGAGGCGCTTCATTCTGGGAAACAAGTTAATTGCACCTATGAGAAGAAGCCGTCCTTCTACAATTAGCTGTTAGTTGTGACGATGGCCGGAGGTAGCAAAGTAGGTGGGAGTTACCTAAAAACTGACACGTACAGCTTTGCCCGTGCGAGCAGATTCAAGTGCTGCGTCAGCCAGGATAAGTGCAGCGCGCCCATCATCATAAGTTGAGCCAAGGTTTTTACCTTCCTGAATACCCTGGATAAATAGTTTGAGCTCATTGCGGTATGACGCCGCGTATCGCTCGAGGAAGAAATCAAGATAAGGCTCACCAGCAGCAGTGCTCTCTTTGTTAAACAATTTTACTGTTGTAGGAGTGAAGTTCTGAATTTGCAGCATTCCTTTATCCCCGAAAACTTCGATTCTTTGATCATACCCATATGAAGAGTGACGTGAGTTGATAATAGTAACAATTTCGTTCCTTGATCCCTTTAGGAGAACGCTTACGCTATCGAAATCGCCCTCTTCTATAATGTAATCACAGAAAGCATTTGCGCCAAAGGCAGTTACTTCCACGATTTCTGGAATGAAGTTTCGAGCCATATCAAAATCATGGATTGTCATATCACGGAAGATTCCACCAGAGAGGGCGATATAGCCTTGAGGTGCTGGTCCTGGGTCGCGACTGGTAATAACTACTTGCTCAACGTTTCCGATTTCACCGGCACTAACACGCTTCTTGACTTCTTTAAATTCAGGATCTTGCCGGCGATTAAAGCCGATAGTCACATTTGTCTTTGCTGCATTAATTGCCGCACGGTTTGAATCTACATTCTTGATATCCAAATCAATTGGCTTTTCACAGAGCACGTGAACGCCGGCTTTGATTGCTGCATTAATGAGGGGAATATGAGTTGGTGTAGGGGATCCGATAATGACGGCATCGATTTCACCAGATGCAATCACTGCTTCTGGATCACTAGAAACCTTACCGCCAAATGCAGCCGCTACTTTTTCCGCCGCTTCCTTAAATGGATCGACGATATAAACGATTTCAGTATTGGGTGTATCAAAGACACTACCTGCGTGAACATATCCAATACGGCCAGCACCAATAATTGCGAATCTAAGTTTCTGAGTCATGTGCGGAATCTTAATCCCAAATCATTTAAAGCGAGTACCAATCTGAGCGCCAATTTTTAGGGCAGTATCTATATTTGCTATAGATTCCTTGTGAGTATAAATCGGAGCTTCTAAGAGCCCTTGATCTACATATTGTGCAAAGGCATTGACTTGGTGCACGAGACCTAAATGTTCAGACATGCCAGATTCATCAGTCCATGTTTCAATCGCAGCAGTTAAACCGTTGCCATGAATAGTGATTGATGAGGGAGTAAACCAAGGAGATCCGAAGCTAATGCTTCCTTTAGGCCCAGATACTCCAGCCCACCCGGGAAGTGACGTGCGAGCCGACAGTACAAAGTTAGAACGAGCGCCATTGGCAAAACGCATGAAAGTGTGCGTCTCTTCATCAATGTCGTTGTGGTGCAACTTTCCAAATGCATGAATCTCTGAAGGATTACCTAAGAATTGTTGAGAAAATGCAAGAGGGTAGATTCCCATATCAATAATTGGGTTGCCACCACCAATTGTATAAAGGCGCGGAATTCCTAAGTTTGCTTGGCAGAAGTTAGAAACAACTAACTCAACTTCACCGAGATCGCCATTAGCAATGACTTGGCGAGCAATATCCATCTGGGGCAAGAAACGGGTCCACATTGCCTCTATTGCTAAGACTTTTTGTGCCTTTGCAGCAGCGTAAATCTGTTCTACTTCAGAGACATCCATAGTGATTGGTTTTTCAATCAGCACATGTTTACCAGCATTGATTGCAATCAGGGCAACTTCTAAGCGATCCGAAGGCAAAGTTGCGATATAAATCGCATCGATATCATCACGGGCCGCAAGCTCTTCATATGAATTATGTGATGAAGCAAGGTTCCATTTCTGAGCAAAAGCTTCAGCTTTTCCTGGGGTGCGAGATGCAATCGCGACAAAATCCTGTTGTGAATTCAATTGCACAGTCTTAATCATCGCTTCAGCAATCCAGCCAGCACCAAAGATGCCCCATCGAAGTTTTTTGGACTCTTCAGACTTGAAAATATGTGGCTGTGGAAGCTTGCTCATGGCCTTTACTACTTTCTACTTATCAGGATTAGGAACCGTGACATCTCTGACTAGGGATTCCAGATCATTAACCGATTGCAAGAAACCACGCAGAGTACGAAGTGTTGCACCAAAGTTTGTGAATTCCTCTACTTTTAGCCCATCCACATCGTACATTTTTCTGAATTCCGGAATCTGATTCAGCATTGGGTCGAGAATTCGTGAGTCAATCGGCTCATTTACGCTATTGAGATTTGGCTTAATTCCAGACTTATTGATGCGCACTTGCCATGCGTATGGGGGGGAGATAACTGAATCCCCACCGAGGATTTCACTCCAGTGCATGTGATTGCGAAATGCGGCAGAAAGTAATCGGGTGCGATAGCCGCGTTCGGCATAAATCTTGTGGGCATTTCTAAAAACGGCAACTCCAGCCCATTCCATGACGCCAGGATCTATAGAAATTCCAGCCTTTTCAGCCGATACCTTGACCCAATCATCAACTCGGCCAACCATGATTGTGCAGACGGGTCCCATCTGTGAGATATCCAAACCTTCAGCTTCTCGTCGCTTTAGTCCACGTTCAATCGCTTCTGCAACAGCAATAGTTTGCGAAACGGAGAAAGAAACTGTGGCGTTGATGCTGACACCTTGATAGGTAGCTTCTTCAAATGCAGAGATAGCCTCAGTTGTTACAGGAATCTTTACGATGATGTTTTCTGCAAGCTTGGAAAATTCAACTGCTTGATCTGCAAGCAACTTAGCATTTCGGAAGTTACGAGGGTCGGTCTGTATAGATAAGCGACCATTGCGTCCATTGTATTTTTCGAACTCAGGTTCAAGAATCTTTGCCGCGTTGATGGAAAGCTCCTTCACCATCTGCCAACCGATTTCATCTTCGGTAGCAGTCGGGTGTGACTGTGCGTATTCCTTAATGCGCCCATTCCAATGATCTTTATCCGCCTTCAACGCACTCAATGCGATGACCGGATTACATGTGGCTCCAACGATTCCCCATGTAAGTGCATCCTTGAGCTCTTTCGGATCAGCCGAGTCATTCCAGAGTACAGTCTTGGAATTTTCTTTCATGTACAGAAATGGCGACTCGGTCATTTTTCCTCCACGATAACGTATCTCTCTGTTGGTGTATTCTAGTGGCTTGTAACCCAGAACTATTTACTAACATTAGAAAGGAATTGATTTATAGTTTTCAGCTGATAAATTGAAGTCTCTTTATTTGTTTCGTTCTCGGCAAAAACTGATGAGCACATGACAGTTTTTGGATTATCTAAGAACCCAATCTCCTTGAGCCCACCGAAGAATTCATTCCAATTGACATCTCCATCACCAATTTTGAGGTGTTGATGAACCCGAACAGCGTTTCCAGGTGGATTTGTGATGTAGCGAAGCCCATTGGAGCGCTTATGATCCATTGTGTCTGATACGTGGACGAGCCGGAGCATGTCACCAGCAGCACGCATGATTTCCAAAGGAGGTTGATTCATATGAAAAGTATGGGAAGCAACGTAAACCAGACCAAAATTCTTTGAATTAATTCCTCGAATTGTGCGAATAGCTTGTAGCCCATCTTCAACAAAGTCATCTGGATGAGGATCTATGAGTACCTCGATACCCTCGCGTTCAATAATTGGTACAAGCTCTTCCATAGAGCGATAGAAAGCGCGCTCTGATTCCTCTGCTTTTTCTGGGCGGCCTGAGAATTCTGTATTCATTGTCTTAACGCCGAGGTCAACGGCAATTTGAATAGCACGCTTCCAATATCTCACTGCTGCTTCGCGGGCATCTTCGTCAGGTCCCGACCAGCGAAGAACTGGCAAAATTGATGCGATTTCTACTCCTGCATCTTTGCATGCCTTTCCCATCTTCTTCACTAGCTCATCGTCAGCTTTTGGGTGATTAAAAAATGGAATGAAATCTGGATGCGGAGTCATTTGCAGATACTTGAAACCAAGTTCCGCGGCCACAGCAGGAAATTCCAACAATTTATGTGTATGGTGAAATGGCGTTGGATCAAGTGCAATCTTCATTTATTCTCCAATCAAGGGACTTATTTGATTATTTCACTCGTGCTGCTCTGGTTGCAGCCAAGATATGTTCGCGGGTGCGCTGAGCGATAGGAAATGGCATATCTACTGGGCAGCCATACATATCTTGCTCAATGATTGCGAATATTTCTGGATTTATCTCGAGAGCCTTTTCAATAATTGGTGCAAACTTAGGTACTCCATCAAAGCCAGGTTCGGTCATGACACCTTCTGCTACAGCATGCACAAATGGAAGATCGTTTTTGAGAGTGTCTGCCAAGATATCAGGATGAACCTGTTTCAGATGCAGATATCCGATGCGCTCTGGGTAAGCATTCATCAACTTTAAGTTATCGCCGAGATAGTACGCAAAGTGACCTGTATCAAGGCAGAGGTTTGTGTACTTCTTATCTGTCTCTTGCAGAAGGCGCTCAACTTCTTGATAAGTACCAATATGGCTATCAGCGTGTGAGTGGAATTGCTGGTGGATACCAAATTCTTCGACAAGAGCTTTACCTAATTTGTCGTGTCCTGCAGCAAGTCGTTTCCACTGCTCATTTGTGAGCGTTCGTGATTCACGCGCCTGACCTGTTTTGTCGTCGCGCCATAGATCGGGAATAACAACAAGATGTTCAACACCAAGCTTTGATACAAGCGTTGCAACTGCAAGTGCTTGATCCCATGCTCGCTGCCATTGGCTCTCATCTTCTTTATGAAAACCAGTAAATACCGTGCCAGCAGTCATCTTGAGATTGCGCTTTCCAAGTTCGTCCTCAAGGTGCTTTGGATCTGTTGGAAGATATCCGTAAGGTCCAAGTTCAATCCAGTGGTAACCGGCTTCAACAACTTCATCCAGGAAACGTTCCCATGGAACCTGAGTTGGCTCATTGGGAAACCAAACACCCCAAGAATCTGGTGCCGTACCTACGCGTATTTGGTTTGTCATTTTTATTCCCCTATTCCCGTTCTATAACGCCATTACCGAGCAATGGTCGTTGAAGTTTGAGTGCTTCTTGGTAGTTCTTGAATGCATTCTGAGTACTTTCTAGCGTTGAAATTGGGGCAACAGGAACGTCCCACCAACCTTCTCCATCTGGTGCATAAAGTAGTGGGTCGTTATTGATATGAATCAACGTAGCCCGGCTCGAAGCTTTGGCTTTCTTTACCGCGTCATGCAGATCTGCAATTGCATGTGAAGTTTCTTCAATTCGAATGACATCAATGCCAAGGCTCTCAGCATTTGTTGCAAGGTCCACTGGCAGCACATCGCCAGTTTCGAAGTTGTTTTCTTGTGAATTGCGGAATCTATACTGAGTGCCATAACGATCTGAACCAATACTTTCAGAGAGATGACCGATAGATGCGTATCCATGATTCTGGATTAGCACGATGATGAACTTAATTCCTTCTGCTACTGCGGAAACAATTTCAGTGTGCATCATCAAGTAAGAGCCGTCTCCGACCATAACGATTGGTGACGCACCTGCGCGAGCAGCACCCACACCTGCAGCTATTTCATATCCCATGCAGCTAAATGCATATTCGACGTGATAGCCAAGTGGCGAACGAACCCGCCACAATTTATGTAAATCACCAGGCAAAGAGCCTGCTGCGCAAATAACTGTGTCCTGTGCATCTGATGCCGACTGCACCGCATGGATAATTTCAGTCTGGCTTGGTCGCACTCGCTTTTGATCCACAAAAGCTGCGTCCACAGTTGCATCCCATTCGACTTTTTCTTTCTTTGATTTCGCTGCGTACTCTGCAGAAATCGAGTACCCAGTGAGCTCAGACGTGAGTTCTGTCAGTGCTTCGCGTGCATCTGCAACAACTGGAATAGCACTTCCATGCTTGAACGCATCAAATGATGCAATATTGATATTGATAAATTTAACGGCCGGGTTTTGAAATGCTGAACGGCTAGAAGTCGTGAAATCGCTAAATCTGGTACCGATTCCGATGATGAGATCAGCTTCTTTAGCTAAGCGATTAGCACTGGTTGTGCCAGTTGTACCTACTGCACCTTGGCACTGAGGATGATCCCAATTAAGTGAACCAACCCCTGCCTGTGATGTTGCCACTGGAATTCCTGTTTGTGTAACGAAAGTGTTGAGTTCATCGTGTGCATCTGAGTAAATAACTCCACCACCAGCAATAATCAATGGGTTCTTTGACGCACGAATAGCGCGAGCAACTTCTGCTGTGATTCCCGCATCCGGGCGCGGACGGCGGATATGCCATTCGCGGTCAGCCAGAAATTCCTCTGGAACTTCGATGATCTCTGCCTGCACATCTTCTGGGAGACACACTGTCACCGCTCCAGTTTCTACCGGATCGGTAAGTACACGCATTGCACCAAGCAGCGCTGAGAAGAGTTGTTCAGGTCGTTGTACTCGATCAAAGAACCGAGAGAGTGGCTTAAACGCATCGTTTACTGAAAGTGAACCATCGTGTGGCATCTCAAGTTGTTGCAAAACTGGGTCAGATGCACGGTTGGCAAAAGTATCTGATGGAAGAAGTAACACAGGTAAACGATTAGTTGTTGCAACTGCAGCACCAGTGAGCATATTTGTAGCCCCTGGGCCAACGGATGCAGCACACGCAAATGTTGCGCGGCGGCGCTTGATGCGAGCGAACGCGGTTGATTCGTGAACCATTGCTTGTTCATTACGCGCTTGGTAGTACGGCATCAACAATGGACTATCAACTGAATATTGTTTAAGAGCCTGACCAATTCCTGCAACATTTCCGTGGCCAAAAATTCCGAAGACTCCTGGAATTGTTCGTCCACGAATATTTCCATCAACGGTGTATTGGTGCGCTAAGAACTCAACAATTGCTTGTCCAACAGTCATCGTGCGCGTTGCCATTGATATCTCTCTCTAGTTTCCGTAGGGCAATCTTGGGTCTGTTTGCTGGCTTTGCCAAGCCTGTCGTATCCATGCATGGTCTGGATGATCCGTTGCATTCCATGCACGATCTGGGTCTGGTCCAGCCATCACATTAAAGAAATAGAGGTCATATCCGGGACCGGCTGCAACAGGTCCGTGCCAACCAAATGGAACTAGCGCTACATCTCCAGCGTGAACCTCTTCTGCAACATCGTATTCGCGGTCATCGGCTGAATATCCACGGAAATAACCAAAAGGATTTGAATCAGTTGTGACAGTTGCACTTCTAGTTACTGCAGATTCGAAGTAATAAATTTCCTCAAGGTTAGATTCTTTACCAGCTATATATTGATCATGTTTATGCGAGGGCGCACCAGACCAGTTGCCTGCAGGAACAATAACTTCGCAGACAATCATTCGGTCTGCATCTAGCGTCTCTGGCATTCCAAAATTATGAACTTGTCGAGTTTCACTTCCTGCGCCACGAAATACAACCGGCACATCTTCCTTCCGCATTACAGAAACAGGCTTTGCATTTTGCGCAGGACATTCGCCGACTGCAACACGTGCTTTTCCAGTGACTCGAGCTTCTGTATTCAGAGGTAAGTAAAGAACATCTGTTGGCCCGTCAAAAACAGATTTGCGACCACGCAAAGTTTCTAGTTTTTTCTGCTCTCCGGCGCATGTGTATTCGACAGTTATTTCTTCGCCCTGCAAGACAAAAATGACGCGTTCGTTGTTATCTGAAGGTAAATCTAATTGCGTTGATGCACTTACTTCTCCAACGCGCAGACCGGTGTATGCCCATGGTTGCGATGGGGGATTATTTGCATCAAGATGAACACTCCATTGACCGCGCGCAAGTTCGCCTTTGCGAAAAAACCACTGGTTACTTGTCATCATGTTGCCTTAGTTCTGTGGAAAACCTAGATTGATTCCGCCATGGCTTGGATCTAACCAGCGAGAAGTAATGGCTTTGCCACGAGTAAAGAAATGAACACCTTCCATGCCGTGCGCTTTCGTAACTCCAAATAATGAATTTTTCCATCCGCCGAATGAGTAATAGGCAACTGGAACAGGAATTGGAACGTTTACTCCAATCATTCCCACTTCGACTTCATTTTGGAATTTACGAGCTGCGCCACCATCATTGGTGAAAATTGCTGTTCCATTTCCAAATGCCCCACTATTAATGAGCGCAACACCTTCGTCATAACTCTTTACACGAACGATGGATAACACTGGTCCAAAAATTTCTTCGGTATAGACCTTTGATGTTGTAGGGACCTTGTCGATTAGTGTTGGCCCAAGCCAGAATCCTCCGGCTTCTCCATTTACCTGAGGATTGCGACCATCTACGACAACTACTGCACCATCTTTTTCAGCAATTTCAACATAAGAGGCGACTTTGTCACGATGTTCACGAGTCACCAATGGACCCATATCGCAACCGCGGCGACCATCTCCTGTGACCAATTTGCTCATACGCGCAACAATTTTTGGAATCAACTGATCGGCAACTGGTTCGACTGCAACGACAACGGAGATTGCCATGCATCGTTCGCCGGCGCTTCCAAAGCCAGCATTGATTGCCGAGTCTGCAACGAGTTCGAGATCCGCATCAGGTAGAACAAGCATGTGGTTCTTTGCTCCACCCAGCGCCTGAACGCGCTTGCCATACTTTGAAGAATTCTCATAAATGTATTTCGCAATAGGAGTTGATCCAACAAATGAAATTGATTCAACATCGGGGCTTTCAATCAATCCATCAACTGATTCTTTGTCACCGTTAAGGACGTTGAATACGCCGTCAGGGAGTCCTGCTTCTTGCCATAACTTTGCAACCCACATAGATGCTGAAGGATCTTTCTCTGATGGCTTCATGACAACTGTATTTCCTGCTGCAATTGCGATCGGGAAGAACCACATCGGAACCATTGCTGGAAAGTTAAAGGGACTAATGATTCCGACTACGCCAAGTGGCTGGCGAGTGGAATAGACATCGACGCCTGTAGAAACATTTTCAGAGTAGTAACCTTTTAGTAGATGAGGAATGCCCACTGCGAATTCAACAACCTCTTGTCCGCGGGTGATTTCACCGAGTGCATCTGAAAGAACTTTTCCGTGTTCACTAGTGATGATTTCGGCAAGTTCTCCTTTGCGATCATTGAGCAGCTCACGAAATTTGAAAATTACTTGCTGACGCTTTGATAGCGATGCATCGCGCCAGGCTGGGAATGCATCTTTAGCCGCCTTGATCGCCGCTAATATTTCGACTTGGTTAGCAAGTGCGACTCGCTTTGTCTCAACCCCCAGGGCTGGGTCATAGACCGGGGAAGTTCTTCCTGAGGTGCTGACAAATTCACTGCCATTAATCCAGTGATTAACCACGTTGCTCATGAGAACCTCCAAAGCTTAAGAGTCGATAATAGAGCGTTGTCCCTCATTTGAATAATTCCTTATTCTTGAAAGTAGCCACACAGTGATTTTATGTTGAAAGCACTAAGTAAATGCAGTAATCTCTGCATTAATTAAGGGGAGTACCTAGATACAGCTACCTCGTCAATACGGTGTAAAAACCCGGGGCGCTGGCCGATAATTCGGTTAGGAAGACCTTGACCACGTCACTACACACGCGAGTCAAGGAGCTAATACATTATGGAAGTTTCATTACTGGTCTGGTCAGTCACAATCGCCGCCATTGTCATTCTCATTGTCATTGATTTGCTGACAGTAAGTTCAAAGCCTCACGAGGTAAAGTTTAAAGAAGCTGCATCATGGTCGATCTTCTATATTGGAATAGCAGTGGGCTTTGGAATCTGGATTTGGCAGCGATATGGGTCCACATCAGGCACAGAATTTTTTGCAGCGTACTTAGTGGAGAAGTCGTTATCGGTAGATAACCTCTTTGTCTTCGTCATCATTTTGGCTCAATTTGCGGTCCCAAGTATTTATCATCAGAGAGTTCTTCTCATTGGAGTGATTCTCGCTCTTATTTTGCGTGGAATATTTATTGCTGTGGGCGCTGCTGCGCTGGCGGCATTTAGCTTCACATTTGTTATTTTCGGAGCCATTTTGATCTGGACCGGGATTGGCTTGTTTAAGCACTGGGATGAAGATCCTGAACCAGGGGATAACGCGATTGTTAAGAGAATTCGTTCCCGAATCAAGATGGTCGATGAGTTCCATGGATCTAAGATGTTTATCAAGCGCAACGGAGT
Organism: Actinomycetota bacterium; assembly: GCA_026392935.1. Classification (GTDB taxonomy): domain Bacteria; phylum Actinomycetota; class Actinomycetes; order Nanopelagicales; family Nanopelagicaceae; genus Planktophila. The sequence continues at coordinate 114,340 of JAPLBE010000018.1, read as the reverse complement.
ACGTATAGCTACACCGATGTTTCTTGTGATGATTGCAATTGGGTCAACTGACTTGTTATTCGCACTTGATTCGATTCCTGCGACATTCGGCGTTACATCCGAGACATTCCTCGTATTTGCAGCAAATGCATTTGCCTTGCTTGGTTTACGAGCTCTGTATTTCCTTGTAAAGGGTCTACTAGACCGATTAATCTACCTTTCACTTGGACTTTCATTCATTCTCATATTCATTGGTATCAAACTGATTATGACTTTCTTGCACGAGCAGTACGACTCGATACCTAAGATTTCCACTCCAGTGGGCCTTGGCGTGATAGGTGGGATACTATTAATCTCAACAGTTGCAAGTCTGGTTAAATCTAAATCAAACCCAGATATGCGAGCACATGCAGGTCGAGTTACTGGAGGAAAGAGTGATGAGGAGTAGATTTACAGCTACTTGGAAAGTACTTCCCACAACTGTTCGAAAGACAATTGTGCTTGTTATTGGTTCGACACTCATCCTCACAGGGATGTTGCTCATAGTGCTCCCTGGTCCATTTACCTTACCTCTGGTGATTCTTGGACTGGTTGTTCTTGCGCTGGAATTCGCGTGGGCAGAGCGCACACTTGAAAAGGTTAAAGCTCAAGGTGCAAAAGTAGATCCGCGTAAGCTCTTTAAGAAAAAGTAGCCAAATTAGTTTTGTCTCACCTAATATTTGTAGATGGCCGATGAAATTTTGGTTGCATTGCTCGATGTCGATGATTGGGCACGCTACCGAGATATACGCCTAAGAGCACTACGGCACGATGGTGGTGCCTTCGGCGGCAGCTTGGAAGTTGAAGAGCAATTCTCTGAATCTGAATGGCGAAGCAAAGCTGCGCAATACGTTGGTCTGATTGCGATGTATCAGGGAGCCGACATTGGATTTATGTCTGTCGAAAATCTCAACGGAGATTTCGGAGCAACGTGCTGGATTGGCAGTTGTTGGGTAGACCCAGACTTTAGACGCAAAGGCGCCCTCTCTGCGCTCTTTGCTCACGCTGACGCTCTTTCAATAGAGAAAAACTGGAGAGTTCAGGGTTTGGGAGTATGGATTGAAAATGAAATCGCAATAAGTGCTTACGAAAAATTAGGGTTCAAAAAGAGAGGCGATCCTCAACAAAGCGCACGCAAATCAGAAATGTTTTATCAGCGAATGATTAGAAGTATTAGTTAAGCGGGATTCGATATTGGCGCTTGCCGGATTCCAGAGTGTAGGAATCATAAAGTTTGCGCGCAGTGTGGTTGTCTTCATCGGTATTCCAGTAAAGACGTGAACATTTGTTCTGCACTGCAAAGTCTTTAACATAATTGATCAAAGTTCGACCAACACCACCACCACGACAAGTTGGATCTACAAATAGATCTTCAAGATAGCAATGCCCATTCTCTGACCAGGTTGAGTTCTGCAGGCCATACGTTGTAAATCCAACTACTTCACCATCAAGCGTGGCGATTGCACAGTGCATGTTGAATTCGGGGTCCATGATGCGAGCCCATGTTCTCTCGGTTTGTTCTGTGCTGAGAACAGTTTTGTAGAAATCTAAATACCCTTGCCACAGAATGAGCCACCGAGCTTTATCGCTGGCAAGGGCTGGACGAATTTCGGTAGACATTAGAGTGAGAAGGAAGGGTACTTATCTGAGACGAGTAGGAATGCATAGCCATTGACTCGATTCCAGAAGCGCATCGTTGCGAAAACGAACTTGCCGGCCCACTTTGGATAGTTGCCTGTTGACCAAGTCATAATCCAAGCAATAAATGTCATACCGAGTGCAATGACCGAGTAGATCAATCCAACAACAATGAGAGGGATAGCAAGGAACCACTTGACCAATGGAAGCCAGCGATTGAGAGTCTTTCCACCTTTGATATCTGGAAAAGTCACTGCGATATCTTTATTGCGTTCGATTGATGGGTAATCATCGGTGAGCAATAGAGCATAAGCGACAACACGAGTTTGAAGTTCGAGAAGAGCGTGATTAAAGGTGAGCAAGTAACTTGGATAGACCTCACGAAAAAGGAGAGCAAGAAGTGCTGGGATGACTATGAAGCCCGCAGCGAAACCTGAGTTGCTGTTAATCGCGAAGGAACCGATAAATACTGCAATAGGGAAGATAAGGATTCCGCGCCAGAATACAGTGGCCTTATTGCGCTTCTTATAGGCCACTTCTACATCAGTTTTAATTTGTTTGCTCATGTGGCAATTCTATGTGGGCGAGATACTCTTAGCCCATGAGCACTCGCCAATATGCAGTTATAACTGGAGCAAGTAGTGGAATAGGTGCCGCTACTGCGCGATTACTCGCTAAGAATGGGTATTACGTAATTGCCGCCGCACGGAGAACCGAGATGTTAAAGGCCCTTGCAGCGGAAGATTCAAATATCGAACCATATACATTGGATGTCACAGTACAGTCCGATGTAGATGGACTTGCTAAACATCTTGAGGGAAAACCTGTCAGCATTCTTATTAACTGTGCCGGCGGTGCTTTTGATGGAGATTCAGTCAATGACTCTGATCCTGAAATCTGGAAAAAGACATATGACATTAACGTCGTGGGATCCGTTCGTATGGTCAAGGCAATGACTCCGATTATGCTGAAATTTGGAGAAGGACACATTGTGATGATTTGCTCAACCGCAAGTCACCGCGTATATGAAAATGGCGGAAGTTATGCCGCTGCTAAATTTGCTGAAGCTTCGCTCGTTGAAACGCTGCGCCTTGAATTAAATGGTCAGCCTATTCGCGTGACAGAGATTGCTCCTGGAATGGTTAAGACTGATGAATTTGCAGTTTTGCGTTTCAAGGGAGATAGAGAGAAGGCAGCAAAAGTGTATGAGGGCGTTACTCGTCCATTAGTAGCAGAAGATGTTGCTGAGGCAATCCGATGGTCTGTAATGCTTCCTTCACACTTTAATGTTGATGCATTAGTGATACGCCCACTGGCGCAAGCGCAAGTGCATAAGGTTTATCGCCAACCTCTGTAAAACTAGTTAAGTACGACCCTGTATTTCTCCAGTGTTGAATCTGTTGCGTACGCAATTCGTACGCCAGCTTTTCTAGATGTGCTAAGGCCACTAACGATCTGCTCGGTCAAGATTTCTCCTGGTGCAACTACTGCAACACCCGGCGGATACGGCGCAATGAGGTCGGCTGAAATTCTTCCTATAGCCATCTTGGCTTCCACCATTTCGGTTTTCGCAAAGTAAGCATCACGCATCGAAATTCCACGTTGTGGAATGACAGACCAACTGAGCGCAGTCGCACTTTCTCTGCGTTGCTCTTGGCGCTTTTTGAGTATTGGAATGAGTACATCTGCAAGGTGATCAAAGTCAGCAGCAGAGTCTGCAATCGTGCCAAGGAAAACGATGGTGTCTCGATCTGCCATTTCAACGCGAATTCCTCCAGCCTGCAGATCTTCTTCAATATCAACTCCTGAGGCGCCTAATTGTTGAACGCGCAGAACAATCTTTGATGCATCAAATCTGCCATTGGGAAAATCCGATTCATATAAGAAAACGGGAAGAGCGAATTCTGCTTGCACCATCTCTTTAAATCGGTGAAGATTTGATAGAAGTTCGCCAATGAGTTCTTCACCGCGAGTTTGCAGAAGTGCACGAACTCCGTCAATTGATGCAAGAGGTGCACCTGCGGGTGATGTTGTGTGAGTGGTTTCAAAACTTTGCTCAAGTCTTTCAGCGCTCAAAAATTCTGTGCGAGCCAGCAAGAGAGCTGACGCGCTATAACCAGGAAGTGCTTTATGTGTACTTGTTATCAGCGCATCTGCACCAAGTTGGAATGCATGTTGGGGAAGTTGTGGATGAAATCCAAAATGACCACCCCAGGCTGCATCTAAAATCACTGGAACTTTTTGCTTATGCGCTGCAGAAATTAGTGCTGGAAGATCAGAAATTGTTCCGAGATAACCTGGTTCGGTAAGTAGTACCGCTATTGGGTTTTCAGTGAGAGCTGCGTTGAGTTCAGATACAGGAATTCCAGTAGGCACTCCAGTTTTTTCATCAATCTCAGGTGTCATCCAAATCGGTTCAAGCCCTGCAAGAACCAGTGCGCTTAAGACTGAACGATGTGCAGTGCGCGAAACCGCAACCTTATCTCCGGGTTTTCCGAGCGCAAAAATTATTGCTTGATTCGCGTGCGTTGATCCACCTGTTGAAAATCGCGCATAATCTGCGCCCCACAGTGTGGCTGCGAGTGCCTCGGCTTTTTTAAGTGTTTGATTTGTTAACTTGATTTCATCAAGCCCGCCATAGAGCGGCGTATCTGAATCAACTACAGCCCCTAAGCCTTCATCTAAGCGAGTTGTTTTCTGCTTATGACCTGGAATCGTGAAAGGGGTTCTGGAGCGCTCGAAGTAAGAGAGGTAGGCATCTAGAAGAGGTGCCGAATCTCTAAGTCCGCTCATGTGGCAAGCCTAACTTGTCGCACACGATGGTTGGGCTCGCAGCAAGAATTGATAGCCGTAGAATTAAGCCATGACTTCAAAGGACCCTCTCCCGCAATCACGCCACTTGGCCACTGAAATTCCAGGGCCAGCATCTACTGCAGCAATGCAGCGACGTAAAGAGGCTGTTTCAGGAGGACTAGGAACTGCGATGCCAGTGATTGTTGCTCGCGCACAGGGTGCAATCATTGAAGATATTGATGGAAATCGCATCATCGATCTAGGCGCTGGCATTGGTGTTGTCACTATTGGAAATTCAGCGCCTCGGGTTGTCAAGGCTGTTCAAGAGGCAGTTGCAACATTTACTCACACAAACTTTACGACAGTGCCATATATGGGTTATATAGAAGTCTGTGAAGCGCTTAATAAATTGACACCCGGCACCTTTAAGAAGAAATCAATTCTTCAGAACTCTGGTGCAGAAGCTGTAGAGAATGCAATTAAAATTGCACGCCATTACACAAAGCGCTCAGCGGTTGTTGTTTTTGAACACGCGTATCACGGTCGGACAAATTTAACGATGGCGCTGACAGCAAAGAATCTTCCTTACAAAGATGGGTTTGGTCCATTTGCCAGCGAGATTTATCGCATGCCAATGCCGTACTCATATCGCTGGGTTGGTAACCCTGAAACTATTGCAGAAGATGCGCTAGAGATGGTTATTCACAAGATTGAAAAAGAGGTTGGCGCTCATAACGTTGCCGCAATTTTAATTGAACCCGTAATTGGAGAAGGCGGTTTTATTGTTCCCCCAACTGGGTTTATGCCAGGGCTACAAAAGTTTGCAACCGAGAATAAGATTGTATTTATCGCCGATGAAGTGCAATCAGGATTTGCACGTACTGGAAAAATGTTTGCGGTAGAGCATGAAAACATGGAACCAGACATGATTGTTTCTGCAAAGGGAATTGCAGGTGGGCTTCCACTTGCCGCTGTCACTGGACGTGCCGAGATTATGGATTCATCACACGTGGGTGGACTTGGTGGAACCTATGGTGGAAATCCAATTGCATGCGCAGCAGCTCTCGCTGCAATCGAGACGATTCAAGAAGATAAGTTGATTGAGCGAGCAGAACATATTGGAAAGATTCTTTTTGAATCCCTCAATGCACTCAAAGCGAAGTACCCAATCATCGGAGAAGTCCGTGGTCGCGGAGCAATGGTTGCCATCGAATTAGTACATGCAGGCACTAAGGATCCGAATCCAGAAGCGATGGGTAAAGTCATTAAATATTGTCAGAGCAAGGGTGTCCTCATCCTTACTGCAGGCACATATGGCAACGTCATTCGATTCTTGCCACCAGTGGTGATTTCTGATGACCTGCTAAAGGATGCCCTTGGCGTGCTCGCAGAAGGTTTTGCCACCCTTTAATCACCGTACTTTCTCACCCATAGTGGAGTGATTTAGTCTTCACAATTTGAGGGTGATGCCTCAGGCTGAGCGGGTGAAAAAGTCAGGAATCACCCCAGAGTTCGACATTACGGCTGGAGTCACCCTTTCACGAGCCCTTGTGCCTACATTGGCCCCCAATTTCATCACCCGCAAACGACTTTTCAATCTCCTAGAAAACCCAGCGCCCAGTACGACAGTCGTGATTGCACCGGCAGGCTTTGGAAAAACTTCATTGGTTGCCGAGTGGGCTGGGCATGCAAAAGAAAAAGTAATTTGGATTTCAATCACAAATAGCGACTCCCTTAATGAAATGTCAGCGCTCTTGATTCAGGCTACTCGCAATGTGATTCCTGGCTTTGCTGATTGGTTTGAGCGCGATCAACCGGTGCGCCCAACGGAGGTAGTGCGACGTTGGGGAAATGAATTATTGGTAACAGGTCGAGATTACATACTTGTAATCGATAATTTAAGAGACCATGTAAACCGGGATGTTGAGATTGCAACTAAATTGGTAAATCAATTCCCAGCAAATGTTCACTTAGTCGCAATTAGACGAGACCCTCTCGAGACCAGTTACGCTTCCTTTTTAACTCGCGGATCTCTTCATGTTATTGGCCCAAAGGAACTGAGATTTACTAAAGAAGAAGTCATGACCTTAGCTGAAAGTTATGGGTTAAAAACTAACGAATCTTCGACGAGGGATTCCCTAGAAGCGGCGCAAGGCTGGCCATCCGCGGTTTCATTGGTGATACGACAGATATCACGAAGCAAGGATCCAATAGATTTTGAAAAAATCGCCTCTTCACAGGGGGAACCGATTCGAGCACTTGCTTTAGCAGTTTTAAATTCTTTCAGTCACGAAATTCTCGATTTCGTCACAGATTTATCAATCATTCCAGAGTTTAACCATGAGGAGGCTCAGGTTATTCTAGGTGAAAAATACAATCAGGATTTGATAAATTCAATCGCGCAAGAAGCAATATTCTTTAGTCAAACTAGTGATCCAGATTTAACTTTTTCATTTTCGAGACTTATGCGTGAGATTTTACTGAGTGAATTACGTAAGAAACCAGATCGCAAACGAGAGATTCATAAATTGTTGCTCGATTTCTATCTTGCGGTTAATCGCCCAAATTTGGCTCTTGAACATGCATTCCTAGCTGGAGATCAGAGCGCTGTTGCGGAGATTTTTCCGAGCGCTGCCAGAATTTTGCAAGCAACAGGTAAAGGCAATGATCTCGTGAGGTGGTCTATTTTCGCAGGTGACACATCGCCAAGTGGCCTACTAAAGAGAGCAACGGTTGAGCTTACTGGCCGTCTGACATCACTCGAATTTGATTTAGCGCAAGCCCTTATCGAGCAGATGCGAATTGATGCGCACGGAAGCGAACTAGAGGGATTTATTAGGCAAATTACATCTGGCACAAAAGCATTTATTCAAGTTGCTTACGGCCAGTTCTCTGAATTCGAAGAATCTTTTTCTGAAGCAATGACACCGGTAAACGATCCCTTGATGCTGGGAATCGAAGAACAAATCGCAATGATTTATTTAGCTGCAGTGAAATCATTTATGCAAGATGAGACCGAAAGAACTGAGGAGCTGTATCAGCGAGCTCTATCAATCGCTGATTCTTCGCGTATCGGAAGCGGTCATATTCTTATTTCTCACATCAAGGCAATGTCACTCTTTCAGGTAGGTGAATACAGATCTGCATTTGAAGCAGCAAGCATTGCAATCTCGAGTTCTAGAAAGAACAATTATGTGGGAATCATGGGCCCACTTAGTTCTATGTACGTTCAGGCTCGCTGCCTTCTTGAGTTTGCTCGACCACAAGAGGCATTTGAAATTCTCTCCCAAATTCGAAATATGGCAGAGCAATGGAAGCAGTGGTCTTGGTACTTCATGGCAGATGGCTACTTTGCGCGCGATCTTGTGTTGAGGGGGCGAGTAACAGAAGCTCTAGAAAATATTAGTGCTGCACGCAAACGAGCTTCAACACTTACAGGTCAAGATGGATTAATGGGAATTATTGATCTGAGTGAGATTTTTATACGATATCAAGTGCAAGATTATGAAAGATTAGCAACCCTGGTAGCAAGAGTTCCTCAGCAAACTTTTGTCCGACAGATCAAACTTACTCTCGATGAGAGAAGCGGGAGAAAAGGCTTTGCCGAAGAGGTGAAGAATTTGCCTGTCCGCACACCAAGAGAAAAGATCTGGAAACATTTAGTTGATGTAAGCGAAGTTATTGACCAAGAAAAATTGGCCATGAAATCTATGCGATTGGCTTTGGAGGTCGGAGCAAAAGTTGGCGCCAAGGAAACTTTTCTTAGGCAGGGCAAAGAGATGGGCAATTTCATCATTAAGTTAGCAGGCGAGAACCCAACTTTATATATGGAAGATCTTGCATCCGCAGTTGCTGAACGAATTAAGGAAGATTCCAATAACAAAGTGCAATCTCAACTCACTCTGACTAAGCGAGAACTCGAAGTGCTTCGCCATTTAGCAACTGAAAGGCCGATAAGTGCGATATCTGCAACTCTCCATATCTCCCAGAACACAATGAAGACCCACTTGAAGAATCTGTATAGAAAAATGGAAGTAGATGGACGAGTGCAAGCGGTAGAGAAGGCTAAATCAAGCTTTATCTTCTAGGAATTTAATAGTTTTATTCTAGTCGCGAGATTGACCCGATTTATGCTTGTACCGACCCATAAAGTCTTTCTTCATATCCTGAAAAGTTCCATCAATGAGCGCTTCTCGCATTTGATCAACAAGGCGCACAATAAAGCGTTCGTTATGGATCGTTGCCAGAGTCCCGGCAATCATCTCCTTGCCTCTAAATAAGTGGCAAAGGTATGCACGGGTGTAATGCGTGCATGTGTAGCAATCACATTCATCATCAATAGGATTGAAATCTCGGATGTATGGCTGATTCGAAACATTGAATCGACCTTCCATTGTGTAGACAGCGCTGGTTCTGGCAATTCTTGAAGCCAGCACACAATCGAATGTATCAACGCCGTTTTCGACGCCGACAAAGAGATCTTCTGGGGCCCCGATACCAAGCAAATGCTTAGGCTTTTCTTGAGGCAGAGTTGAATTAACCCATCCGACAATGGTGCCAAGTGAATCTTTATCTAGCGCCCCGCCGATTCCAAAGCCATCGAATTCAATTCCTGAAGAACTCATGGAGCCGAGATCGGATGCCGCCTTCTTACGTAAATCTTCATACTGAGCACCTTGAATAACACCGAAAAGCGCCTGGTAAGGCTTTGTGGCACGCGATTCGGTGAGGCGCTTATGTTCATCCAAGCAACGAATAGCCCAGTCATAAGTTCGAGACATGGCAAGTTCTTGATACGGGCGGGTGTTATGAAGGGTTGTGCATTCATCGAAGGCAAACATAATGTCGGCACCCAACTTATGTTGAATCTGCATTGATATCTCTGCAGTAAATCGGTGCATAGAACCGTCAAGGTGGCTCTTAAAAGTCACGCCTTCGTCGTCAACGTGAGCCAACCGCTCTTTATTCTTGGCAATTACTTGGTCAGATCTAAATGTCTGAGCATCCATTGCCAGGACTTTCTTAAAGCCGACACCCAATGAGAGAACTTGGAACCCACCGCTATCTGTAAATGTTGGCTTATTCCAATTCATAAAGGAACCTAGACCACCTGCTTCATCAAGGACATCTGGACCTGGTTGTAAGTAGAGGTGGTAGGCATTGGCAAGAAGTGCTTGCGCACCGAGATCTTCCATCGCTTCAGGTAGAACAGTTTTCACTGTGGCTTTTGTTCCTACCGGAATAAAGGCTGGGGTATTTACAACTCCATGTGGTGTAGTAATTGTTCCTACTCGAGCTAATCCAGATTCAGCTGCATGTGAGATCTCAAAAGAGAACCCTTTATCTGAATCAGATTTAGCCATGTGCTAATTGTGGCAGAGATATAGACTGAGCAAATGCCTCAGTTTAAACTCAAAGATGGACGCGAATTAGAGATTGCCGATAACGGAATCACTTCTGAAAAAGCGATTATCTTCCATCATGGCACACCGGGACATGTCACTGCATGGAGCACCTGGCTAGAAGAGGCTGCAGCTCGTGGAATTCGTGCGATTTCTTATAGCCGTGCAGGATATGGCACAAGTGATCGCCACTTTGGCCGATCAGTGTTGAGCAACAATTCGGATATCTCTTACCTACTAGATGCAAAGAATATTTCTCACTTCGCAGCAATCGGTTGGTCAGGTGGTGGGCCTCATGCACTTGCCAATACAACAGACCACAGAAATGTCGGCGCAATTACTTTGGCTGGCGTGGGTGCATTTGGTACCAGTGATTTAGATTTCCTTGCAGGTATGGGACCAGAAAATCACGACGAATTCGGTGAAGCGTTGAAAGGCGAAGCGGCCATTGAAGCATGGATGGAAATCAACGCACCTGCCATGAAACACGTTACTGGCGAACAAGTACGTGAAGCATTTGGTGGACTTATTGGCGATGCTGATAAAGCGGTTATAGATGGCGAATATGCAGACCAATTAGCATCGGTAATGCGCAGTTCGATGGCGGTAAGTTTTGATGGCTGGATTGATGACGACTTAGCATTTGTAAAGCAGTGGGGATTTGATTTGGCTGCAATCACAAAGCCTGTTTACATCTGGCAAGGCGATGACGATTTCATGGTTCCACATGCTCACTCCAAGTGGTTGGCTGCGCATATCCCAGGGTCAGTTCTTAGTTTCGTGCCAGGCCATGGACATATTTCCTTGATCGAGAAATATCGCTCAGAGATATTGGACCAGGCGCAGCAGCTATTGAACTAACTACCAAATACGAACGCGATCCTGTTCGGCCAGCCAGAGCTGATCTTTTTCGGTGATTCCGAAGGCGATGTAGAACTCCTGCACGTTGCGCACGATTTGATTGCAACGGAATTCATCAGGAGAGTGCGGATCAATTGCGATACGGCGACGAACTTCTTCAGGACGGTTCTTATTGCGCCAAGAATGCGCGTAGGACAAGAAGAATCTCTGATCGCCCGTGAGGCCATCAATAACGGGGCTTTGCGCGCCCTTAAGAGCTAATTTGTAGGCCTTATATGCAATTGATAGGCCACCAAGATCTCCGATGTTTTCACCTAGCGTGAAGGCGCCATTAACGTGAATATCAGGCGTGCTTTCCGGATAGAGACCATCGAATTGATCAACTAAGACCTTCGTTAGCGCTTCGAACTTAGTGCGATCTTCATCGGTCCACCAATCGACCATGTTTCCATCGCCATCGTATTTCGATCCTTGATCATCAAAACCATGGCCGATTTCGTGGCCAATTACTGCCCCAATACCACCGTAGTTAGCTGCGATATCAGCTTCTAGGTCAAAGAATGGCGGTTGCAAGATTGCGGCCGGGAAAACAATTTCATTAGCCAGCGGGTTGTAATACGCATTAACCGTCTGCGGAGTCATATGCCATTCATCGCGATCGACTGGAGCTCCGATTTTTGCAATCGCATAGGCATGGTCGAACTCTGCGATACGCCAGAGATTTCCAATCAAATCATCAGCTGAAATCTGAAGCGTCGAATAATCACGCCACTTATCTGGGTAGCCAATCTTGGGAGTGAACTTTGTTAGCTTTTCAAGTGCCTTCGCCTTGGTGGCCTCTGACATCCATGGCAGATCAATAATGCTCAGGCGATAGGCCTCAAGGAGATAGTCGACCAAAACTTTCATCTCGGTCTTAGCTTTTTCAGGGAAGTACTTCTCGACATAGACCTTACCGATGGCCTCACCGAGTGCGCCTTGAGTGACTGAAACTCCACGCTTCCAACGATCGCGAATTTGAGGAGTGCCCGAAAGAGTCTTGGCATAGAACTCGAAGTTCTGTTGAACAATGTCGTCGGTCAGATAGGCAGCGCTCGCCGATACCAGATTGAGTTTGAGCCAGGCAATCCAGGAATCACAGTGAGCTTCAAAGTTAGCCAGCATCTTCGATACGGATTCGAAATATGAAGGCTCGCAGACCACCACATATTCCAACGCCTTTGCTGGCACCTTGGCATGTTCAGCCCAAAGATCGAATAAGAAGTGCGGGGCAAGGGTTTGCAGCTCTGCCCGACTGTGCTTGTTATAGGTCAATGTGGCATCGCGGTCTTTGACTTGATCCCAGTGATGGGTAGCTATTTCGGCTTCGAGAGTCAGAATGCGCTTCGCTACATCTGCGCCATCTGCAATGCCCACTAATGCGCACATTTTTTCGACGTGCACTAAGAATGCTGTGCGAATCTCTGCGAACTGTTCCTCGCGATAGTAGGACTCATCCGGAAGCGAGAGTCCACCCTGGCCCATGTAGACAATATTTGTATTTGAATCCATAGCGTCCGGATAGATAGCCGCACCAAAGATTCCGCCAATACCGCGCATCTCTAATCTGGCCATGACAGAGATAAAGTCATGCAAAGTTTTAATCTGATCAATGGCAGCGAGGTCATCGACTATTGGCGAAATACCGCGAGCCTTGATTGCAGCGGTATCCATAAATGATTTATAGAGATCGCCAATCTTCTGTGCTTCACCAGCACCCTGAGAATTTTCAATAATGTCGCGCACTCGTGCCTCGGCCTCGTCATGTAGCTTGCGAAAAATTCCATCGCTAGAACGATCTGCTGGCATTTCGTACTCAGTAATCCACTTGCCGTTGTAATGACGAAAGAGGTCATCTTGCGGACGCACCTTCGGGTCAAGTGCGGCGATTTCAATTCCGGATTTAACTGAGCTCATGGGGTCCATTTCTTGCTGAGGTAAAGTAGTTGAAAGTTCAACGTTTTCCATTTCTAGCGTACTATTGGCCTTATGGCAGGGCAAAACGCTACAACACCTCGCTGGTTAAACCCTGCCGAAATGAAGGCTTGGCGCCGCTACATCATCGCTAGCCGCCGCTTATTAGAAGCGCTGGATTCGGATTTAGAAGACCACGAACTTTCCATGGCCGACTATGAAGTCCTGGCCCAGCTCAGCGATGCTCCAGATCGCAAGATGCGAATGAGTGAATTAGCTGATGTGGCAATGCTTTCAAGGTCTCGCCTCTCTCACCGAATCAAGGTGATGGAGAAGGCCGGTTGGGTAAAGCGCGAAGCCTGCCCGGTTGATAAGCGAGGCTACTTCGCGGTGATGACCCCCAAGGGTTGGAAGGCGATAGTGGCTGCAGCACCTGATCATGTTGAAAGTGTGCGCACTAGATTTCTGGATCATTTAGATAAAGAAGATCAAAAAGTTCTCTCTGAAATATTTGAACGCGTCACGGATTCGTTAAAGGAAAATCCACCACAAGAATAAAAACTTCTACATAGTTTTCTGCAATAAAAAACCCCGCCAGTTACCTGGCGGGGTTTTTTATAAGTAAATGAATTACTTAGCTGCTGCCTTCTTACGACGGCGGCGCTTTGGAGCTGCTGGTGCTGCTGCAGCTGCCTTCTTCTTACGACGCTTTGGAGCAGCCTTCTTAGCTGCTGCCTTCTTACGACGCTTTGGAGCAGCCTTCTTAGCAGCTGCCTTCTTGCGACGCTTTGGAGCAGCCTTCTTAGCAGCTGCCTTCTTACGACGCTTCTTTGGTGCTGCTGCCTTTACGGCAGCCTTCTTACGACGCTTCTTTGGTGCTGCTGACTTAGCAGCTGCCTTCTTGCGACGCTTTGGAGCAGTTTTCTTTGCTGCAGCCATGTGTTTATCTCCTAATCGGAAGGGTTCGGGTTTTCTTTGCTGCAGCCATGTGTTTATCTCCTAATCGGAAGGGTTCGGATCCGTCACCCAAACCTGTTTCGTGGATAAGTGTGACTGAATTTAGATAGAAATGCCACTACATAGTGAGAAATATTTCAGTGCGTGTCGCAAAATATTTTTTATATTTTTTTGTGCTCTGTCGCGAATTCGGTAAAGAAAAATTGGTAATTTTTTGAAAATTCGGCGAAAAATTTCACTCAGACTGGAAATTTTCTCGATTTTTGCGAATTTCTCGCTCCCGAACGGCGAATTCGTTCGTTTCAACGTCGTATTTCCACATTTTGGGGAGAAAAATTGCCAAAAATCCGACCACAACGACGCACATCAGCCCTCCAGAAGTTACCGAGAAGGACAATGAAGTAGCAGCTGCCATCGAAGCTGCGCGAAGTTGTCCCGCAAGTGGCCCGACTGAATAAGAAAGCAATTCGATTCCGGCAAGACGTCCGCGCAACTCGTCGGGGATTGTTTGGTTCCAGATATTTCCACGGAACAACGCACTGACCATGTCAAAGGCGCCGGCAATAGTCAGACAAATCAGAACAAGGACGAGCGAGTTGCTCAACCCCGACGCCGCAATGGCGAGCCCCCAACCCATCGCCGCAAGAATGACTGCGCGTCCGTGGAATCGGTAGGTGCGCGTCCATCCAGATGTCAGGGTGACAAAAACAGAGCCGACTGTGATGGCTGCATAGAAGAAACCAAGTGCCCAGGGTGCACCGAGATCATCTGCCCAGAACGGATAGAGCGCCATCGGCATCGCAAGTGTCATTGCAGCGAGATCAATAATATATGTACCTAATAAATCTTGACGTTTAAATGCATATTTCACACCATCTAATAACGCTGCCAGAGATGGCTTTTCGGCCTCTTTAGAAGGCGGGATGGAACGCACTCGTGCAAGGAAAAGCAATGAGAGAAGATATGTTGCAATGTCTACGCAGAATCCGGCGCTGACTGACATCGTGGAAAAAATAATTCCACCGAGAGTTGGGCCGACAATGACGCCAAGCTGCCAACGCAAACTTAAGAGCGCGCTTGCCGCCGGAAGATCTTGATGGCTAACAAGCCTTGGCAACATCGCATCCATTGATGGGCGTTGTAGCCCATCGACTACTGCAAAGAGAGCCGCGACAATATAAATAGCCAGAGTCTTCGGGCTACCCAAGAGTGAGTTTCCAAGAAGGACGAGAACAAGTACAAGGGCGCCGGCTTCTGTTGCCCACACCATCTTCTTACGATCTACCGAATCGGCGAGCACGCCGCCGTAGAGACCAAAAACAATCAGCGGAACGATTTCAACAACACCCAATAGCCCTACTGCGAGGTAGGAACCGGTCAGTTCTTTGAGTTGGAATGGCAACGCAACATAAGTGATCATCGAACCCATGTAAGAGATGAGTCCGGCAGTCCAGAGATTGCGGAAATCCGGATATTTCTTCAGGGGAGTCAGATCGATTGCAAACTTAGCCACTTCGGTACTTTAGCCATCCTTTTCGGGCAATGGAGAAAACTGTGTAGTTGCTTCTCATGTTTTCGGAAGTTGTCCGAAAAGGATGCGTTAGTGGAAAGTTTCCTTTTCAGATGGGAAAGAACCTGCACGTACATCAGCTGCAAATTCCTGGGTTGCGGCCAATAAATCAGCTCGCATATTGCGATATGCCTTTGCAAGCTTTGGCGGCTTGGCAGTAAATCCAGCCATATCTGTCCAGACCAATACCTGCGCATCGCATGCTGATCCGGCGCCGATTCCGATGGTGGGAATTGATAGGGCTGCAGTAATTCGGGCTGCAAGTTCTGCCGGTACAAGTTCGAGAACTATTGCAAAAGCGCCAGCTTTTTCTAGTGCGAGCGCCGCTTCTAGAACAGCATCTCCATCAGTGCGCCCCTGAACGCGATACCCACCAAGTTGATGAAGTGATTGCGGAGTAAGGCCCAGGTGGCCCATGACTGGAATTCCAGATGAGGTTAACTTCTCAACTGTTGCTAGGTGGGCACCTTCTAGCTTTACCGCCATTGCACCAGACTCTTTGAAAAATCGTGTTGATGTTACCAAAGCTTGTTCGGGTGAAGATTCGTAGGAACCAAATGGAAGATCGGCCACAACCATCGCGCGGCTTGATCCACGGACAACTGCGCGGGTCAGTGGAATTAACTCATCAACCGTTACAGGGATTGTGTTCTCTTCGCCTAAGAAATTATTGCCGGCACTATCACCGACGAGCAGTACGGGAATTCCGGCTTCATCAAAGATGGATGCGGTCATCTGCTCGTAGCTTGTCAGCATTGGCCATTTTTCACTGCGGGCTTTTGCATCACGTAGGTCCATGATTGTGACGCGACGATGGGAGGCCCCGCCATAGAGGGTTGTACTCATTTGTATCTCCTGCCTCGAAGCCGCTGGTGCGGTCCCCGGGTCGACACAAATTCTACTCCCGCTACTCTTGAACAATGAAGTTGAGATTGGCGCTGGCGCAGGTAAACCCCACCGTGGGCGACCTTGCGGGCAATGCTGCGCTTGTAAAGGCATCCGCTGCGCAGGCCACGGCAGCTGGTGCGCATGTAGTTATTTTTCCCGAGATGGTGTTAACCGGATATCCAGTTGAAGATTTAGCCCTCCGCCCTTCATTTCAGGTGGCAAGTAAGAGCGCAGTTGCAGCCCTTGCCGCAGAACTCGATCATGAGATTGTCAGCATTGTTGGTTACTTAGACCAAGTAGATGGCCAGCCACAAAACATGGTGGCAGTTATCAGCGGAGGTGAAATCAAAGCCCGTTATGCAAAGTGTCATCTTCCGAATTATGGAGTCTTCGATGAGTACCGTAATTTCAAGGCCGGTAATTCGACACTCGTTGTTCGTATTCACGGCATCGATGTGGGCATCGCAATCTGTGAAGATCTCTGGATAGATGGTGGAATCACTGCCCAACTTGCGGCGCGCAATCCTGGCTTGGTTATCGTGCCAAATGGTTCTCCCTATGAACGCAATAAAGATGACGTGCGCCTTGCGATGGTAACTAAGCGCGCTCGCGAGGCCAAGGCCCCACTGGCATATGTAAATATGACCGGCGGGCAAGATGATTTGGTTTTCGATGGCGACAGCATTGTTGTAGATAAGAGTGGTTCAGTTATTGCACGTGCACCGCAGTTTGAAGACGGTGTCATGCTCGTCGACATTGATGTAGAGCCAGCAACTTCTACACCCGATGTTGTCATCTCTGAATCACCAGTAGTGATAGAAAAAGCGCTGACTCCAGGAATTGCGCATCGACTTGGCGACGAAGAAGAGATCTGGAACGCCATCGTTGTCGGGCTTCGCGATTATGTGATTAAGAATGGATTTAAATCTGTTCTCGTTGGCCTCTCTGGTGGAATCGATTCAGCACTTGTTGCAGCACTTGCCGTTGATGCCCTTGGTCCAGAGCAAGTACATGGCGTGGGTATGCCAAGTAAGTATTCATCCGAACATTCATTAGCAGATGCAGATGCGCTGGCGAAAAACACCGGGCTTGGCTATAGCGTTATTGAGATTCAGCCGATGGTCGATGCTTTCCGCAAACAAGTAGAGCTCACTGGATTAGCAGAAGAGAATCTGCAAGCCCGTGTTCGTGGAACAACTCTGATGGGAATCTCTAATCAGCACGGGCATCTTGTGCTGGCAACGGGAAACAAATCAGAGCTTGCCTGCGGATATTCAACTTTGTACGGAGATGCTGTCGGTGGCTATGCGCCCATTAAAGATATTTACAAGACCGATGTCTGGGCACTTTCTCGCTGGCGCAATTCGGTAGCGAAAGCTGCGGGTGAAACCCCACCGATTCCAGAGAATTCAATTACAAAAGAACCAAGCGCCGAACTTCGCCCTGATCAGAAAGATTCTGATTCTCTTCCAGAGTATGAAATTCTCGACAAAGTTTTAATGGCCTACGTTGATGACGATATGGGTCATGACGAATTGATTGCTGCAGGATTTGATAAAGATTTAGTAGTCCGTGTCATTGGGATGGTTGATAAGGCCGAGTACAAGCGCCGTCAGTATCCACCTGGCACCAAGGTCTCTAAGCGTGCTTTTGGTAAGGATCGCAGGCTTCCAATGACCAGTAAATGGCGCGAACTCTAATTTTGTAACACAGCCGTAACGTGGCTTTGGCACGATGTAGCCATGTCCCCACAGAACGAGAACTCGCATCACGAGAATATGAGCAAGCAGCAAGAATTCGTTCTTCGCACAATTGAAGAACGTGACATTCGATTTATTCGCCTCTGGTTTACAGATGTACTTGGATATTTGAAGTCTGTTGCTATCGCTCCTGCCGAACTCGAAAATGCATTTGAAGAAGGTATCGGTTTCGACGGTTCTGCCATCGAAGGATTCGCTCGTCAATCAGAGTCAGATATGTTGGCTAAGCCAGATCCTGCAACTTTTACTATCTTGCCATGGCGCGCAGAAGCACAAGGGGCAGCGCGGATGTTCTGCGACATTACCTTGCCAAGTGGAGAAGCATCACCAGCCGATCCTCGCAATGTTCTTCGTCGCACTTTAGATAAGGCCGCCAAGATGGGTTATACCTGTTACACCCATCCAGAAATTGAATTTTTCCTCTTTAAATCACAACCAGAAAAAGGTGTTGCACCTGTTCCTGTAGATCAAGGTGGCTACTTCGATCACACACCTGCTGTTGTTGGACACGATTTCCGCCGCCAAGCAATTACATTGTTAGAAGCCATGGGCGTCTCTGTTGAATTCAGTCACCACGAGGGCGCACCTGGCCAGCAAGAGATCGATCTTCGTTATGCAGATGCGTTAAGTACTGCCGATAACATCATGACTTTCCGACATGTGATTAAAGAAGTTGCCCTTAACCAAGGGTTCTATGCATCTTTCATGCCAAAACCATTTACTGATCATCCAGGATCTGGAATGCACACCCACGTATCGTTGTTTGAGGGCGAGAAGAATGCTTTCTATGATGAGAAAGCAGAGCTCAATCTCTCAACTGTCGGTCGCCAATTCATCGCCGGAATTTTGAAGCATGCGGCAGAAATTACTGCGATTACAAATCAATGGGTCAACTCTTATAAGCGACTTCAAGGCGGCGGGGAAGCTCCATCAATTATTAACTGGGGCCACAATGATCGTGGGGCACTAGTACGTATTCCTATGTACAAACCTAAGAAAGAGAATTCAACTCGCATTGAATTCCGTTCTCCAGATTCTGCATGTAATCCATATCTTGCCTATGCAGTTATGTTGGCTGCGGGCCTGAAGGGAATTGAAAAGAAATACATTCTGGAGCCATCAAGTGATACGCAGCTGCTTCCCTCAAATCTAGAAGAGGCAATTCTTGTGATGGAAAAGAGCGAGCTTGTCCGCGAGACTTTGGGAGAGCATGTATTTGAATACTTCCTGCGCAACAAGCGTGCCGAATGGCAGGATTATCGCCGTCAGGTAAGTGCCTATGAATTAGATCGGTACTTGCCGGTCCTGTAACCGATTTTTCTCGAGTATCACTTGTAGCCTTTATTCATGGCTAAAGAGATCAATACTAAGAAGATTCGTAACTACAACCTCATTGCAGGTTTCTTCCACCTCGTTCAGATGGTGGTGGTACTTATCCTTTCGAGCGACTTCACGCTCCCAATCGTTGCCCGCTACGCGGCAGGACCTCCGGGAAGTGATTTTGCTGAACCTGTCACTCTTCTTGAGGCCCCAATCGGAGCCACTGTTGCAATCTTCTTAGGTCTTTCTGCCTTCTTCCACTTTTTAGTTGCAAGCCCACAATTCTTCCCGCGCTATACGGCAGGACTTGCTGCACATCGCAACTACTTCAGATGGCTTGAATATTCAATTAGCTCATCAGTGATGATTGTTTTAATTGCACTCATTACTGGCGTCTCCGATGTTGTCGCAATCATCGCCCTCTTTGGTGTCAATGCCTCAATGATTCTCTTTGGCTGGTTGCAAGAGAAGTATGAAGAGCCAGGAAATGGTGGATGGCTTCCATATATCTTCGGTTGCATTGCCGGTGCCATTCCTTGGCTCGCACTCTTGTTCTATGTACTTGCTATCGGTGGCCCAGGGGATACAAAAGCTCCTGCATTTGTTTACGGCATTGTGTTCTCAATATTTCTTCTCTTTAATACCTTTGCCATTGTTCAATACCTCCAATATAAGAAGGTTGGAAAGTGGTCAGATTATTTACGAGGAGAGAAGACCTATATAACGCTCTCACTCGTTGCTAAATCTGCACTTGCGTGGCAGATCTTCTCGGGGACCTTAATCCCACCTCAATAATCCAGGGTCTTGATTGAATAAGAATTTTCTCTAGCTAAATCGCGTAACCCCGCCAGCAGAATGAAGGGTCCCATCCTGCCTCTGGCTCTTATTTCGTACCTTAAATCCCTCGATCCAGTATTGCTCGGGTTTTGATGGGTCAACTTTATATGGGCGTAGGAATATTTTCCCTTGGCGTACAAGAATTTCAGAGACTAGAATTTTTATAATTGGAAAATTCAAAATAAATTGCATCTGCCGATTGTGCAAACTGAATGTTGTCTCAACCCGATAATCGCCGGGTGTGTCTTTCAATCCGCGGTAGTACATCATTCTCCCATCAACATTCAAGATTGCTGTAGTTGAGGGTAACACCAACTCGGCCATTCGAAAGCCTATGTGTTGACTTGATTTCATACCTAATCTTTTTCATTCCTTTTTTCCAGATGCATTTCATAGAAAGATTCACCGAGGTTCTATTCTCCCCGTAGCTACTTTTTGAGACATACGTTGAAACACCGCGATAAGTTCGAGTCAATCGACTAGATATTTCGACGCCCTTTCCAGGACATGTAGTTCTAGCCTGAACATTAACCGTGCCTGGGAAGTGTGCTGACTTATGAGGAAGATCGGAAACTCCTTCGCAAATAGTCGAGAAGAAGAACCGCATTGCCATTTCTGTTGGAATGCCTTGGTTCTGATCACCAAGCACTGGCGGTTCAGCCCAAGAGCTTGGAATGGATGTGCTGAGAATCAAGATGCCAATCAGAATAATCCTTTTGATTTTCAAATGAGCCTCCTAGGTGGGATGAACAATGATTTCGACCAACGGACATAATTGATGTAAGGGAAACCCATCGAGTACTTGCTCTGCATGAATACTCCGAGTTATCCTGTAGCCACTATGAAGCTCCGCGGACTCCTCCTTATCCGCCGTAGCGAGGCCTAAAAACCGGTCTCCTCGCTGCGGAGTTTGGTGTTGCCGGTAAACACTCTCGGCAAAATCCAAACTAACAAGGAGCAATGAAATGAATTTTCCAAAGCAGAAACCATCAAAGATGCCGGTGCATCGTTATGCACCATTTATTCCAGTAGAACTTGAAGACCGTACCTGGCCAAGTAAGAAGATGACTGTTGCACCTAAGTGGTGTTCGGTAGATCTTCGCGATGGCAATCAGGCACTTATTGATCCCATGGATACACCTCGCAAGCTTGCGATGTTTAAATTGCTCGTCGCCATGGGTTACAAAGAGATTGAAGTTGGCTTCCCTTCAGCTTCTCAAACAGATTTTGATTTCGTACGCAAGATTATTGACGAGGGATTGATTCCTGACGATGTCATCATCCAGGTGCTTACTCAGGCACGCGAACCGCTTATTCGCCGCACCTATGAGGCAATCAAGGGTTCAAAGCAAGCGATTGTTCACTTGTACAACTCGACTTCAACTCTTCAGCGACGCGTTGTATTCGGTCTTGATAAAGATGGCATTAAGAAGATTGCTACCGATGGGGCGCAACTGTGCCTTGAATTGATGGCAACTGTTCCAGAGACAAAGGTTTCTTTTGAGTACTCCCCAGAGTCATATACCGGTACTGAACTCGAGTTTGCAGTTGAGGTATGTAACGCAGTCAATGATGTCTGGAAGCCAACTCCGCAATGGAAGACAATCATGAATCTTCCTGCCACTGTAGAAATGGCAACACCAAACATTTATGCAGATTCCATCGAATGGATGTGTAGAAACTTAAATAATCGTGAGAGCGTTATTGTTTCATTACATCCTCACAACGATCGCGGTACTGGTGTGGCTGCAGCTGAACTGGGCTACTTAGCGGGCGCGGATCGCATTGAAGGAACGCTGTTCGGCAATGGTGAGCGAACAGGAAATGTTTGTCTTGTAACCCTTGGCATGAATTTGGTTTCTCACGGAATTGATCCACACATCGACTTCAGCGACATTGATGAAATTCGCCGCACGGTTGAATACGGCAATCAATTACGCGTGCCTGAGCGCCACCCATACGGCGGCGATCTTGTCTTTACGGCATTTTCGGGCTCACACCAAGATGCAATTAAAAAGGGTTTTGAACACTTAGAACGCGATGCAAAAGCAGCGGGACGTACAGTTGATGATCACACTTGGGCTGTTCCGTACTTACCAATTGATCCCAAAGATGTTGGTCGTTCCTACGAAGCTGTTATCCGTGTGAATTCACAATCTGGTAAGGGCGGAGTCGCTTACTTGATGAAGAACGAACATCACCTTGATCTTCCACGTCGCCACCAAATTGAATTCTCAAAGATAGTTCAAGCAAAGACTGACAACGAAGGTGGAGAAGTAACTGCCGATCAGTTATGGAAGATTTTTGAAGATGAGTATCTGCCAACGGATTCAGCTCCTTGGGGACGTTTCCGTCTAAAGGGAATGTCTCAGAATTCTGTAATGGGCGAAGATGTTCAGTTAACAATCAAGATTACAGATCGCGGAGAACCAGTTGAACTAGCTGGAACTGGCAATGGTCCTATCGCAGCGTTCTGTCATGTCATGCAAAACCATGGCGTTGATGTGAGAGTTCTTGATTTCCACGAGCATGCACTGTCATCAGGTGGAGATGCAACTGCTGCGGCATACCTTGAGTGTGAAATTGGTGGTCAGGTCTTCTGGGGCGTTGGAATCGACCCAAATACAACGACTGCTTCACTCAAGGCCGTCGTGTCTGCAATCAATCGCGCTATTCGCTAACTACCGTACGCAGTATGTCTGCGCCTCAAACAAAGCTCTATCGTGATGAGGCCATCATTTTACGTACACAAAAACTAGGCGAAGCCGATCGCATCATCACGCTGCTCACAAAAGAACACGGGCGTATTCGTGGAGTCGCAAAAGGTGTTCGTCGAACAATGTCGAAATTTGGTGCACGACTAGAGCCTGGAAGTCATGTTGATATTCAGATGCACTCTGGCAAAACATTCGACACGATTACACAGGTTGAAGCGATTATGAATTATGGCGAGGCGCTGACCGATGACTACCAGCGCTGGACAATTGCACACGCTATTCTCGAAACAGCCGAGAGATTTACGCAGCAAGAAGAAGAGCCCGCTCTGCAAGAATTTCAGTTGGTAGTTGGTGGTATGAAAGCACTGGCTGATAATCGTTACGACTCATCCCTCATTCTCGATGCATTTCTACTTCGATCACTTTCTATTGGGGGATACGAACCTTCAATGACGTCGTGTTCCAGATGTGAAAAACCTGGGCCGCACCGGTACTTCTCGTTAGTTGGTGGTGGATCAGTGTGTATGGATTGCAGACCATCGGCTTCAGCAACGGCATCATCTGAAGCGCTGACATTGATGCAAGCTCTGTTAACTGGAGATTGGGAAATAGCGGAAAAGAGTGAACTTCGACATCGCCGAGAGGCTAGTGGTTTAGTTACGGCTTATCTACAATGGCACCTTGAACGCGGACTTCGCAGTTTGCCGATGGTGGAGAGAGCATGAGCAAAGCATCAAAGATTGAAGTTCCTCAACACATTGCCATCGTGATGGATGGAAATGGACGTTGGGCGAAAGAGCGCGGACTTGCCCGCACAGCAGGACATGAAGCTGGTGAAAAAGTTCTCTTTGATTTAGTTGAAGCCGCAATTGGTTTTGGAGTTAAAGAACTCAGTGCTTACGCATTCTCTACCGAAAACTGGAAACGCACTCCTGAAGAAGTGAAATTCCTGATGGGATATAGCCGCGATGTTTTAAGAAATCGCCGGGATCGCCTTAACGAAATGGGCGTTAAAGTCCAATGGATTGGGCGCCCCCAGCGTCTTTGGAAGAGCGTTATTGAAGAATTAGAGGAAGCTGAAAAGTTAACTAAGAAGAATAAAGTTCTTACCTTAAATATGTGCGTTAACTATGGCGGACGTGCAGAACTTGTTGATGCCGCAACTGCTCTTGCTCGAGATGTGAAGCGAGGCAAGGTCAAGCCAGATTCAATTACTGAGAAAACAATTGAAAAGTATTTGTATGCGCCAAAAATGCGCGATGTAGATATGTTCTTGCGTTCATCAGGCGAGCAGCGCACAAGTAACTTCTTGCCATGGCAATCAACGTACGCCGAGTTTGTATTCATGGATGTGCTCTGGCCAGATATGACGCCAGCACTGCTTTGGAAAGCTATCGAAGAGTATTCGTGCAGAGATAGGCGTTTTGGAAAAGCTTAAAAACTAGCACTTGGCACAGAGACCAAAGATCTCTGCAGTATGTCCGATATCTCTGAAACCGTGCTCTTCGGCCATAACTTTCGCCCATTTTTCAATGGCGCCACCCTCTATCTCAACGGTATCGCCACAAGATTTGCAGACTAAATGATGGTGATGCGCTTCTCCGCATAAACGATAAATAGCTTCGCCATCATCACGTCTTAGTACATCAACAATCTTGTCATTTACTAAACTTTGAAGAGAGCGATAAATGGTTGTTAAACCAATACTTTCGCCTTCGCGTTGCATGAGTCTGTAGACCTCTTGTGCGCTTGCAAAACCGCCAGCGCGTTCGAGAGTACTAAGGACTCGAGGGTTTGATCGAGACACCTGCTTATTCCATACCGTGTAGATAGCCGACCAGTGCCCACATAATGGCAACACCTAGCAGAGTTGCAAGAATTGTGTAGCGTGACTTGTGGCGCGAATGCGCCTCAGGCAAGATATGAGAAGTCGCAAGATAGATAACGATTCCAGCAAAGATTGCCAGATAGATTCCTACGAAGTTATCGCTGATCGCTAGTGATGTCCCAAGTGCAGCTCCGCTGATTCGTGCAACTGCATCTACACCAAGAAGCCAGACACCTTTCTTGCCCCATGACCCAGTCTTGATGAGAAACGAAACCGTATTGAGACCATCGCTAAATGCGTGAACGAGGAGCGCGATAAATACTGCGATTCCAAGATTATTGCTGACTTTAAATG
Organism: Actinomycetota bacterium; assembly: GCA_026392935.1. GTDB lineage: Bacteria > Actinomycetota > Actinomycetes > Nanopelagicales > Nanopelagicaceae > Planktophila. Next base: position 89,444 of record JAPLBE010000018.1, on the reverse strand, counting down.
CAACTCCGAGAGCTAAGCCATCGAGGAATACGTGACCGCCCATTGCAACGGCGCCAAATGCACCTGCAATATTCGATGAGTGGTCGTGGTCGTGACCGTAATCAGATTCAGCTGGTTCGTGAGATCCAAAGATTTGCTCATAGAAGTGAAGAAGTAAGAAACCAGCGATTAGCGCAATAGATGCAGCTGGAGCATGTAGAACTTCTTGGGTATTGAGTTCAAAAATTTCAGGAAGTAGATCAAAGGCGACAAGCCCGAGAAGAAGTCCCGCAGATAAACCAAGAACTAAATGAAGGCGATCCTTTGACTTGATTGCTAAGTAGCCGCCAGTAGTTGTTGCCAGCGCTGTTAGTGCAGCAAGTGCGATTGCGATGTTCATGTCCAGAACGTATCACAAATGAAAATGATTTTCATTCCCGTTCGCGACCACCCTAGGCTCAGCCCATGATCGCAATTGCCAGATTTGAGCTTCCCTTGAGTGAAGCTGATGCTTTTCGCTCAGAACTTGAGTCCGTGCGAGAAGTACTTTCCGCAGCCGATGGCTTCGTGAGCGGCACCGTTGGACAGAATCTTGATGAGCCAACGTTGTGGGTGCTTACGACCGAATGGAAAAATGTTGGTTCGTATCGCAGAGCGTTGAGTTCTACGCGGGCAAAGCTGGAAGCAATTCCAGTTCTCGCCCGAGCGATCGATGAGCCCGGAGCCTACGAGTAAACTAAGGCCACGATTGCAACGACCGTTGTTATTCGCCGACAGCCAGCCGGATGGAGATTTGAAATGGCCGTAGACCGTCTAGAAAATATTGTTTCACTATCGAAGCGACGCGGGTTTGTTTTCCCGTCATCTGAAATTTATGGAGGACTTCGCGCTTCATGGGATTACGGTCCCCTCGGAGTTGAAGTAAAGAACAATGTAAAGCGCCAATGGTGGAAGTCCATGGTTATGGGCCGTGAAGATGTAGTCGGTCTCGATTCATCCGTCATTCTTGCGCGCGAAGTGTGGGAAGCATCAGGTCACGTTGCAACATTTAGTGATCCGCTTACAGAGTGCACTGCATGCCATAAGCGTTATCGCGCAGATCATCTTGAAGAGCAGTACGAAGCGAAGCATAAGAAGAAGCTCGATTCACTTGCTGATATGAACTGCCCTGCATGCGGAAACAAAGGCCAATTCACAACACCAAAGCAATTCTCTGGACTGCTTAAAACATTCCTTGGACCAGTTGAAGATGAATCAGGTCTTGCTTATCTGCGCCCTGAAACAGCGCAAGGAATCTTTATCAACTTTGATCAGGTAATGACTACATCACGTAAGAAGCCACCTTTTGGTATCGGCCAGATTGGTAAATCTTTTCGTAATGAAATTACACCTGGAAACTTCATCTTCCGTACTCGCGAATTCGAGCAGATGGAGATGGAATTCTTCGTTGTACCCGGAACCGATGAAGAGTGGCATAAGTATTGGATTGAGACTCGACTTAATTGGTACAAGGATCTTGGAATTAATCCAGAGCGTCTTCGCTTGTTTGAGCATCCAAAAGAGAAGCTCTCACATTACTCAAAAGGCACAACAGACATTGAATATAAATTTGAATTTAACGGAACCGAGTGGGGCGAGCTTGAAGGTATTGCCAACCGCACAGATTTCGATCTTAAGGCGCACTCTGCAGCATCCGGAAAAGATCTCTCATACTTTGATCAAGAGAAGAATGAACGTTGGACTCCTTTTGTGATCGAACCTGCAGCAGGTGTGGATCGCTGTGCGCTGACATTTATGATGGATGCATACACAGAAGATGAAGCACCTAATGCAAAGGGCGAGATGGAGAAGCGTGCTGTGATGAAGTTCGATCACCGCATTGCACCTGTAAAGGCTGCAGTACTTCCACTTTCTCGTAACGCAGACCTTTCACCTAAAGCTCGTGATCTTGCAGCGCAACTTCGCAAGAATTGGAATATCGATTTCGATGATTCAGGTGCTATCGGTCGTCGCTACCGTCGCCAGGATGAAATCGGAACTCCATACTGCATCACAATCGACTTCGAATCCTTAGAAGATCATGCAGTAACAATTCGCGATCGCGACACTATGGCGCAAGAACGTATTGCAATAGACCAAGTAGAAGCATGGCTAGCACCACGTCTACTCGGCTGCTAGATCCACTTCAACTCCCGCTCAAAGACGGAGTCCATTTAGTAGATCCGCCAGTTGTTCTGGCGCCTATGGCAGGAATTACAAATGCTCCATTTCGCATGCTCTGTCGCGAGCAAGGTGCCGGTTTATTTGTCTCTGAGATGGTGACTTCTCGTGCATTACTAGAACGCATTCCTGAAACTCTTCGAATGATTGAACCCGGCGCTGGTGAATGGCCGCGTTCGGTGCAGTTGTATAGCGTGGATCCACACCACATGGCTGAAGCAGTAAAGATGATTGGGCGCGAAAATTTGGCTGACCATATCGATATGAACTTTGGCTGCCCAGTTCCTAAAGTAACTCGCAAAGGCGGGGGAGCAGCGCTTCCATATAAACGAAATCTATTTCGTGAAATTGTTAAAGCTGCGGTAGAAAATGCGAAACCATTCGGAATTCCTGTCACAGTCAAAATGCGAATCGGTATTGATACAGACCACCACACTTATTTAGAGGCAGCAAAATCTGCCGCAGATCTTGGCGTTGCATGGGTTGCGCTACATGCTCGCACCGCACAACAGATGTATGAAGGTAAATCTGATTGGTCTGCGATCGCAAATCTTGTCGAACATTTGAAACCAACGGGAGTGCCAGTACTTGGAAATGGCGATATTTGGTCAGGTGCCGATGGCATAGAAATGGTGCGCCAGACTGGTTGTGCGGGCGTTGTTGTTGGACGTGGATGCCTAGGGCGTCCGTGGCTTTTTGCAGATTTAGTCGATGCATTTACTGGTGGGACTAACCGCGTTCTGCCAACGTTGCACGAAGTGCGTGAAGTCATGTACCGCCATGGAGAATTAATTGTTGATTACTTCGAATCCGAAGATCGCGGCTGTAGAGATTTAAGAAAACATATGGCTTGGTATCTCAAAGGTTTTCGTGTGCCATCAGAGCTACGCAGACAATTTGGCATGGTGGGCTCACTTGCAGAGCTTCGTTCGCTGTTAAACCAATTAGAAGAGCAGCCGTATCCAGTAGAAATTGGCGATAAACCACGAGGACGTACCAGCAGCGGACGTCCACCAACTTTGCCCGATGGCTGGCTCGATGATCCCGATGAAATGATTCATTTGGATGCCGAAGATATGTTCTCTGGTGGCTAATGTTTAAGTTGATCAGAAAAGTGGTTTCACTGATTCTTGTCGTAGTTGTCATCATCCCTACGTATGCACTCTTTGTAACATGGAATTCTGCAAAGAACCCAACATTCCGGACAAGCGCTGAAGTAATTGTTGTGCCAGGTGCGGCGCAACTCAATGGGACACCAGGCGAAGTTTTGCTCGGACGACTAGAACAAGCTAAGAAGATTTTTGAAGCAGGGTATGCACCATTGATTATCACCGTTGGATCTGGCGCACCGGGCGATCGCACAACCGAAGCTGCATCTGGAAAGTATTGGTTGAGAACACATGGAATTCCAGCAAAGAAGATTGTTTCACTTCCCTTCGGTAGAGATACCTTGACTCAATCTCAGGCGTATATAAAAGAGATGAAAAGTCGAAAGATTTATAACGTCATCATCACAACAGATGCTTATCACTGCCAACGTGCAATGACGATGGCCAATGACTTAGGTGCAACAGCAACGTGTTCACCTGCAACAACCGGTCCGAATACACTTGAAAAATCGCGCTCCCGTTATTTGATTCGCGAAGCAGGCGCGTATCTTGCCTACATAACTCTTGGCAGACGCGGCATTCATCTCTCTGATCACCTCACTAATAGCGGGCTTGTAAGGTATGCGCATGACTTCATCTAGCGTGAGACCACTCAACGAGAGATACGGCGCAACAGACCAAGAGCGCTTTCTGGATGAACCGGCCAAACGTCCGGGACGAACCGAATTCATGCGCGATCGCGCACGCGTTATTCACTCCGCTGCACTTCGTCGCCTTGCTGCGAAAACTCAAGTTGCTGTGCCTTGGGAAAATGATTTTCAACGTACACGTCTATCGCACTCTTTAGAGTGTGCGCAGATTGGACGCGAACTCGGTGAATCATTGGGCGCCGATCCTGATTTGTTGGAAACAGCTTGTCTTTCGCACGACATGGGGCATCCACCTTTTGGTCACAATGGAGAAGAAGCCCTAGCGATAGCTGCACAATCGTGCGGAGGATTTGAAGGTAACGCGCAAAGTTTTAGGTTACTGACTCGTATTGAAGCGAAGACTGTAGATAAAAACGGAAAGAGTCTAGGGTTGAATCTGACTCGAGCATCACTTGATGCGGCGACAAAATATCCATGGCCACGAGCTGAAAATCCTCGCAAGTTTGGCGTTTACGATGACGATGTCGAGATCTTTAATTGGGTTCGCCAAGATGCACCAGTAGGACGTAAATGTATTGAAGCTCAAATCATGGATTGGTCTGATGACTGCGCTTACTCTGTTCACGATCTAGAGGATGCGATTTTCGCGGGCCAAATCAAAGTCGCAAACTTTGATAATGATTTCGATATTCTCTATAAAGAGATGACTGAAAATTACAATAGTGATGCCAGTAAAGATGAAGCAGCGCAGGCACTTGCTCGGTTGCAGCAACTTTCCTGCTGGCCGAACAAATTCGACCGCACACATCGCGCACTAGCCCGTTTGAAAGATACAACATCACAACTTATTGGGCGCTTTGTACTTGCTGCCGAAGTAGAGACTCGAAAAGTACATGGAGCTGGCCCGCTTACTCGTTACTCTGCAAATCTGGAAATTCCTCGTGAGCAAGTAATCGAAGTAGATTTCTTAAAAGCTGTAGCTGGCCACTATTTGATTAGTGCAGCAGCTTCCCAAGAGAGATATGCAAAACAGCAAATTGTTATTCAAGAACTTGTCGAGATGTTGTTCCAGGCGGCCCCGGCTGAGTTGGACCCAATTTTTGAAGACGACTGGAAGCGCGCCAGTACTGACTCAGAGAAGTTACGAATCGTCGTAGACCAAATTGCCAGCCTGACCGACCCAGCTGCATATGCGCTACATGCGCACCTATCGAAGCGTCGCTAAGGTAAGCGCATGAGCGGTCGCATTAAGGCAGATGACATTGTGTATGTGCGCGAACATGCGCATATAGATGAAGTTGTATCCGCTGCCGGCGTTGCGCTAAAGAATGCTGGTGGCGGTCAGAAAAAAGGTTTATGCCCGTTCCACGATGAAAAGTCACCATCTTTTCATGTCACTCCATCAAAAAATTATTACCACTGCTTTGGATGCGGCGCCGGTGGGGATGTCATCGACTTTATGATGAAGACAGAACACTTGAGTTTTACTGAAACCATTGAACGCCTTGCATCTCACATTGGATACACACTTCGCTACGAAGAAGGTGGCCCAACTCAACCCACTTCAAAGCGATCACGTCTGTATGCGGCAAATTTAGAAGCAGCAAAGTTCTATCAAGATTTACTCAACACTTCTCCGGATGCTGCTCATGGTCGCGACTTACTCACCAAGCGCGGTTTTGATAAGGCCGCATGCGATTCATTTGGTGTTGGGTATGCGCCAAATAGTTGGGATTCACTTACTAAACATTTACGCGCTGCCGGTTACACAATTGAAGAACTTGAAGAAGCTGGATTATCAAAGATGGGTGAGCGCGGACCTATCGATAAGTTTAGAAATCGAGTGATGTGGCCGATTAAGGATATTTCTGGTGACATCGTCGGTTTTGGTGCTCGCAAGCTCGCCAGTGATGAAGAGGATCAAGGCCCTAAGTATCTCAATACATCTGAGACTCCTATTTATAAGAAGAGCCAAGTTCTTTACGGGCTCGATATGGCGAAGAAAGAAATTGCTAAGAGTCGACAAGTGGTGGTCGTAGAGGGATATACCGATGTAATGGCCTGCCATTTAGCAGGAATTACAACTGCTGTTGCTACATGTGGGACCGCATTTGGTGACGATCACATTCGAATCATCAGACGATTACTTATGGATGCAGATACCTTCCGTGGTGAAGTTATCTTCACCTTTGATGGAGATGCTGCAGGACAGAAAGCAGCTATGAAAGCGTTCGGAGATGACCAGAAATTTGTCACCCAAACTTTTGTAGCCGTGGAACCTGACGGATTAGATCCATGTGATTTGCGCCAGCACAAAGGTGATTTAGCTCTTAGAGACTTGATTGCAAAGCGCGTTCCACTCTTTGAGTTCGCAATTAGAACTGAGTTAAAGAAGCATGATCTTGCAACGGCCGAAGGTCGCGTGAATGCGCTCAATACTGCGGCGCCGTTGGTGGCTGCAATTCGTGATAAATCTCTTCGTCCAGAATATATAAAGTCACTTTCGGGTTGGTTAGGCACTGAAACAGAGGTAGTTACCGCTGCAGTCAATGCAGCACTTAAGAAAGTTGTTCAACAGCAACCAATTACAGAAGCACCAACGGCCGATACCGCATGGCGTCCAAATCCAACTGAGCCGACTCTCATGCTTGAACGCGAAGTTCTTAAAGCTAAACTGCAGATGCCAGGATTGGTTTTCGACTGGGCAACGTTAGAAGATGAAGCATTTACCCACCCGGCATATCGCGAGTTACGTCGCGTTCTTGATTCATTTGGAAATGAAGTACTTGCATTAGAGAAAGTTACAGACGAGCGAATGAAGCAACTCTTCACCGAACTTTCTGTCGAACCCGTACGAACTGATGGCGCGGTTTCAGAGAAATATGTTTCAAGCATTGTGGCGCGATTGCGCGAAGTACTTGTAAGTCGCAAAATTGCAGATCTAAAGTCCAGTCTTCAGCGTCTGAATCCTGTAGAAAACCAAGAGCAATACAACGAAGCATTTACGCAATTAGTAGCCCTTGAAACCCAGAAGCGCGGACTTCACGAACTCTCCATAGGTTCCCTGTAGTACCTACCACCGCTTAGTTTTGGTCAGAATTCCTCACTGCGGTAGAGTCTGCACTTGCATTCCCTGATAGCTCAACGGCAGAGCAGTCGACTGTTAATCGACAGGTTCTTGGTTCGAATCCAAGTCAGGGAGCCAGTTAGCCTCACTCAAGTTATTCTCTACTCATGAACGCACTGAGCAGCATCTCCCGAGGGGCAGTTTCTTCGTGGCGCTCACAAAATCGTGCTCAGCGGCTCCTTCGCTTCTTCCTCTCTGTTACATGGATTTACGCTGGCTGGGATAAAGCAAGTGATCCTGGATTTCTTACAAAGGGCGAACCAACATTTATTGGAACTCAACTCGCGGCATATGCGCAGAGTTCACCTATTTCATTTTTGCTGAATCACACAATTGAACATGCAACACAAGTTGGCATTTTTGTAATGGTCGCTGAATTCGCTATTGGCATAGCAACACTTCTATCAGTTGCACCATCAACCGCTGCTTTTGGTGGCTTTGCGATGGCGACAGGATTGTGGCTATCAAGTTCATTTAACGTAACACCATATTTTTTGGCTAGCGATAGTGCTTATGCAATTTTATGGCTCACTTATCTACTACTACTGATTGGAAATCGAAGAATGCCAGGCACTAATTTTCAACGACGTAATGTATTTCGTACAGGGATTGTTGCTGTACTTGCAGCTGGAGCCGCACTTGTTGGAAGAGCAGTATCTCCATCCAATGCCGCCTCATCAACTAACCGTGCGGCTAAATCTAGCGGTAAAAAGATTGTGAAACTAAGTGCGCTACCAGTAGGTGCAACATTTAATTTCATCCACTCATCGCAAGGAGTGCCATCACTGCTTTTTAGAACAAAAAAAGGTGTATTTGCATACTCTGCAATCTGCACACATCAAGGCTGTACGGTTGCTTATAAATCATGGACTAAGAAGTTGGTCTGTCCTTGTCATGGTGCAGAATTTGATCCAATGAATTCAGCAAAGGTAATTTCAGGTCCCGCTGAGACCCCTCTGGCAAAGGTGGCTGTGAAAGTGAGCGGTGCGTGGGTTGTTGAAGCCTAAAGATTCTCTAAATTTTGTAACAGGAAAATCTCAGGAAAGTACGGCACGATAACGATATGAAAAACATGAAGGTCCTTGGAGCATTTCTTGTTGGTGCCGTTGCTGCTGGTGGAATTGCAACTGCTGCGACATCAACAAACACAAACGTTGTAAAGGCATGTGCCGACAATCGCACCCAAGCCCTCTTCCTTTCTCCAAATGGAACCTGTTCTTCTTCAAGAACGCTCGTTGAAATTGGTGGAAACGCCATGAATACAAAGGCTATTTCATCCCTAGTAACACCGTCTGTAGTGTCAATTTCAGTAACAACATCAAGTGGTGGCGGAACTGGTTCGGGATCAATTTATAAGAGCTCTGCATCATCGAGTTATATCGTTACTAATAACCACGTAATCGAAGGCGCTGTCACTTCAGGAACTATCAAAGTTGAACTCACAAATGGCGAGCAATACACAGCGAAAATTATTGGTCGCGATCCTGGATACGACATAGCGGTACTGCAAATCTCATTCGGTAATCTTCCAGCTATCACTATTGGAGATTCTTCAAAGGTCAGCGTTGGAGATCCAGTTCTGGCTATCGGTTCACCTCTTGGATTAGCAAGTACAGTAACTAGCGGAATTATCTCAGCACTTAATCGCCCAGTATCTACAGGTACTGTTGATGCGCAATCTTATGTAAATGCAATTCAAACTGATGCCGCAATTAATCCTGGAAACTCAGGTGGCGCGCTCGTCGATTCAATGGGCCGACTCATCGGAGTCAATTCAGCTATCGCAACTCTTTCATCAGGATCGGCGAGTGGAAGCATTGGTTTAGGTTTCTCAATTCCAATTAATGAAGCAAAACGCGTAATTGAGGAAATCATCTCTACTGGAAAATCTACGCGACCCGTTCTTGGTGTCTTCTTCGACAATACATATACAGGTATCGGAGCAAAAATTATTCGTCTCAGTGCCGGTGAGGGCGCGGATAAAGCAGGAATTCCAGTGAACTCAATTATTAAGAGCATGGATGAGGTAAAGATTGCATCTAGAGATGCAGCGACTGTCAAAATTAGATCATACGCACCTGGCGCCACTGTCTCTGTTGTTGTCGAACTTCCAACCGGTGGCACTAGGACTTTCAAAGTCGTTTTAGGATCATCACCGTCGCTCTAAATAAAGTGTTGGAGTTAAATCTTCACATCTTTTAGCTGTCCAGCAGATTGCTCTGGCTTCATATCCATAATGAATGCACCCATCGCTGACTCTGAACCTGCTAAATATTTAAGTTTTCCAGGAGCGCGACGCACGCTCGTAATTTGCCAGTGCAGTCTCAAGAGATCGCGCCCTTCACGCACTGGAGCTTGATGCCATGCGGCGATGTAGGCCATATCAATACCAAATACGCCATCAAGTCTTTTCATTACCTCGATTGCGATAGCCGGAAATGAATCACTGGCAGCATCTGATAATTCAGCGAGATCCGCAACTGGAGTTAATGGGACGACATGAATTTCAAACGGATATCGTGATGCATATGGGGTGTATGCAACCCAATGATCATTCTTGGCAATAACTCGAACTCCATCACGAAGTTCGCGGGCAACGACATCATCAAAGAGAACTCTTCCAGTTTTTTGATGGTGCTCACGAGCAACTGCCAACATCTTTGACACACGTGGCGGGACAAATGAGTATGCATAAATCTGCCCGTGAGGATGTGCCAGTGTTACGCCAATTTCTTCCCCACGATTTTCAAATGGTGCAATATGTTCAATGAATGGCTGCTGTGAAAGCTCGCGTGTGCGATCTTTCCACGCTTCAAGAAGAGTGCGCACTCGTTGTGGAGACAGCGATTTGAAATCTCCTCCATGATCTGCGGTAAAACAAATAACTTCACATTTTCCAGCCGCAACACCCTCATCGGTATCTGAACCTACGAGGTCCGGTAGTGCAAAATCGCCATCAGGTGGCCGCAGTGATGGGGAGCGGTTATCGAAAACCACTATCTCAAAGTCATTTTCAGGAATCTCAGTGAGCAAATCACCGGTTGTTGGGCAGAGCGGACATAACTCTTTTGGTGGAAGAAAGACTCTACTCTGCCTATGAGCTGCCATCGCAACCCATTCGTTGACTAATGGATCAAGTCGAAGTTCACCAATTCCTGGTTGCTCTTCTGCTGGTCGCTGATCTTCAACTGAGCGCTTTTGGCCCGCAGTGTCGTAGTAACGAATTGTGCGACCGTCATTCATGGTGCGATTTGTGCGCACTACTCCGGCCGAAAGTTGAAGAATCTCATCCATGGTGAACGTACTCTATCGCGTGCACTCGATTGCCCTCTTCCATCCTGCATATCCAGAAGTGCGTTGCTCTTCGGTAGATGCCGGTTTCCAGCGGCGAGATTCTTTCCACTGTCGTGCAAGTTCATCCGTGTTATTCCAAAAACCAACCGCTAATCCTGCGGCATATGCAGCACCTAGTGCGGTGGTTTCAGTGATCAACGGACGAATGATTTCAATTCCCATTATGTCTGCTTGCATTTGCATGCAAAGGGCGTTTGCGGTGATGCCACCATCAACGCGCATTTGCTTAAGCGGAACTCCGCTATCTGCAGTCATGGCATCCATGACATCTCGAGTTTGATAACAAATCGCCTCTAGAGCTGCTCTTGTGAGATGAGCTTTTGTCGCAGCTCGCGTAAGTCCGACAATTACACCTCGAGCATCGGATCTCCAATACGGTGCAAAGAGTCCAGAGAAAGCTGGGACAAAATAAACGCCAGCCGTATCTTCAACAGTCGATGCAAGTGCCTCTGTTTCAGATGCACTTTTGATGATTCCAAGTTGATCGCGTAGCCACTGAATTGCAGATCCTGTCACGGCAACAGAACCTTCAAGAGCGTACATAGCTGGCTCGTCTCCAAATTTGTAGCAGACCGTAGTAAGAAGTCCATTCTTGGAATGCACAATTTCACTACCAGTATTGAGCAGTGCAAAGTTTCCCGTACCGTAAGTGGTCTTTGAATCGCCTCGGTTAAAGCACGCTTGTCCAACCATCGCTGCATGTTGATCACCAAGAATTCCTGCAATAGGAATTGCAGATCCAAAAGGACCATGAGCACTTGTTCGAGCATAAATTTCAGAAGAGGATCTAATTTCTGGCAGGAGCGCTCGGGGGATTTCGAATGTAGCAAGTAGCTCGTCATCCCATTGCAACGTTTCCAAATTCATTAACAATGTTCTGCTTGCGTTGGTGACATCAGTTGCATGCGTTCCTCCTTCGGCACCACCTGAAAGATTCCAGAGTAACCATGAATCAATAGTTCCACAGCGTGCTCTTCCGCTAGCGACGGCTTCGGCAACAGCTGGGGAGTTCTTCAGTAACCAATGCATTTTGCTAGCTGAAAAATATGGAGCTATTGCAAGACCAGTCTTGCTTCGAATCCACGTCTTTAATTCGTCAGAGAAATTTTCAAGATAATCAGCAGTTCTGGTGTCCTGCCAGACAATTGCATTGTGTAGCGGCAAACCTGTTTTGATATCCCAGACCACGATAGTTTCACGTTGGCTAGTAATTCCGATCGCTTGTAAATCCGAACCAATCAGGTTGGCCTGCTTGAGAGCACCTGTAATTACCTCTTTCGATTTATCCCAAATCTCAGAAGCATCATGTTCTACCCATCCCGCCTGAGGAAGTATCTGCCTGTGTTCTAGTTGATGCTGTCCAACTACTTTTCCAGCATGATCAAAGATCATAAATCGAGTGCTACTTGTGCCTTGATCTAAACTGCCTATGAAGGACATGCGAGAAAGGGTACTACCGCTTGCTCGCTTTGAATCTACTTAATTCTTAATTTGATTCTTGCAACCATCGGTTGCCGCCTTAATCACTGGCTTCTTTGTTGGAGATGGGGTAGGAGTTGGTCCTTGCAAAACTGTGAAATCAACCGGGGCTAAGACTTCGTTGTGTGTACCTGAGGCATCAGTGAAGAGCACATTTCCAAACCAATTTCCCGCAGGAACGCCCTCAATTGAAATCTTCCACGTTCCACTTGTCTCGCGAGAAACTGTCTGCGTTACTACTGGAATAGAAGAGTTAAAATCAGAAAAGACATATTTAACAGAACCTGTAACAACGGCAGAGCTATCGGGGCGCTTCACATCAACGTTAATCGTTACTTTCTTATTTGAAGTTGTCGCCTTGTATGAAGTCACCGTAATAGTTGAGCTTTCGCCTCGAGGCATTTCATCTGCTGGATCAGGTATCCACGTACCAGTTTTCAAACTTTCAAATTTCTCTTGACTTCCTGCAAAAACATTGAGGTCTAATCGAGATCCGGGAACTCCATACTTTGGTGCAATTCCGCATGATGAGTATTGCCACATCGTCCAATTGGCCGAACATTGGGATGTTGTCCAGGAATGCACAAAGCATCCACCAGGTTTCACATTTGGCCGGGCTCCTGGTTTTGCAGGATCAATTGTGTACTGGGCAATCCAGAGAGGATATTGAGCAAGCTCCTTATCTCGTTTCAATGAGTTTTCAAGAAAGTGTGGAGAAGAATAAATCAGGGGAGTACGCCCTGTCTTTTCCTTCAAAGTTTTCAGGAAAGTTTTGCTCCAGATCGTGGCATTAGTCCTTGTTGCATATTTGGTGCAAGCACGTTGTGAATTGACCTGAATACACGTGTTTTCAATATCCAGAGCATATGGAAGGTCAAGCTCATTAAAGCCGCCAATTGAACTGATACGCCAGATAACTTTCTGCGCCTGCACTCGTGCATCACGTTCAATAGCGGCTCTGGTTGTTACATTGGGCAAAATTGCATAATGATAAAAACCCGTATGGATTCCAGCTTCTTGTGCGCCTTTTCTATCTCCCTTTAAGTACTTAACAGCCATTTGATCTGCATCATCACGTGAATCAGATGCCTTGATGATGACGAAATCAATACCTGCATTGCGCATTTTCGTGAAATTTATTGGCTTGCCATTTGGATGTTGCCATCTACTTATATCTGCACCATGAATTTTTCCTCCAGGGCCAGAAAACTTAAGTTCTACCGCCTGTGCTGGTGTTGTGTGGAAGTTAAACGATGCAAAAATAATTGCAATCAGGAATGGAGAGAGCCTTCTCATTTTTCGACTATCACTACTGATTCACCGAAGACATCAAAGAATGTACCCTGAAGTAAAGAGCGATGACGAAGTCGTGCTTCTTGGTAATCGTGACCCGTGGCCAATTTATTGCTGTCACTAAAATCTAGTGTGAGACGACCATTTTCGAAGGATTCAAGTCGGGCGTCAAAGTAGGCAATCCATACCACGCGATCTCTCTTCTCGACGAGGTCTAGTACTTCATTCCAGCGCATTCGAATGGTTGAGAGTGTAAGCGCGGATGACATGCGCAGAACTTTATCGCAAATGATTATGTGTTACATAGTTCAATGCTTAGGCGCACCGAGCCATTTGAAATACTCACCCACCAGAATCACGCGGAGATTTCTTCTTCTATCCGGTGAAATTGATAAATGTTGTGCGATTCGGGCCACAATTTGTTCTACCGATTTCTCTGAGACAAATCGAACTTTTGCAATCTCAGAGTTACTTAGGCCATGAGCAACCAGTCTCAAAGTTTCAACTTGAGTATTGGTGAGTTGGCCAAGAAGTGCGATCAAGCTTTTGTCAGAATCTGAACTGTAGAAGTTAACCCATTTCATACGTGATCCATTGCTGGCTGCTGCCAAGGAATCAGAGATCGCATGAGTCACGATTGATAGATCAGTGAAGTTTCGCTTCAGAACTATCTGACTGCCATTTGGAATATTCTTTTCAATTAAGCCATAGAGTCTTAAGTCCGGACAGGCTGTTGTAATTACGATGCCTAGATCTGGCTGGGTGTTCCTCATTTTTTGAAGCAAACCGATTAAACATTCACCAGATTCTTCTAGATTCAAAAGTACGACATCAGGATGTAGCGTACGAAATAGATTGTCTGCAATGTAACTGGTTGCAGCTTCTCCTACAACGTTGATGCAATGTTGGCGAAGAGAGGCGGCCATTGTGGCAAGTTCAAAAGAGTCGTCATTGATAATGAGTACTCGTGCCGTAGGTGCCAACGTGGTGAGCATGTTTAAGGGTAAGTGGCTTCAGTTGTAAAACTTTGGGGGTAGCACTTACTTGCAAAAGTTACGTAATTATTTTTCTTATTGCCTCTTGGATGTGATTCGTAATCTGCGACGCCGAAATTGGAGCACCTTTTGACGCAAGTAAAGCTGCTTGGTTATGAATATAGGCACCTGTAGCTGCAACGTGGGCTAATCGCTCAGGAGAGTTGAGAATTTCAATGTAATTAGTTGCAATTAGAGCACCAATAATCCCCGCCAGGACGTCCCCAGAACCGGCAGTTGCCAGAAATGGCGTTGCTTGAGGAAGTGAAATTACTAATTCACCCTGAACTACGACTGTATGAGAACCCTTCAACAAGATGGTTACATTAAGTAATTCAGCAGTTTTCTTAGCCCACTTTATTGGATCTGATTCGATCATTTCCGAACTCACATTAATTGAGTGTCGTGAAAGCAACTTTGATAACTCACCTGCATGTGGAGTAATAAGTGTTGGTTGGCTAAGTTTTCCGGCTAGGGAGAGTGCGCCTGCATCGAGCAGCGTTGGTACGTTCTGACGAGATAAGAGCGCAAACCACCTGTGGCGCAAGAAGGTCGTGAAGTCACTGTATTTTCTCTCGTGGATTCCTGAACCAGCCAACCATGCAGTAACCGGGCCCGGCTGAACAACTGCTTCAGGGGATTGATGTAAAACCAAGTGAGCCAAGCCAGATGAACTGTGAAAACGGAGCATGCCAACACCTGTAGCAAGCGCCGATGATGTTGTAAGGACTGCCGCACCCGGATATTGGGCTGAACCTGTAATGACTCCTAATACTCCACGTGAGTATTTATGGTCTAGATCGCTTGGAATTATGATGCAGCGAGCTGTGTCTTTAGCGCTCCATAATTTCATTGCCATAGAAACAGTCTACGCCTCGAATTTGTATCCCAAACCTCGAATTGTATGAATCAAAGTTGGGTTAGCAGGATCTTCTTCAATCTTTGAGCGCAAACGTTTAATGTGGACATCAAGAGTTTTTGTATCACCGTAATAATCGCCACCCCAGACACGGTCAATTAACTGTCCTCGCGTAAGCACACGACCTTCATTTCGCATGAGAAATTCAAGTAATTCAAATTCTTTAAGTGGCAAATTAATAAGAACGTCATTTACAGAAACTTGGTGCCTATCGACATCCATGCGAATTCTTCCGCCAACTTGAATAGCTGGATTTGAATCTGAATCCATGCTTTCAGGTGTGCCACGACGAAGGACGGCCTTAATTCGGGCAACTAACTCACGAGAAGAATATGGTTTTGTCACATAGTCATCAGCGCCCAGTTCGAGCCCCACGACCTTATCTACTTCAGAATCTTTCGCGGTGAGCATGATGATTGGGACTGACGATGTAGCTCTGATTGCACGACATACATCGATCCCTGAAACTTCGGGAATCATCAAATCAAGAAGAATTAAGTCGTATGCAGATTTCTTGAATAGCTCTAGTGCAGTTCGGCCATTTTCAGCGACATCAGTTTCGAATCCCTCTTTTCCGAGTAGAAATGAAATTGCTTCAGAGAAAGAAATTTCATCTTCAACTATCAGAATTCTTGTCATTACAAATTGCCTCCATGGTTTGAATATATTGGTAAGCGAATTGCGAATGAAGATCCCACTTTAGGAGAACTCCACACTCGCACTTCACCCCCGTGCTTTGATGCAACGTGCTTTACGATTGATAGACCAAGACCTGTTCCACCAGTTTCTCTAGATCGAGCTGGGTCTACTCTGTAGAAACGTTCAAAGATTCGTTCTAGTTCTTGTTCTGCGATCCCAATACCTTGATCGGTGACAATAATTTCTACAATGTCGTCAGTAAGTGATGTCGAGACAGAGACGTTTGTATTTTGTGGGGAGTAATTGATGGCATTTTCGAGAAGATTATGAATAGCCATTATGAGTTGCTCGCCATCTCCAAGGACTGTTACTGAAGGAAATTCATTGACTGTAACCTTGATCCCTTTAGCGTCAGAAACTGTTTTCACTAGATCTACCGCTTCCGTCACAATATCTGAGATTAGATGTTCAGTGGCGATTTGTAATGGGTCAGAGTCTTGCAATCTAGATAAGTTAATGATTCCTTGAACTAAATCTGTAAGTCTTTTTGCTTCAAGTTGCATTCTTGTTGCAAACTTAACAACTGAAGCTGGGTCATCAGAGGCAGATAGAACAGCTTCGCTAAGAAGAGAGAGTGCACCGATTGGTGTCTTTAACTCGTGCGAAATATTGGCAACAAAGTCACGTCGTACTTCATGAACTCGCGAAGCTTCACTCTCATCACTGATTAACACAACAATGTTTTCAATTTCACTGAGATAAATTGCTCTGATCGTGAGTTCACGCAGTCCCTCGCCGATTGGCCCGCGCGGAACTTCAATATTTCCAGTATGTGTTTGTTGATTTCGTCGTACGACTCTTATTAACGCTACGAGTTCAGGACTCATGATTCGATTTTCGCGAAGAATGTTAAGTGTTTCTATTCCCTCAGTCGCAAAGCGCACAACCTCGCCGGGGGCTACTAAAAGAGCATCTTGTCCGAGCTCAGAGAGGACCTTGAAAAATATGGGTGATATCTCGTTCGAATTTTTATTTTCTTCGCGACCGAACCACATGAGATAAGCCTAACCGCTATGGGGCACAGTTTACCTTCCGTTAACCATCGCGCATTGCGTTATTCATGGATTACGCCTAAATTCCACTCATGGCACTCATACGTTCAGTATTCCAAGATGAGCTCGATGGAGTTTCTCAAACGCTCGTGGATTTATCGAACATGGTTTCCGCTTCAATTAAGAAGTCAACCCATGCGCTGATTGATTCCGATCTTAGCGCGGCCGAAGAAGTAATCTCGGAAGACGAGAAAATTGATTTAGTACAACACGACCTTGATGCCCACATCATCGACATCATTGCCCGTCAACAGCCGGTTGCATCTGATTTACGCGCCTTGGTTACAGCGCTTCGCATGAGTGCGGACTTAGAACGAATGGGCGATCTCTCCCATCACGTTGCAAAATTAACTAGATTCCGTCACCCAGAACCGGTAGTCCCTGCTGAATTGAAAGATCTTGTTCATCACATGGGAACAGTTGCCGAAAATCTTTCCAGAAAAGTTGCCACCGTCATTGAAACACGAGATACAGTGATGGCTCTCCAGGTTGAAAAAGATGACGATGAGATGGATGGGTTGCATAGACAGCTTCTGGGAAATATTACTAATGCCAGTTGGACCCACGGAGTCGAGTCCGCAATTGATATAACGCTCCTAGGCCGTTACTACGAGAGATTCGCTGACCATGCGGTCTCTGTTTCGCGACGCGTCTATTTCTTGGTTACAGGCACTTTCGCAGGTTAAACTCGCTAATCTGTCCCAATGCGATTGGGTGTACTTGATGTTGGATCCAACACAATACATCTGCAAGTAATCGATGGGTACCTTGGTGGTCCACCAATCCCAAATTCTTCACATAAGTCTCTTATTCGCCTGACTGAATATCTTGATGAGCAAGGTGCAATCACCCAACTCGGTATTGATCAAATAACCGAAGCCATACTAAAGAATCTCAGCGAATCTGCGCACCTTGAGATAGATGAGTTGCTGGCCTTTGCAACATCCGCTATTCGAGAGGCCGTGAATTCCGATGAAGTTATCGAACATGTAAATAAAACGTGCGGTATTGATTTGCAGGTATTAAGCGGAGAAGAAGAAGCCAGATTTACATTTCTTGCAGCACGTAGATGGCTTGGGTGGTCGTCAGGTGATCTCCTTGTCTTAGATATTGGTGGAGGCTCCCTGGAAATTGCACGCGGAGCCGAGGAGAATCCGACCTTTAAGACTTCGCTTCAATTAGGTGCCGGCAGACTTACTCGCATGTTCTTAAAGGGTGATCCTTTTACTTCTAAATCACTGGATGCTCTTGAAGATTACTTGAAGGAAAGTGTTGCTCCACTTGTAGATTCTCTTTCAACCTACGATAAAAATATAGCGACTGGCACCAGTAAGACATTTAGAACTCTAGCCAAAATCGCAAATGCTCAGTACCCAAAGTTAGGTCCCCACTTAACACGTGAAGCACTCGAGGAAATTGTGCCCATGCTCAAGAAACTTGATATCAAAGGCAGAAGAGAGTTGCAGTCAGTATCTGCCGAACGTGCACCTCAGATTGTTGCTGGGGCTATGCTGGCAAAACAATTAATGGCAGACCTTAAATTGTCGGAAATTCGCATTTGCCCATGGGCACTGCGTGAAGGAATAGTTCTACATCGATTGGACTGGATAGAACGTTAATTACTGATACTTAAGTAATCGATTCCGATGATTTCCCCGCGGACGCGATGCACTATCCAAGCGTCTCCTGGTTCAAGTTTGATTAACTCCTTATTCTTTAGTTTAGTGTTCAAAATTCCACGGAGCATCGTTGGAATAACTGGATTATGGCTACAGATTAGAATGTTCTTCTCATCTTGCTTCAGTGCATTTGCAAATGAAATAGATCGTTCTGGGTCATACTCGAAATTTTCCTCATTCAGATTTGGAACTTGAGTGAAAGACAATTTTCGGTCATTTGCTAGTGGTGTAATCGTTTGAACGCATCGTGTGTAATTTGAAGTATAAATCTCATCAATAGAGAACGCGCGCAAGTGCTCAATAAGGGACTCGGCTTGTTCGACACCCAATTCACTGAGAGTCCGAAGCGAGTCATCTCCATCCCAATCGCCCCGCTCTAAAGCTTTTGCGTGACGGAGAATAATAAGAGTGTCTGTATGTTGATCACCATCGATGAATTCTTGAATTACTTCCTGATCCGATGGGTAGGTTGCTAATTCGATTGCTTGAGCAGCACTTAGCCATTTCAATTGATCAACTTCATCATTGGGAACAAATTCACTCTTATCGAGAGCGCAGTGGGCCGCCCAAAATTTGACTCTCTTCTTCTGCCCAGCGTCCTCGTACTCAACTGTTTGAAGCTGACGCGTAAAGCGTGCAGATATTCCTGTTTCTTCTCTCACTTCGCGCAAGGCGCATGCAATCGCGCTCTCGCCATCCTCAATTTTTCCTTTAGGTAAGGTCCAATCGTTGTACCGAGAACGGTGCACTAAAGCAATCTCAACAAATAAGTCAGAATTTTCTCGCCATAGAACAGCACCAGCGGCTCTAATCATGCTTGATTGTGTCTTTCGATAAAGTGATCCTGGAAACTCACAAGATTTTTGCCATCAAAATCTTTAATTTTTCTCACCCATGTATTCTCGGTATCAAGTTTCCAGGTAGAGAACAGATCTGAAACTGAGTCATCCAGGATGCCTTTCAGCCTTGCTTTATGTTTCTCTGCCGTAATCTGTACAAGAGCTTCGACTCTGCGATCAAGGTTTCTGTGCATCATGTCAGCACTTCCAATGAAGTAATCGTCATTGCCGCCATTGCGGAAGAAGTAGATTCTGGAATGCTCAAGGAACCGGCCTAAAATCGAACGAACTTTAATGTTCTCTTTACGCGCTTGATTGTTAAGTCGAATTGCGCAGATACCACGAACAATAATTTCAACCTTTACTCCAGCATCTGCTGCCTCATATATTGAATCAATAATTTCTTCATCAAGAAGAGAGTTGAGCTTGAAGCGAATCCACGCTGGTTTGCCATCTAGATGGTTACGAGTCTCGGTTTTTATCTTTCTAATCAAGTTATTTCGCATGCTGTGCGGAGCAACAAGAATTCGGGTGTAATCATGCTTTGTTGAATACCCAGATAACTCGTTAAACAACCTTGATAAATCATCTCCGAGAACTGGGTCTGAGCTAAGAATTCCGAGGTCGTCATAGAAGCGTGCTGTCTTTGGGTTGTAGTTTCCTGTTCCAACGTGGCAATATCGACGTAAGACTTCACCTTCGTCACGAACAACTAACGATAACTTTGCATGAGTCTTTAGTCCCATTAGGCCGTACACAACGTGAACACCAACTTCTTCAAGTTTTCTAGCCCAACGTACATTTGCCATCTCATCAAATCGCGCCCGGATCTCGATAACTGCAAGTACTTGTTTGCCCGCTTCGGCAGCTTCAATAAGTGCTTCGACGATAGGGGAGTCTCCAGAAGTTCTGTAGAGAGTCTGTTTGATCGCTAGTACATGTGGGTCGCGTGCTGCATTTTCAAGAAACTTAACTACAGAGGAAGTAAATGATTGGTAGGGATGGTGAAGGAGTATCTCGCCCTTACGAATTGAAGTGAAAAATGAATCCGTAGATTCTGGATCCACATCGCGAAGCTCGGGCGCAGTATCGCTCCGAAATGGCTTGTACTTAAGTTCGGGGAAATCCAAGTCGGCAATTTGATTGAGGCTTCTTAAATCTAGGGGTGAGTCGTACTTCAAAACATCGATAGGTTCAATTTGAAGCTCATCCATGAGTTCGTTAAGTACCTCGTGATGAATAACCTTGTCTACTTCAAGCCTGACCGGTGGCCCGAAGCGTCGCCTTGTAAGTTCCTTCTCCATGGTTTCAAGAATGTCTTCAGTCTCATCTTCGTCGAGATCTAAATCTTGATTTCTAGTTACGCGAAAGAAGAAGTGGTCTTTCAGAGTTACCCCTGGGAAAAGTTCCGGCAAGTGTTCAGCAATTAACTCATCAATGAGTACAAATCTAAACTTTGATGCATCTGCGGTCCTGATGAAACGTGGAAGATTTGAAGGTACCTTCACGCGCGCGAAGCTGATGTCTTGGTCTTCACTAGATTCAATATTGATTCCAACATTGAGCGAGAGACCTGAGATGTAGGGAAATGGGTGGGATGGGTCGACGACCAACGGTGTAAGTACTGGGAAAATTCTCTCGTTGTAATACTTCTTCAGCTGCTGACGTTCATCGTCCGTCAACTCGTTAATCTTCAAAAACTCGATTCCGTGATGACGAAGTTCAGGAATAATCTGATTCTGAAATCTATCTGCTTGAATATTTACGAGCGTCTGGGTTCTATCGAGAACTATCTTGAGCAATTCCTTTGGTGTATATCCTGCGCTATTTGGCGCTGTAATTCCCCGATCAATTTTTGACTTAATTGATGCAACTCGGACCATAAAGAATTCATCTAAATTGGAAGAAAAAATGGCAAGGAATCGAACTCGTTCCAGCAAAGGAATGGTCGGATCTTCGGAGAGTTCCAAAACTCTCGTATCGAAATCTAGCCAGGTGAGTTCTCTATCCTGGTAATTCGAAGCGAACTCCTTCATAGACCCATAATGTCTTATTTGGGTGAACATCAGGTAATCGAGACGTAAACGAAGCGAGATCCAAAGTTCGGCAGGCTGAACAGACCCAAAGTGTCAGACAAGTATTAATCAGAACTAATAAAGCGTCATGAAGAGAACACGTTGAGAACCATAAGTCCTGCTCAAAGAGTGAGGCGGGTCGGGCTCGAACCGACGACGACCGAATTATGAGTTCGGGGCTCTAACCAACTGAGCTACCGCCTCGTCATGGAAGAGTTTATTGGGCTAATGGCTTTTCTTGAAATCTAACGACACCTTATTCGGCACTAAATAATGTGCGCCCCGACTTCAGAAAGCTATAGTCTGTTCGCACGAGCGAGCAATTTACTCTCCCTTTTTCTTTCGGTGATCAGACTCAATCAGATTTGCTTGGAAGTAAAGGGGCAAATTTAGCTGAGATGGTAAAGATTGGCCTTCCGGTTCCTCCTGGTTTCACCATTACAACCCAAGCGTGCAGAAGTTTTCTTTCATCTGGAACTATTCCTGCTGGTCTCTATGACCAAGTAGATGCATCACTAGCTGAATTGGAAAAAATCACTGGAAAAGAATTTGGAAATCCAAAGAATCCACTTTTAGTATCTGTGCGATCTGGCGCAAAATTCTCAATGCCGGGCATGATGGAAACTGTTTTAAACGTTGGAATCACTCCAGCAGTTGCTGAAAGTCTTGCAACGCTTTCAGGAGATCCAATTTTTGCTTGGGAAACCTATCGTAGATTCATTGACATGTATGGAAGAACAGTCAGCGAAGTCCCACCTGCTGAGTTCCGTAAGATTGAACAACGTGTGCTCGCATCTCATGGTGTAGAAACTATCCAAGAGTTAGATGTTGATGGTCTAAAAGTTCTGAGCGATGCATACATTAAAGAAAACGAAGCACTTACAGGTAAGCCTTTTCCGACAGACCCTCGTGAGCACCGACGTAAATCGATTGAAGCGGTCTTTCATTCCTGGAATTCAGAACGTGCGCAGATTTATCGTCGACGCGAACGTATCCCTTCAGACTTAGGTACTGCCGTAAATATCCAATCTATGGTTTTTGGTAATTTAAGCGATGACTCAGGTACCGGTGTTGCTTTCACTCGCAACCCTGCAACAGGTGAAATCGGAAATTACGGGGATTATCTTGAGCGAGCACAGGGTGAAGATGTTGTAGCTGGTATCAGAACCCCTATTTCGCTGAGCGCTTTTGGTGACAAATATCCAAAAGTGTATGGAGAACTAGATAAGACCATGAGTCTTCTCGAGGGCCATTACCGCGACTTATGCGATATCGAGTTCACCGTTGAAAAGGGCAAGCTTTGGATATTACAAACTCGCGTGGGCAAGAGAACTGCTGAAGCGGCATTTCGTATTGCCACTCAGTTGATTGATGAAGGAAAGATCACCATCGATGAGGCGTTAGCTCGGACATCGGGTGATCAGTTGAGCCAATTGATGTTTCCTCAATTCGATTTATCGTTACCAACTCAGGAGATAGCGCGCGGAATTCCGGCATCTCCAGGTGCTGCTGTGGGTGAAGTCGTTTTTGATTCTCGCAGAGCATTTGAAATGGCAAAAAATGGCAAGAAGGTAATTCTTGTTCGAAAAGAGACAAGCCCAGATGATCTCGTTGGAATGGTTGCGGCCGAAGGAATACTCACTAGCCGTGGTGGAAAAACTTCTCATGCTGCAGTCGTTGCCAGAGGAATGGGAAAGACAGCAGTGTGCGGAACAGAATCAATCTCTGTCGACGAGCGCGCCCTACTTTTCACAGCCGGTGGATTAACAGTCTACGAAGGCGAAATCATTTCAATCGATGGCGCATCTGGAATAGTTTATTTAGGTGCAGTTCCCGTAATTGCTTCAGCTGTAACTTCCTATCTAGAAGGTCGATTGTCTGCCGAAAGTACTAGCGCCTCTGCACTAGTGAAAGCTGTTGATCGTCTACTTACTCATGCTGACTCAGTGCGAAGGCTGCAAGTTCGCGCAAATGCGGATACTCCAGAGGATGCAATTCGCGCCCGAATTCTGGGCGCTGAAGGTATTGGGCTCTGTCGTACTGAGCATATGTTCCTGGGGCCTCGTCGTGCATACGTTGAGAGATTAGTTCTTGCAGAAAATGAAAAAGTTCAACGTGGAGTAATTGCTGAGATGGAGCCACTTCAACGCGCTGACTTCGTTGGAATTATGATGGCGATGTCTGGACATCCTGTGACGGTTCGTTTATTGGATCCTGCGTTGCACGAATTTCTTCCACCACTCGCAGAATTGACTGCGAAAATGGCTCGAGCTGAAGCACTTGGCGAAGAAGTTTCTGCCCGCGATAAATCAATATTTGATGCAGTTAATCGAATGCACGAATCAAATCCCATGTTGGGTCTGCGCGGTGTGCGTCTTGGAATTTTAATTCCTGAGCTCTACAAAATGCAGGTACGTGCGCTAGTTCATGCAGATATGGATGTTGATTTCCCTATAGGCACAATGATTGAAACGCCACGGGCTGCGATTACTGCTGACCGATTAGTTAGCTACGCGGATTTCTTCTCCTTTGGAACGAATGATTTAACGCAGCTCACCTGGGCATTTAGTCGAGATGATGTGGAATCAACTTTCTTGCCGCGTTACCTAGATTTGGAATTAATCCCTTTTAATCCTTTCGAATCTTTAGATCAGGCGGGTGTAGGAATACTTCTACAGACTGCCGTAGACCATGCTCGAAGAGTTAAACCAGATATTAAATTAGGTGTGTGCGGTGAACATGGTGGCGATCCATTGAGTATCCATTACTTCAATAATCTAGGCCTTGATTATGTTTCATGTTCTCCTTATAGAGTCCCAGTGGCTCGCCTAGAAAGTGGCCGAGCAATGGTCACACAAGGAGCTCATAACAATTGAGCTACAGCTGTGTGTTCATATTCGCACCTTTTAGGGAGTAGCATCACTTAAGTCCTGTCAACGATGACTTTAGGAGTTAATTGTGCTCGTAGGTATCCCCAAAGAAGTTAAGAATAATGAATTTCGAGTTTCAACTACTCCGGCTGGAGTTCACGCACTTGTTGTAGCGGGGCACACTGTTTTCGTAGAGAAATCAGCAGGTGTTGGATCTGCAATCACTGATGCAGAGTATGAAAAAGCGGGCGCCACAATTCTGGACACTGCAGATGAAGTCTGGGCTAAAGCCGAGATGATCATTAAAGTGAAAGAGCCAGTTGCGCAGGAATACCATCGCATGCGCCGTGGCCAGATTCTCTTTACATACCTTCACTTAGCAGCGTCTCGCGAATGTACTGATGCGATAATTAAATCTGGAATCACTGCAATTGCCTACGAGACCGTGGAAGTTAATCGCACATTGCCATTGCTTGCACCGATGTCAGAGGTTGCGGGCCGTATGTCGATTCAAGTGGGAGCAGCAGCGCTACAAACCCCTAACGGAGGACGTGGAGTTCTGCTTGGCGGAGTACCAGGTGTTGCACCTGGAAAAGTTGTTGTTCTTGGTGGCGGAAGTGTTGGCGTCTCTGCTGCATCAATGGCAGTTGGATTACGTGCAGATGTTGTGTTGATGGATATTAACTTGAAGCGCCTGGCAGAAATTGATGACATTTTCCAAGGTCGAGTAAAGACAATCGCGTCATCACCGTATGCAATTGAAGAGTATGCAACTCAAGCAGATCTAGTAATTGGCGGAGTTCTAATCCCGGGCGCTGCGACACCAAAGCTAGTGACGGATGCAATGGTTGCGAAGATGAAGCCAGGTAGTGTTTTGGTTGATGTTGCAATTGACCAAGGTGGATGCTTTGAGGGATCACATGCAACCACGCACGCAGACCCAACATTTAAAGTTCACAATTCGCTCTATTACTGTGTGGCTAATATGCCAGGTGCGGTTCCTGCAACATCAACAGCAGCTCTTTCAAATGCAACGCTCAAGTATTCACTAGCTCTAGCCAATAAGGGTTGGGAGCAATCGATGTCAGACGATGCTGGACTTGCCGCGGGACTGAACGTGCATGATGGGAAGATCAAGTACGCAGCAGTTGCAGCAGCACACGGCTAGAAGCGCAATTACCCGCGTCCTGTGTATGGCATTTTTGTAGCCATCACAGTTATAAACGGCACGTTTGCACTTAGCGGCAAACTAGCCATGTAAACAACGGCATCTGCAACATTTTGTGGATCAATAGTTGGCTCGATCATCTTTGAGCCATCTGGTTGTGTTGCACCGACTCGCATTTGTTCAGCCATATCTGTATTGGCATTACCAATATCTATTTGACCAACGGCGATATCAAAATGGCGACCATCAAGGGAAGCGGTCTTGGTGAGCCCAGTAACTGCATGCTTCGATGCTGTGTAGGCCGAAGAATTTGGGCGTGGAACGTGTGCAGAGATGGATCCATTGTTGATGATGCGACCGCCCATGGGTTTCTGAGTTTTCATTAGGGCAAATGCTTGTTGAGTACAGTAAAAGACGCCAGAGATATTTACATTAACTACGTTCTGCCAATCTTCGATTTTTACATCCTCGAGTGCAACTCCTGGCGCAACAACCCCTGCATTATTGAAAAGTAGGTCTAAGCGCCCGAATTTACTTTTGATTTCGGTAAAGAGGGATTTAACTGATTCTGGATTGCTGACATCGCACACAATGCCCACTGATTCCCCGCCGGCCTCCTTAGCAACGGCGTCAATGGCTGACTTATCGCGACCTGCAACAACGACTGTCCAACCCTTTTTTGCCAAGGTAATTGCGGTGACACGACCTACGCCGCGGCCTGCTCCGGTAACGAGTGCGATCTGTTTCATGAGTTGAGCCCCGGAATCTTTCCACCTAGTTCATCATCAATATGGACCTGAATAATCTCATCAAGTGTGCTTTCAGCTGTAAAGCCAAATGACTTTGCTCTGGTACTTGTAATGTCGGGAAAGTTCCAATTGGAGAGCATTTTTTCGATATCAGGATCAGGCTCATGCTTTATTAGTGAAACAATTTTATCGCCAGCAACTCTGCGAAGTGCATCAATCTCATCACCGACCGTACCCCACACACCGGGCATCGCCATTGCTCTGTTATCACCAAGAACTGATGTATCTAGATTTGCTGCATGTACAAGAAATCCAACTGCCGCACGTGGGGATGCGAAGAAATTCGTGGAACTCAGTGATGCAGGAAGTATGGCTTCAATACCGACTAGTGGTTCACGCAGAATGTTTGAAAAGAATCCGGATGCGGCCTTGTTAGGTTTTCCAGGACGAATACAGATCGTTGGAAATCGAAGACTTACGCCATCTACAAAACCCCGGCGACTGTAATCGTTGAGAAGAAGTTCTGAGATAGCTTTTTGAGTTCCATAGCTAGTGCGTGGCTGCAAATGGAAGTCATCATTGATGACTTTAGAGTATGGACCGCCGTAAACAGCAACGGAGGATGTAAAAATCAATTTTGGCTTGTAACCATTACCGGTAAGTCGAATTGCTTCAAGTATGTTCTTAATTCCTTCAACGTTAACACTGTAGCCTTTTTCGAAATTTGCCTCTGCTTCGCCTGACACAACTGCAGCGAGGTGAAAAATTACATCAGGCTTAGCTGCAATGAGAGATTGCGCAATCGCGGGGTCTGTTATGTCCGCAACTACTGATGTAATTGGAAAATTGGCAGTAATAGATAACGCTGGCGCCGAGAACGCATCAGCTAATGTGAGTTCATTTATTTCTCGATTACCGAGCTTGCCCGTAAGCGCTAGTTTGTGGGCCAATTTCTGCCCGACCATGCCACCGCCGCCAATAATCGCAATTTTCATTCAGTTAGCCTAGAGGGATAAGTAAAGTTTTCCAAGGAAAACCAAATCCTTTCGGCAAATTAACTTAGACTTCATTCAGTTGCATTTGGCACGATAAGAAGGGTGGGATGAATTAGATGAAAGCGCTGTTTATCACTGCTCCGCAGGAGTGGGAGATTCTAGAAATCCCAACTCCTGACATCACTCATGATGAAGTACTTATCCGCGTTGGCTATGTTGGACTGTGCGGTACTGATCTAGAGCTGTTAAACGGTAAGCATCCATTCTTTTCCACTAATGATGCATCATTTCCTATGCAGATAGGTCATGAAATGAGCGGAACCATCGCACAATCTATGAATTCAACTTTGCCTGTTGGTACAGAAGTAATTATGGATCCCATTGTTGGTTGCGGGAATTGTGAAGGCTGCACAAATCGTGCAACCTGGTGCTCGGAGCGTATTGAAATTGGAGTACGACGAGGCGGACCCGGTGCATTAGCCGAGTTTGTAAAAGTTCCCATCGCAAATGTTTATCCAATTCCAGAAGGCGTCTCACTTCGTGATGCAACATTGGCAGAACCTGCTGTAACGGCAATCGCTGGCATCTCTCGAATCAAAGCCACCAGTGGTCGCGCTCTTGTGGTGGGAGATGGAACTATTGGAATAATTGCTGCACAAGTTCTTGCTCACCGAGGTTGGCAGGTTTTGATTGCAGTTCTCAGCCAGGCCAGCGCAGAACGTGTACGTTCTCTGGGTTTTGAACCAGTGATGCCAGAGGATATGGAATCTATCTCTGCCAAAGTTGTCGTTGAAGCTGCCGGCACGCATCGTTCAATTCAAACAACTTTTAGAGCTGTAACTGCTGGTGGAGAAGTTGTACTTCTTGGAGTTCCAGATAAACCCATGGAGAGTTTTGATATTGCAAGTCTTGTATTGCGTGATATCTCAGTTTATGGAGTTCTCAATGGCCCAGGTAGATATAACGAAGCGCTTACTCTGATTGCCGAAGGCGTAATTAAGTCATCTGAAATTATTGATCAGGAGTTTAGTTTTGACCAGTTTGCTGATGCGATTGGACTACTAGCAAACCCAGATAGGAAATTACCTAAAGTCCTTGTACGTATGTCCTCTTAAAGAATGAGTTAATGGCGCTGGAAGCCTTTACGTCCCCAGACTTCCCAGAGTCCCATAACACTTAAGACAAGTGCGAAACCGAAGAGAACATCTTCAGCCGGGGCTGAGAAGAATCGCAGTCCCATGATTGCATCAGGGTTATACATAACGATGTTTCTAGATGTAAGCCACCAATTTGTAAGAAATTGGAATGGCAAGATGATTGCATAAGACGTCCAGAATGCTGGTCGGGTCAACATTGAAGTTTTAAATACAAAGAGATCAACCATGACGGCAATAGCGAATGCGGTGATTGCGATATCTGAGTAAATCATTCGCCGAACTCGTCTTTGCGCCAGTGGGGTTTCACGGTTGTCACACCTTCAATAGTAAATATCGCAGCCATCGGAATCACCATGAAAAATATGTACTCTTCAAGTGGAATGCTGAGTGGCCCATAGATTCCTAAGATCTGCTCGCGATCGAAGAACCAGTGCCCTTGCGAAATCGCGTATGCATCCCACGCAAGAAAGAGAAGACTGATTGGCAAGACACTGATGGCTACTCTTTTGATGCGGCGCAGAACGCCAGTCTTTAAATAAATCTCGAGCCAGGCTGAGCCACAGAAGGTAAATATGAGCATTGCCATATATGACCACTGTTTCATGTTCGTATTTTTGCATACCTCGAGGGGAAAATTGCTACTGTGCTCTTTATGGTCGAGGCAAAGTTAAAACTCTTCAGCCGAGTCCGCATCATTTCTAGCGCTGCGGTGGCGGTAGCAGTCGTCCTCTCATTACTTTTCTCACAATCCTTTGGGGCAGACTCACTTAATTGGCAGATATCGATGGCGATTGTGGCCCTTGCGGTTGGTATTCCTCATGGTGCTTTGGATCATCTCGTAACCCTGCCAAGGTCAGCGCCCCTTCGAATGGCACTATTTATTTTTGTCTATGTGGCAATTGCCGCCGCTGCAATTTATGCAATTCTGCAATGGAATGTGTGGGGATTCATTGCTGTAGTACTTATGAGTTCGACCCACTTCGGAATTGGTGATGCAGCCTTTCTCAATGAACTCGATTCTCTAAAAGATTCTGGTGGCTCACGAATTCCAAAGTGGATATATGCACCTGCTGCAGGTTTGTTGCCAGTCATGATTCCTCTGGTGAATGATCGCAGTACATCGGCGCTTGAAAAGATTAATAGCTCACTTGTGAATTGGCACTACGGGTATTCATCAGAGATTTTGATTGCCGTTGCACTAATCGCAACACTTTCTCTGGTGGCACTATTGCTCAAAAAGAGATTTCGCGATGCTGTGGATATCGCACTTCTGGCAGCCCTGGCATCATTTGCTCCACCACTAGTTGCATTCGCAGTCTATTTTGGATGTTGGCACGCACTGCGACATACAGCTCGATTGACATCTCTTTTGCCAAATTCAGAGGCCGCTTACCTACGCGGTCGGCCAGGGCAGGCATTTATTGCTGCGGTGATCCCAGGATTACCTGCGTTACTCGGAACACTGATCTTTGTTGCACTACTTGCAGCATTTTCGCACCAAGATGTCAGTGACAAATTTTTATGGCTAACCCTTGTAACTATTTGGGCACTCACTGTTCCTCACATGATAGTCACAGCAAAGTTAGACCGCGCCGCTCTAAGGAAATAGTTGCTGCGTGGTTAGGCTTGGCAGCATGATGAGAAAAATTGTTGCAGTAGCACTTCTGTGCACCGTCATGTCTCCTGCGCAAGCTACTCCCATCTATACCTTTCCAGTTGCAAATTGTTCAGTGAATTATGCGCGAGCTCATCACGATTATGCAGCTACGGATATCTTGGCAAAAGCTGGGTGCAAGTTTGTCGCACCGATTAATGGCATTGTTGATGAAGTAAATCGTATAGATACTTGGAAGAGCCCACCCAATTTAGGAATTACCCGTGGCGGATTATCAGTTTCAATTATTGGTGAAGATGGAGTTCGTTATTACGGATCGCATCTTCGCTCGATACCAGCAAATATCGAACCTGGTGTTGCAGTTCTTGCTGGTGATGTTCTCGGTGCAATTGGTTCCACTGGCAGTGCACGGGGCACATCGCCACACCTTCACTTTGGAATTTCTTGGCCAACACCTGCAGATACTTGGTGGGTGCGGCGCGGAGAAGTTTTGCCATGGAAATATTTAGATGCGTGGAAGAAAGGAAAAGATCTTTCTCCAGTGAAAGCTGTTGCTGCACGTAAAGCTAAAGTTGGAGAGATTCCACCCCTTCCTAAAAAATAAATTATCTAGAAATGAAATAAGGCCCGCCGATTTCTCGACGGGCCTTATTTGTAAGTGAAATTAGTTAGCGTTCACTGCGTCTGCCTGAGGACCCTTAGGACCCTGGACGACCTCGAATGAAACTGACTGACCCTCTTCAAGGCTCTTGTAACCGTTTCCCTGGATTGCTGAGTAGTGAACGAATACATCTTGTCCGCCACCATCAACTGCAATGAAACCGAAACCCTTTTCAGAGTTGAACCACTTAACTGTACCTGTTGCCATATTTTTTACTATTCCTTCGATATGTGTAGGTGTTCGAGAATTCCTCGACCACCAGTCTTCGTCTTGCTACAGCCATACCGAGTAAAGAAGTAAATCTAACAACGGGTACTGATAAAGCGTCCGACTAGGGAAAAGCGTACCTGCTACGCATCCGTATTCCTATTCCGGCAATTTTGAAATCACGCTCAAAAAAGGCGGGTATTCACAAAGTCAGGGGGAAGTTGTATAAATAAGGTATTGAAAACTACCAATGAGTCGCAATTGTGGATCGGGGAAGGTCGCACAAGGCAACCTTGGTAGGAGTTCTTCATGCACCACACCGCTTTACAAAAAAATGGCATTGCTGGGTTAGTAACAATCCATTCTGCCCCGGTCGCCCTTCGTCAACATATCGAGTGGGGACTTAATTCTCTTTTGGGTGCTCCTGCACACTTTAGTTGGCGAGAGCAGCCTCTACTTGTCGGAACAATTCGAACAGTCGTGGAATTTCGCGCGCCACGTAGAACATCAGCAAAGATTGCAACAGCTTTAAAGAATTGGCACTACTTGCGATTTGAAGTTCAAGAGATGAGCGATGATGGTGGAGAGTATTTTCGTTTTACACCAGAACTCGGAATACATCGTGCGCAGATTGATGCAAGTGGATCGATTTTGATTGGCGAGAATGTGATTCGTACATCACTTGCAACCTTTGATGATTTAGAAGTTCGTGAGAATTTAGAGCTGGCCCTTGGAACTCCGTGGGAATTGGCACTGGAACCGATGCGCGGAGTCGATTTGCAAGAAGTCGCAAAGTTACGCGCTATATGATTACACCATGACTACTCAAGCACCCATGACATCAGCAGAACGACGTAGGTCGATTCTCTATATTGCAATTGCACTAATTCTGGCGATTGCACTTGGTGGGGGACTCGTAAAAGTTGGTGCTGGTTTTGCTGCACGTAATACAAATGGAATTACTGTTACGGGTTCTGCAAAAACTTCTGCAACTGCAGATAACGTCGTCTGGACTCTTAATGTTTCACTTACTCGCCAGACTGTCTCCGAAGCTGTGACTAAAGTTGGTAATGATGTAGAAGCAGTCACGAAGTACCTCACAGATGGTGGCATTCCTGAGAGTGAACTGACTTTAGGCTCTGTTTCAACCTATGCCAATGAGCAATATGTAAATGGAAATAACACGGGCAAGATTCTTAACTATCGTGCTTCACGTGATGTCGTTGTGCGATCAAAAGATGTGCAATTGGTTTCTAAGTTATCCCAAGGAATTGGCACAATTTTGCAGGCTGGAGTCACGGTCAACAATTACGGGCCACAGTATTACCTCTCGACTTTGCCGAAGCTTCGCCCGCAGTTACTTGAAGAAGCGATGAAGGATGCAAAGGTTCGCGCAGTGGCAATTACAAAAGCTGTCGGTGGAAAAGTAGGGGCAGTGCAATCAGTTAAGTCAGGCGTATTTCAGGTGACAACACCGGATTCAACGATGACAGCCGATACTGGTGCATATGACACTTCAAGTATTGAAAAGACAGTGACATCGACTGTCTCAGTTACTTTTGACGTCAATTAGTTCTTAAAGCGGAATATTGCCGTGTGAACCACGGCGGTATTCTGTTTCACCTAACACTTTAGCAATAGCGCTTCGAGTCTTATCTGGTTCGATCATTTCATCAACTGCGCCAATTTCAATAGCGCGCGCGACTCCGCCTGATACTTTTTCATGTTCAGCAGCGAGCTCTAGCTCCATTCCTTCGCGTTGTGATTCTGGAAGATCAGCCAGTAAACGCCTGTGCAAAACGCGGATAGCAGCTACTGCGCCCATAACTGAGACTTCTGCTTGCGGCCACGCAAATACACGTGTTGCTCCCAGAGACTTTGAATTCATGGCAACAAATGCACCGCCATAGGCTTTACGTGTAATGACAGTTACACGAGGCACTACAGCTTCTGCAAAAGCATGAAGCAACTTCGCACCGCGACGAACAGCGCCTTCCCATTCTTGGCCAATTCCAGGTAAGAATCCGGTGACATCGGCAATCACAACAAGTGGAATACCAAAGGCGTCGCAGGTGCGAACAAAGCGTGCAGCTTTCTCTCCAGCTGCAGAATCCAAAACTCCACCGATCACTTGTGGGTTGTTGGCAATAACTCCAACGGTGCGTCCACCTAAGCGACCAATGACAGTTGTCATATTCTCTGCCCACATATCAAGAAGTTCTAACTTCTCTCCATCTTTATCCAAGATTGCATCAACAAGTGGATGTACTTCATACACACGTTTCTGTGAATCTGGAACCAAGTGAGCAAGTGGAACATCTTCAACCCGTGCAGACATCAAGCCTTGATTTGCAAAGAGCGAAACTAGATCTTGAATTTCTGAGAAAGCAACCTCTTCAGTGGGTGCAATGACGTGAGCAACGCCAGAATTCTTACTATGTGCCTCTGGTCCGCCAAGTAAAGCCATATCAACGATGTCACCTGTCACAGATTTAACAACGTCTGGTCCTGTGACAAAGATGCGACCTTCCGGTGCGAGTACAACTATGTCTGTAAGCGCCGGACCGTATGCACCGCCACCTGCTGTAGGTCCAAGGACAAGTGAGAGTTGAGGAATACGTCCACTTGCGGTGACCATCGCTTGAAAAACTTCTCCAAATGCATTGAGTGATGCAACACCATCACTGAGTCGCGCTCCACCAGAATGCCAAATTCCGATGATGGGAGATTGCGCACCCATGGCTGCGCGATATGCCTGAACAATTACTTGCGATCCATCGATACCAAGTGCGCCACCCTTTATTGTGGGATCAGATGCGAAGACAACAACTTTATTTCCTTTTACTAAACCAGTTGCCGCAACCATTCCGCAATCAGTGCGAGGAACGAGTAATTCAAATGCGCCGTTATCTACAAGTTTTGCGATACGGGTCTCTGGGTCAAGTCCAGAAAGATCAGACCCTGCGACAGACGTTGTCATAGCACTAGGTTAGAGCGATTTAAATGCAAGCACCACGTTATGCCCGCCAAATCCAAATGAATCGTTCAACGCCGCGATATCTCCCGCAGGAAGTGCGCGTGGAGTGTCGCGAACTACATCGACAGTCACAGCTGGATCAAGGTTTTCAATATTTATTGTTGGGGGAGCAAGGCGTTCTTGAAGTGCTTTAACGATGAATACGGATTCGATAGCACCTGCGCCACCGAGCAAGTGACCAGTCATTGATTTAGTTGCAGATACTGCAACATGATCAGCATCTTTACCGAGTGCTTTACGAAGTGCATTAGCTTCTGCAACATCACCTGCCGGTGTTGACGTGGCATGTGCATTTAAATGAACAATATCTTTTGTGGAGAGGCCAGAATTTGCGAGCGCAAACTTAATTGCGCGCTGTACTCCCGAACCTTCTGGGTCCGGTGCTGCGATGTGATACCCATCTGAGGTAAGTCCTTGACCACCGACTTCGCAGTAAATCTTTGCTCCGCGTGCTTTTGCAGATTCATATTCTTCAAGAATAAGAATTCCGCCACCTTCACCCAATACAAACCCATCGCGATCAACGTCATACGGACGCGATGCAGCGGCGGGATTATCGTTACGAGTTGAAAGTGCCTTCATAGATGCAAAGCCGGCCATAGGTAATTGATGAATCGCTGCTTCAACACCACCGGTAACGATGATGTCGGCGCGATTGTTTTTAATCATTTCGTAGGCATATCCAATTGCTTCTGCCCCAGATGCACATGCGCTCACTGGTGTGTGAACACCAGCTTTTGCCTGAAGTTCGAGTCCAACATTTGCAGCCGGTCCATTTGGCATCAACATCGGAACTGTATGAGGGCTTACTCCGCGAGCACCCTTTTCATTCAAATTCACAAATTGATCAAGGAGAGTAATTACTCCGCCGATTCCTGATGCAACGACAACGCCCAAACGTTCTTTATCTATGTCATCAGGGGAGCCAGCATCTTTCCAGGCCTCACGAGATGCAATGAGAGCAAACTGTTCTGAACGATCGAGTCTGCGCATTTCAACGCGCTCCATTTGATCTGCAGGTTCTGTCGCAACGCGCGCAGCAAAGTGCACAGGTAGAAGTTCACGCCAATCTTCGGTGAGAAGTCGAACTCCACTCTGGCCGGCAAGAAGCGCCTTCCAAGTTGTGTCGACATCTGCACCTAGGGGAGTTGTAGCCCCTAGGCCTGTGACGACTACGCGACGTTGTGACATACCGCTGGTTAAATTCTAAGAAGTCTACTTATGCTGCTGCGTTAACGATGAAGTTAACTGCGTCGCCTACTGTTGCAAGCTCAGTCACTTTCTCGTCAGGAATCTTCACGCCAAAGCGCTCTTCGCATGCAACTACGACTTCAACCATGCTTAGTGAGTCAACTTCTAGATCGTCAGTGAAGTTCTTATCGAGTTCGATTGATGCAGCTGGGATACCCGCTACTTCTTCAACGATCTCTTTGATTCCTGCAAGTACATCTGCTTGTGAAAGCGCCATTGTGATTCCTTTACTCATTCGTACTAACGTATTGGGGACAGGTGTGTAATTGTCTATGAAAAGTAGGCTTACTTCCCAGTAATTGGACGGGTTATTGGAGAAAAATTACGGTTTTGGTGGCAATTTAACAACTTGTCCCGCATAAACGAGACCTGCGCCATATCCGATGAGTAGCGCCAGCTTTCCATGTAATTCTGGCTGCTTCTTGAGAAGTGCATCCATTGCAAGCGGAATCGAAGCCGCGGAAGTATTGCCATTAGTGCGAACATCATCTGCGATCACAACTGAATCTGGCATATTCATTTCTTTTGCCATTGATTCGATGATGCGAATATTTGCTTGATGAGGAATAAAAACATCAAGATCATTGACGGTAAGTCCTGCAGACTCAAGTGCCTTGTTTGCAGCTTTACTCATTGAGAAAACTGCCCAGCGAAATACTTTTTGACCTTCTTGAGCAATGTTGGGCCACTTGCTGCCGGCTTTTGTTAATTGCGTTTCGACATCGCGAACTTCAATCCACGATGGATTCATCTGAATTGCATCACGGCTATCGGCATCAGATCCCCATTCAACGGGACCAATTCCAGTCTCCTGTGATGCCCCAATGACAACTGCCCCAGCACCATCGGCAAAGATGAACGCTGTTGCGCGATCGTTCGGGTCTGTGAAATCTGAAATCTTTTCAGCACCAACAACCAGAACGGTTTTTGATGTTCCAGATTTAATAAAATCATGAGCCATTGATACGCCGTAAGAAAAACCAGCGCATGCCGCATTGATATCAAAGGCTGCCGCTTTTGGGTGACCTAATCTTTGAAGAATTGCAGTAGCTGCAGAAGGTGCCTGAAATGGAAAAGTAATTGTTGCCACAATAAGTGTGTCGATATCGGTAATCGATAACTTGGCATTCTTGAGTGCATCTTCGGCAGCCCAGGTAGCCATGTCAAGGAGAGTTTCTGAATCATCTGCAAAGCGACGAGATTCAATACCTGTACGTTGTTGAATCCACTCATCACTTGATTCGATGCGATCGACAATCTCTGAATTCGGTACAAGTCTTTTTGGTCGATAAGAACCGACTGCAAGAATTTGACTCTCACTGCCTGTCTTGGAGGCGATTACCTTTGACATTACTTTCCTCCGTGCTCTGCTGCGAATTCGCGAGCGGCGCTAAGATCATCCGGAGTCTTCAACGCGAATTGTTGAATTCCTGGTGCTGCTCTCTTAATCAATCCAACCAAAGTACCAGCAGGTGCGACCTCGATAACACCTGTGACACCAAGAGATTCGAGAGTCTTCATGCAGAGATCCCATCGGACGGGATTGGCAATCTGATTGACAATGCGATCGAGTATTTGCCTGCCATCAGTAATGACTTCGCCATCCTTATTGGAAAGCACGCCGACATGTGGGCTTTGGGCAGAGATTGTTTGCGCAAGTGTGCGAAGTGGTTCGACAGCTAATTGCATATAAGAGGTATGAAAAGCTCCGGCAACTGCAAGTGGGCGAACACGTGCACCTTCTGGGGCAAGCTGCGCGATTGATTCGAGATCACCTGCTGCAACTATTTGTCCGCCGCCATTGTCATTTGCAGCAACGAGGCCTAACTCTGAAATTGCATGAAGTACCACTTGGCGATCTCCACCTAATACTGCTGCCA
Organism: Actinomycetota bacterium; assembly: GCA_026392935.1. Taxonomy (GTDB): domain Bacteria; phylum Actinomycetota; class Actinomycetes; order Nanopelagicales; family Nanopelagicaceae; genus Planktophila. Next base: position 52,346 of record JAPLBE010000018.1, on the reverse strand, counting down.
TTCCAGATGGTGTAACGCCCGCAGCTTTTGCCATCTCTACACCCCGTGCGCGAACTAACTTCATTGCATCAACTGGAGAAATTGCGCCACCGATCGCAGCTGCTGTGATTTCTCCTACCGAATGTCCGGCAACATGAGAAAAGTTTTGAATTCCAAGGGCATGTGAACTAATCAGACCTGTCGCAACAATGAGTGGTTGTGCATTAGCAGTATCTTTAATTTCATCTGCATCGGCAGTTGTTCCAAGGCGAATTACATCAAAACCAATTGCATCAGAAAAATCTTGTGCAATCTGGCTCAACTCTGAATCTTCAAGCCATGCGCCGAGCATTCCGGGGGTTTGTGAACCTTGACCCGGAGCAATGATTGCGAGCATGAAGTTAATATATTGGATTACGAACGAGTAACAAGCCACACGTGCGCAGAATGGCTTAAGAAACCCGCTCTATCTCAAGATGATTGTTGATTTTTTGATGTGGCTCAAAGGTAGGGAAGAAAATCTGTGCTCCTTCAGAATCAAGTCCATGACGTGCAATGTGAATTAGTTCAGTCACAGATAAGAAAAGAAGTGCTGGCAATAAGTCTAAGCTGCGCTTTAAAAACCACGGCGTACCGTTTTTGAGCATCCACTTTATTGAGTCTTTACGACTTCGATTATTGGAAGTTGAGAACCTAACATTTCCAATTTCGAATCCCCGCTTGCGAAGCAGATGCGCAAAGTTGTCAGCAATAAATTGATGTCCAATTCGACTTGGGTGCATTCGATCCACATGCCACTTCTCGCGTTGATAAATTCCATCGAGAGAACGCGTTGGAAGCAATATAGAACTATAACGCTTAGCCATTTTTTGTGTAACACGATTTACTGCATTAACTCTTCGTCGACATACTCGTGCAACCAAACGTGGCATCGGCACAATCTCTGTTGGATCATGAAGCTCTAGGAGCATCGAGGTGGCTCCCATTCTTTCAATTTCTGCCAAGGTTTCATTGAGGTTTTCCTCAAAAATGGTTGGTGAGAAACCATTTCTGAGTAAGTCATTTCCCCCAACAATTACTGCAACTAATTCTGGTTCGTGTACCAAAATCTTTGGAAGTTGATCGTGCAAGACTTCCTTAGATTGTGCACCAGGTCGAGAGGCGTTGATATAGACCAAGGGCTCTTTAAATGCTTGAGCCAAGTGATATCCCCAGCCGAAATATGTGCCGACAGAGTTTGAATCTCCGACACCTGACGCTGCGCTATCTCCGATTACCGCGAATGTCAGTGGCTCATTCATGTTAAGCCGCCGTTACCGAATTGATGTTCTCTAAACGGTTGATTGTTTTTGACCAAGGAAATTGCTCGGCCTGTTGTCGACATCGCGCAGTGAGGGTGCGATCTTCCCTGATTTCGTCAAGAATTATCTGCACAGCATCAGCAAAGGCAGCGCCATTATTTGCTGCTGTGAGTCCAACGAAATCTCCATTTTCTTGAGTCAGGAATTCTCCGACAGCACTTGTTTCAGATGCAACAACTGGCGTTCCACTGGCAAGCGATTCAAGTGCTGCCAGGCAGAATGTTTCAATCGGTCCAGGTGCAATTGAGACATCGGCGGAAGCAATCATCTGCGCAAGTAAATTCTTATTGGCAACATATCCCCAGAAAGTTACTGGAATATCTCTGGATGAATCATAAAGTTTTTTATGTAAAGGACCGCTGCCGATAAATACAAGGCGCGCATTAACTCCTCTGTTAAGAAGCTCGCGAAGGACTTGCAATGATCGCTCGGGCTTCTTTTCAGGTGACAAGCGCCCACAATGAACAAGGAGCACATCTCCACCCTTAATCATTTTTGCTCGCAACTCTTCGTTGCGATGTGCTGGAGAAAAGGTTTCTAGATCAACGCCAAGGGGTACTCGGACAACATTCGATGTGCCAATCTCAGTGAATTCATCTGAAGCAAACTTAGTTGTTGTAACAACGTAATCGAATTTGCCAGCCAACCGAGAGTTGTGCCAACCCACAAATGACTTAAGTGAAATTCCAAAGTAATTCTTAACTAGCCCGCGTAACGTCTCGTGGCTAAAGACGATTGCTGGGATATTTCGGTTCTTCGCCCAATTTCCTAAGCAAGAGAGAGTGAATCGATCTGAAACTTCTAGACGATCTGGTTTGAGTGATTGCAGAATTGTTTTTACTTGCCTAGTAGAGCGAATAACGCGGTACCCGCCGCTAAACGGAATTACCCACGATGGCAAAGTAATGCAGCCACCGTGATCAGTTCTTTCGCGCGAGAACTTCTTTCCTGGGACAACATAGATGAAGTCATGGCCAATTTTTCCGTATTCGGTACCTAAACTATGTAAGGTAGTTTTGATTCCACCTGATTTAGGACCATAGAAGTTGGCAATGTGAATGATTTTCATGCGACCAACCCACGTTTCTTGGATATTTCAAAAATTGCATCTTGATAGTGATTAATTAGCTGTTCGTTGATGTAATCCCAGGTTCTGTGTTCAACCGCTTTGCGCGCTGCCATCTGCATCAAATCAAAGGAAGAGTGTGAACGAAGGGTTTCAACCGCTTCAAGTAATTGGTGTGGATCGGCAGTATCGATGAGTAGTCCTGTGACTCCATGATCAATAAGATCTACAGGCCCACCTGTGTCGGGGCCGATAACTGGCACACCAGATGCGAGCGCTTCCTGAATTCCTTGGCAGAACGTTTCATGTTTACCCGTGTGCACGAAGATGTCGAAAGATGCAACGTAACGAGCCAGCTCAGTACCTGATTGATAGCCAACAAAGCGAGCATTAGGCAGACTCTTCTTAAATCGTGATGCCGCAGGACCGTCACCCACGATTACTAGTTGAATATCTGATAACTTGTCGAGAACTTCAAGGTCATCAATTCTTTTCTCATTTGCAAGTCGTCCGACATAACCAATAATCAATTTATCTTTCTTGCCCATAATGTTTCTGCGAAGAGATTCATCGCGGCGCTCGGGTGCGAAATTCACTAAGTCAACGCCACGTTTCCACAATCTAACGTTCTTCACACCGCTGACTTCCAGGTCACGACAAGCCCATTTAGATGGTGCCAAAGTAATATCTGTAGCTTGGTGAATTCGCGAGACCCACTTCTTTAACGTTGAATGTGCAATTGTGAGTCCATAGTGGCGAGCGAACCCAGCAATATCGGTCTGATAAACAGAGACAGTTGGAATTCCCATCTTCTTGGCAATGCGCGCAACATAATGTCCTAGAAAAATTGGCGAAGCGAGATGAATTACATCGGGTTCGAATCCTTCAAGTAGAGGTTCGAGATATTTTCTAGGAACTCCCATAGGAATTAACTTCTTCATTGCAATACTTGGAACATGTTTAATCTTGTAATCCAGACACCGAGTCGGCGCCCCATCACTTTCGGGAGCAATGATGAGAACTTCATGACCCTGAGCCTTGCAATATTCCAGAAGCCTAAGAACTGAATTAGTGACACCGTTTACTTGGGGCAGAAAGGCTTCAGTAACAACTGCGATACGCAGTCTCTCCTGTGATCTGTTCTCGAACATGGAATGAGAGTGAGGGGCGAAACAATCTGTGAGCCCATCTGCAGGTTACGCGTCACTGAATAAAAGATGAAGTATTGGTTGAGACTTTTCGGGGTCAACCGCCCAAAACTGGGTACCGGCTAGTAATATCCTCTTCATGAAGATTGCCGTTTGCGTCAAGCAGGTGCCCGATTCATGGGCAGAGAAGAAGATGGTCAACGGTGTACTCGATCGCGAAAACGTTGATGCAGTTCTTAACGATCTTGATGAATACGCAGTGGAAGAAGCGCTACGTATTGCAGAAGAACACGGTGGCAACGATGAAGGTGGCGCAAATACAATTACTTTGATTTCAATGGGACCAGAGCGTGCAACTGAAGCCGTGCGAAAAGGTCTTTCCATGGGTGCAAATGATGCGATCTTAGTAACGGATGCAGCGCTTGCAGGCTCTGATGCGCTTGCCACATCTGCAGTGCTTGCCAAGGTAATTAGCGATGGTGGATACGACATCGTCATTTGCGGAACCGAATCAACGGATGCACGAATGAGCGTTGTACCTGCAATGCTCAGTGCGCGCCTTGGATGGGCTCAGTTAACTTTCGCTTCAAAGGTAGTTGTGGACCCAGCTGGAAAAGTCTCTATCACTCGCGTTACCGAAGCAGGAGTTGATGAACTTTCAGCAGATTTCCCAGTAGTTATCAGCGTGGTAGAGAAAATCAATGAACCTCGTTATCCATCCTTTAAGGGAATCATGGCAGCGAAGAAGAAGACTATTGATCAGAAAGATTTAGCAGCTGTTGGGGTATCTGCACAGAGCGCCTGGTCACAAGTAAATGATGCGACTCCACGCCCCGCACGTGCAGCCGGCTTAAAAGTTAACGATGAAGGAAATGGTGGCGAGGCCCTTATCTCCTTCCTAGCAGAGAAGAAGTTGATATGAGCAACGTATTTATTCTCGCTGATTTTTCAGGTGACAAAGCAAGCAAGACAACAGCAGAACTTGCCACTGCAGGCGCTCGCATCGGATCAGTAATAGCTGTTGTTCTTGCGCCAAACGGCAAAGGTGCGGCGCTCGCTGCAACTGTAAATCAAGGTCCAGTTACTAGCGTACTGGTTCTTGAATCTGATGATTTTTCAGCGCACGGTGTAGCAGCATCCGCTGACGCACTAGCCAATCTTGTTAAAGAGAAGTCTCCGACAGCGCTTTTGGTTGCATCACACGCATTTGGAAAAGAAGTAGCAGCGCGCGTTGCAGTTCTTACCGAATCAGGAATTATCACTGATGCCATTGATATTGCAGCAGATGCAACAGCTACGCAATCTGTATTCGGTGGTTCAACAACTGTGCTCTCAAAAGTTTCACACGGAACGCCAATTATTACTGTTCGCCCAAACAGTGTAGAAGCAGATTTCTCGGCATCGACACCTGCTATTGAAAGTGCAACAGCAACTATCGGTGCAGAGGCAAAGAAAGCTCGCATCAGCTCTTCGCAACCTCCCGTAAAGGGCGGACGTCCAGAGTTAACAGAGGCCAACATTGTTGTATCTGGTGGACGCGGAACAGATGGAAACTTCACTGCAGTAGAAGCATTTGCAGATTCACTTGGCGCAGCAGTGGGCGCATCTCGCGCAGCAACTGATGCTGGTTGGTATCCACATTCACATCAGGTTGGACAGACTGGCAAGACCGTTAGCCCGCAGCTCTATGTTGCTTGTGGAATTTCAGGTGCGATTCAACATCGTGCCGGCATGCAGACATCAAAGACAATCATTGTGGTCAATAAAGATCCTGAAGCACCGCTCTTCGATATTGCCGATTTCGGCGTAGTGGGAGACCTCTTTAACGTGCTTCCGAAAGCCACCGAAGGCGTGCTCGCTCGAAATAGCTAGCCGGCACTGACGAACTAGACTGCTCCAATGAGCGTCTATCTCGACCATGCGGCTACAACGCCGATGTTTGACGTTGCCATTGATGCAATGAATTCTGCTCTGCGCAAATTAGGTAACCCATCTTCGCTTCATACTGAAGGTCGTTCTACCCGCAAAGACGTTGAAGATGCTCGCGAAATAATTGCTCGCGCAATTGATTGCTTACCCAGTGAAGTGATTTTCACTGGTTCTGGGACTGAAGCTAATAATGCAGCCATAAAAGGTTTATTCTGGAATTCAGAGAAGAAAGTGATCATTGTTTCAAGTATCGAACATCATGCTGTTTTAGATCCTGCGCTCTGGTTAGCTGACCACGAAGGTGCCGAGTTGATCCAGATTCCTGTCGATAGTGATGGACTTATTGATTTAGATTTCCTGCAAGCAACTGTTGCAGCGCGCAAGAATGAGATTGCTCTTATCTCAGTGATGCACAGCAACAATGAGACCGGGGTTATCCAACCAATCGCTGAAGTCGTAAAGATCGCTGGAGATATTCCCGTGCATTGTGACGCGGTTCAGAGTTTCACCAAGGTGCCTATCTCGTACAAAGATCTTGGGTTGTTCGCTATGACAATAAGTGGACATAAAGTTGGCGGACCACTTGGTATCGGCGCACTCATTTTGCGTCGCGCAGTAGAAATTCCAGCGCTCTTGCATGGCGGCGGACAAGAACGCGAAATCCGAAGTGGAACTCTCAACGCTCCATCAATCGTGGCATTTGCTGCAGCAGTATCTGCGCATATTTTTGATGCAACGAAAGTTGCGCAGCTCAGAGATTTATTTGAATCCGGCGTCATTGCAGTCCGCCCCGATGCGGTAATAAATGGAGAGAGCGCTCCACGTCTTCCTGGTATTTCAAACATTACTTTTCCAGGCACACAAAGTGATTCGCTTCTCTTGCTTATGGATTCAGAGAAGGTGTCATGTTCAACTGGCGCCGCATGCACAGCCGGGGTGCATCGTCCAAGCCATGTATTGATGGCGATGGGACTCACGGATGTTCTTTCACAATCTTCTCTACGCTTTTCATTCGGCGCATCTAACACTGAGTCTGATGTTCAGTTTGCTCTCTCTGTCTTACCTAGAGTGATTGAAAGAGGGTTAGCTGCGAATTCGGTAGGTAAAAAGTGAAAATCATCGCCGCCATGAGCGGAGGCGTGGATTCAGCAGTTGCTGCAGCACGCGCAGTTGAGGCGGGGCATGAAGTAATTGGAGTTCATCTTGCACTCTCTTCTAACCCACAGAAATACAGAAGTGGTGCTCGTGGTTGTTGCACCATCGAAGATTCACACGATGCGCGGCGAGCAGCAGATGTCATCGGAATTCCGTTTTATATCTGGGATATGGCAGATGAATTTCATGCGGGCGTAGTTGAAAACTTTATGAGTGAGTACGCAGCAGGACGCACTCCAAATCCTTGCTTGCGTTGTAATGAAAAAATCAAGTTCGCAGCGGTGTTGGATCGTGCAAAAGCTATGGGTTTCGATGGAGTAGTAACTGGCCACTATGCTCGCACTCAAGAAGGTGCAGATGGTCGCACTTTGCATCGCGCAGTTGATCCACTTAAAGATCAGTCCTACGTGCTTGCAGTGCTTAACCGCGAACAAATCAATGGCGCTATATTTCCATTGGGCGACACTGAAAAAGTTGATATAAGAATTGAAGCAGAGGCACGCGGATTAGCCGTTGCGCAGAAGCCAGATAGTCACGACATTTGTTTTGTTCCATCAGGTGATAACGCAGGATGGCTGCGTGATCGCTTAGGAAGTGAAGTAGGTCCAATCGTTGATCAAGATGGGACAAAGATTGGCGAACATAAAGGTGCGTATACATACACAATCGGACAGCGCAAAGGGTTGGGACTCACAATTCCAACAGCAGATGGGTCTCCGCGCTTCGTCCTTAAAATTGAACCAGTAACAAACACTGTTGTCGTAGGTGCGCGAGAAGATTTAGCCGTGACATCGATGCGTGGTGAGAACCCTATTTTCTGTGGCCCACTAGTGGGGGCTGCCCCTGTCAAAGGTTTCGTGCAAGTTCGCGCACATGGTGCAGCCCTTGATTGCACGTATTACATGGATGGCTCTGAACTCGTTGCAGAGTTAGATGCACCGTTACTTGGTCTTGCAACTGGGCAAGCAATGGTTATTTACGATGGTGATCGCGTTGTGGGTTCGGCAACTATTTGTGAGACAGCATGACAAATCAAGCTCGACATAAAATCATTGAACTCACCCAAGAGATTCGTGATCATCAATTTAAGTATTATGTTCTTGATGCACCAACAATTACAGATGCACAGTTTGATGCACTGCTTAAAGAGCTGCAAGCACTCGAAGCAAAACACCCTGAACTACTCGAACCTGATTCACCATCCTTAGGTGTCGGTGGGGGATTCTCAACTACTTTTGATCAACACGATCACATCGCAAAGATGATGAGCTTGGATAATGTTTTCGATGAAGAAGAGCTCACGACCTGGTTTGATCGTGTAGAAAAAGAAAGTGCACACCCCGAGTATTTGTGTGAATTAAAGGTAGATGGACTTGCCATTAATTTGCTCTATGAAAATGGTCAGCTCACTCGCGCACTTACTCGTGGAAATGGAACAACTGGCGAAGATGTCACCCTTAATGTAAAGACAATCAAAGGACTTCCGCACGCACTATCAGGAAAGAAAATTCCAGCGCTTATTGAAGTTCGTGGTGAAGTTTTCTTTCCAGTAGCTGCATTTAACCAACTCAACGAAGAACTCGAAGAGGCGGGCAAGCAACTATTTGCTAATCCACGCAACTCTGCTGCGGGTTCGCTTCGACAAAAAGATCCGCGGGTTACTGCAACTCGCCCCCTTGATGTTGTCGTACATGGAATCGGTGCCAGTGAAGGTATTTCATTTGATTCTCAATCTGATGCATATGCACAATTGAAAGAGTTAGGTCTACCCACATCGAACCGATTTAAAGTCTGTAAGAGCAGAAAAGAAGTGCTTGCCTATATTGAAAATTACAATATCCATCGCCACGACGTTGAACATGAGATCGATGGAGTCGTAATCAAGGTAAACAACATTGCAGAGCAGAAGAAATTGGGATTTACCTCGCGTGCACCAAAGTGGGCGATTGCATTTAAGTATCCGCCAGAAGAAGTCACAACTAAGTTACTTGATATTAAAGTCAGCGTCGGCCGCACCGGCAGAGTCACACCCTTTGCCTTTATGGAACCCGTCAAAGTTGCAGGATCAACCGTTACAAATGCGACTCTGCACAACCAGGAAGAGATTGAGCGTAAAGGTGTATTAATTGGTGACACTGTCATTATTCGAAAAGCTGGAGATGTAATCCCTGAAGTTTTAGGGCCGGTCCTGGATAAACGCACAGGTAAAGAACGTGCATTTGTCATGCCAACAAAGTGCCCAGAATGTGGCAGTGTTTTATGCGCAATTACCGAAGGTGATGTGGATATTCGTTGTCCAAATACTCAAAGCTGTCCCGCGCAACTCAGAGAGCGAATTTATTACATAGGTTCACGCGCAGCACTAGATATAGATGTCCTTGGTTATGAGGCAGCAGTTGCACTCTTGAATGACAAAATCATTAAAGATGAGTCAGATATTTTCTCACTGACCGAAGCCAAGTTGATGAAATCTTCTTTCTTTACAAAAAAAGATGGCGAGAAAGGCAAGAATCTCGAAAAGCTAATCGATGCACTTGAAGAGGCAAAAACTCGTCCTCTGTGGCGCACTATCGTTGCTCTATCAATCAGACATGTTGGCCCAACTGCAGCCCAAGCACTTGCAAACACGCTAGGCAGCATGGAGGCGATTTCAAAAGCATCCGTTGAGACTTTGTCAGAAATTGATGGGCTTGGCGATGTCATTGCGCAATCAGTTGTTGAATGGTTTGACGTCCAATGGCATAGAAACATTATTGAACAATGGTCAAAAGCCGGCGTAGTTATGGTCAACCAAAAAGCAGAGGATGTTCCACAAACACTTTCTGGACTTACCTTTGTTGTCACCGGGGGATTAACGGGATTCACACGCGATTCGATTGCCGAGACAATTACGGCACACGGTGGAAAGCCGTCATCGTCGGTATCGAAGAAAACTGACTATGTTTTAGTGGGAACCGACCCTGGATCAAAGCTGGCAAAGGCACAAGAGTTAGGCGTCACAGTCATTGATGAGGCGCGCTTTTTAGAACTTCTCGTGGGTAAGTAGTAATCTTCACGGCATGATGAACCTCGCCAATGAAGTTGTACGCGAACTTCCATTGCCCCCATACGCATTTGGAATCATTGCCTTTGGAATCTTGTCATTCCTTCTCTACATCACTCTCCGCCTAGATAAGTAACAATCTTGAGAGTTGGTTTGTACGGCGGCACATTTGATCCGATTCACAACGGACACATTCATGTCATCCGAGAACTCATTTCTCGAAACGTTGTTGACCGACTCTTAGTTGTTCCAGCGGGAGAACCACGATTACGTGAAGAGGCACCGGTTGCAACGGGTGCACAGCGAAGACAGATGTGTCAGCTCGCTATAAGTTCACTTGAAGCAGAGATTGCGAATAAAGTGGAAGTAAATCCCATTGAAGTACTTCGCCAAGGCCCTAGTTATGCAATCGATACAGTTGAAGCGATTGCTGCAACGTATGAAGGAGCCACAATTTCGCTCATTCTTGGAACAGATGCATTTGAAAAAATCGATCAGTGGCACCGTGCCGCAGAGCTCAAGAAAATGGTGGAGTTCATCGTGATCGACCGCCCAGATTTTCCTGGCCAACCAAATCTTGCAATCGATGCACTTGCTGTATCAGCTACAGAAATTCGTTCTCATAAGTCAGACCAAATCCCAGCACCTGTTGCTGCATATATAAAGGAGCACAACCTCTATGCCAGCAAGTAAAGCGTGTGTTGAGAGAACACAGATTGCTGCACGTGCGGCTGCAGATAAATTCGGTACCGAACTCGTTGCGCTAGATCTATCAGACCAAACCGTATTGAGCGAAGTATTTTTGATTATCACAGCAAGTAACTCAAAGATGATTGACTCGATTGCAGATGAAGTTGAAGAGAAGTTGCGCCTTGCAGGAGATAAGCCATTGCGTCGTGAAGGTACAGCCGAATGGGTGCTACTCGATTATTCAGATTTAGTCGTACATATTCAATCCACCGAGCTGCGTCGTTACTACATGCTCGATCGCCTCTGGAATGATTGTCCCAAGATTGATTTAGAAGTTGTCCGCGAGGAGGCAGCGCGTGGGTAATCAAGTAATTCTCTGGCGCCATGGCCAGACGGATTGGAATGTTGCCAATAAGTTTCAAGGACATACCGATATCCCACTTAATGAAGTTGGTAAATTTCAGGCATCACACGCAGCACCATTTATTGCATCAATGAAACCAACTGCAATTATCGCGAGCGATCTCAACCGTGCACAAAGTACTGCGCACGAATTGGTAAAGTTGTCTGGCCTCGAAGTTGCAACTGATGCACGCTTGCGCGAAACAAATTGTGGAAATTGGGAAGGCCTGACTGGCGATGAGATTCGTAAAGTTGATTTAGATAATCTGCGTCAATGGTCAATGGGTGGCGACAATCCTGCTGGTGGAATCGGGGAACGCAGAAGTGAAGTTGGCGCACGTGGTCATGCTGCGATCATGGATGCACTTGCTGGAAAAGATAATCAACGTCTTGTAGTTGCAACACATGGTGGAACTGCGCGAACAATCATTGGAACTTTTCTAGAGCTACCAATTCCATTCTGGTCTCGCATTGGTGGTTTATCCAATGCGCAGTGGTCGATACTTGAATATTCACCAAAGGGCTGGTTATTAGTTGAACATAACGCGGGATCGATACCAGAGCCTGTATATGGTGAAGAATCTGGCGGAGTTATCCCGGATTCAGTGCGGTAAAGTTCGCACTCCTGAATAGTTTTAATTGACGGGGATATGGCGCAATTGGTAGCGCGCTTCCATGGCATGGAAGAGGTTAGGGGTTCGATTCCCCTTATCTCCACGTGAGTACAGAACGCGAACACGCGGCATACGATTTTGCATACGTGCAAGAGAAGTGGCTGCCTATTTGGGACACACTCGAGCCATTTAAATCTGGTCGAGCAGATGATGCACGTCCTAAAAAATATGTACTCGATATGTTTCCTTATCCATCAGGTGATTTACATATGGGCCATGCAGAGGCTTATGCACTTGGCGATGTAATCGCACGTTATTGGATTCAAAAAGGATTCAACGTCATGCACCCAATTGGGTGGGATGCTTTTGGTTTACCTGCAGAAAATGCGGCAATCAAACGCAATGAAGATCCACGCATTTGGACCTATGAAAACATTGCAACCCAGAAAGCATCGATGCGTCGCTATGCATGTTCTTTCGACTGGGATCGGGTATTTAACACATGCGACCCTGAGTACTACAAATGGAATCAATGGTTATTTACGAAATTGCACGAACGTGGCTTGGCATATCGAAAAAATTCAGCGGTTAATTGGTGTCCAGGATGTCAGACAGTGCTTGCTAATGAGCAAGTTGTTGCAGGGCTCTGCGAACGATGCGATACCGCAGTAACTAAGAAGAAATTGAATCAGTGGTATTTCAAGATTACTGATTACGCAGATCGTCTTCTAGATGACATGTCTGAGCTTGAGGGCAAGTGGCCTGAGAAAGTTTTGATGATGCAGCGCAATTGGATTGGCCGTTCACAGGGCGCCAATGTGCAATTTGTAATTGAAGGTCGCACAGAACCTGTCACTATTTATACAACTCGTCCCGATACTTTGTACGGTGCAACCTTTATGGTCGTTGCAGCCGATTCAGCACTTGCTGCAGAACTTGCACATGGAAGTGCGGTTGAACCAGAGTTCACTGCGTACTTAGAGAAAATCAAAGCCGCATCAGATATCGATCGCTTGGCAACCGACCGTCCAAAGTCTGGTGTTGACCTCAAGCGCTTTGCTATCAACCCAGTTAATGGCGAGAAGTTGCCAATCTGGGCATCAGATTACGTTTTAGCGGATTACGGAACCGGCGCAATCATGGCTGTTCCTGCACACGATCAGCGCGACCTCGATTTTGCGAAAGCTATGAAATTACCAGTTCGAGTTGTTGTTGAAACCGGAGAAGAAGATCCACAAGCAACTGGAATCGCAACAACGGGTGATGGAAAGATTATTAACTCAGGCTCACTTAACGGACTTTCAAAAGCTGATGCAATCGCAGCCATCAATAAGCAGTTAGAAGCTGATGGACTTGGCAAGAGCGCACGTAATTATCGTCTGCGCGATTGGCTTGTATCTCGCCAGCGTTATTGGGGTACTCCAATTCCTATTGTGCATTGTGAAAAGTGCGGCGAAGTTGCTGTGCCAGATTCCGAACTCCCGCTACTTCTTCCTGATGCAAAAGGTTTGGATCTCAAGCCGAAAGGACAATCGCCACTTGCTGCAGCAACTGAGTGGGTAAATACCAAGTGCCCTAAGTGTGCCGGCCCTGCCATGCGCGATACCGACACGATGGATACCTTTGTGGATTCTTCTTGGTACTACTTGCGCTATCCATCTTCAACCAATGCAACAGAACCATTTAATCGCGCTGATATTGATACCTGGTTACCGGTTGATCAATATGTTGGCGGAGTAACACATGCCATCTTGCACCTTCTCTATTCACGTTTCTTCACAAAAGTTTTGCATGACATGAGGATGCTCTCATTTACCGAACCATTTACACGCCTTCTTAACCAAGGAATGGTTGTGATGGACGGATCTGCGATGTCCAAATCTCGTGGAAATCTTGTGCGTCTTTCTGATGAACTAGAAAACCATGGCGTCGATGCGATTCGTTTATCGATGGTCTTCTCTGGTCCACCTGAAGATGATGTTGATTGGTCTGATGTTTCACCATCAGGATCTGTAAAGTTCTTAAGCCGCGCATGGCGTTTATCAGGAGATGTGACATCAGCATCTGGTGTTGATTTCACAACAGGAGAAATCAGCCTTCGTAAAGCAACACATAAAGCACTTAACGATGCCGCCTTCGCTGTCGAATCATTTAGATTTAACGTGGCAATTGCTCGCGTGATGGAACTTGTTAACGCAACACGTAAGGCAATTGATTCAGGTTGTGGTCCAGCAGATCCAGCCGTACGTGAAGCAACTGAGGCGATTGCGATCATGCTCTCACTCGTTGCACCATTTACTTCAGAGGAAATGTGGGAGCGCCTTGGCCATAAGCCAGCAATTGCTACTGCTGGTTGGCCGATTGTGGATCCAAAGCTTTTGGTTGCAGACGAAGTAGAAGCTGTTATTCAGATTAACGGCAAAATTGTTGACCGTATGAACGTCTCACCATCTATTTCAGACACTGAATTTGAGTCTGCCGCACTTGCATTGCCTACTGTCATCGCTGCACTTTCAGGCGCAGCGCCAAAGAAAGTGATTGCTCGCGCTCCAAAGCTTGTCAACATCGTTCTTTAATCAACACCCAAGCCTGCTCTCGCAATAATTAGTTATCGGTTACTGCACCATCCGTGCATGAATAATTCATATACAGAAAAAATAGCAACGTGGTGGGAAGAACTTCACTATTCATCACTGCAAAAAAGAGGACTGGCAGTTGTTGCTGTCTTAGTACTCCTCATTTCAGCCCTCTTTGTTTCCCGCGGCTCTTCACAAGAAGTTATTGCCGCTCCATTGGCACTTGATATTGCCACCGTGGTTCCACTACTTGTTATCGATGTATCGGGTGCAGTTGTTAAGCCAGGCGTGTATTCATTGCCGCCAAGTTCTCGAGTCATCGATGCCATAGAAGCAGCTGGGGGATTGAAGAGGGGTGCAGATACCTCTGATATCAACCAAGCGCGAATTCTTAAAGATGGCGAACAAATCTATGTATATCCAACTGTGCGTGCTTCAAATGGGACACCGATAAAGCGGGCCGTGCGTAAGAACGGCCCCATCATGATCAATCGAGCATCTGTCAAAGAGTATGAGGGACTCGATGGAATTGGTCCGGTGTTAGCACAGCGAATTGTTAGCTATAGAAAAGTCAATGGCCCATTTGTTGCCATCGAAGACATAATGAAAGTTCCTGGCATTGGACCTAAGACATTCGAAAAGTTCAAAGCCAAACTGCGCGTTTAATCGATAGCCGCGCACTCGCACTGGGTGCTGCGGTATGGATTGGCGCATTGGTGCAAAGTTGGAGTGCGCCCTGGACTATTACCGGGGTTGCACTCCTTGCATTGGCAGCATCGCGCGTCAGGGTTATCTACAGTCTACGAAAGACGTTGGCAGTTTTATTGCTGGCAATCTTGCTGGGTTCGATGATTATGTCGATTCGTATAGCAGCACTTGATTCGAGTGCTCTCTCAGATTTCAATGATCAAACAACATCAGTAGTCGTACAGGTAACAACTGATCCTTCTCGCGTGGCACCCAAAGTGTTTGGTACTGCGATGGCTCCCGTCTCATTTAGTTTTATGGGGCAAGCGCTACTGATCAACGATACATATTCGCTGCGAATACCTGTTCGTGTTATTGCTTCTACGCGCAGTGTTGATGGCCTCTTGCCGGGGCAGAAGATATTGGTCCAAGCAAAAGTTTTGCATAGTAAGGAAAGGCGCGTGGCTGCGCTTCTGATTGTTAATTCACGAGTAAAAATCATTAGCGAAGCATCCACATGGGCGCGCGGCCTTGCACGGATTCGCTTGGGTCTACGAGGTGCAACTGGCGATGGCGATGCGGGAGCACTTATTCCGGGCATGGTCATCGGAGATACGACAAAGCAGAGTGTTGAATTTAAGAATGAGATGCGCAGATCGGGCCTTACTCACTTAGTAGCTGTCAGTGGTGCAAACTTTGCAATTGTCTCGGCATTTGTCTTATGGGGGATGCAATTCATCTTCCGAAAAGTAAATTACCGCTTGATTGCAACTGCAATCTCGCTCTCTTGTTTTATTGCACTGGTGAGACCCTCACCATCTGTGCTTCGTGCTGCCGCAATGGCTGCAGTCTTACTTTTTGCCTACGGAAGTCGACAAGGCAGAGACCCTTTGCCAGCACTTGGTTTTGCAATTGCTGCGGTGGTGATTATTGACCCATTTCAATCACGAGATCCAGGGTTTGCGCTCTCGGTACTTGCAACCGCGGGGCTTTTACTTATTGCACCAAAGATAAAACCAAAATTTCTTGCGCCACCTATTGCGGCAATGGTCCTATGCGCTCCGGTCATTGTTGCTCTCTCTGGCTATGTCAGCCCCATGAGCATCATTGCTAATGTCTTGGCGGCGCCCGTTGTTGCGCCCATAACAATTGTTGGATTTATTGCAGCACTTGTTTCGCCACTCTTTCCTGCAGTATCAAGCTTTCTCATTCTCTTCATTAAACCATTGGCATCGTGGATTGCGTGGGTCGCAGCATGGTGTTCAACTTTTCCGGTCTTTACTTTAAAGACAGGGCTTTACGGTTTCATTGCGGCAACAGTTCTTGCATCTGCTATCTATTTTGGACGGGGTAAAGCAGCAGTCGTCTTCCTTGTAGCAATCCTTTCGATTACGTGGTTACAGAGATTTCCTGCAGGGGATTGGAGCATTGCTAATTGCGATATCGGACAAGGCGATTCCATGGTCATCAACCTGCACAACCATAAAGCGATTGTGATTGATGTAGGCCCCAATGCTCAGTTAATCGATAGATGCTTGCATCAGTTGGGAATCAAAGAAATCCCTTTGATGGTTCTGACTCATATTCACGCTGATCATGTTGGGGGATTGGCCGGGGCACGAAAGAATAGAAAAGTAGGAGTTACTTGGTATGGCAATATCAATGCAGGAACACATGCACATATTGGAAATATTGATATCGATGTGAAATGGCCAGATGGATCGGGTGATTACACACCGAATAACTCAAGTATCGCTGCAACATTTTCATCACCAGATTTCACACTTTTCGCAGCCGGAGATATAGAACCATTGGTTCAAGAGCAATTACGTTCGCAGATTGGACATGTGGATGTGTACAAAGTGGCTCACCATGGATCACGGTTTCAAGACCTCACGCTTATGAGAGAACTTTCACCCACTGTGGCTGTGATTAGCGTCGGTACGCAGAACACATATGGTCATCCGGCACCCAGCACAATCTCCGCGCTGACGGAGATAGGAGCTAAGGTATTGCGTACCGATAAAGATGGAGCAGTTGCAATTCGCGCCTCGCGCCATCGATTATCTGTTCAGCGAAGTAAGAAATGGTTTAGGCTCTTTTTCTGGAGCTAGGCGTAACGGGTTGAGGAGGTGTCGTGTATGAATGACTTCTATCTTTTGCTCGGCCCAGAAGGCGCACTCGCTGATAGAGCCCTCGCCAAATTACTTGCAGAACTCAAAGAAGAGAAAGCGGAAATCACATCCGTCTCGGCTGCAGATGCTCAAGTAGGAGATATCGCCGATGGATTAGCTCCATCGCTATTTTCCGAGCGGCGCGCACTCGTTGTTAAAGATCTTCAAGATTTACCTGATGAATCTAAGGATGAGATAACCAGATATTTAAGCCAACCCGATCCAACCATGACAGTAATCTTCATTCATAAAGGTGGCGTCAAAGGAAAAGCGCTACTCGATGCAATTAAGAAGATTAAGCCAGAGATTATTTCGTGTGAAGCAATTAAAAAAGAGGCAGATAAAGAATCTTTTGTCAGAGATTTATTCCTAGATTCAGGACGTAAAGCAACACCAGGTGCGATTAAAGCACTTGTTGGCGCACTCGGAAATGATCTCCGCGAATTGCAATCTGCAGTCTCTCAAATCGCACTCGATGCACCAGCCGGTGCTATTGACGAAGCTATGGTTGATAAATTTCATCAGGGTCGAATTGAAACGACAGGATTTGATGTTGCCGATGCAACTATCGATGGCAATCTTCCGATCGCCCTGGTTACATTGCGCAGCGCACTTGAAACCGGAACAGATCCCGTTATGGTCACATCGGCAATTGCATCATCGCTTCGCAGTTTGGCTAAAGTTTCGGGAACAAATAAAGGAAGCAAATCTTTCGAACTTGCAGGCGAACTTGGAATGGCGCCGTGGCAGATCGATAAAGCTCGCAGACAATTACAAAGTTGGACTCCTCGTGGAATCGCGAGCGCTGTAGAGGCAATCGCCAAGGCAGATGCCGATGTAAAGGGCGCCTCATCAGACCCCGTATTTGCCCTGGAAAAGGCGCTTGCCACCATCGCAGCCGCTCGCGCTCAGCGTTAATTCCACCTCATTCTCGATTTTGGGCTCATAGGCCTGCGCTGATAACCTACGCACCTGCACAAATCACAAGGTTTGGCTAGAAACACATAAACGGAGCAATTCACGTGGCAAATATCAAGTCGCAGATCAAGCGTATTAAGACAAACGAGAAGGCATACCTTCGCAATAAGTCTGTCTCATCATCAATCAAGACTGCTGTTCGCAAATTCCGCGACGCTGTTGCTAAGGGTGATTCTGCTGCAACGACTGCTGAACTCCGCGCAGCTTCAAAGGCTCTCGATATTGCAGTGTCAAAGGGTGTTCTTCATAAGAACGCTGCAGCAAACAAGAAGTCTTCAATGGCTAAGGCTGCTGCTAAAGCCGGCGTTCGTTAATTCGAACTCGTCTTCTAAAGATTATCTGAAGATAAAGGTCGCTTAAGTGCCTGCAATCTCCATTGCCAAGGCGCCTCAACCCGCTTCAACAAATCCTGCGCAGATTCGTAATTTCTGCATTATTGCTCACATCGATCACGGCAAATCTACGCTGGCCGATCGCATGCTTCAAATTACAGAGGTAGTTGAAGCACGCAATATGCGCGCGCAATATCTAGACCGCATGGATATCGAGCGCGAACGTGGAATCACTATTAAGTCACAAGCAGTTCGCTTGCCATGGCGCAGCGGTCTCGATGGACAGGAATACATCCTGAACATGATCGATACACCTGGACACGTTGACTTTACCTATGAAGTTTCGCGCTCGCTCGCTGCATGCGAAGGCGCAGTACTTCTCGTTGATTGCGCACAAGGTATTGAAGCTCAGACACTTGCAAACCTTTATCTTGCTATGGAGAACAACCTCACAATTATTCCTGTTCTCAACAAAATTGATCTCCCTAATGCGCAACCAGAGAAATTTGCAGCAGAACTTGCTGGACTGATTGGATGCAAAGTTGAAGAAGTCTTACGTGTCTCTGGAAAAACTGGCGATGGAGTTGCAGATCTTCTCGATCAAATCATTGATCAAATTCCCGCACCCGTCGGAGATCCTGATGCACCTGCACGCGCACTGATCTTTGACTCGGTCTATGACTCTTACCGTGGCGTGGTTACCTATGTTCGTGTTGTTGATGGGCGCATCAATCCACGCGAACAAATTCAGATGTTTTCTACAGGTGTTAAACACGAGGCCCTTGAAGTCGGTGTTATTTCCCCAGAACCACTTCCATCTAAAGGACTTGGTGTTGGCGAAGTAGGTTATTTGATTACTGGCGTTAAGGATGTTCGCCAATCTCGCGTGGGAGATACGATCACAAACTACGCTCGGCCAACAAAAGATCCACTCGGTGGCTATAAAGATCCTAAGCCAATGGTCTTCTCAGGGTTGTTCCCGCTCGATGGTGCAGATTTTCCTGTCTTGCGCGATGCATTAGAAAAATTACAGCTCAATGATGCAGCACTTGTCTACGAACCTGAAAGTTCTGCAGCGCTCGGTTTTGGTTTCCGTTGCGGCTTCCTTGGTCTTCTCCATATGGAAATTGTGCGTGAACGCTTAGAGCGCGAAGCAAAACTAAACCTTATTTCAACTGCTCCCAACGTGGTGTATCGCGTAACGATGGAAGATGGCAAAGAGTTTGTTGTTACCAACCCTTCAGAATTCCCTGACGGCAAGATCAATAACGTCAAAGAGCCAATCGTAAAATCAACGATTCTGGCGCCTTCAGAGTTCATTGGAACCATCATGGAACTCTGCCAAGAGCGCCGCGGTGTCATGCTTGGAATGGATTACATCTCAGAAGATCGCGTGGAAATCCGTTACACCTTGCCACTTGCTGAAATTGTCTTCGATTTCTTCGATCAACTTAAATCTCGTACGCGCGGATACGCATCTCTTGACTATGAAGAACTCGGTGATGAAGAAGGCAATCTTGTTAAGGTAGATATTCTTTTGCAAGGCGAAGCAGTCGATGCTTTTAGCGCAATTGTTCACCGAGATAAGGCATATTCATATGGCGTGATGATGACCGGCAAGCTTCGCGAACTCATTCCACGCCAGCAATTCGAAGTTCCTATTCAAGCTGCAATTGGCTCAAGAATTATCGCCCGCGAATCTATCCGCGCAATCCGTAAAGACGTTCTTGCAAAATGTTACGGTGGAGATATCTCTCGTAAGCGCAAACTTCTGGAGAAGCAGAAGGAAGGTAAGAAGCGCATGAAGATGGTGGGACGTGTTGAAGTTCCACAAGAAGCATTCGTTGCAGCTCTTGCAACCGATGCTGATATCGAAAAGATTAAAGCAGCGCGCAAGCTCGAATCCTAAAATCATGCTCTCTTTCTACGTACATATCCCTTATTGCGTACGTCGCTGTGGGTATTGCGACTTCAATACTTACACCCCATCAGAGCTACAACATGGAGCTACTCTAGAAATCGTCTCTGGTGATTACATTGATGCTGTTTTAAAAGAGTTAGATGCCGCGCCCACTGATGTTGTGCCAACAATCTTCTTTGGGGGAGGGACTCCATCTCTCTTGCCACCTAAAGATCTAGGTCGAGTCATTGCTGCAATTAAGGCGCGCAACGGGGTCACAGAAGATTGCGAAATTACTTTAGAAGCCAACCCAGATTCAGTAACACAAGAGAAACTCAACGAGTTAATTTCTGTTGGTTTCAATCGAATCTCTTTCGGAATGCAATCATCAAATCCTGAAGTCTTGAAAGTTCTCGATCGCACACATAATCCGGAGAATGTTCGCCTTGCTGTAGATATGGCTCGTCGTGCTGGGTTTGGATCAATTTCTGTCGATCTCATTTATGGAGCACCCGGTGAGACTTTGGCAGATTGGGCGAACACAGTTAAAGAGGCACTCTCTTTAAATACCGATCACATCAGCGCATACGCACTCATTATTGAAGAAGGTACAAAGTTAGCTGCGCAGATTAAGCGCGGGGAATACACAATGCCAGATGATGACTTAATGACAGATATGTACTTACTTATCGACCAGCAATGTCTACAAAAAGGTTTGAAATGGTACGAACTTTCTAATTGGTCTAAAGCAGGCCATCAATGCCGCCACAATATTGCGTATTGGAAATCTGCGAATTGGTGGGGACTTGGCCCGGGTGCGCATTCGCATATAGATCAGAATCGATTCTGGAATGTGAAACATCCAAATGCATATAAGGAAAAAGTCTTTGCAGGTCAGTCACCAGTAAAGGATTCGGAAATACTTAACGATGAGCAGAAAAAATCGGAATACATCATGCTCGCAATCCGTATGCCAGAAGGCGTAAAGAAAGCTGCACTCACTGTTGCGCAGTATGAGCGCGTGATGGAGTACATCAAAAGTGGCCACGTCATCGAGCGAGAGAACGCTCTGGCCCTTACCCCTACGGGACGAATGATTGCTGACCGCCTAACGCAAGAAATGCTTCGCTAACCCGTGCGCGATAAGATTGCCAAACTATGACCAGTGATCGCCGCCTCGAAATTCTTCGCGCAATTGTCGATGAATACGTGGAAACGCAAGTGCCAGTCGGCTCAAAAGCAATTGCCGATAAGCGCGCCCTTGGGATTAGTCCTGCAACGATTCGTAATGAGATGGCAGTTCTTGAAGAAGAGGGCTTGATAACTCAGCCACATACAAGTGCTGGACGTATTCCTACTGATCTTGGTTACAGACTTTTTGTGGATAAGTTAGCGACGGTTAAGCCGCTATCGACTGCAGAGCGACGAGCAATTGAGACTTTCTTAGAGGGTGCTCACGACCTCGACGATGTAGTAAAGCGCAGTGCAAAGTTGTTGGCAGATATCACTAAGCAAGTTGCTGTTGTAAAGTATCCAAAAATTGGTGATTCTCATGGACGCGAAATGATGGCTATTTCTGGAACAGCAAACCTTGCGCGCTCAGGAGAAGACTTAGGCCCAACTCTTTCTCCAATTCTGGAAGCACTTGAAGAGCAAGTTGTGCTGCTACGCCTTCTCAGTGATGCGCATCCAACAGTGCACGTCACTATCGGAAGCGAACAGCTGGATACAAACTTGCAGACAACTTCACTAGTAACAGTTGGCTATGGTGCAGATCCATCGCTTGGTTCACTTGGAGTACTTGGACCTACGCGTATGGACTATGCAGGTTCTATCTCCGCAGTATCTGCTGTGGCTCGCTATGTTGGTCGCTATATTGTTGAGAGCGCAAAGTAATGGCTGATTATTACGGCCTGCTTGGACTTGATCGTGGTGCGTCACAAGATGACATCAAAAAGGCATATCGAAAAATTGCTCGCGAGTTACATCCGGATGTAAATCCAGATCCAGAGGTACAAAATAAATTTAAGGAAGTTACTGCTGCTTATGACACGTTAAGTGATCCGCAGAAGCGCCAGCAATATGACATGGGTGGTCAAGGTGGATTCGGAGGCGGATTCGGTGGAGGATTCGGCGGCGGTGGATTTAGCGACATCATGGATGCATTCTTTGGTGGCGGTGGAAATCGTGGACCTCGTCCACGTATGCGCCAAGGACAAGATGCACTTATTCGAATTGAAGTAGATCTCAATGAAGCTTGTTTTGGAACTGAACGAGATATAACTCTGGAATCAGCTGTTGTTTGTAATAAGTGCGAAGGTCAAGGAACTGCAAACAACAGTGCGCCAACAATGTGTCCTGTCTGTAAAGGTCGCGGGGAAACTCAATTTGTCCAGAAATCTTTCCTTGGTCAAGTAATGACATCCCGCCCATGCAATAACTGTTCTGCTTATGGAACTGTCATTACAGATCCGTGTCGCGAGTGCGGCGGCGATGGTCGAGTCCGTGCTCGACAGACAATTAACATTAAAGTCCCTGCTGGCGTTGAGACCGGAAACCGAATTCAGATGGCAGGACGCGGTGAAGTCGGACAAGGCGGCGGACCTGCAGGTGATCTATATGTAGAAATTGTTGAATCTGATCACGAATCCTTACTTCGTGATGGCGATAACTTGCATATTGCTATCGAGGTTTCATTCGCGGCAGCTGCGCTCGGTACATCGGTGCAAGTCGAATGCCTTGATGGCCCGGTAAAGGTAGATATTAAAGCTGGAACTCAGAGCGGAACAACTATTCCCGTCAAGGGCAAGGGCATGACTCGCCTTCGAACCAACAACCGTGGCGACTTAATCGTTCATGTTGATGTTGCTACTCCGCACAAACTTAGTCGCGATCAAGAGAAGATGCTCAAAGAATTTGCATCGTCGAGAGGTGAAAAAGAGGGCGATGTCAAGATTAAGGGACATAAAGAAGGATTATTCTCAAAATTCAGAGATGCGTTTAACCGCTAATGCTCACTCTCTTTTTCGTTGAAGATCTACCCAAAACAATTGGCGAGAAATACGAATTCAAAAACGAAGATGCACAGCATGCAATCCGTGTACTACGCACAAACGTAGGGGATATCTTCAATCTCAGTGATGGCAGCGGAGCTTGGTCACGAGTTGTAGTGCGCACAGCTGAGAAAAAGGTTCTTCATGTTGAAGTTGTTGAATCTGGTTTTGAAGAAGCGCTGAGTACTTCATTCACAGTCATTCAGGCGATACCCAAGGGAGATCGAGTTAAGGAAGCAATCGAACTTTCTACCGAAGGCGGCGCAGACCGAATAGTGATGTGGAAAGCAGCGAGAAGTATTGGAAAATTTGATGACAAGATTGAAAAACTTCAAGTAACAGCGCGTGAGGCAAGTAAACAATCTCGACGTTTTAGGATTCCGGCTGTGGTCGGAGTAGCAACAACGGAAGACATCATTGATGAGATTGCTCGTGTAGATCTCGCCCTGGTCTTTCATGAAAGCGCTACTGCAAAACTTTCGCAAGTTATTAGTCCAGCCGCAAAGAGAATTGCAATCATCATTGGCCCAGAGGGTGGATTAACCGATGAAGAAGTCGATTCCTTTGCAGCAGCCGGTGCCAAGGTTGTCGTGATGGGTAGACCCGTTCTGCGTTCGGCACATGCGGGTTTGGCCGCTCTTTCTGCGGTCAACACTGCACTTTCCGTGTGGTGAATTCGCCCTATTAACGATAGATTTTCAGCTATATGGAACGCCTGTTAATCACCGTCCCACCCGCCATTCCGATGGTTTCACTCGTCGGAGTTTCCGATGCAAATATGTTGGCAATAGAAGCGGCATTTCCTTCAGTTAATGTCACAGTTCGAGGAAATGAAATCACTCTACGCGGTCCGCATATCGATTGCCTTGCACTCGAAAAACTCATTAACGAAATGATGGTTGTGATTCGTTCAGGACAGTCACTTAATGTTGATGCGGTAACCAGAAGCATTGCGATGTTAGAGGCAGAGCCAGCTCAGCATCCTGGAGAAGTTCTTTCACTTAACATTGTTTCTAATCGCGGCAAGACAATTCGTCCAAAAACTGCAAACCAGAAGCTGTATGTCGATGCAATTGAAGAGAACACAATTACATTTGGAATCGGCCCAGCTGGTACTGGTAAGACTTATCTTGCAATGGCAAAAGCTGTGGCAGCCCTGCAAGCCAAGAAAGTAAATCGCATCATTTTGTCACGTCCTGCAGTTGAAGCTGGAGAGAAGCTGGGATTCTTGCCAGGAACTCTTAATGAAAAAATCGATCCATATCTTCGTCCGCTGTTCGATGCGTTACACGACATGATTGATTCAGATTCGATTCCACGCCTGATGCAGACTGGCATTATTGAAGTTGCTCCCTTGGCATTTATGCGAGGACGCACCCTAAATGATGCCTTTATTGTTTTGGATGAAGCGCAAAACACAACTCCAGAACAAATGAAAATGTTTTTGACTCGCCTTGGTTTTGGTTCAAAGATGGTTATCACAGGCGATGTCACCCAGAATGATCTGCCCAATGGACAACGATCAGGATTAGCAATTATTAGAGATATTCTCGATGGCGTTGATGACATTTCATTTATGGAGCTAACAGCGGATGACGTTGTTCGTCACCGTCTCATCGGAGATATTGTGAAGGCTTACGATAAATACGATGCGACCAAATCTGTTCCACGTCCACTTCGTAGCAACTAAGCAGAGCCATGACCATTGAATTAGTTAATAGATCTGGCGCGCTTATCCCAGAAAAGGAAATTACCTCTCTTATTAACTATGGAATCACATATATGGATCTTAATCCCGAGTGCGAAGTTTCCATGAGCTTCATCGATGTTCAGGAGATGGAGGAACTTCACATTAAGTGGATGCAAGAAGATGGACCTACCGATGTGCTCTCATTTCCAATGGACATGCCTGAGAATAAGGGTGACGTCGTAACTCTTGGAGATATCGTGATTGCACCTGCTGTTGCAGCAGCGCAAGCCGTGCAAGCAGGTCACAGCGTCGAACACGAGATGTATATTCTTGCTACACATGGATTACTGCACATACTTGGTTATGACCATGTTGACAAAGATGAAGAAAAAGTCATGTTTGCACTCCAAGAAAAAATAGTAGAAGAGTGGAAAAAACAGTGAACCGACTTGGCAGGAAGTTAAGCCTCGCACTTGCTTATCTCTATACTCCAATTGCAAAGGGCGTAATTGCTCTGGGAAATTTGATTACACCGGGTAAAGGCTTCCAGTGGGGATTATTCACCAACGAGAATGAACTTCGTGAACTCATGGATCATGCTCACGATCGAGGTCTTGTCGAGTCAGATGAACATGAAATGTTGCAAAATGTATTTGAACTCGGGGATACCTTGGTGCGCGAATTGATGGTTCACCGCACAGACATGGTCTGGATCGAAAAAGACAAATCTCTTCGCCAAGCACTTTCACTTGCTCTTCGCTCTGGCTATTCACGCATACCGGTAACCGGAGAGAACATTGATCGAATCGTCGGAATCGCCTATGTGAAAGATTTGGCTAAGCGTGCACTAGATCATCATGAGGCCGAGACCACTGAAAAAGTAGAGCAGCATATGCGCCCCGCTGTTTTTGTTCCAGAGAATAAAGAGGCTGCCGAACTTCTTAAAGAGATGCAGCGCGACCAGATTCACTTAGCAATTGTTGTCGACGAGTACGGTGGAACGGCCGGGATAATCACAATCGAAGACATCATTGAAGAAATCGTTGGCGAAATCGCAGATGAATATGATGATGGGGTAGAAGAATTCAATTGGATCTCAGAGACCAAAGCACGCGCTAAGGCTTCGATGCACATTGAAGATTTAGCTGATGAGTTAAAAATCGAGATGGATCGCGATGAATTTGAAGATGTAGACACCGTTGGTGGATATATGGCAGAGAAACTTGGTCGAGTACCAATCGCAGGTTCTACGATTAATTTGCATGGATTCTCAATTACATCTGAACGTCCAATAGGTCGCAGACGCCGCATCAGTTCAGTTATTATTGAGCGTTTGGATGAGGAGGTTGATGAGCATGAATAATCCAGAAGATACAAAACTTGTCACCCTTGCAACATCAACATTGACACGTAGTGCAACCGAACAAGCCGCAGCCCTTCGCGATTCCACTGGGCGCACATATGTTGCTGTAAATGTAGTTTCTCCATCACTGAATCTCGATGCGCTACAAGCGGTTCTCACCGTGGCACTTGCATCCGGAATCACAGGAATTGAAAGCGTCGTTGCTGTAGGTCGAACACCCAGTGATGCGAAAGTAATTAAAGATTTTGACCCAACTGCCACTGTTTTCTACGTAGATTCCACGGGCAGCGAACACTCCATTTAGGCATTGCGCTCTCTTAAAAGATAAGATTGCCTCATGCGCGTTGTTCGTTTTACTCCTCAACCTGATGCAGGATTAGGAACTGACCCGCTCTTTGGAATCTTGGAAGATGATAATCAGATTTCGATTATTTCTGGAGATCCGATTTATCACGGCATCCAAAAAACTGCTGCAAAGATTGACCTCACAAAAGTTCGTTTACTCGCACCGGTTAT
The DNA here is from genome assembly GCA_026392935.1 of Actinomycetota bacterium. Classification (GTDB taxonomy): domain Bacteria; phylum Actinomycetota; class Actinomycetes; order Nanopelagicales; family Nanopelagicaceae; genus Planktophila. Next base: position 25,690 of record JAPLBE010000018.1, on the reverse strand, counting down.
TCCTCGTTCAAAAATTGTATGCGTGGGCAAGAACTATGCAGATCATGCGGCAGAGATGGGAAGCGAAGTTCCAACCGAGCCGATTATTTTCTTGAAGCCAAATACTTCTGTCATTGGCCCCGGCGACACAATTGTGTGGCCAGCTATGGCACCCACAATAGATTTCGAAGCAGAACTTGCCATTGTTATCGGTCGAGTATGCAAGGAAGTTCCTAAAGAGCGCGTCAATGATGTGATCTTTGGATACACCATTGCAAACGATGTTACTTCTCGTGAAATTCAGAAGAGAGACGGACAATGGATGCGTGCAAAGTCCTTCGATACTTTTTGTCCTATTGGGCCCTGGATTGAGACCGAATTCGTACCCGGCAATCAAAGAATCACCACAACGCTTAACGGGGAAATTAAGCAGGATGCAACACTTTCCCAAATGATTTTCTCGATTGAAGATATTGTCCATTTTGTTACTCAGGTAATGACACTCTTGCCGGGAGATATCATCATCACTGGAACCCCAGCGGGTATTGGCCCAATGCCAGAGAAATCCACGGTTGCAATGTCAATCGAGGGCCTTGGCCAACTAACAAATAAGGTGAGCGCAAAACCATGACAACGAAAAAAGTTAAAGTTCGTTTTGCTCCATCACCAACAGGTGACTTACACGTTGGAAACATTAGAACCGCACTTTTTGACTGGGCATATGCTCGTCATACAGGTGGAACATTTCTCTTTCGCATAGAAGATACAGATACAACTCGCGTCACTGACGAATACATCAATGCAGCAATTGACACCTTGAAATGGCTTGGACTTCAGTGGGATGAAGGCCCTGAAGTAGGTGGACCCAATGGTCCATATCTTCAATCACAGCGACTAGATATTTATGCCGAGTGGGCTCAGAAGTTTTTGACTCAGGGCGATGCTTATCACTGCTATTGCTCACCGGATGAACTTGAAGCTGTGCGCGAAGCCCAACGCACAGCAAATGTTGCACCTGGTTACAACGGCCATTGTCGCGATCTGACTGCAGAGCAGATTGCAGCATTTAAGACAGAAGGTCGCGAAGCTGTTGTACGCATGCGTATGCCCGATGGCACAACAACTTTCGTAGATGAAATTCGTGGAGAAGTCACCTTCGATCACAAGTTTGTTCCTGACTTTGTGATGGTGCGTGCTGATGGATCTCCTCTCTACACACTCGCTGTTGCTATAGACGATGTTTTAATGGGCGTCACACACGTACTTCGCGGTGAAGATTTATTATCTTCAACTCCTCGCCAGATACGTGTCTATCAAGCAATGGGTATCAAGCCTGAGGATTATCCAGTTTTTGCTCACCTTCCATTCGTCATGGGTCAAGACAATGCAAAACTTTCTAAGCGCAATGGAGAGGTTTCCATCGCCTGGTACAGAGACCAGGGTTACTTACCTGAAGCAATCTGTAATTACTTAGCTCTCCTTGGTTGGTCACCAGGTGATGATCGCGAAAACATTTCTATGAAGGAACTCACCGAGCTCTTTACTGTTGAAAAAGTTCATTCTTCGCCCGCACGCTTTGATATGAAGAAGCTTGAGGCAATTAATGGTGACAAGATTCGTGCACTTTCACTTGAAGAATTTGCACAATGGACTCTGCCATTCTTGATTAAAGCGGATGTAATCTCAGGAACTGACTCTGAAGTCGCACTCGTTAAGAAAGCACTGCCGCTTATTCAAGAGCGTATTGTCAAACTTGATGAAGCACCTGCTCTTCTTAAATTCCTTTTTGTCACTGATTTCCACGTCGATGCAGATGCTGTTTCGAAGATTACAGACGGCGCTGCAAAAGATATTCTTAAGCGCTCACTCAAAGAATTGAATAACGTTAACTCTTGGACACACGAAGCTATTGAAGCCGTTCTGCGCACGTCACTGATTGAAGAGCTGGGGCTCAAGCCGCGCATTGCATTTACCGCGCTACGTATCGCAACTACGGGAAGCACGATCTCTCCACCGCTATTTGAATCGATGGAATTGCTAGGTAAAGATGCTTGCCTAGAACGCATTGCTGCAGCCCTAGCCCTGTAAATTTCACTCAACCAGTGGGGTAAACTTCTCACCTTGCACTAGGCATGAAAAACCGATGGGCAAAAAATTGAATATTGGGGTATGGGGTAATTGGCAGCCCTGCTGATTCTGGTTCAGTAAGTCTAGGTTCGAGTCCTGGTACCCCAGCGAAATACAGCAGTACAAAAACTAAATATGTTTGTCCTAGTTTTTTTGGCACGGCCCCGTCGTCTAGCGGCCTAGGACTCTGGCTTCTCAAGTCAGCTACGAGGGTTCGAATCCCTTCGGGGCTACAATTCGTTGCACACTTCGATAAGAATCGAGTTACTGATGGCAATTACGCAGCGCGTCGATCTTACTGATGCGCAAGTAAAGGCACTCTCACTTCTTGTCGATGGCCGCCTCTCTCAAAATGAATCAGTTCTCGATGCTCACGGTCGTGATGAATCTGCATTTCCACCAATACGCCCATCTGCGGTCGTAACAGTTAAATCCACTGAAGAAGTGTCGAAGGTGCTTGCTTACTGCAACGCAGAAAAAATCCCTGTCGTTGCATTTGGTGTGGGTTCATCACTTGAAGGCCACGTGTTGCCTCTCTTTGGTGGAATCTCACTCGATCTCAGTGAGATGGAATCAATTCTCAAAATCTCCCCTGATGATTTAACAGTCACTGTGCAGGCAGGCGTAAAGCGCATGGCCCTTAACAAGAAGTTAGCAAATGACGGTCTGTTCTTCTCAGTAGATCCTGGCGCAGATGCAACCATCGGCGGAATGACCTCAACTGGCGCCGCCGGAACTACCACGGTGCGCTATGGAACCATGCGCGAGAATGTACTAAAACTCACCGCAGTATTAGCTGATGGAACAGTAATTCATGCAGGTCGCGAGACTCGTAAATTATCTGCAGGATATGACTTAACACGTCTAATTGTTGGATCTGAAGGAACACTCGCAATCGTTACCGAGATAACCCTTCGCGTATTTGGCATCCCAGAGAAAATGGCCGCAGCTGTCTCTCGATTCCCAACACTTTCTGACGGGGTTCAAGCTGCAATTGCTATTGTGCGATCTGGTGTTGCAATTGCACGTTGTGAATTTCTTGATGCTCAATCAATTAAAAATGTTAATGCCCATGATGGATTAACTCTCGAAGAAGCCCCAACACTGCTCTTTGAATTCCACGGATCTCCTCGTGGAGTAGAAGAAGATGCAAAAGTAGTTCAAGAAATCACATCAGAATTTGGTGGAACTAACTTTGAGTGGACAACCGAAGAAGGTCAGCGACGAAAGTTATGGCAAGCTCGTCACAACGCATATTGGGCAGGAATTGCAGCCCACCCTGGAAGACGCGCAATTAGTACTGATGCCGCAGTTCCACTTTCCAGGTTGGCCGATGCGGTTACAGTTGCTGAGAATATTTTAAAAGATTCAGGATTCCCATTCTCGATACTTGGCCATGTTGCTGATGGAAACTTCCACACCTTTATTGTTACTGACCCTGCAAAACCTGAAGAGTTAGATCAGATACGAGCTCTCACACACAAGACAACATCTGAGATTATTGCGATGGGCGGAACGTGCACAGGTGAGCATGGTGTTGGTGCCGGAAAGATTGAATCTCTGTTGGAAGAAGCGGGCGAGTCTTCAATTACAGTGATGAGATCGATAAAGGCAGCACTTGATCCAAATGGAATTCTCAATCCCGGCAAAATCTTTCACTAGAGTGCCCCGTATGAGAAGAATACTGATCCTAGATTCGCGCGATAACATCGCCGTCTGTCTGGTCGATCTTGAGATAGGTGATGTTGTAGAACAAGATGACATCTCAATTAAGGTTTTGAACAAGATTCCGCGTGGTCACAAGATTGCCACTCAAGTGATTTCTAAGAATGACGGAGTCATTAAGTATGGTGAACGCATGGGCCATGCAGTTGTGCCTATTGCTATCGGTGAGCATGTCCATGTTCACAATATCTTGGGCGATCGACTTTCATCGGCGCAATCATGAGTTCGGCCATCAAGGGATTCGCTCACGGAAATCGTGGCAATGGAATTCGTAACCATCAACTTATTCTTCCATCCGTTATCTGTTCAACCCATGTTTCACGTCGCATTGCCACCGAAATTGACGCTGTCACTTTTGCCCATCAACACGGTTGCGCGATCATCGGAGACGACGTTGCGGGTATCGATAATTTCTTTATTCAGTTAGCCGACCATCCCAATGTTAATTCAGCCCTTGTAATTGGTCTTGGTTGCGAGACTATCCAAGGACAGGAACTCGCTGCGAAATTACTCGAGCGCAATGAATCAACTCAGTACAGGATCATTCAAGAAAGTGGTGGAGTAGAAGGAACCGTTGAAGCTGGAGTAAAAGCAGCGCGCGAGTTAAACACTTCATTTGTTCCAGTGTCTGCAGAGATCACAACTCTTCGTGTGGGGATTGATAATGGTCGCCAATTTCCTGGAATCTCGACACTCAAAGGTCTACTTGAAGCAGCTGGCCACACAGTAATTATCTCGGATTCACCATTTTCATCTGCTGAATCCTTCTCTCGTTTAGCGCAAGAGAAGGCGCACATCGTAATTAGTTTTCCGAGTGAAACACAGCCACCATCAGGATTCCCACTTTTTCCAGTTATCAATGTCGCAAGTTCGAGCATCCTGCACCAAGCTATTCGGGCTGATTTTGATATAGCCGAGTCACAAATTGATGCAGAAATCACCGCTTTAATCGAATCAGTTGCAAATGGAACTCACACTATTGCTGAGAAGAATAAAAGCGGTGAAATCCGTGCGCCACGAGTTGTCAGGAGCGTCTAATGAGCGAGAAGCTATTTGCTTACTTACGCGATAACGGCAGTTGGGGACTGCGTAACAATGTCCTAGTTCTTCCGCTGCATTCTGCGCTAGCTTCTACTGCTCGCACAATTGCTGACACATCTGACGGAGCCGTGGCAATTAGTCACGATTGGTCTGGCGAGATTGATAGTGATCTTCGGCGAATACTGTTTACTCTTTCTGGGTATGCATCAAATCCAAATAATTACGCAGTTGTTTTCCTGATTATTGGAAACGCTGAAGAGAAGTCAATCATCGATGGCGCACAAGCGTTAGGGCTTAAGAATTTCACGGTTCTTTCATTACCTGAAATCGGTTCTCTTGAGAAATTGCAATCTGATGCACTTGTGGTTGCCAATAAATATGTTGCTGAAGCAAAATCACAAAAACGCATAGAAGCACCGTGGAGTGCGATTGTTCTGGGACTCGAGTGCGGCGGTTCTGATGCTCTCTCGGGAATCACTGCAAATCCAGCTCTTGGCGTAGCAAGTGATCGTCTTGTTGAATTAGGTGCAACGTCTGTCCTAGGTGAAACAACTGAGATTCTTGGAGCAGAACATTTGCTTGCTGCTCGCGCGATTGATCCTGAAGTAGGAAAGCGCATTGTTGCCATGGTTTCTCGTTATGAAGCGTCGATTAACTACGAGGGAATCGACATTCGCGGTGCTCAACCTTCTCGCGGAAATATTGAAGGAGGACTCTCTACTCTGGAAGAAAAATCTTTGGGTGCAGCAAAGAAGGCAGGAAATGCGCCACTTACCGGAGTACTGGAATTTGGCGAAAAACCATTGACACCAGGTTTGTACTTTATGGATACCCCAGGTCATGACATTGAACAGCTTGCAGGATTCGGTGCAGGACATATAAATGTTGTCGTATTTACATCTGGTCGCGGAACACCAACTGGTTCTGCGATTATGCCAACTATAAAAGTTTCAACCAATACTCCCATGTATTCTGCAATTCCAGATCTCATTGATCTTGATGCTGGCACGATTGCCGACGGACTTGAGACTCTTGCTCAAGTCGGAGATCGCATTTTCGCTGAAATCATTGAAGTTGCAAACGGAAAGCTAACAAAGGCAGAACGTGGCGGACACCACGAGTTTGCACTCTCGCGAATGTATAAAACGGTAATTAGCGAATACTAATTTTTTAACGCTCAGACTTGTGGCGATCAGCCATCATGTCCATGAGCGCAAAGAGCACACCAGAAATTACGAAAGTCATATGAATTCCGATTCGCCAGCCCTCTCGGTTAGCGTCGAAAGTTCCTTCTTTCATAAAGTCTTTCAGCAGTTCAATAACAGAAATTGCAACGAGTGAGCCAATAAGTTTGATCTTCAAGCCACTGTAATCAACTCGTCCCATCCAGTGTGGGCGATCTTTAGCACCTTCTGCGATTGTAATTTTGGAAACAAAGTTCTCGTATCCTGCAAAGAGAACGATGATGATTAAGTTAGCAAGTAATACCGTGTCAAGGAGTTCGAGAACTTCAAGTGTAATTTGCCCTGAAGTAGCACCTCGAACGTGAGTCATCATGTGCCAGAAGGCGTCGAAGAAGCGATACATAATTGGCAGTAGTGCTAGCAATAGCCCGATATACAAAGGCGCTAACAACCAACGTCCAGCAAAAATTACTTTTTCTAAAAAGTTTTCAAGTTTTTCCATGGTGGAAATTATGGCAGGGCGGTTTCAGATTCTTGCGAAAATGGACTAGAAATGCCGTAAAGCGATTGAAGCTAGATTATTCACAGGGTTTTCTAACGATCGAGCAGGTTCTGCTTCGGGTCATAAGCGGTTCCGTTGCGGCGTTTAGCAATCGCACTCAGCGCCTCGAGCACCACGCGGTTTGCCAAAATCGCAGTGATATCTGCACTATCAAATGGTGGCGCAACTTCAACAACATCGATGCCAACAACAGGAAGCTCTAAACAAATTCGGCGCACGGCTTCAAGTAGTTCGCGCGAAGTCATTCCACCTGGCTCAGGTGTGCCCGTGCCTGGCGCCATACCTGGATCAACAACATCGATATCTACAGATAAGAAGACGCCATCACATTCATTGGTAAGCGTTGCAAATGATTCATCGAGCACTTCTTTAAGCCCACGATGATGAATTTCAGTCATCTCGTACGAGCGCATTCCTTGATCGCGCATCCACTCGAGAGTCTTGCTATCTGGCCAATATCCCCGAAGACCCAATTGCAAGAAGCGATCTCCGCGAACATAGCCTTCATCAATAAGTCGACGCATTGGCGTTCCGTGGCCCACAAGTGCGCCCCATTGATCTTCACCTGTATCAGCATGCGCATCGAAGTGAATCATTGAAACTTTGCCGTGACCTAAATGATTTGCAATACCTGCAACATCTGCCGATGCGATGGAGTGATCTCCACCAAGGACAACAGCGATTGCGCGTGCTCGCGAAATCTTCTCGGTTGCTTCTCGTAATACAGCAAGGGATGCAACCAAATCTCCGCCAGGCATGAGCAAATCACCTGCATCAAAAACATTCAGATCTTTCAATCCATCTGTGCGCAGCGCTAAATGCGGACGTTGCCCATCATGCGGCAAATAGTCGCCACCACGAATTGCTTGTGGCCCAAACTTCGCGCCCGAGCGATGAGAAGTACCGCTATCAATCGGTGCGCCCACAATGATGACATCTGCACCTTTATATGTTGACGGATTATCTAAATCGCAGGCAGGAATGCCTAGGAATGTAAATGCGGGACCATACATATTGCCGTGGTTAGCCATGGCAAAAGGCTACGGCAAGCGCACAACTTTCTCGACAATCGATTCAGCTGTTGCGGTGGCACCAAGTTCGATGCTGACATTTGTACTAAAGCCACGCAGGGTGGCCTCTGATAATAAAACCATTTGCGCCGCAATATCGGTCATCCAATAGAACGCCCCTGGCCCTACTTGCTCGATTAAATCTGCAGCCCGTTCTAACGCCTCATCGCTAAATTTCTCGACGTCATTCTTATTTCCCTCTAGGACCCACAATAAGAAATCACGGATATCGCTGGCATCCTTACGCACCCGCCCATGGTCATCAATGATCTGCGCCAGCTCTGCATCCATCGCCTTATGCCGTATCCACCGAAACATATTTACCCCCGGCCTCACACTGTAATTGCCCCCACCGACACCTATTATCTGTACATGTCACTCGCGTTAGTCACCGGCGCATCCCGGGGAATCGGCCGTGAAATCGCGCTCGCGCTCGCAAATGCTGGACACAACGTCATCGCAGTCTCTCGCACACCTAACGCCGCCGAAACCAATCCGCGCATTACATCGATTGCCGGCGATATCAGTGATCTTGCATTCGTGACCGACCTTCACAAGAAAGTCACCGCAGAACACGGAAATGTAGAAATTCTCATTAACGCCGCTGGCATCTTCGGCCCCATTGCGTTGATTCAAGATAGCGACCCACATCAATGGTTAGAAACAATCATGATCGATGCAATTTCTTCTTACTACACATCTCGTGCATTCTTGCCTGCGATGTTAGATGCACGGTGGGGTCGCATTATTAATCTCAGCTCTGCCGCTTCACTTCATCAACCTGGCAAACTCAACAGCGCATATGCCACCGCAAAAGTTGCACTTAACCAATTCACTCGCCACCTCGCTGCAGAAATTAGCGGAAGTGGCGTAACTGCAAATGTCATTCACCCCGGCGATGTGCGCAGTGAAATGTGGGCCGATATCAGTGCCAAAGCAGATGCACTTGGTGAAGCTGGCGTAGATTACAAATCATGGGTTGATTGGGTTGAAAAGACTGGGGGAGATGATCCCAAGAAAGCTGCCGATCTGATTATGAAATTAGTGAGCGATAAATCTGCTGACATCAACGGTGAATTCCTTTGGATTGATAATCCACTACAAGCACCAATCGACAGTTGGGATAAACCTGTCGATGCACCGCCATGGCTGTAGCAAAAACGAAGAACGGCTTTCCGCCGAAGATCTGTGTTCGCTGCAACCTTGCCTTTGAATGGCGCAAGAAATGGGCGCGTGATTGGGAGAACGTGAAGTACTGCTCTGAAAAATGTAAGGCTAGTTAATGAGAAACAACTATCGGAGTGAAAATGATGAAGAATTTACCCGTAATACCGCAGAATGAATTCACTGCCCGCAAGCAGAGCGTGCAGACGATCATGCAGGCACACTCAATCGACCTACTCTTGTTCTACGGAGATGACCGAGCAGTATTCGGTGCTAACCACACTCGCTGGCTTACTAATTATGCTGCGCATTTTGAGCCAATCCTCACTGTGGTTCCTCGCCGAGGAGATATTCATTCTGCGACAGGTGCAGAAAGTGAAACGTTCTATGACAACACGGCCAAAATTGGTTCTATTCATGTTGTTAACGAATTCAATATGCCCGAAGAAGAGTACCCATACACCAAGCCGATTAGCTTCAAAGCTTTCTTAGATATTTTGCTGCAAGAAGCAGGCACATCAACTGCGCGTATTGGCTTTGTGGGTGAGAGCGCATTTCCGCATTGGTTAGTAGAACTCATTAATTCCTTCTCATTTGCCACAGTATCGATGGATAGATTCGAACTCGACTATCGCATGTTGCGGGCATCAAAGAGTGCAGCAGAGATTGCAGTCTTCAAGTATGGATTTGAAATCGCTGAAGCTGGCCTGAATGCTGGCATTGATGCACTTGCAATTGGAGTCTCAGAGCGCGAAGTTGCTGCAGAGATTGAATACACAATGCGCAAGATGGGATCAGAGGGAAGTGGAATCGACACAATTGTTGGATTTGGAAAAACAAATACCTATCCAATTTTGACTCGAACAACTATGAACACCCTCAAAGCCGGCGACCTTGCACTACTTACCGTCGCACCTCGCTACGAGGGTTATCACGGAGTTATTGCACGTCCAGTTTCTATGGGTTCTGCACCTAAAGAAGTGAGGTTCGCAATTGATACAGCTATCGAAGCATCCGCTGCATCCGAAGCTCAGCTGAAAGTCGGTGCAGTGGGTGCAGATATATCGGGCGCAGGCTTAGATGTGTTACGCAGGGCGGGTCTTATTGATCTCTGCGTCTATTCAGGAATTCACAGCATCGGAACTTCAGAGTTCGAACCACCAATACTCACATCTGTCTCTGATTTTGTTGTGCCAGATAATGCATTTTTATCAATCGATGTTCCACTGTTTATGGCACCGTGGGGTGGATTTAGAGTTGAAACCGGCTTCTTGGTAAGCAAGACAGGAAACATCCGCTTTTCAAAGACTGCACCTGCATATTTGGAGAAGTAGAACTATTGATAGTGGATACTTCGAGCATGCAGATTCTTCGCAGAGTTCCTCAAGTCGTATTGGGTTTTGCACTTGCATCTGCAGGAATTGGGCATCTGACCACAAGTCGCCAAGAGTTTCAGGCACAAGTCCCGACGTTATTTAAAGAGTATGCCGACTTTGTTGTGCTTGCTTCAGGGGTAGTAGAAATACTTCTTGGCCTTAGCTTGATTGCACTGTGGAAGTATCGAGTGCATGTCGGCTGGGTAGTTGCCTTCTTCTTTGTCGCAGTGTTCTGGGGAAATATCTCACAGTATATAAATGGCGTGGATGCTTTTGGTTTAGATAGCGACCAAGCGCGATTAATCCGCCTCTTCTTCCAACCTCTTCTAGTTATCTGGGCGATGGGAAGCACTGGTGCATGGAGTAGTTACCGAGCAAGAAGAAAGTAAATCGGACCGATTCGTGCCAGAACTACCAGAAGTCGAAACCGTACGTCGCGGCCTTGACCATTTGATTACTGGCTATCGCATCACCGAAGCTCAGAGCCTTCATCCGCGTGCACTCAAACCCGAATCCATCGCGCCACTTGATTCACTTATCGGCGCAAAGATCACTGGTACTAATCGTCGCGGAAAGTTCATGTGGCTTACTCTCAATCGACCTTATGTTTTAGTGGCACACCTTGGCATGAGTGGACAATTTCTGATTCATCAGAAAGATCGCCCGCGAGCTACACATATCCGCGCACAGTTTCAGTTGAAGAAACCACTGCGCTCACTAGAACTAGTTTTTAACGATCAACGCACATTTGGTTGGCTCTCAGTTGAAGAAACAACCAACAACGTTCCGGCATCAGCGCAACACATTGCGCCAGACCCATTTGATCCACTCTTTGATAAGCAAGTGACAATCCAGAAATATCTCAAGCGGAATATCAAGATAAAGACGGCGCTGTTGAATCAAGAGATCATGTCAGGCGTAGGCAATATCTATGCTGATGAAACTCTGTGGCGCTCCAAGATTCATCCAGAGATGCTCACTTCAGAACTGACACCCAAGAAAGTGGCCACCATTATTGGCCACGCCACCGAAGTTATGCAGGAAGCAATCAACCAAGGTGGAACTTCATTTGATGATTTGTATATCAATGTAAACGGTGAATCAGGATTCTTTGAACAATCACTTGCCGCCTATGGGCAAGAAAATGAACCTTGCCCACGATGCGGTACACCCATTAAGAGAATTACTTTTGGCGCCCGCTCATCTCACTTCTGTCCGCGATGTCAAAAGCGCTAGCCGCAGAACATGTAGGTGCTACTCGAAGTCGCCACCGCGGCCAGTTAAACGATTCTTCTTCTTTCTCGAACCATCAAAACGCGTTACCAGAGCTATGACCGCAATCGCATAGATGGCAATAATCGCAATACCAAACTCCATTTAGTTTCCGAGCACTGCCCATACTACGAGCGCAAAGATTCCAATACCAAGACCGACGATTGCTATAGCAGAAAGTGAGACTAAACCACGTGAATCAGCAATCTTCTTTGTCAGTGCAGATGGAGTTGTTACCTTCTTGAGATCAAGTAGAAGTGCTTCGCCTTCGCGAACTGCTGCATACTGGCTAATGATCGCCAAGATTCCTGTGGCAGCTGCTACACCCAGAGCTAAATACTTTGCTGCGTCAGGTCCTTCACTGAAAACATTTAGTGCTGCGAGCACTGTGATTGCAATTAACACCATTGCCGGTGCAACCTGTGCCTGAATAATCTGCACGCGCATCTTGTTCCACTGCTGAATTAAATCTTTCTCATTCATCTTTGTTACCTCTCCTAGAAACTATTGACCCCACGGGATATCCGCAAGGTTAAGTGCTTAGACCTGCCGCTGCACTCTGAAACTCACTTACCTGACTTGTCCGCGCACAATTCAGCAGCTTTTTCATTTGCATAGTCGAGATTTGATCCAGTCTCATCCAGCAACTTAGCCGCTTCGGTCTCTAGGCACTGTGAGTAGGTCTGGGTATCACCAGAATCTGATTCTTTTTCGCCCCCACACCCCGTAAGAGTGAATGCAGCTGTGATGGCCAGGAGAGATAGGAGTCTAATTTTCATGAGGAAATAGTAGGGAGCCCCAGAATAAAATCAATAGCCGTTCGGGAAGTAGTGGCGGAACACAATTCACACGAGCGAATCCCAAAACCTTCAGGTAGCGTTTTCGCATGCGCAAGGTGCTTATCCCCATGCTGGCTTTAGCCTTCATTGGAATTACACCTGCTTATGCTCATCAGCCTGTCGAATTACTTAATACAGATACAACAGCTGCAAAGGGCCCACTTCTTGTTGATGGAACTGTGTCATTTGCAATTCGTGCAACATTCACAAAAGCAGGAGAGAAGAAGGCATTCCGTGCAGCTTTTAAGCAAGACGATCCGGACGATGTTCAATACTTAGATGTTCAATATTTAATTGTTGATAAGAAACCTGAGAGCACACTGCGCCCTGCTCAGCTGCCTACTCTTGTGATCACTAGCCCTAAAGGGTCATCGATAACAATGAAATTTACTGAGCGCACCAAGTTCTATGAGCCATATAGCAGAGTCAATTACTTCTACCTTGCTCGGTATCGGGCGGTCGCAGAAACCGGCGAATACAGCTTCGTGATCACTGCTAAAAGGAAAGCCTCAATCACAATTGGAGTCGGTGATAGAGAGGTCGCGGGCGAAGTATTGCGTGGCCTGAAACCAACTCCATCACCAGTTGCAACAGCATCTGCTTCACCAACACCAACTGCCACCCCAGAACCTGTTCCAACAAAAGTTGGCTACACAATGGCACAGGTGCGAGCAAATAATTCTGCGAGCAAGTGCTGGTCTGTAATTGATGGGAATGTGTACGACTTAACAAATTGGATTGGTTCTCACCCAGGCGGACCCAGCTATATCCAGGGACTTTGCGGTACCGATGGCAGCAGCGCCTTTTCATCAAAACATGGAAATCAATCAGGTCCAGCAGGACAGTTAAATAGGTACCAGTTAGGTCCACTCGAAAAGTAATTTGTTTGACGGGGTTACGATTTCCGAGTTACATTCTTATACTTGATTTCTCGAATATCTGACTGCTCATTGAAGGCTTAAGGGAAGAATGACTACGAAACTGCACGGTATGACGTGGGATCACCCAAGAGGGCTGGATTGCCTCACCGCATCGGATAAGGCAATGGAAAAGTTAACTGGTATCTCCATTGATTGGAAGGCGCGGTCATTGCTGGATTTTGGCGACCAACCTCTGATTGAGTTCTATAAAGATTTTGACTTGATAATTCTTGATCACCCGCACGTACCAGATGCTGTAGTGGCAAACACAATTATTCCATTTGATGAATTACTCACTGCAGAAGAGTTACATCAGTTATCCATTTCTAGCGTGGGGCCTTCTCATGATTCATATATCTATCGTGGAAAGCAATGGGCTCTTGCAATCGATGCTGCAGCACAAGTCAGTGCCTATCGTCCTGACTTAATCCAATCTCCACCTACATTGTGGGATGACGTTCTCTCCTTGGCTAAAGAAGGAAAAGTGTTGTGGCCACATAAGCCTGTTGATGCATTCTGCTCTTTCGCAACTCTTATTGCCCAGTTTGGTAGCCCTTTATGTTCCACGAATAGTTTTATAGACAAGCACACGGCAGAGAAAGCGATCAGTTTTATGATTGAACTTTCTCAAAACGTTCCAAGTTTCTGTGCAACATCAAATCCAATCGATACAGCCGAGAGACTTGCCGAAGGTTCTGACTATGCAGTTGGAGTCTGCATGTTTGGGTACTCGAATTACTCTCGCAAGAATTTCCGCAAAAATCTTCTTAAGTATTATCAAATACCTTCATTTGACGGGTTAGCGCGAGGATCAATTCTGGGTGGCGCTGGCGTTGGAATTTCCAGCGCTTCGAAGAATCCAGAGATGGCCGCTCGAGTTGCAATGGCGCTGTGTTCGCCAGAAATCCAAGTAGGTGATTACTTAACTGGCGGAGGCCAACCAGGTGATGTTTCAGTATGGAAAGATGCAAAGGCCAACGCACTCACGGCCGATTTCTTTGCAAACACACTCTCGACGCTAGAGGGAGCATGGGTCAGGCCGAGAATTTTAGGCTGGCCTGAACTGCAATTCAGCGTTGGGAATCTACTTTCCAAAATTTTGGATACGAAAGTCTTTTCTGCTCGGGACTTACAAGCGATTGAAGATATGTATCCTCAATTTATTAAGGAGTAAGACTTTATAAGCGCTTTAGTCAAATTGGAAAAGCGATGCTCCGCCGTCGGCCAAGATGGTTGACCCAGTTAAGTAGTCTCCAGATTTAGAGCATAAGAATGAAGCAATATCTGCTACCTGTTCAGCTGTTTGCAATTCCTTTAGCGGAATAACCTTGGCGACTCGAGCTGCATACTGAGGCTCAGTATTTAACTGGTGTCGTGCTAAGCCTGCATTGACAATTCCCGGCGCAATAACGTTGACTCTGATTTTGTGTTCTGCAAGTTCGCGCGCAGCAGATTTTGCTAACATTTCTACCGCAGCCTTTGTTGCCGAATATGCGGCTATCTCAGGCCAAGGCACAGTGCCGACCCATGATCCGGTGATAATGATTTGTCCGGGGCGCTTGTTCTTTACAAAGATTTTTGCCGCGCTCTGCAGCGTATGGAAAACCCCGGTGAGATTGGCATTCAAATGTTGATTCCAATACGTTTCAGAAATTTCCAAGAATGGTTCTGACTTAACGATTCCAGCATTTGCCAAGACAGCGACTAGATCTTTCTCGAACTCCGATAGAACTTCATCGACCCTTGCCCGGTTGGTCACATCCACCTGCCGGTACACACATTCATGGCCATCTTTCGAAAGTGCCATCAGCGCTTTCGCATCATCGGATACCTCGGAGGGTGCCTTTAAGTCCAAAAGAGTGACCGAGAACCCATCTCGAAAAAGCCTTGCTCCCATGGCGCAGCCAATATCGCCGCTTCCACCCGTAATGATCACTCTCTGAGAACTCATTTTGGCCTCCGAAATCTAGAGAAAACCCTTGACATGCAACTGGGTTGGGATAAGGATACCGGAATGAGTGGTCAGACCAGTACTACCGGAGCCTCTGAATTCGTTTCTGAGGGTCTCCTTGGTACCTCGCTAACTCCGCCAAGTGGTGGAGAACTTCAAACTGCTTTGGAAGAGTTTATTTTCTCAGCTCAAGCTAAGCCTGGCGATCGTCTCCCATCCGAAAGAAATTTAGCCTCACTCTTCTCTGTCAGCCGACAAACGTTGCGTGAAGTCCTTCGCTCGATGGAAGGGCAGGGGTTGATAAAAGTTCAACCTGGTCGTGGTTCCTACATTCAGGACCAATCGAAGACTGGTCCATTTCGCGTAGTCAATGCAGCACGACAGGGACTGGTCACGCCAGCTGATCTCATTGAGGCACGTTTGATGATCGAATGCGCAACTGCTGGGTTAGCTGCAATCCGCCGTACCGATGAAGATATTGCAGTCCTACGGGAACTTTGCAATCACCATATGCAACCGACCACTGATCCAAATGAGAGCGTACTTGCAGATGTGAAATTCCATGAGCGCATTGCAGAAGCATCACAGAATCCAGTTCTGCTTATTCTCTTTAGCTCTATTAAGAATTTAGTTTTCGGGACAATTACTCGCAGCTTAACTGACCATACGATTTCGAATCTTGGACTTCCACTGCACGTCAAAGTTGTTGAGGCAATCGAGGCGCGAGACTCTGAGGGTGCGCAGAATTACATGCGACAAATCATGTTAATCGGCCAAGAAAAGTATGGCGACGACCTACATCTTCCTCTAGCTAAGGTGCTTCGAAATCAAGCCCAGATAGATCCGTTGCACCGAAAGCTCATTGATGCTGCGGCCGAGATGGTTACAGAAACAAATAGTAAAAACCAAGAAGAAAATGGAGAAATCTAGTGACGACAACAACGCTCAAAGCCGAAGGTCTAGCAAAGCGGTACGGTGGAGTACAGGCGCTGAATTCGGTTGATTTCGAATGCAATTCTGGAGAAGTTGTTGCTCTGATGGGCGACAACGGAGCTGGCAAGTCAACCTTGATTCGAATTCTCTGCGGTGCAACAAAACCAGATAGCGGACAGATCGTCATCGACGGAAGCGTACGAGTAATTAACAGACCACAAGATGCAGTGGAAAATGGAATCTCAGTTGTGTATCAAGATTTAGCACTTGTTGGAAGTATGGATGTTGCTCGAAATGTATTTTTGGGACACGAGTTACGTAAATTCGGATTTGTCAGAATTTCAAAGATGCGCGAAGAAGCCAAAGTGTTGCTGGATCAACTTAAAATCAAAATCTCCTCTACAAAGTTGCAAGTTGAATCACTCTCTGGCGGACAGCGTCAATGCATCGCCATTGCAAGAGCAGTTCGCTTAGGCAGTGATTTTGTTTTACTAGATGAGCCAACTGCGGCGCTTGGGCCTGAGCAGCAAGCCAACGTTCTGCGAATCGTTACAGAGCTCAGAGATTCAGGAAAAGGAATTGTCATCATCAGCCACAATATTGATCATGTTTTGGCGGTTTCAGATCGCATCGTTGTTATGCGTGCTGGGCAAGTTGCTGGAATTCGCAACACTAAGGAAACCACTAGACAAGAGATAGTCAGCATGATCGTTGGCGATCAGAGCTTTGTTAAACATAACCTCCAGAATCAATCAACCGAATTGAAGGGTGAATAGCATGTCGGGCAAAGCTAAACGCTTAGATAAACATGAGAGCAGAATTGGCAGAATTTTGCGTGCTGAGGAGTTTGGTGTCGTTGTTGCAATTGTTGGAGTCGTTATCGTTGCGATGTCTTTAACTCCGAACTTCGCTGTTGGCACAAATATAAACACGATTCTTCAGCAGATTTCCTACGTTGCGATTTGTGCAGCTGGTATGTCACTCGTTGTTATTTGTGGCGAGATTGATTTATCAATTGGCTCGATTTACGGTCTTGGTGCTGTGATGTACACCTGGCTTTCAGTGAAGATGGATTGGCCGATTCTTCCTTCGATCGTTGTCACCTTGTTACTTGGTGTCTTCCTTGGGTGGTTAAATGGTTATGTCAGCGTCAGGCTCAACATCCCATCATTCGTGGTAACGCTGGCGGGACTTGGCGCATTGCGAGGAGCAACACTTCTAATCTCGGGTGGCGTTCCAATTTACGCAAAAGAATCTAAAACTTTTTCAGGACTTGTAGGTGGATCTTTCCTTGGGATTTCTGCACAGGTGTATTGGATGATCGCACTATGCACAATAGTTGGAGTTGTATTGGCGAAAAGTAAGTTCGGTTCCGATTTGTATGCAATTGGTGGAAATAAAGTTGCAGCGCAAAATGCCGGAATCAACGTAGCTAAAGTGAAGATTCAATCCTTCATGCTCTCAAGTTTCTTGGCTACATGGGCTGGCATCATGCTCGTCGGTTGGCTAGGAAGTTCGAATCCGCTCACCGGCCAGGGACAGGAATTATTGATTGTCGGTGCTATCGCAGTTGGTGGAGCAAGCCTATTTGGTGGTTCCGGAACAATTCTGGGAGCAACTTTAGGAGCAATTGTTGGCGGTTTGATCACCAACGTGCTCGTGCTTGTTGGCGTAAACGGAAACTGGACTTTTGTTGCTAACGGATTACTAATCCTGGCGGCAGTAGTTATCAATACTTTGGTTGCGCAGAAGAGGAAGACTCTTCGAACGTAAAACATAGATCTGACGCCATCACACACCCAGCCTAGTTTGAAAGAGCTCAGGCCTAACTAAGGAGAAAAAATGGATAAGGAAACATTAGAGGAGAGTGGTTTAAACCGCCGCAATCTCCTAAAGGCAGGCGGCGCATCAGCTGTTCTACTAGGTGCTTCATCTGTAATCGGAACACCTTTTGCAGCGGCTGCTACTAAGACAGCAGCAATTCAACGTGGCAAGAAAGTTACTTGCGTTATTCACGATTTGAACCCGTTCTTCGTTCCTCTAGAGCGAGGTTTCCGTGAATTCGGAAAATCTATGGGCTGGAGCGTCAACTATGTTGGTCCAACAGGACAAGACATTCAGAAGACAGTTGAACTTCAGGCTGCAGCGATTGCTTCAAAGCCAAATGGAGTGATCTTCACAAGAATTGATAGCAAAGCTTTTGATGCCAACATCAAGAAGGCACAGAGCCTTGGAATCAAGGTAGTACTTACAAACGTAGGCTCTGCGGGATACGAAGCTCTCAGCGTTCCATTTGTAGGTCAAGACTTCGTTCCAGCAGGAAAGATTGCTGGAATCCAAGGTGCTACATACGCTAAGAAGAAGACCGGAAAAACTTCTGGAGTTATTCTTATTGGAAACTTCGCTCCTGGTAACTCGGCTCTTGAAGACCGTGCTGCTGGTGCAAAGCAAGGTGTAGCTGCATACAACGCCTCAAACGGAACAACATATACAACTGAAGTTTTGGTGACATCAAGTGATGAAGCTAAAGCATCAGCAATTATGGATGCACGTTTAGCAAAGGGTGATGTTGTTGGTTACATCGGAACTGAGTTCTCACACCAGTTCTTCGGTGCACTTATGAAGCGCAAGAATCTGAAGTTGTCTAACGGCGGTTTCGACCTAGTTCAGCCTGTACTACAGGGAATTAAGGCCGGAAACATCGACTTCACATTGGATCAGAACCCATGGGCACAGGGATGGGTTGCGTCTTCACTCTTGGCGATGGAAATGTCACCAGGCTTCAAGTCGTTCTCATACGACACAGGTTCAGCAGTTATTGATGCATCAAACATCACTGCAATCTTGAAGCGTGAGGCTGTATTCGCTTAAATAAAGAATCCTGAGGGGGGTGGCGATTTACTCTGATGGCGTCAGAACGCCACTCTCCTCAGGCACTTTTTAGTCATGACAATTACGACTTGTTCCCCATGCATTTTTTAGAGAGAAGAATTGAGTAATGAAGATAACGAAGATTGAAACCTTTAGGCCATTGGCGCACCCCTCTTCTTTGTGGGTGGAAGTGCATGACGACAAAGGAAATGTCGGGCTTGGAGAGTCATTCTTTAGTCAAACAGTTATAGAGGAGTACATCCACACAATTGCTGCGCCTCTGATATTTGCCAGTGCGAATATCAATCCTGAATCATTAAATTTTGCATTAACTCCTTACGTTGGATATCAAGGTGGCGGAATTGAAGTTCGATCCTTAGGTGCTTTGGATATAGCAATCTGGGATCTTTGGGGCAAATCAATCAATGCGACGATGGCAGATTCTTTAGGTGGAAACCTCCAAGATTCTGTAAAAATTTATACATGAAAAAAACTTCGAGTCAGAATTCAAAGAACTGGGGCGTTGCCGAGTCCAAGGCGAAGGGGTATGAAGATTTAGAAGCATTTTTTAACACTCCCGCAAAACTTGCTCGCGAACTGTACGACAGTGGCATAGAAGGCATGAAGATTTGGCCATTTGATCCAGCTGCAGAGAAATCTTTTGGAAACTCTATTTCACAGAAAGAGATAGAAGATGGCGTGAAAATTATTTCCGCGATTCGTGACGAAGTCGGTATGGATATGGATTTGATGATCGAATTCCATGCACTCTGGAACCGACCAACAGCTAAGCGAATTATTGATGCAATCACTCCTTATCAACCATTCTGGATTGAGGATCCGCTACGCCCAGATGCAGTAGATGCGCTGAAGCAGCTTCGCTCAGAGATTTCTGTTCCGATTGCTACCGGTGAAACCGCGATTGGAAGACGACAGATTCTTCCGCTGCTGGAAAATGGCGCCGTAGATTACTTAACAATTGATATTTCCTGGACAGGCGGGCTTACCGAATCTAGAAAGATTGCCTCGCTCGCAGATTTATTTGCAGTACCAGTTGCACCTCACGACTGCTCAGGACCTGTAGCACTTGCAACGAGCACACATTTTTCACTGTCACAACGAAATGGTTTCTTACAAGAGACTGCTCGCGCATTTTTACATACTTGGTATAAGGACTTTGTTGATGGTATTCCAAAGATTGAAAATGGAAGAATCTACATTTCCGATGCAAGCGGACATGGAATCACTTTACAGTCGTGGGTTCGCTCATCTGATGAAGTAATTGTCCGCACTTCCAAGGCAAAGTGACTGATTTAGCAGATGCCTAAAGTACTTACTGCTGAGCTCGCCGTTGAATTAGATTGTGATCTTGGCGAAGGTCCTTATTGGGATGATGCTCAGCAAGAGCTATATTTTGTAGATATTACAAATAAGCAAGTAAAAATTTTTTCTCCCTCTGATTCATCTGTGAAAACAATTAAGTTTGATCAAGAAGTAAGCGCCGTGTTTTTAGACCAAAAATCCGAACTTATAGTGGCTGCACGAGATGGAGTTTTTACAGCATCCCAGGATGGCGCTCTTAAAACTTTACTCGCGCCAATCGAAGCAGATGATCCTTCGATACGAACCAATGACGCCAAATGCGATAGCACTGGGCGGATGTGGGTTGGAACCATGGCATTTGATTTCACGCCAGGTGTTGCGGCGTTATTTACTCTAGATTCAAAAGGTCTCAAGCAAGTAGTGCCTGTACTAACGATTGCAAATGGTTTGGGTTGGAGCAGAGACCAGAAGAGTATGTATTTCATTGACTCTCCAACAGGAAGAGTTGATATTTTCGATTGCGATCTTCAAAGTGGAGAGCTAAAAAATCGCAGACCTTTGATTACTTTTGATGTAGCAGCAGGAATTCCTGATGGCTTAACAACAGATGAAGATGGTGGAATTTGGGTTGCTTTTTTTGGCGGGGGAGAAGTAAGACGATATGACCCTAGCGGTGAGCTCACTCATGTGGTTACTCTTCCTGTAAAGCAAGTGACCAGTTGCTGCTTCGGAGGAAAAGATATGACTGAGCTCTTCATAACAACTGCCCGCTATGCGATGAACTCAGAATCCTTGGCCAAAGAGCCACTTGCTGGATCACTTTTTAGATTAAGTACCACTTTCAAGGGCAGCAAAAGCAATCGATACGAAAGGACAGGCGCATGAAAGATAACTCAAATAAAGGCATTCTCATCTTCGGAGGAGCACGTGGAATCGGAGGCGAGACTGCAAAATACTTCAGTGAACGCAACTGGAATGTCATTGCAGCAGACGTATTGGATAAAGAGCTCGGTGAACTTGAGAAGTCGTCAAAGAATATAAAGACAGTTCATTGTGATGTCGCCAAATTTGAAGATATTGAGAATGCGTATAAGTTTGCAGAGAAAGAACTCCCTAGCTTAAATGGAGTTTTCAACAATGTCGGAATTGCTCGATACGGGACAGTTGACAAATTGTCACTAGAAGATTGGGAATTCACTCTTCGCGTTAACTTGACTGCGCAGTTTATCTCCTCATCTTTTGCAGTACCTATCTTTAAGAGAAATGGTTCTGGATCAATTGTTAACACTGCATCTGTATTGGGACATATGAATCAAAAAACGACAGCTGCGTATGCGGCTTCTAAAGCTGGAGTTATAGCTCTTACCCGTGGAATTGCGGTAGATCATGCGCTAGATGGCATCCGATGTAACAGTGTTTCTCCTGGCTCAATCAACACACCGCTACTAAAAATTGTTGCCGAAGATATTATGGGACGCACAGCTGAAGATGTGGCCGCAGAGTGGGCGGAGTTCCACCCTGTACGACGCTTAGGAAAACCTGAAGAAGTTGCAGCCCTTGTCTACTTCTTGATTAATGATGAGCTGGGGTTCATTACTGGTGCAGATTTCAAAATCGATGGTGGAAGCAGTATTCAACTCTTCAAATAAGTCCTTACTAGCCAGAGACGTAAATGTTGATGGAAGATTGGTTGTAGATACATGGGAATTTTGACCGGCTATAGAGTCCTAGATTGCAGTATTGCTATGGCAGGACCATTTGCCGCCCAACGTCTCGGTGATTTAGGTGCCGAGGTGATAAAGATCGAACCAATTACAGGCGAATGGCAGAGACATGTATCTGCTGGAGGAGCTAAAGGAAATCAGATAAATGTTTCATTCTTATCACTTAATAGAAATAAGAAATCAGTAGCACTTAATTTGAAGTCTGAAGAAGGACTCTCTGTCTTGCGAGATCTAGTGGCCTCCAGTGATGTTTTCTTGCAGAACTATCGCCCTGGTGTCGCAAAACGCTTAGGAGTTGATTACGAAACTCTCTCTCAACTGAAAAAAGATCTGATTTACGTCTCGATTTCTGGTTACGGCGAGAGTGGGCCTTATGTCGATAGGCCGGGTCAGGACATGCTTCTGCAAGCACTTTCTGGCGCGATGCTCTCTTCGGGCCGAGTGAGTGAACCTCCAAAGCCATCAGGACAATTTTTAGTTGATGCTGTTACAGCAGCTGCCGCAAGTGAAGCCACAATTGCAGCGTTGCTGCACAGAGAACGAACAAAAGAAGGTCAGTTAGTCAGCATCAACATGCTTGATGTAATCACCACACTTCAGATGCAAGAGATTTCAATTTATACCGTGGGCAAAATTGAACAAGTGCGTTCAGAACAACCCCATGCTCACTCTTATATTCGCGCACCGTATGGTGTCTTTGAAACCAAGGAAGATTACATTGCAATCGCTTTTCCATCGTTAAAGCAGTTCGGAGAACTTATCGGAGAACCTAGCTTTGAATCGTATAACGATGAAAAAGATTCATGGACTCATCGCGATGAGATTTTCGCAAAAACCCAAGAACGCTTGCTCAAAAAAACGGCAAAGGAATGGCTTGTTCTCTTTAGAGAGCACGGCATCTGGGCTGGTGAAGTTTATGGATACAAAGATTTAGTCAATGATCCGCAGATTGCACATAACAAGACTTTCGTTGAATATGATCATCCAACAGAAGGTCACGTTAAAGCACCAGGATTCCCATTTAAATTTTCCAAATCTCCTGCCAGTGTTGCCAAAGGTGCACCGCTGATCGGAGAAGACACTAGCGATGTCTTAAAGACTTTGGGATATTCACAAGAAAAAATAGAAGGACTCCTAAAAACAGGCAACGTGGCGGGGAAGTAGAGAAAATGAGCGACATACTATTTGAAATCAATGATGGCATTGCAACGATTACTCTCAATCGTCCTGAAAAGCTAAATGCCATGAATCGTGGAATGACAAAGCTTCTTCGTGAATATGTTGAAACCTGTAATTCCAATAATGATGTAAGAGTTGTCATTCTGACCTCTGAAGGTGAGCGCGCTTTCTGTGCAGGCTCAGATATCAAAGATTTGGATTCTTATGAAACTCCATGGGATTGGCGTACACATTTTGGCTATTGTGAGGCAGTTAGGTCTCTCAAGAAACCTGCAATCGCTGCGATAAACGGATGGGCACTTGGCGGTGGGCTAGAGATGGCTTTGGGTTGCGATATTCGCATTGCTTCAACAAACGCTAATTTCGGGGCACCAGAAATCAAATTGGGGTGGATTGGTGGCGGTGGAATGACAACGCTCCTGGCTGGCGCAATTGGTTCTTCACATACAGCAATCATGATTATGACCGGCGAGCCAATTGATGCAGAGAAAGCTCTTGCATGGGGGCTCATTAGCGAATGTGTTCAACCGGAGGAACTTAAGCCTCGCGCTCTTGAATTAGCAAGAATGATTGCAGATCGCGCACCGATTGCAGCAGAGAGTGCGAAAATCAATCTCAATGCGGCATTTAGCATGAGTCGTGATTTAGCAATTGCATACGAGAGAGATCTTCAAGTAATTGCTTTTGCTACTGAAGATGCCAACGAAGGCAGATTGGCTTTTAAGGAGAAGAGAAAGCCAAACTTCAAGAGGAAATAATTTGAAACTTATTTCTCCGCACTCGAATCACTGGCTTGAAATTGACGCTGAATCTGGATTATTGATTCAGATTGGGAAAACCAATTCTGGGGCGGAACCAGTAAAGAGCGTTTCAACGAAGATCAGCTTGGTCGTTGGCGGACAGGAAAGACGCGCAGCAACTGGTGGCCTCGAATACTTTGACACGCAGATTCTCTCGAAAGTAAAAAAGGTTTCTGAACCAGTATCAGTTTCGCAGCAGAGCTGGTCTGGATTTAAAGTGCCAGTTGATATTGAAGGAGTACGGGGTTTCTTACTCTACAAATTCAATAATTCAGGCCCAGCAATTTCCATGGCTCTTGAACTGCTTCAAGCAGATGTAGTTGTACGAGATGCTTCCTTAGAACTTATATTTGAATTAGAAGATCGCACCTGGAACGTTAATGTTCCAGGAAATGGTCTGCGTGCAGATGTAGAACTTGGCTCGCTCACTGAAGAAGTTGGCGTCTCACCACTGGGCGGTTTGCGAGGTTCGGCAGCGCTGATTCACATTTCTTCCCTTGCCGAATCGCTGATTCTTTGGCCAGATAATCAGATTGAAATTCCCGAGCTGCTTTTCACTTCTCAAGGAAAGAACACTGCTGCACTTGGAATCAGGAGCAAATTTGGTTCAGATCTTTCACTCATCGACTTGATAGAAATTCCCTTGTTAAGTCTGGATACGACTTTCTATCGCTTTGCAGAATTCTCAGAAGTTTTCGCAACGTGGTTACAGAGCTGGGGGATATCTTCACCGGCAAACCCTCCAGAGTGGGTTGGCGAAGCGATGATTTTTGAAGCACAGATTGGGTTTTCAGTTTTCTCGGAGGTTAACCAGTACTCACCGTATCCGCAGGTGCGCAACCTCATTGACGATTTAGATCGC
This sequence comes from Actinomycetota bacterium, assembly GCA_026392935.1. GTDB lineage: Bacteria > Actinomycetota > Actinomycetes > Nanopelagicales > Nanopelagicaceae > Planktophila. The sequence continues at coordinate 788 of JAPLBE010000018.1, read as the reverse complement.
ATTTCACATATGGGCTTCTCATGTATTCAGTTAATGCCTAAGCAACCATATCCAAGTTACAACGTTCACGATTATGCAGATATCGGTATCTCGTACGGCGATGTCATGGAGATCAAAGAACTTATACAAAAGGCCCATGCAAAGGGAATCAAAGTTATTTTCGATGTCTTACTTCATGGAGTCCTTGATAAAGAAATTATAAAAATTGCTGCAGATGCGGTGCGCAGTGGTCCATACATGGCTCGTTTGAAAGGTGCAACCTCCGACAGTTTCAGCTCGGATGTAAAAGATTGGACTAATTACGAAATTGCCTGGTCGCGACATATTCTCGATTTCGAACCTTATTGGTACGAGGGCAGCCCAGCAAAAACCACATTGCAGTCAGAGCACCCCGATTGGTTCTACCGTGATTCAAACAATGAAATCATCGGGGTGTATACAAAAGCATTTGATGCTCGTAATCCCGAATGGCAACAGTATTTCACCGACTCAATGTTTCATTTGCTCACAGAGCTAGATATTGATGGATTCCGCTTTGATGCGCCAACGTACAACGATTTCTACAATTGGGCGCCGTGGGCTAGAGCTAGAGCTAGCGCTTCGGCGTTGGCGTGTACCGAATTATTCGAGAAGATGCGACCAATTTTTAAAGAACGCAAGAGAGATTTTCTCTTTTACACCGAACCTTCTGGACTCTGTCTTCGAAAATCAATGGACCTAAATTACAATTACGATGAACAGTGGCTAGTAACTTCACTTGGAACACCCACCAGTCAAAAAGCATGGGG
>JAPLBE010000004.1:130741-156314 GCA_026392935.1 Actinomycetota bacterium | reverse complement strand
GAGATGGGTGAACGTCACGAACTTCGAAGCCAGCACGGTCACGTGAAAGACCACCAGGTCCGAGTGCTGAAAGACGACGCTTGTGTGTAAGTCCTGAAAGTGGGTTTGTCTGATCCATGAACTGTGACAACTGAGAAGTTCCGAAGAACTCCTTGATTGATGCAACAACTGGACGGATGTTGATCAAAGTTTGTGGAGTAATTGCTTCCACATCCTGTGTTGTCATACGTTCGCGAACAACACGCTCCATACGTGAGAGTCCGATACGAACCTGATTCTGAATAAGTTCACCAACGGTACGTAGACGACGGTTACCGAAGTGATCGATATCGTCCTTCTCAACGCGAACTTCGCGGCCGTAATCCATTGTGAGATCGCCGCGGTGCAACGCTACGAGGTAGCGAAGAGTCGCGACGATACCTTGAAGCGGTCAACCTTTGCCAAGTCATAGCGCTTAACATTGAAGTAAAGGTTTTCAATTAAGTTCTGTGCAGCTTCCTTAGTTGGAGGCTCACCTGGACGCATCTTGCGATAGATATCGAGAAGCGCTTCATCTTGTGTCTTAACAGTATCTTTATCAAGAGTTGCCATCATTGAAGCGAAATCACCAAACTCTTCACGAATTTGTTCATCGGTCCAACCAAGTGCCTTAACGAATACTGTTACAGATTGCTTACGCTTACGGTCGATGCGAACACCAACGAGATCTTTCTTATCAACTTCAAATTCAAGCCATGCACCGCGGCTAGGAATAATCTTTGAAGTAAATACATCTTTATCTGATGTCTTTTCAATCTGACGTTCAAAATAAACACCAGGTGAACGAACAATCTGAGAAACAACAACGCGCTCTGTTCCGTTAATTACGAAGGTACCGCGTGGTGTCATTACAGGGAAGTCACCCATGAAAACTGTCTGCGACTTAATTTCGCCAGTCTCATTGTTTGTGAATTCTGCTGTGACGAAAAGTGGTTGCGCATAAGTCATATCGCGCTCTTTGCACTCTGCAATCGAATACTTAGGTGGCTCGAAGCGGTGGTCACGGAATGAGAGTGACATCGTTCCCTGGAAATCTTCGATTGGTGAAATCTCCTCAAAGATTTCTTCCAAGCCAGACTTCGAAGGAAGTTCTCCTCGATTTGTGTTTGTTGATTCAGCAAGACGTGAACGCCATAGATCGTTACCTAACAACCAGTCAACGCTTTCAACTTGCAGCGCGAGCAGATTAGGAACTTCTAGCGGTTCACGGATCTTTGCGAACGAAATACGACGGGGGGCAGTTGAACTCTTTTTCGCGGCCAAGAGATGTCCTTCCAGACAAAATTCACTTTTATGTGGACACGCACAATTAGAAGGTCGCCGCCGCTATATGCAATGACCTCTAGGAATTTTGTGCGAAGGGCAAGAATAACCCCCGACCCCCTTGGGGGGCAAACCGAGTGCTTATACCCCCAAATCCCCCCGTTTGTCTGCCTCTTGGGGATAAAAAAACCCGGCTCCACGAGGGAACCGGGTCTTTTTAGGAAGAAATTTACTTAACAGTGACCTTTGCTCCAGCTGCTTCGAGAGCTGCCTTTGCCTTATCCGCTGTCTCCTTGTTTACCTTCTCAAGAAGAGTTGCTGGTGTTGCATCAACGAGATCTTTTGCTTCCTTAAGACCAAGTGATGAGTTGAGGTTACGTACTTCCTTGATAACTGCAATCTTCTGTGAGCCTGCTTCTTCAAGGATTACTGTGAATTCATCTTGTGCTTCAGCTGCGCCGCCACCTGCTGCTGCGCCGCCTGCTGCAGCTGCAACTGGTGCTGCTGCTGTTACGTCGAATTCTGTTTCGAATGCCTTTACGAACTCTGAGAGCTCAACGAGTGTGAGTTCTTTGAACTGAGCCAAAAGGTCTGCTTGTGAGAGCTTTGCCATTTTTATTTTTCCTTTTCTTTATTCCGCTGGAGTTTCGTCGGTTGCTGGGGTTACTGCGACATCTTCTGAATTCACAGCTTCAGCTGGAACCTCGGACTCAGCAATATTTGTTTCTGGCTCGGACACTTCAGCTACAACTTCAGCAGCCGGAGCTACTGGTGCTGCTGCTGGCGCGCCAGCCTCGAGTTTGATGCGAAGTGCATCGAATGAACGCGCTGCCTTAGCAAGCGATCCCTTCATTGCACCAGCAAGCTTTGCAAGAAGTACTTCGCGAGACTCGAGGTCTGCGAGCTTCATGATCTCTGCTGTTGTAACAAACTTTCCTTCGTAAATTCCACCCTTGATTACAAGAAGTGGATTTTCTTTCTGGAAGTTCTTGAGGTTACGAGCTGCATCGATTGCATCGCCCTTAATGAATGCAACAGCTGATGGACCAGCAAGAAGATCATCAGAGATGTCTACGCCAGCATTCTTCGCTGCAATCTTTGTAAGAGTGTTCTTTACGACGCTGTACTTGGTATCTACACCAAGTGAACGACGTAGAGCCTTCATCGATGTCACGGTAAGACCGCGATATTCGGTGAGGTACGTCGCTGTAGCTGACTTGAAATCTTCAGTCAGTTCAGCAACTGCTGCTGCTTTATCTGGGCGAGCCATTCGGTTCACCTTTCACTAGTTTTTCAGGTGACCGCAGGCAATAAAAAAATCCGTGACGCGTAAATGCGCACGGATTAATGTGAACACCTACGCGGGCTGAGATTCCTCAATTATCTTGAGCTCTTGCGAGCTTAAGACCTGCGGTCTTTGGTTATGCCCGTAGGTTACGTCCAGCCATGGGTGAGGGTCAAATCCGCTCAGATCGAGCGTGAAATGCGGCTGGCTCTACGAACTGCCAGAGTTGAAGCAATGATTGATGAAATCACAGCCAGTAGGACTCCCGTGAACTGAACTTTTGTTAGGGCTCCCGCCGCAAGTGCCGCGCTACCAAGTACGAATGAAAACTCTCCGACTTGGCTTAGGCCGACAGATAACTGACCGGCGCTATCACCAATTTTTCCGTAGCGCGAAAGAAAGAATGCGGGAAGAGTCTTGAGTAGAACCATGAGTAAGAGCAAGAGTCCGGCAAATGGAAGCGCCTCAAGAATTAAGGATGGCTGAACAAGACTTCCGATGACAACAAAGAATAAAACTTGAAACAGATCCTTAAATGGCAGAACAGCTTTACGAACATCATCGGTGTCACGTGTTTGGTTGATGGCAAGTCCTGCAACGAAGCTCGCGAGTGCCATTGGAATTCCAAATAAAACAGTCCCAAGTGCTGCGATCGATAATCCAATTGCAACTGAATAAATCAAGAAAAGATCATGCTCCCAGCGAACTAGTCGCAGCAAGAATGGCAAAAGACGAGACGCAACGAATGCGAGTCCAATGAATCCAATTAGTCCAAGGATTGAGCGAATCGGAGAATCATTAGTGTTCCCAAGAAGAGCAATAATAAGTGCGGCAATGGTTACGCCGGTAATGTCTTGCAAGACCGACCATCCAAGAAGTGATTCTTCCGTTGCAACGCTTGTCGTTCTTCTTCGGCTCCGAGTGATGTTTACGATTACAACACTAGATGACATCGCCAGGGATAGTGCTAGCAATGCAGAACCGAAGAGAGAAATATCTAAGAGTAAAAAGACAGGGGTTCCTAATAAGGTTCCAGCGATTACTTGCAGCGGGGATGCCCATAACAGCGCACCATGTTCGTCGCGAATTCGGCGAAGATCAATTTCGATTCCTACTTCAAAGAGAAGTAGGACAACACCTATATCGGCAAGCAGAGCGATTTGATCCCCATTTGCGACAAAACCTGGAGTAAATGGCGAGACAAGAAGGCCTGCCAATAGATACCCAACAATTGCTGGTAGACCTACTTTTCGCGCGACTAACCCGCTAGTTGCTGCAGCTAAGAGGACTATGCCCACATCAAGAACTAGTGGTGCCGTCTCTACGATAGAAGCCATTTAGTAAGCATATGCAAAAAGCCCCTCCAGTTGGAGGGGCTTTTTCGTTGGATTACTTAGTTAGCTGATGGTTCGCGTGTGAGATTTGGATCTACTGCGATTCCAGGTCCCATTGATGATGAGACAACAGCTTTTTGAATGTAGCGACCCTTTGATGAGTTTGGCTTCACACGAAGAACTTCATCGAGAGCTGCTGCATAGTTCTCTGCGAGTTGATCTGCAGAAAATGATGCCTTGCCAATAATGAAGTGAAGGTTTGAATTCTTATCGACGCGGAATTCAATCTTTCCGCCCTTGATGTCATTAACTGCCTTAGTTACATCTGTTGTAACTGTTCCAGTCTTTGGGTTTGGCATAAGTCCACGTGTTCCGAGAACTTTACCGAGACGACCAACCTTGGCCATCAAATCTGGTGTTGCAACAACTGCATCGAAGTCGAGGCGACCCTTTGAAACTTCATCAATGAGTTCATCTCCACCGACGATATCTGCCCCAGCTGCACGAGCTTCTTCAGCACGCTCTCCGTTAGCAAATACCAAAACGCGAGCAGTCTTTCCTGTTCCGTGTGGCAAGTTAACAGTTGAACGAATTGCTTGATCGGCTTTCTTTGGGTCAACGCCAAGTACGAGTGCAACTTCAATAGTTGAGTCGTACTTAGTTGTTGTTGTCTCTTTAGCAAGTGTTACTGCTTGAAGAGGTGTGTAGAGGTGGTCTTTGATGACCTTCGCTGCTACTTCTGTGTACTTCTTTGAGCGCTTCATTTCTTCCTTCTTCCCCATCCGAAGATGAGCTTGGGGTTGTGGTCAGCGAACCAGCGCGGTTCTCCCACTTCTTGTCACCACGGTGGCGACAAGAAATTTATTTAACTATGAGACTGTAATTCCCATTGAACGTGCTGTGCCCGCGATGATCTTTGCCGCAGCATCGATATCGTTTGCATTGAGGTCTGCCATCTTTGTTGTAGCAATCTCCTTGACCTGAGCCATTGAGATGTTTGCAACCTTGTTCTTGTGAGGAATAGCAGAACCCTTTTCGATTCCAGCAGCCTTAAGGATGAGGCGTGATGCTGGTGGAGTCTTTGTAATGAAGTCGAATGAACGATCTTCATACACGGTGATCTCAACAGGGATGATCTGGCCTTTTTGTGATTCAGTCGCAGCGTTGTATGCCTTGACGAATTCCATGATGTTGACACCATGCTGACCAAGGGCAGGACCTACTGGTGGTGCAGGTGTTGCTGCGCCAGCTTGGATCTGCAACTTGATGAATCCGGTGACCTTCTTCTTTGGTGCCATTTCTTCTCTCTTTTCCTTATCGTTTCTTCAAACTGGTTTCTTTAAAGCTCTTTAGAGCTTCTGTACTTGGCTAAATGAAAGTTCTACTGGAGTCTCGCGACCGAAGATAGATACCAATACCTTGAGCTTTGCCTGCTCTGGCATAATCTCTGAAATTGATGCCGGAAGAGTTGCGAATGGGCCATCCATAACGGTGACTGATTCGCCAACTTCGAAATCAACAAATTTAATATCTGCCTTGTCAGCTTTCTTAACTGGACGAGGAGCAAGAATCTTCTCTACATCTTCCATGCTAAGTGGGCTTGGGTTGTGCGCATTTCCAACAAAACCAGTAACGCCAGGAGTATTACGAACAACTGACCAAGATTCATCGGTGAGATCCATGCGAACAAGAACGTAGCCAGGATAGATATTGCGCTTAACCATCTTGCGCGCACCATTCTTAACTTCCATTACTTCTTCTTCTGGAACTTCAATCTGGAAGATGTACTCCTCCATGTTGAGTGTGTGGATACGGTTGGCAAGGTTGCCCTTTACCTTCTTCTCATATCCAGCATAAGAGTGGATTACATACCAATCACCGATTGCTGCACGAAGTGTGCGGCGGAATTCTGCGTTGGGATCGTTCTCATCTGAATCGATATCGCCATCTTCATCACTCGCGAGCGCCAAGTCAGAGATTGGCTGGTCATCAACAACGTATGTAGATACTTCAACAACTGGCTCTGCAATAACTTCTACAGGAGCCGCGAGGTCATCTGCATGTGCAGCAAGTGCTGCCTCGAATGCATCGGGTGCTGGAACGATAGGAGTAACTTCTTCAGTCATGTTCACTGGCTCCTTATCCAAATACCCAGAAAACGACCTTGGTAAGCACCAAGTCAATAACTGAAACAACAGCAATAATGAATGCAACAAAGACGAGAACTACAGCTGTATATGTGGTCAACATTTTGCGAGTTGGCCATACAACTTTCTTTAGTTCAGAAACGACTTGGCGATAGTAAAGTCCAACGCGCGCGAAAAGTCCGAGTTTCTCCTCGGTTACTTCTACTGCATCAGTCATGATCTTCCTTCTCTTTCGTCATTCGTTCAGTAGTTCTTCTTGCAGTTGTGCATCTTGCAGGGCAGGAGGGACTCGAACCCCCAACCGGCCGCTTTGGAGACGGCAACTCTAGCCAATTGAGCTACTGCCCTTCGCGACGAATTTTCAGGCGCGCCAAGGCGAGGAAGAAATTCATCGTGAGCGTCGAAGTGTAAGGGCAGGGGGCTGCCATAGTAAAACTGACCAATTACGGGTGCTGAGCACCACTAATTCTGAGCGTGCGAGAGCCTTCGACCATGGTGCAGACTTCGCACATGAGCAGAATCTCCGCACGAATTGCAGCCATCGCAGAATCAGCAACATTGGCAGTAGATGGAAAGGCAAAAGCGCTTAAGGCCGCTGGTCGTCCAGTCATTGGTTTCGGTGCAGGAGAACCAGATTTTCCAACTCCTGATTACATTGTTGATGCTGCAAGCGCTGCGACAAAAGTTGTAGCAAATCATCGCTACACACCAACACCTGGATTACCAGAACTTCGTGAAGCAATTGTTGCAAAGACAAAACGTGATTCGAACTACGACATCACTGTTGATCAAGTATTAGTGACTAATGGTGGCAAGCAAGCCGTCTATCAAGCATTTGCAACAATTGTTGATCCAGGTGATGAAGTTCTACTTCCTTCACCATTCTGGACAACGTATCCGGAAGCAATCAAGCTTGCTGGTGGAAAGAGCGTCGAAGTATTTGCGGACGAATCACAGAATTATCTCGTAACCGTTGAACAGCTCGAAGCTGCCCGAACACCGAAGACGAAGGCTCTGTTGTTCTGTTCTCCATCTAATCCAACAGGTTCTGTCTATACACCAGCACAAGCAAAAGCAATTGGTGAATGGGCGCTGAAGAATAATATCTGGGTTATCTCAGATGAAATTTACGAGCACTTGCTTTATGACGGTGCAACAGCGCCATCGCTACCGGTCTTGGTTCCTGGTCTTGCCGATACCTGCATCATTCTCAATGGAGTTGCAAAAACTTACGCGATGACTGGTTGGCGAGTTGGCTGGATGGTTGGTCCTAAGGATGTCATCAAGGCGGCAACTAACTTGCAGTCACACTTAACATCAAATGTTTCAAACGTTTCACAGAGAGCAGCTATTGCAGCAGTTTCTGGAAATCTTGATGCCGTGCACAAGATGGGTGAGGCATTTAATCGTCGCCGTAAGTTGATTGTGGATTTACTTAATGACGTTCCAGGCTTTGAATGCCCAACGCCGCAGGGTGCCTTCTATGTGTATCCATCAGTAAAAGGTGTACTTGGGAAAACCATTCGCGGCAAAGTTGCGAATACTTCTGCAGAACTTGCAACGATCATCTTGGAAGAGGTTGAAGTTGCGGCCGTTCCAGGAGAAGCGTTTGGGCCATCTGGATATCTACGTTTTTCTTATGCCACCAGCGATGAAGATATCGTTGAAGGTATCGGGCGGATCAAGAAGCTGCTTGCAGAATAAATGGTTAGAGGCTCACGCCTACTAAATTAACTTCTGTCTCTAAAGTGATACCAAATTTTTCGTAAACACTTTTCTGTGCTGACTTTGCAAGTTCTGCAATATCAATAGCAGTTGCATTCCCTGCATTAGTAAGTGCAAGTACATGCTTTGTAGATACTCGTGCACCACCGTGAGTATCGCCTTTATGGACTCCAGAATTTTCGATGAGCCAAGCAGCGCTAGTTTTTACTCGACCATCTGTAGTTGGCCAACGTGGAGCATCGGCCGGTAACTTCGCTGCAATCTCTTGGGAAACTATTGGGTTTGTGAAAAACGATCCTGCAGACCATGAATCTCTATCAGCAGGATTGAGCAGCATTCCCTTCTTTGCGCGAAGTTCAAGAACTGTTTTTCGAGTTGCAGCAATTGGAGCCTTATCGCCAACTGAAATACCTAACGCAGCTGCGAGTTCGGAATATGTGATTGGCATCGTCATTTCGCCCTGACGCAGGTTGAATTGGACATCAAGAATTACATATCTGCCCGGATGCGATTTGAAATGAGAGTTTCTGTAGGTGAATTCGCACTCAAGATTGGTAAACGTCTTGACCTCTTTTTTGACGCGATCATAAGTGCGAACTCGCGTTATGAATTCTGAGACTTCATGTCCGTATGCACCAATATTCTGAATTGGCGCAGCGCCAACTGTGCCAGGAATTCCACTGAGAGTTTCTAAGCCAGCGAATCCACGTTCAATGCTCGTCTGTACAAAGTCATCCCAATTTTCGCCAGCACCGATTGTCAGTGTTGCTCCGCTGCATGCATCGACTTCTGCTTGCAATGAGTTATTTGTAATCCGAATGACGGTACCTTGAAAACCAGAATCTGCGACAAGAATATTTGTTCCGCCACCAATAATCAGTACCGGTGAATCCCCTGCTGCTTCAATAGCTGCAATGATCTCGGATTCGGTGCCAACTTCTACAAATTTTTTGGCAGGACCGCCCACGCGAAGTGAGGTGTAATCTCTTAAATCGGCCATGTGCTTAGGCTACCTGCGAGGACTCAAGATTGCAGTCTTGCCTCTAAATCGCTCGAGAATGCGATCGTAGTTTTTCTTTGATTGCGCATCACGATATTCAGGCTCGCTGTCGTGATACCCATGGTGGCGCGCTTGTTCCAACGGAAGCTCCATCTGCAACAAGCGACCATTTGAATGACGAAGGTTCAGTGAGAATTCAATATCTGCATTTCGATAGAACACAGCTCGATTACTGAAACCTCTTGCAGTAAGAGCATCTTCGCGGTGCATGCCGATGAAATAGCTGAAGAGCACGTCGACTTCGCCTGGTCCCTTGTCATCGGTACTACGCCAGTCATCTTCTAAGTTAACCAACCCTCCGCGCCAACCTACTGCCACAAATTCACGCTTCTTTAACTCTTCTAAAATGGGCGTGATTGCATCGCCTGTAAAAATAGTTGATGGGTCCATTACGACTATGAATTCACTGGTTACATTTCGAAGAAGTGCATTGGCATTTTCTCCCCATCCAAAGTTTTCATTTACCTGTACTAACGAAGTGCGAGCATCGAGTTCGTTAGCAATGACTCCAGGGTCGCCAATAACCAGGATTGCAATTGCGCATTGGCTATATTCCCTTATTGCCTTAATGCATGTAACTGCATCCTCGTGAAAGCCGTCAACAATCATTGCGACTGTTATTTCAAATTTTCCTGAGTTTATTGGGCGAATATCTCTAGTGGATTCATAGACAGGGAAACGCTTTTTGGGACGGAGTTCATATCCACTGGCAACATCGACTACTTCAAATCCTTGAGCCGCAATCTCATCGCGCAATTGATCCGAAAGTGCAAAGTTCTTTTCTGCTCGCGCGGCTTGTCTAGCACGCGCTAAATCGTGAACTGAATCTGGTGCACTCACTTTTTAAGTACCGCTTTAGCCATTCCCAGAACTTTGACTCCAGCTGATGTTGCACTGAGCGTTAGTGAAACCTTTCCATCTACTACTTCGCTTACAGTTGCGGAAACCGTGAGATCAACTTTCTCGCCAGCAGGCACGACGACTGGCTTAGTAAAGCGGGCACCGAATTCCAGAACGTTACTTGATCCGCCAGCAAAGTCAGATACATACTTTCCAACAAGTGCCATCGTGAGCATTCCGTGTGCAATCACATTTGGGAGCCCTACAGAAAGTGCGAATTCTTCATTTTGATGAATTGGATTTTGGTCCCCAGATGCATCTGCATATTGCTTGAGCAGAGCACGGTCCAAAAAGAAGACTTTCTCAGGTAGCTCTGTTCCAACTTCAATCATGCGCGCACCACCAGAGTTGCCCATGAGGAAATAACAAGTTCGCTTCCTCGATGAAGATCTGAGCGCACAGAGACAATTTCATTTCCTGCTGCAACTCTGTAGCTCTCGATTGTCGCTGCGCATGTAAGTGAATCGCCAGCTTTTACAGGTGAGAAGATTTCAAATTTTTGATCACCATGGACTAGGCGGGCCCAATCGAGTCCGATTTCGGGTTGCGTGAGAATCGCTTCAAATTGAGTAAGCGTGATTCGAATGGTAAATGTTGGAGGGGCGATAGTTGTATCTGTTTCGTCAATAACAGCACAAAAGGCATCGACTTCAGATTGTGAAATAGTTATTACATCTGTACCCGCGAAGGTACGCCCGACCGAATCGGGGTTGAGCATTAGCGGGTTTCGCGGTGAAGAGTTGAAGACTTGCAACGTGGACAGAACTTCTTGAGTTCCATGCGGTCTGGATCGTTGCGGCGGTTCTTCTTAGTGATGTAGTTACGCTCTTTGCAATCTACGCAAGCCATGGTGATTTTTGGACGTACGTCCGCGCTCTTACTTGCCATGGTGAACTCCTTCGTAGATGTTGCTCAAACAGGCGCTCAGATTACCTGAAGCGCTTTCATTGGTGAAATCCGTGCGTATTTCGAACGGATTACTGCGCATGTACTAGTAGCGGAGGCGGGATTTGAACCCACGACACAGCGATTATGAGCCGCTTGCTCTACCAAGCTGAGCTACCCCGCCAAGGGCGTGCATATACATATCTCTTGGTCTTATTAAATTGTGTAGAACTTTTTGTGCGAGCCCCCCACCAGAATCGAACTGGTGACCTTTTCCTTACCATGGAAACGCTCTACCGACTGAGCTAGGGGGGCAGTGGTAGAGAGAGAAGTCTAGGGCTTAAGGCTCAAAGTGAAAAATTCAGAGATTACAACGCAGGATCTAAGGCTATTTTGCCAACAGTTCCTCGTGCAAGCATCGAACGATGAGCACTAGCTGCTTCACTTAATGGATATGTGGCTCCAATGATTGGCTTGAGCTTTCCATCAATAACTAACTTAAACAGTTCGTCAATGACATCGTTCATCATTTCTTTTTTGCCGAAACAATTTGATAACCAGAAGCCTGAAACTGTTTTAGAGCCATGCATCAGCGCACCCGGATGAATTGGTGTGGGCGCAGTTCGGGAAGCCATTCCAAAGGTAATCAACTTTCCGAATGAAGTGAGTGCGAGCAAGCTCTGATCGAAAGTGGTTCCACCAACCATTTCCAAAATGAGATCAACGCATTTGCCGCCATTTGCTTCGCGAATTGCCTTCGATAGTTCTGTACTTTTTGCATCTACGACAGCATCGGCGCCTAGTGATTTTGCCAGCTTAGATTTTTCCTCGGATGAAGTCACAGCAATTACTTTTGCACCCCAAAGTTTCGCTAACTGAATAGCAATTGTTCCAACCCCGCCCGCCGCGGCATGAACAACAACTGATTGACCTTTTTCTATGTGACCCATTGTTCTAAGTAAGTGCCACGCCGTTGAACCTTGCACCAACATGCACAGCGCTTGCTGATCTGTTACACCATCTGGAATCGCAATCAGTGCAGCTTTATTCACAGTTGCTTTCTGTGCATAACCACCCGATGAAGCACTCGCAAGATATCGCTTGCCTTCAAACGTTCCAGTAATCTCGAGTCCAGGAATCATCGGCAGTGTTTGTGGTGAAAGGTAACTATTTTCAGTTTGGTGAGTATCTGCATAGTTGATTCCTATTGCAGTAACCTCTAATAAAACTTCATCGGCGCCAGGCACTGGATCTGCTAGTTCAACTAGGTTCATTACCTCTGGTCCCCCGAAGGCAGTTATATGTATTGCCTTCATCGGTTGCAATTGCAACGCTGATCCACTGGAACATCATGGAGTGCATCTTCAATATGTTCCCCACAGCCTTGCCATGTAGGTTTCTTACAAACTTTGCATTCGACTTTGGTGCACATGTTTCCTCCTAGAAATACTTCCTAAAAACTTTCTTAATCCTATTCCAAATAGGGCTGGTTTGCTTCAGCGGAGAAATCTTCATGACTCTATCTTTTGCCGGTTCATCCGGGGTGATTACGTCCGTTAATGCGGGCGAATTTTGATCGAGTGAATCAGCGATGATTCCAATGTTGGCAACGATTGAAAGACCCCGAACAATCTGTTCTTGATCAACATCTTGTCCATCTTCAATAAGAGTCTCGGCAAGTGCTGACCCTGCTTCGCGAACATCATCTGTCGGCGTTGGGCCGAAATCCGAAATATCATCTGGCAATTCGATATGTGACGAAATTGCATAACTCGCAGCAGATAGTGCGACTGCAATCTGTTTCTTTGTTGAATCTGCAATTCCACCTTCAACTGCAGAATCAAATAGCGTCCGAGCAATTGTGCGAACCTGAACCAATGTGTGTTCGGCAGCAATTCCTTCAATGTAGATTTCTTCTGCTTCATCTTTTTCAGCAGTTGGAAACCAACGTGCATGACTTCTAGCTTCAACTGACTGCGCACGAATTGCTGGGACTTCTTCTACCAGCAATCTTGCTCGAGCCAACCAACGTCCGGCGTCTTTTTGTGTGTAACCGGCGGCAACACCTTCAGACATCTCCGCAAGAAGTGCTGCAGCTTTTGTACTCACATTCTTAATCTGAATTCGTGCACGACCTACTGGGGTATTGGGGTGGGAGAAGTAAGAGAAGAAAATCGCGATAGTCGCGCCAATAAGAGTAGAACCCAGTCTACTTTCAGCAGTGCTCTCAGAGATTCCGGGGCCAATAACAATTAACGCCGTAACAGGAACGTTTACCGAAGCAACTTCTCCCAAGTGTAAAGCGCGTGCGACAACTGCACAAAGAATAATTGTTGTCGCAACCGCCAAAAATCCAAAATTAAACAAAGTCACCGTTAAGAGAGCAATGCCCGCGCCAATCGCGGTACCGACAATTTGACCAAAACCTTCGCGCACTGACTTGTGCAATGAGATGCGGATGCTGAGTGTAGAAACAATGGCAGCGACTACCCCACCATTATTAATGAGCAGATCACCAATGAACCAGGAAACACCACCAGATATTCCTGCGACGATGATTTGACGAACCCAGTTCTTTCGGTTCTTGAATAAGTTGATAAATTTTCTAAACATTAGAGAGGAGTTTACGCCTTTATAGTCAGATTAAGATGGAGCCATGACACCTACAGCCCCTACCAATGATGAGATACGTAAACTTTTGCTCACAACCAGAACTATCGCCATTGTCGGGGTTTCGGGCAATTCTGATAAAGCTAGCAATCATGTTGCCCGCTACCTACAGGGGAAAACACAATACGAACTATTTTTTGTTAATCCGGCAGCTGATGAAATCCTCGGTCAAAAAGTTTATAAATCTTTGAGTGAAATTGAGAAAGAGATTGATCTTGTAGATGTATTTCGTAAACCAGATGATTGCTTGGCGGTACTTGATGAAGCCATCGCAATAAATGCAAAGGCAATCTGGCTCCAATTAGGAATATCAGTTCCCGAGGTTGCAGCTCAAGGAGAAGCGGCGGGGTTAACAGTTGTTATGGACCGCTGCATCAAGGTGGACCACGCCAACTTACTTAGGGATTCGTAGCCCCTGCATTCCGCCATCTACTACCAAAGAAGTTCCAGTTGTTGAACCCTGAAGTGGACTAGCTAAGTAGCAGAGTGCGCGTGCAACTTCTTCAGCACTGACAAGTCTTCCGAGTGGCTGACGTGCTTCAAGTGCTTTGCGCTCTGCGGCAGGATCTGCTGACTGGGCCAATAGACGTTGCACCCAAGGAGTATCTGCAGTTCCCGGATTTACACAGTTAACGCGGACGCCGTCAACAATATGGTCATTTGCCATTGCCATTGTCAAAGATAGAACTGCGCCCTTGCTTGCGCTGTATAGGGCACGCTTTGGAATTCCAGCTGTCGCTGCAACTGAACATACATTTGTAATCGATGCGCACTTGCTCTTACGCAGCAATGGAAGCGATGCACGAACTGTGCGCACAATGCCAACAACGTTAACGTTCATGACTTTGGCCCATTCTTCAGATGGGTTTGCTTCAACTGTTCCGACTGCGCTAATTGCGGCACTGTTAATAAGTATGTCTAGCGAAGAAATCTTTGCAAAAGCTGCTGCAACAGATGCATCATCTCCAACGTCGCACTGAAGCCACGTTCCGTGTTCAGCAATTCCGCCTTCGGCGATATCAAGGCCAAAAACAGTAGCTCCACCATCTGCCAGAATCTTAAGAGTTGCTAAACCAATTCCAGAACCTGCCCCAGTAACAGCAGCAGTAAGGCCTTTGAATTCTAATGTCATGTGTTTACCCATTCTTTTCCGGTAGGGAATGTGAAGTCTGCAATTGATTGAGCAAACATTTCTCCACCAGCACCTGGTTCAGTTGGAGGCATGTAATGCGCATTTCGAATATTAGTTGGAACAACAAAGTGCTCGTGCAAGTGGTCGACGAATTCCACAACACGATCAGGGTGATGACCGGTTACCGCAACTGCATCAAACATTGCTAAGTGCTGAACTAATTCACAGAGCCCAACGCCACCTGCGTGTGGACACACTGGGACACCAAACTTTGCTGCCATCAAAATGTTTGCAATGTTTTCATTTACGCCTGCAACCCGAGTGGCATCAATTTGCATAAATGAGAATGACTTCGCTTGCAGCATCTGCTTGAAAAGTATGCGGTTCATGCCGTGCTCACCTGTTGCAACTCGAACCGGTGCAATTGCTTTTGCAATCGCAGCATGACCAATGACATCGTCAGGGTTTGTAGGTTCTTCAACCCAATGAAGATTTACATCTCCAATACCTTTGATCCATTCGATAGCTTGATTGACATCCCATACCTGGTTTGCATCAATTGAAATCTTGATATCTGGGCCCACTGCTTCACGTGCAAGTTTTAATCTGCGCTTGTCATCCTCTAGCGATCCGCCGCATTTAAGTTTGATGAGTTTGTATCCATCTGCAACTGCTTCTTTAGCAAGACGCACCATCTTCTCATCAGAGTAACCAAGCCACCCTGGCGTTGTCGTGTAGGCAGGCAATCCTTCAGCACGAAGTTTTGCTTCGTTTGCTGCGCGATTAGGGAGAGCCTTCTTCAACATCTCAAGTGCTTCTTCAGGAGTAAGTGCATCAGTGATGTAACGGAAATCTACGAGCTCTACAATTTCTTCTGGCGATAAATCTGAAAGAAATTTCCATAAAGGTTTCTTCGCATGCTTGGTTACTAAATCCCACGCCGCAGTGATGACAGCACCTGCCGCCATCTGTGTGACACCTTTTTCAGGACCTAACCAACGAATTTGAGAGTCGCGTACCAAGCTACGGGCAAAATCTCCCATGCTCTTAGATAAATCATCTAAGTCACGACCAACTGCATATGGTGCAAGTTGTTCGATTGTTTGACACTGCAAATCATTTCCACGGCCACATGTAAAGACAAAACCATGACCCTGCAAGTTCGGATCATCAGTTTCCAAAATAACTAGTGCCGCAGAATAATCTGGCTCCTTATTCATGGCATCTGAACCATCTAACCCACGTGATGTTGGGAAACGAACATCGACAGTTTTGAAACCAGTAATCTTCGGCATCATCATCCTTCTATATTGATTTATTGAAAATTGACTATTCGCTTGGGCAGAAAAATCATATAGGATGAATTTATGGCGCGATACAACGAGAAAGTAAAGCTAAAGAGGGCAGACTTGCAGGTCACCCGTATGAGTTTGGGAACTGCTCCCCTCGGCGGCCTCTTTGCATCTGTCAGCGATAAAGATGGAGATGAACTGGTCAATCACGCACTTGATCTAGGAATCAATTACTTCGATACCGCGCCACAATATGGACACGGCATCGCTGAAATTCGAGTTGGTCGTGTACTTCAGAGGGCGAAAACACCTTTTGTCATTGAGACAAAAGTTGGTCGTGTTCTCAACCGCGTAGAAGGTGTCGAACCAGAGAAATGGTTCCCAGATGCGCCGCGCGATATCGTCCCTGTCTACGATTATTCAAAAGAGGGAATTAAGCGCTCCTTCCATGAAAGTTTGGAACGCTTAGGCCTTCCACATATTGATATTGTTTTGATGCACGATTCAGAAAATTTTATTCCCGAAGCAATTAATAATGCATTTCCAGTTCTTGCAGATCTCAAGCGACAAGGACTCATCAAAGCAATCGGTCTTGGAATGAATTACGTCGAACCAGCGCTAGAAATTATGCGTGAAACTGAATTAGATATTGCACTCATTGCTGGTCGTTACACACTGCTAGATCAAATCGCTCAAGAAGAACTCTTTCCCTACGCACTCGAGCACAATATTGATATCTCAATGGGCGGAGTTCTTAACTCTGGCGTTTTGGCAAACCCTGCGCCAGGTGCGACATACAACTATCTTCCTGCTTCTGACGAAATTATCGCTCGAGCCAAGAAAATTTGTGACTTCTTGAAAGAGCGCAACGTGCCACTTATTGCAGCGGCTGTACAATTTCCGATGCGCCATCCTGCTGTAACCTCGGTTGTTACTGGCCCAAGAAATGCGAGCGAGTTACAAACATATGTGGATAGTTTCGATTTCCCTATTCCCGAAAGTGTTTGGGTCGACCTTGAGAACTCTGGTTTAGTCGAAAGAATGAAGGTCTAAAAAGTGAGGCGAATTGGCCAAGTCATCGGAATAAAGCCTGATGAAATCGAAGAGTACGAGCGACTCCACGCGAATGCGTGGCCAACAATTCTGGCAACGATTAAGAAAGCGAATATTCAGAATTACACAATATTTAGGTACGAACATCTACTCTTTGCCTATATGGAGTACACGGGTACCGACTACAAAGCAGATATGGCGATGATTGCCGACGATCCTGAAACTCAGCGTTGGTGGAAGATAACTGACGCAATGCAAGCACAAGTTCCCGAAGCTCGCGAAGGCGAGTGGTGGCACACGATTCCCGAAAACTTCCACCTCGACTAATCTGGAGAATAATGAAATTTTCAATTCTGAATACAGCTGCTAACGCTTATCAATTCGCGGTTACAGAGAATGGTAAGCATTCGTCGGTTGCAGGTATCCCAACCCTGACTGAAGCTTTTCATCTCACGCTTGCTGAGCTTAAGGATGCAGTCGCAAAGCCAAGTGGTGAAGTGAAGGGCGAGCTTGCTGCACCTATCGCGCCTGAAATTGAACTCTGGGGTGCCGGAGTTACCTACCTTCGTTCACGCGATGCACGTAAAGAAGAATCTGGTGTTCCAGATGTGTACCAAAGAGTGTACGAAGCAGATCGACCAGAACTGTTCTTCAAATCTACAGCAGTTCGCGCACGTGGAACTGGAGCAAAAATTGGTATCCGTTACGACTGCGCTGCTTCCGTGCCTGAACCAGAGGTAGCGCTCTTCATTAACAAGTATCGCGAAATCATTGGGTACGGAATTTGTAACGATGTCACTTCGCGCACAATTGAAGGTGAAAATCCGCTCTATCTTTCACAGGCAAAGATTTATATTGGGTCAACTTCACTAGGTCCAGATATCACTCCTGCGTGGCTTGCACCAAGTGCGCAAGAGATGATTATCAAGGCGAAGATTCTTCGTGGCGCTGCTACTACATGGGAAGCGCAAACTTCTCTGGGGCAACTCAATCGCACACTTGAAGACCTTATTGAATACTTATTCCGTTGCCAAGACTTCCCTCATGGCGTAATTCTTTCTACAGGCACGGGAATTGTTCCACCATTGGATATCGCTCTTGAGGCTGGCGACATAGTTGAAATTGATGTGGCAGGTGTTGGTGTTCTTTCAAATACTGTAGAAGTTATTCCTGAAAGAGTTAAATAGATGACAGAACTTAAGGTATGGACGCAATGGTCTGACCTGAAAGTTCCAGCAGGGGTCACTTTGCTTTCACATGAAAACTTTCCATTAGATAGCTCTGATTTATCACAGGTGGATTTCTATGTTCCTGTATATATGACTGGTGCAAAAGGACTTTCGTATGTCAGCAAGATGACTAATTTGAAAACTTTGCAGATGCCTAATGCGGGATATGAAGATGCGCTAGCTCATCTTCGCCCTGGTTTGACGCTGTGCAATGCAAGCGGAGTTCACGATGCATCTACTGCAGAACTTGCTGTCGGACTTGCGATCGCTTCTCGCCGCGGATTTCCAGAGTTTTTAAAGGACCAATTCGATGGAGCCTGGAACCACCGCCGCTTCCCAGCACTGTCAGATAGCAAAGTAGGAATCATCGGCTTTGGCTCCATTGGTAAAGAAATTGCTAGAAAGCTTTCAGTATTCGATGTGAGTGTCACGGCATTCACTCAATCTGGCCGAGACGGTTCACTCACTATCGATCAGCTAGATAAGCATCTTCCTGATCTAGATATCGTTGTTTTAATTCTTCCGCTTACCGATTCATCGCGCCACATGTTTGATGCTGCACGTTTGGCAAAGATGAAAAATGGTTCATTGCTGATTAATGTGGCACGCGGTCCTGTTGTAGTTACCGACGCGCTTGTCGCAGAGTTAAACTCAAAACGTATTTTCGCCGCGTTAGATGTCACTGATCCTGAACCTCTGCCACAAGGTCATGCACTATGGAGTGCACCAAACCTTTTACTGGTCCCTCATGTCGGTGGAAATTCAGAGGCGTTTGAACCACGCGGGCGTGCTCTTGTTGAATCTCAGTTGGCATTACTCGCATCTGGAAAACCACTTGAACATGTAGTTGCTCAAGGCTAGATTTCTAAAATGAAAATAGATTCGCACCACCACCTCTGGGATTTGTCTGTACGTCCACAAACATGGATGGTCGGCGAGAACATGGATTCGGTGCGTCGTAATTTCGATGTAAGTGATTTACGTGAAGCTATTGCCGGAACTGAAATTGAGAAAACAATCCTTGTGCATGCCACCACCACTCATGAAGAAACTTATGAAATGTTGGAGTTAGCTGAAAAAGATTCACTCATTATTGGTGTGGTTGGCTGGCTACAAATAGATTCGCCACAAGCGATAGCAGAATGCGAAAAGTATCTAGCGGCACCCGGAGGCAACTATCTCAAAGGTATACGCGATGTAGCGCAAGATCTTCCAGATTCTAAGTACCTAGCAAAACCACAGTCAATTGCGACGGTTCAACAA
Organism: Actinomycetota bacterium; assembly: GCA_026392935.1. Taxonomy (GTDB): domain Bacteria; phylum Actinomycetota; class Actinomycetes; order Nanopelagicales; family Nanopelagicaceae; genus Planktophila. The sequence continues at coordinate 137,037 of JAPLBE010000004.1, read as the reverse complement.
TTAGGCAAGATGGGTCTGGTCTATGAAATCTTGACTAAGACTCCAGAACTTCAGGCAGGTATTGATTTAGTACGCGCTTGCCCTAATGTGCAATTTGTTCTTGACCATATTTCAAAGCCATACATTTCTCGACAAGAGCTCGAACCATGGAAATCATTAATAACTGAACTTGCAAAATTCGAAAATGTGTCGTGCAAGATTTCTGGCATGGTTACAGAAGCTAACTGGAATGTTTGGGAAACCTCCGACTTTGTTCCTTACGTTGATCACATCATCGAAAGTTTTACACCACAAAGAATTATGTTCGGCTCTGATTGGCCTGTTGCTCTACTTGCGACTCAAAGCTATAAAGATGTTGTCCGCCTCGCTGAATCGGTAACTTCTCAATTATCTGATAGCGAGAAGCTTTCATTCTGGGGCGCCCACGCGGCTCGTACGTACCAGGTAACAAATCAATAACAATCACTGTAATTGACCTGAATTAGGCTGAATTACCTTGCCCTCAAGGAGTGCCAACGCATAGATTACGACCACAGCAATTCGGCTGCTTTTGAAGGGAAACACATGAAGAAAGGTCTACTTTCAGTAGCTGCAGTAGCAGCACTGGCGCTTGTAGCGGGCGTTAGCGCTCCAGTACAAGCTGCAGACAAGACTCTTAAGATCGAATTGATCTCAAAGGGCGAAACTCACCAATTTTGGCAAGCAGTAAAGAAGGGTGCTCAAGATCAAGCTGCAAAGATGAACGCAGAAATTAACTTCGTCGGACCAGCAGCAGAAACAATGATCGATAAGCAGCTTGAAATGCTTGATACCGCAATTGCAAAGAAGCCAGATGCAATCGGTTACGCAGCACTTGGAACAACACAGTCACTTCCAAAGCTTAAGGCCGCACATGCTGCAGGAATTCCTGTGTACATGTTCGATACAGCTGCAAGCTGTACAGGTGGCGTACCTAAGCTCGGTCCTAAGTCAGACTGCGCACTTGGCGTTGCATACACAAACAGCACAGCTGCAGGATCACTTGCTGCTGACAAGATGGCTGCACTTCTTGGTAACAAGGGTAAGGTCCTAGTTGTTGGTCACTCACAGACAAACCAGACTGGTATTGACCGTGCAAACGGATTTACAAACCGCATCAAGTCTAAGTACAAGGGCATCAAGCTCCTCACAGTTCAGTACGCTGAAGGTGGAGATGCACTCAAGGCACAGGAAATCGTTAGCGCAGCACTTGTTGCTAACAAGGATCTTGCTGGTATTTACGGAACTAACGAAGGCGTTTCAATCGGAGCTGGCCAGGCATTCAAGGCAGCTAAGTTGAAGAACGGCGCAGTTAAGTTGATCGGCTTCGACTCAGGAAAGCAGCAGATGGCAAACATTAAGTCTGGTCTTCAGACTGGTGCTATCACACAGAGCCCAATGGGTATCGGTGCTAAGACTGTAGAAGCTCTTGTTAACTACGTACGTAACAAGACAGTTCCAAAGAACCTTATCGACACAGGCTTCTACTACTACGATAAGAGCAACATCGCTAAGCCTGAAATCGCAGGAAACCTTTACGAATAAGTCGAATCAATCGACTCTTTTGTAAAACGTGAAGAGATGGTGGTCGAGAGAAATCTCGGCCACCATCCTTTATTATCAACAAAGAAATTCACATTCCAACATTAATTTTGGGGAACATATCAATGGCATCAAAACAACTATTGGCTCTTTCAGGTGTCAGCAAAGAGTTCCCTGGCGTGAAGGCTCTCAACAACGTTAGTTTTGATCTTAATGAAGGTGAAGTCCACGCAATTGTGGGCGAAAATGGAGCGGGTAAGTCAACGCTCATGAAGATTCTTTCAGGTATCTATAAGAAAGATTCCGGAGAAATTACTTATAAGGGTAAGTCAGTCTCGATTCCAAACCCTTTTGAAGCCCAGAAGTTGGGTATCAGCATCATCCACCAAGAGCTAAACCTCATGCCGCACCTGACTGTCGCGGAGAATATCTTTATCGGTCGTGAAGACGTTTTTCCTGGTGGAGTGTTTCTTGCCAGCAAGAAGCAAACAGAAGCTGCGACAAAATTGCTTGCAGAACTTGAGCTCAACCTGAATCCAAATGACATCGTTGGTGAGCTCACAATTGCTAAGCAGCAGATGGTTGAAATTGCAAAAGCTGTTTCTTATCGTGGCTCTGTCATTATTATGGATGAACCAACATCATCACTGACTCCGGCTGAAACTGAGGCACTCTTTAAAATTATTGGCACACTTAAAGCCGCAGGAAAAGGTGTTGTTTACATCTCGCACCGCCTCGAGGAGCTCGAAAAGATTACAGATCGCATCTCAGTTCTTCGTGATGGGGAATATGTTAAGACGCTTAAAACGACAGAGACAGATATCCCTGAAGTTATTTCACTAATGGTCGGACGCAAGGTTGCCCAAGATCAACGTCCTGAAAACCGCAATATCGGTGCAGAGATTGTTCTTCGCGTTGAGGGACTGTCAGATCTTAAACTCCTCAAAGATATTTCTTTCGAGCTCCGTAAAGGTGAGATTCTTGGCTTTGCAGGACTTATGGGCGCCGGTCGTACAGAACTTGCTCGTGCAATTATGGGCGCAGATCCAAAATCAGCGGGAAAGGTTTATCTGCACGGCAAAGAGGTAAAGATTAAGCAACCATCAGATGCTGTTGCTGCCGGTATTGGTTATCTCTCAGAAGACCGCAAACGCTATGGACTTCTGCTGATCCAAGACATTACTTTTAATATAATTCTCTCTTCGATCCCACGTTTTTCAAACAAGTTTGGATTCCTTAAAGTTAAATCTGCGGCAGGAATCGCAAGAGATTCAATCGCGCAACTTCGAGTCCGCACACCTTCAGAGCGACAATTTCTCAAGAATTTATCGGGCGGAAACCAGCAGAAAGTTGTTATCGCTAAATGGCTAACACGTGATTGCGATGTCTTGATATTCGATGAGCCAACTCGTGGAATTGATGTTGGAGCAAAGGATGAAATCTATCGTTTGCTTACGAAGTTAGCGGAAGATGGTAAATCAATCATCATGATTTCATCCGAACTTCCAGAGGTGCTGCGCCTATCCGATCGAATCGCCGTGATGTGCGATGGCAGATTAACCGGAATCATCGACAATAAAGATGCAAACCAGAACATCATTATGGAACTTGCAACAAAATTCAGTGGCAATGCAATTTCGGCAAACTAATACAGGAAAAGAGAGCGAAATGTCAGATGTAGCAAAGAAGGCAACTCAGTCCGAAGACAGCAATAAGGTCATGGCCTTTGTTCGTCGAGAAATTGGACGAGTAACTGCAATCGCAAGTCTTGTCGTAATTTTCGCTTTCTTCACAATCATGCGACCTGTATTCGCTTCATGGGCCAACGTCTCTGGTGGGATCCTGATGTCAACGACAGTTATTGGACTTCTTGCAATTGGTGTCACATTCGTGATCATCACCGGTGGTATTGACCTTTCGGTCGGAACAATGATGGCCCTCGTCGCCGTAATCACAGGAAAAACAGTGATGGCGATGAACCTCAATGTTTGGCAAGGGATCCTCTTTGGGATGGTTGTTGGAACAATACTTGGAGCCGTTAACGGGATTCTCATAACTGTTCTCAGGTTGCCACCGTTTATTGCAACTCTTGCGACTATGAAGGGCGCGCAAGGTCTGGCTCTTATCGTCTCTGACCTGAAGCCAATTCTCTTCACAACTGATGTAAAGGGCTGGGATGCAATTGCTCAGGGAAATATTATTCCAAACTTCCCTAATGCAGTTTTCATTCTTCTCCTTGCAGCAGTGGTTGCATCAATCATTCTCAATAAGACCGTCCTTGGTCGCTACACATTTGCTATTGGTTCTAACACAGAAGCTACAAAGCTCTCAGGTGTAAAGGTAGATCGCTGGCTTGTTGCTATTTATGCACTCTGTGGTCTCTTCGTTGGACTTGCCGCAGTTGTTATGACTTCACGTCTTGGTTCTGCGCAACCTGATCTTGGTCTTGGTTACGAACTTGAAGCAATTGCCGCAGTAATCATTGGGGGAACTTCACTTCTTGGCGGTAAAGGAACAATCTCCGGAACCATCATTGGTGCGCTCATCATGTCTGTTCTCATCAACGGTCTTCGTATCCTCGAGCTACAGCAAGAATGGCAGTACGTAGTAGTTGGCATTGTTATTCTTCTTGCAGTCTACGGAGATAACGTACGTCGTCGTCGCGCAGGTGAATCAACACATTAATTACTGAGAAGAGATTAAATCTATTTTTTCTCTTCTAAGTACATTGCTACAGAGTTGATACACCAACGCTCGTCCGTTGGAACGTCATAACCTTCGCCAGAAAATACATGGCCTAGGTGAGAATCACATTGTGCACAACGAACTTCAGTGCGCACTCGTGGGGCAAGTGAACGATCTTCAATGAGAGTTACTGCATCATCTGCAGATGGAGCATAGAAAGATGGCCATCCGCATCCCGAATGGAATTTAGTCTCCGAAGTAAAGAGAACGCTCTGGCAAACTTTGCAGCGATAACTACCAACGGTTTCGGTATCTGTGTATTCCCCTGTAAATGGGCGCTCGGTGGCACCCTCGCGAAGTACTGCATATGAAAGTGGGTCTAGACGAGCTTTGAGTTCATCTTCATTAATTGGTTCCATTTCAGACTCCCCTACTCAGCAATACGGGGTAAAAATACCCCAGTGAGTAGGTTTTGAGTAATTTAAAGATTGCAGGAGTTTCTTCGCCCGCTTACCCTTAGACATCACAAACAAGGGTGGTTGAAATGAAATTCAAGTCAGTAAAGGGATTGCTCACAAATGATGAGTCTCTAATTCCAACTACGTTTATAGATAAACTTGAAGACATCCTGCACGGCTTTCTTGGAATAGTTCTATTCGTAATCTCAATCTTGGCAGCTGGTTACACCTTGCAGCGACTTATTGAGACTCGCCCATTTTTCCCTTTGGGAATGATTCAGGGAATCAATGACATTCTTTTTGTTGTTATTATTCTTGAAATCATGCGCACAGTGATTGTGCGATTCACCGACGGAGTCTTCCAACTTGACAACTTCTTGATCATCGGAGTTATCGCGGCTGTACGACATATTCTTACTGTTGGTGCATCTCTAACGATGCAAGAAGAGAAGACTGAGGAATATTTCAACCGAGCTCTGATCGAAATGGGCGTCAACACTGGAATTGTTCTAGCTCTTGTCTTTAGCCTCTTCTTGGCACGTTCAATACGAAAAGGAAGCAACAGCAAGTAACTGTGAATAAGATCTACTGCTTAAGTGCTAAAAAGCGCGAATTGCCCGAACATAGGCGGGCGGACTGCCCTTAGGGTCACCAACCTGACCACCACTGTTTAAGTTCTGGCGCCACGCACGATCCACAGTGTTCTCAGACGAGGACCAATAGACGAGTGGCAATAACGATACTGATTGTGCACCATAGGTCGCACTGTTCAGTATTCCAATGGGGCAGACAGTTGTGACATCTGACGGGATTCCTCGAACCCATTGGCACAGTAAATTCAGCTCTGCTGAAGTCGGTAGATACCAATCACTCTTTGAACCACCCGTGTATGCACGGGCCGCACCTGCTGCATAACTGTTACTACTTGCGTTGTAAGCGCCGTTTGAGGCAACAATTGCAACTGAGTTCTTGTAACCGAGTCCGATTCCCGAAGCATTATTGTAGACAGTGGCATTGTTTGTAATTCCACTTATATCCTCAACTACAACTGACCAGGCCGTTCTTGTATCAGCTCCAGTACTCCATCCATATGGCGCAACCTCTAGATAATGACAGAGGCCACCTTTTGGACTTCCCGTACTTGTATATGTTGCACCACAGTTAAATCCTGCGACATCGACATAGAAAACAAACCCACTTCCAGGGCCGGTATTGCCAGCATCATAGGGGGGCGTATAGTCGTAAAGAGTATGTGCGCCACTTTGAATCGTTAACTTAAAGACATTTGTTGACTGTGCGACCGGAGTAGTGAATGTAGCTGTAAATGTTCCGGTGCTGCTCGCTACCGTCATTCCAGTAGAACCGAACCCGCGTTCAAAAGTTCCGTCGTTGTCATTGACAACGACGCTCTTTGATGTCAAGTTAAAGAGTGCAAGTGGTGTGCTGCTTGTGTCGTCATAGGCGCTAATGGTGAAGTCAACTCCGAAGCAGCTATCTGGAATATTAGAGACAGTAATGGAATTTAAGTAATGAGTTCCAGGAGATCCATTGGTAAAGCTTGAACGCGGCGTCAGAGTGAGTGAGGTATTACCT
>JAPLBE010000004.1:0-130694 GCA_026392935.1 Actinomycetota bacterium | reverse complement strand
ACCTGAGTTCAGCGAAAGATTTCCAGCGAGAGTGCTCTGAAAGAATAAAACTGAGCCTAGTAACAATGCACCTGTAGCGAGAAATTTAGAAGGTAACTTTTTACCGGGAATCTTCTCGACAGGATCATCATGGTAGAAATCGTTGAATTCATTTTCGGAAGTGCCCACTTGATGCGCCCCCAACGAGATGTACTCTCACTATTAACCGTGTAGGTAGTTATGGAAGCTGAGAGCGGCAACTTGGTAGCTGGGGTCAGTCAATGACGTGAGTGTATTGCAATAGTTGAGTGCTTTAAATCCCTAGAAGGAAGTACTGCTGGTGGCGGGTGAAGGATTTGAACCTTCGAAGGCAGAGCCGGGGGATTTACAGTCCCCTCCCATTGGCCGCTCGGGCAACCCGCCAGGGTCGTACAAGTCTTACGGCGCTTTGGTAGTGCGAGCGGCAAACGATACCTTAGGCACTTGAACTTTAAAAATCAGGAAGGGCCTTACAACAATGGCTGACAGCAGTTTTGACGTAGTATCGAAAATCGACCGTATGGAGCTAGATAACGCAATAAACCAGGCTATTCGCGAGATCGATACTCGCTTTGACTTTAAGAACACCGGAGCAAAGATCGAGATCTCTGGCGACAAGATTGCGATTGAAGCAGATACTGAAGAACGCGCAAAGGCAACTCTTGATGTTGTAAAAGATAAGATGATTAAACGTGGAGTTTCATTGAAGCATCTCGATGCTGCAGAACCACAACTTTCAGGAAAGATTTATAAAATTGCTTGCGCTCTCAAAGAGGGAATTACTACTGAGAATGCAAAGAAGATTGCCAAGTTTCTTAAAGATGAGGGTCCTAAGACAATTAAGACTCAGATCCAAGGAGATGAACTCCGTGTCTCATCTAAGAGCCGTGATGATCTCCAAGAGGCTATCGAGCAGATTAAGAACGGCAAATTTGAGTTTGCAGTTCAGTTTGTTAACTACCGCTAAGTGGCAGGTAAACGCAGCGAGTATTCATTAGGGCTACTCTTCGGAATTAGCTCTTACGTTGTTTGGGGGCTTCTACCCTTATATTGGCCATTACTTCAACCTGCAAAATCGTTAGAAATGGTCTCTCATCGAGCAGTCTGGACTCTGGTTTTCTGTCTCATAGTTCTGGCAGTGACCAAAGGAATTTCTTCCGCCTTAAAAGTTGTGAAGAATCCAAAGCTAATGTTGGCGCTGCTGCTGTGCACAATCTTGATTTCTATCAACTGGTTGACTTATATCTGGGCAGTTAATCATGAACATGTGGTTGAGGCATCTCTTGGTTATTACATTAGCCCAGTCATCATTATCGCATTCGGCATCATTCTTCTGCACGAAAAAATGCGGCCACTGCAATGGGTTTCAGTTGCAATAGCATCTGCTGGTGTACTAGTTCTAACAATTGATTACGGCAGGCTGCCGTGGATAGCAATCTCAATTGCACTCTCATGGGGCACTTACGGCTTGATTAAGAAAAAGTTAGATCTAGGGGCGCTCGAGGGTCTAGCCGTAGAGACACTCATCTCATTTATTCCCTACGTTAGCTACCTTCTTTATCTTGGAAATCAAGGAACTGGGCAATTTGGCCAGAAGCCTGGCTTAACGATTCTCCTTATAAGTGCGGGCGCAGTAACTGCGATTCCACTTCTACTCTTCAATGGTGCCGCGACTCGTTTGCCATATAGCACCATCGGGCTCTTGCAATACATCACTCCGACAATTTTATTTGCAATTGGAGTTTGGGTACGCCATGAAGAAATGTCAACAGCGCGTTGGATTGGCTTTATTGCTATTTGGTTAGCACTGATTGCACTAGGTACAGATTTGGTGCGATCAAGCAGAACGATCGACAATCGCATCGCAGAGAGAAAATAGGGCACCAGTCACATCATTGACTGGAAGTGGTCCAAGTGCTGTGCGAGCATCGCGAGCAATACCGAGTAGTTGTTCACGAGATTCACTTAACGCATCATGAGCACGCAAAGTCTTTAATACTTGCCTGACTGTCTTTTCGTCTTTGATTGGTGATTTAAGAAGTTTGATGAGCTCTTGATCTTCACGCTTCTTTGATTTCATGACATTGAGTGTTACCAGCGTGGGAATTCCTTCACGCAAATCTGTTCCTGGAATCTTTCCGGATTCAAAGGATTCACTGGCAATATCAATAACATCATCGGCTAACTGGAAAGCAATACCGATTTTCTCGCCAAAGACCGTAAGAGTCTCTTTTATGTCGATTGGTGCACCTGAAGCCATTGCACCGAAGCGGGCACTTGCAGCGATAAGTGATCCGGTTTTATCTGCGACAACTTGCAGGTAATGATCAAGTGGATCTTCGCCTGCGCGAGGACCCTGAGTCTCCATAATTTGTCCGATAACAAGGCGTTCAAATGTTGAAGCTTGCAACCTCACAGCCTCGGGACCGATATCTGCAAGGAGTGCTGAAACTTTTGCAAAGAGATAATCACCAGTAAGAATTGCAACTGTATTTCCCCAGCGATTATTGGCGCTCTCTACCCCGCGGCGAAGAGGTGCTTCATCCATTACATCATCGTGATACAGCGTTGCAACGTGGGTTAACTCGCAAACGACCGCTGATTCGATGATCCCAAACTTATTTTTATCACCATAGTGAGATGCGAGAATTGTTAAAAGTGGACGCAATCTCTTTCCGCCGGCAGCAACGAGATGACGAGATGTCTCTTCAACAAGTGGATAATCACCTTGTATATGACTAAAGAGAAGGCTCTCGACCTTGTGCATGCTCTCTCGGAGTTCGGCCTCTAGCGCCGGTGCCAGACCTGGAATTCCGAGTGATGTCATTAGCGTATGAAGAGCGCGGTGTTTGTAATGAAGTCAATCAATGGCGCAGGATAAACACCAAGAATTAGCGTGACTACAGCTGAAACTGAGATAGTGACAGTTGTCAGTGCCGATGGAATAACAACGCTTGTGCCATCTTCAACTGGATCTTTAAAGAACATCAAGACAATCACGCGGATATAGAAGAATGCGGCAATTGCTGATGAGAGCACGCCGGCGATCAAAATTGATGTACTTCCAGATTCGTAAGCAGCAGAGAAAATTGAAAACTTTCCAACAAACCCTGAGGTCAGTGGGATTCCTGCAAAAGCAAGAAGGAAGAGCGCAAAGGTTGAGGCCAAAATTGGAGAACGCTTTCCAAGTCCACTCCAGCGATTGAGATCGCCGACTTCTCCAGAGGAATCTCTAACCAAAGTAACAATTCCGAATGCGCCTACTGTGGCAATTCCATAAGCAAATAAGTAGAAAATTGAAGCATCAAGCCCCGATTTGCTGAGCGCAATTACTCCGGAGAGTAAGAAACCTGCATGAGCGATTGAAGAGTAGGCAAGCATGCGCTTGACATCGCGTTGTGTAATTGCAACTGCTGATCCGAAAACCATTGTAATTATTGCAATAACAACCATCGCTGGTTTCCATGACCATTCTGCATTTGCAAATGAAACATAGAAAATTCTTAAGATTGCGCCAAATGCTGCAACCTTCGTTGCCGCTGCCATAAAGCCAGTAACAGCAGTTGGAGCACCTTGGTAAACATCAGGTGACCATGCGTGGAATGGAACGGCGCCTACCTTGAACAGCAGACCTACCGATACAAATGCGACTCCAAGAAGTAGGAAGACATCGTTGCCAGCTCCCCCCACAACGCTCTGCTGAATTCCAACAAGTGTGATGCTGCCTGAATAACCATAAAGGTATGCGATTCCAAGTAGGAAGAATGCAGAAGAGAATGCACCAAGTAAGAAGTACTTTAGGGCAGATTCTTGGGATAACAATCTGCGGCGGCGAGCAAGTCCAGCCATTAAATACAGTGGCAGGGAGAGAACTTCGAGTGCAACAAAGAGCGTGATTAAGTCACTTGAGAGTGGGAAGAGAAGCATGCCCGCTACTGCAAATAAAGTAAGTGGGAAAACTTCTGTAACGCGAAGATCAGTTTGCAGAGCCGTGCGCTCTTCTTCTGAACCAGGGACCGAAGCTGCAAGTGCAGTGAAGTTCTCTTGGTCAGCAATCAAGAATGTAGAGAGAATTGCAATGATAAGAATTGAGCCCTGTAAAAGAACTCCTGCGCCATCAAAGGCAACTGAACCCATTGCTGCATCAGTAGATGATTCGTTGCGGACTCGAACAAGAGCTGCGAAGGAAGCAACTAGAGAGAAGATTGTGATGAAGAGTTGTGATGAAAAACGTGACGCGCGAGGTGCAAATGCTTCAATGAGAACTCCAATAAGTGCTCCAGCAAGCACAATCAGAATCGGTGCAAGTTGTGCGTAATTGAGAACTGGCGATATGAATTCCACTTACTTACCTGCGCTATCTGAAGGAGTTGGATCAGTAAACCCTTGTAGCTCAAGCACATGTGCAGAAGCAGGATTAATGACATTGAGTAGTGGTGACGGGTAGAAACCAAGTGCAACGATGACTGCAATCACTGGCGCAATTGCAATTTTTTCGCGCAGGTTCAGATCTGGGAGATTCTCATTGCCTGGTGTCGTCGGCCCATGCAGCGCTTTCTGAACTGGAATCAAAATATAAAGAGCTGCAAGAACAATTCCGAATGTGGCGATAATTGCTGCAACTGGATATCTAGTGAAAGTTCCAACAAGAACAAGGAATTCACTGACAAAGCTTGATAGACCTGGAAGCGCCAAAGATGACATTCCGGCAATGAAGAATGACCATGCCATTACCGGAGTGACTCTTTGTAAACCACCGAAATCAGCAATCGTTGTTGATCCACGTCGTGCAGACATCCAACCAGCGACGAGGAATAACGCAGCCGTTGAGAAACCGTGATTAAACATGTACAAAGTCGCGCCGCTATGACCTTGCGCAGTCATTGCGAAAATTCCCATTGTGATGAACCCGAAGTGAGAAATCGATGTGTATGCAATCAAACGCTTAATATCTGTCGCACCGATGGCCAGGAATGCTCCATAAATAATTGAAATAACGGCAAGGGTCATAATGATTGGAGTAAATGTCTTGCTCGCATCTGGAAAGAGTGCCAAACAGAAACGAATCATTCCGAAAGTTCCGACTTTATCGAGAACGCCAAGCAGCAATACTGATGTCCCTGGTGTTGCCGATGCTGCTGCATCAGGAAGCCATGTGTGAAGTGGCCACACAGGGGCTTTGATTGCAAAAGCGATAAAGAAACCAAGGAAGAGCAGATTCTGCGTGGTCGAGCTCATGTAGTTGTGCATTTCAGATAACTTCGTAATATCAAAAGTATGTCCACCGTTTCTACCGGAAATGACATACAAACCAATGATTGATGCAAGCATCAGTAATCCACCGAAGAGGCTGTAGAGCAAGAACTTTACTGCCGCAGCCGCGCGTTCTCCGCTGCCGTATCCGCCAATCAGGAAATAGACAGGGATGAGCATGGCTTCAAAGATTACGTAAAAGAGGAATACATCGGTAGCAGCAAATACACCAATCATCATTGTCTCGAGGACAAGAATTAAGATATAGAAAACTTTTGCAGACCAACGTCCGCCCTCAGATTCATTCCAACCTGCCAGGACAACAATTGGCGCGAGTAAGACGGACATCAATATCAAGACCAGGGAAAGGCCATCGACACCTACGGCATAGTTGATTCCGAAGGATGGAATCCACGCAACTGATTGAGTGAACTGAAAAGATGTATTGGCTGAATCAAATCTCATCCATACCAACACTCCAGAGATTGCAACCAGAAGAGTTGTTCCAAGTGCTGCTTGCTTAATTCGAAGAACTTGATCATTAGGAATTACCGCTACAAGCAGGCTTCCAAGAATCGGAAGCAACATCATCGTTGTTAAAGCGTTCATTGTGTGACCACCCAAATTCCAGCAATAAGCGCAACTGCGCCAATCAAAATAAGTACTGCATAGCTACGTGCAAAACCTGTTTGAGTTTTGCGCAGCGCAGACCCAGTTCCAATTGCAGTTGTTCCAACGAGTCGGACAGTGCCATCGATAACTTTGTCATCAGTTTTTACAAGTAATCGGGTAAGAGCTTGCCCGGGGCGCATAAACACAGACTCGTTAAATGAGTCTTGCAACAAGTCTTTACGCGCTATACGAGTAAAGATTGAGACATTTTGTGGGGCTTCGGCATCGACATCAGAGAATTGATACTTCACAAGTGCGATGCTCACGCCAATTACAACAGCTGTTAGTGCAAGTCCAGAGACAACTATTACTGGCAAGAAATGTTCTTCATGAGCTTCGTGTTCACCAAATACTGGACTGAGCCAATGCACAAGCGAATCTCCGCGAGTAAATAGGAAGCCGGTTGAAACAGATCCAATAGCCAATATCGCCATTGGGAGCCACATGAGCCATGGAGACTCGTGAGGATGTTGATCTTTCTCCCAGCGTTCAGGAGATGTAAATGTAAGGACCATGACACGAGTCATGTAGAAAGCGGTGATTGCTGCGCCAAGTAGCGCTGTTGAACCCAAGAGAATTCCCTTGATTCCACCTGCATTAAATGCAGTTTCAATAATTGCGTCTTTGGAATAGAAACCAGCAAACGGTGGAACACCAATGATTGCTAAATAGCCGAGTCCAAATGTTGCGAAGGTGATTGGCATAAATTTGCGAAGAGCTCCGTAACGACGCATATTTACTTGATCATTCATCCCGTGCATTACAGATCCTGCACCAAGGAACATGCCTGCTTTAAAGAATCCATGAGTAAGTAAGTGCATGATTGCAAATGCGTAACCAGCTGGTCCTAGGCCTGCAGCCAAAATCATGTAGCCAATTTGAGACATTGTTGAGGCCGCTAGTGCTTTCTTGATGTCATCTTTTGCTGTACCTACGAGTGCACCAAAGGTCAGAGTTACTGCGCCAACGAGTACGACAAGAAGCTGTGCAGTCGGTGCTGCATCGAAAATAAAGTGAGAACGTACGATGAGATAAACACCAGCGGTCACCATTGTCGCTGCGTGAATCAACGCCGAAACTGGTGTTGGACCAGCCATCGCATCGCCTAACCACGCTTGCAATGGGAACTGAGCAGATTTACCTGCTGCAGCAATCAGAAGCATGATTCCAATAGCTGTAAGGGTTGCTTGTGAAGCAGTATGTGATGCTTCTTCAACTCCACTAAACGAGACAGAACCCAGCGTTGCAAAAGCAATCATGATTGCAAACGAAAGTCCCATATCTCCAATTCGGTTCATGACAAATGCCTTCTTAGAAGCAGTTGCATATGCTGGTTTCTGATTCCAGAAACCAATGAGTAGGTAAGAAGCCAGACCCACGCCTTCCCAACCAACATAAAGATTGAGATACGAATCGCCCAAAACGAGCAGGAGCATCGATGCAATAAAGAGGTTCAGATATGCAAAGAAGCGACGACGATTTTCATCATGAGACATATAGGAAATTGAATAGATATGAATCAGAGTTCCAACACCTGTGATGAGAAGGACAAAGCAAATTGAAAGTTGATCAAGCAAGATACCTGCATCAATATTGAATGAACCGACACTTATCCAGGTAAACAACTTCTGAGTGACTGCACGTTCTTCAGTTGGGCGGGAGAGCATCTGTGAAAGTTGATAGAGGCCAACCCCAAAAGAACTTGCCGAAAGAGCGGTTGCAAGTAGGTGTCCCCATTTATCTGCACGTCGACCCGCTAGAAGCAGTATTACTGCTCCGGCCAATGGCAGAGCGATTAAGTAAACAAGTGAAGTGGATGTTGTCATTGTTATCGCTTCAACAAACTAGCATCATCAATTGATGCTGATCGACGTGAACGATAAATCGTCACAATAATTGCTAAACCAACGACTACTTCACAAGCAGCCACGACCATTGTAAAGAAAGCAACAACTTGTCCATCAAGTGTTCCGTTAATGCGGGAGAAAGTTACAAGAGTGAGGTTTGCTGCATTGAGCATGAGTTCGATACACATGAAAACAACGATTGCATTGCGGCGGACAACAACACCAACTGCTCCAATTGTGAAGAGTAAGCCAGCTACATAGAGATAGTTATAAGGACTCATTACTTCTCCTCCGTAACTGTGTTATCTACTTCGCCTAATTCAAACGATTGAGATTCCAACATGTCACCACGTGCCTTAAGTGTTGCTGAAATCGATGTTGGTGCAGCTGATCCATCTGGAAGAAGTGCCGGAACATCAACTGCGTTATGTCGCGCAAATACACCTGGGCTAGGAAGTCCTGCTGCGCCGCCAAGTGAGCCGGTACGGAATCGTGCAATCGATTGTTCACGTTGACTTGGTCTAGCGATAGTACGCTGATGATGGGCTAGAACCATTGCACCAAGGGCAGCTGTTACGAGCAGCGCTGAAATCACTTCAAATGGCCACACGTATGTTGAAAAGAGTTTTTGTGCAAGGCCTTCAACGTTTCCATTTGTGTTAGCAAATTCCAAACCGTAAGGCTTGTGGCCAATTGTTGCTCTACCAATAAGTGAAACAAATATACCACCAAACCCAATTGCCGCTGTGATTGCAATTGGACGCAGGCCAGAAATTGTCTCGGTGAGTGAATCAGATGCGTCTACACCGACCAACATAAGAATAAAGAGGAAGAGCATCATGACGGCTCCGGTGTACACAACAATCTGCACAATTCCGAGGAAAACTGCATCTTGTGCAATATAGAAAATAGCGAGAGTAATCATTACCCAAGCAAGTAACAGAGCAGAGTGAACAGCTTTCTTTACAAGAAGCATTCCAAGGGCAGCAAGTACTGCAACTGGAGCCAATATCCAGAACATGATGGTTTCAGGTGTTTGAATTTCTAACATTATTTCTGTCCCTGACCGGAGAGGTTCTGACTCGGGTGAGATTCTGTGACATCACCGTTGTAATAGTTTGTATCTGTCATGCCTGGATACATTGGGTGAGGTGGTGCTAACATTCCTTGACGAAGAGGCGCAAGGAGATCTTCCTTTTCGAAAATCAATTTCTCGCGCTTGTCGTCAGCTAATTCATATTCATTGGTCATTGTGAGCGCACGTGTTGGACAGGCTTCAACACATAATCCACAGAAAATACAGCGCAGATAATTAATCTGATAAACCGCACCGTGACGTTCACCGGGAGACATTTGATTTTCTGGTGTGTTATTTCCACCCTCTACATAAATTGCATCTGCGGGACATGCCCATGCGCAGAGTTCGCAACCAATGCACTTTTCAAGGCCATCAGGATGGCGATTGAGTTGGTGACGGCCATGAAAGCGTGGAGCAGTGGGAGCTTTAACATCAGGGTATTGAACAGTCTGATTCTTCTTAAACATAGTTGAGAAGGTGACCCAGAAACCTTTTGCTTGCTCAACCAAGCTGCCTGGTCCAGGTTGCTCCACTTCCTTAAATGCAACTGAATTAATTTCTAATTCTGAATTCTCCATATCAAATTTCTTCTGTGGCTCAATGAAGTCAGTCATTACTCGCCTCCTGAGACTTTTAGGGACTTAACGTTTGGAAGTGATGGGACAGGGAAATCTGGAGCTTCACCTTGTGGAAGGGGTTCGCGAGATTTCTGCTTGCTTCGATCAGCCAGCGATGAAATCGCCATGACAATCACGACAACTCCTGCGGCAAATGCGGCAACTACCGAGCGACTCGCACCTTCTTGTTGCAAGACACGAAGAGTTGCAACTATCAAGATCCAAATAAGTGAAACAGGGATAAGAACTTTCCAGCCAAACTTCATAAATTGGTCATAGCGAAGGCGTGGAAGTGTTGCGCGTAGCCACATGAAGATAAAGAAGAAGAGATTCACTTTCAGTAAGAACCAGATAAATGTAAACCAACCACCTAGCCACTGCTCTGTAAACCCGAGCCCAGGAGGTGCGTGATAACCACCCAAGAATAGAGTTGTTGCAAGTGCTGAGACTGCGATGATGTTTACATATTCAGCGAGGAAGAAGAGTGCGAATTTTAGCGATGAATACTCAGTATGGAATCCACCTACGAGTTCACCTTCGGCTTCTGCAAGGTCAAATGGCGCACGGTTAGTTTCGCCAACCATTGAGATCACATAAATAATGAATGACGGGAACAGAACTACTACATTCCAAATATTTTCGTGCTGTGAAGCAACAATCTTTGAGGTAGACATTGAGCCCGCATAAATGAAGACCGCTACTAGTGAAAGCCCCATTGCGACTTCATAAGAAATTACTTGGGCACTCGAGCGCAATCCACCAAGGAGTGGATAGGTAGATCCAGAAGACCAACCTGCTAACACGACTCCATACACTCCGATTGAAGTGACAGCTAGAACATATAGAACGCCCACCGGAAGATCTGTTAATTGAAGTGCTGTCTTGTGCCCGAAGAGATTTACAACGCCAGTCATTGGAATGACGGCAAATGCCATGAAGCACATTGATGTAGCAATTATTGGGGCAATGATGAAAACAATTTTGTCTGCAGCTGCAGGGATTATGTCTTCCTTCAGCGCTAATTTCACTCCATCTGAGAGTGATTGCAATAGACCAAATTTACCTACACGGTTAGGGCCAGTACGCAATTGCATTTTTGCGAGTACACGTCGCTCGGTCCAGACCGCCATCAGTGTTGCGACAACACAGATAACAAAGACGATTAAGGCCTTAAGGGCAATAATCCAGCCCGGATCTTTTCCTAGAAGCTCTGCTGTTGTCATGCCTTCACCACCGTTACTACATCGCCGTGAACTGCATTGAGTGCAATCAAAGTTTGTGAAGCGAATGAGTTACGTGGAACCCAAACGGCATCATCGTGAATATCTTCAACGAGCGCCGGGATTGTGATAGCACCGTGAGCATTGGAAACTCTTACTTGTTGTCCAGTTGTAATCCCTATGGACTCAGCACGTTTTGGTGAAATTACAGCAACCGTTGGTCGTCGCGTTCCAGCTAAATTGTCTTCGCCTTTTTGCAGTGAACCCATATCAAGTAAGCGGCGCCATGAAGTAAGAATTGCTTCGTTACCTGAAACTGAGTGGGGTGTTTGTCCCGCTACTGGAGTGAACTGGGTACGAGCCCCATCCCAATTTCCGAGCTGGTTAAACTCGCGAGCAGAAGCTGTAACAGTTCCAAGCATGATTGATTCACCCATGGCATCAGCAATCATCGAAAGAATGCGAACATCGCTGCGATTCTGTGAATCAACAACTGCCTCATCAAATGCACGTGCGCGGCCCTCCCAATTGAGGAAGCTTCCACTCTTTTCAGTAATTGCTGCAACTGGAAGAACAACGTCTGCAACTGCCGTCACAGCACTAGGTACGATTTCGAGTGAAACAACAAATGATTTCTTCAGTGCCTCAATTACACGCCCACTATCTGGCAGATCATGAGCATCTACTCCGCCAATGACGACTGCATCTAACTCGTTCGCAGAAAGCGCTTCAATAATCTGCGATGTTGTGCGGCCAGTCTGTGTTGGAAGAGAGTCGATTCCCCATGCAGCTGCAATATCAACTCGTGCCGCAGCATCTGTAACTGGTCGTCCACCAGGAAGAAGGTTTCCGATAGCGCCAGCTTCTAGCGCACCGCGCTCACCTGCACGGCGTGGAATGTAAGCAATCTTCGCTCCACTCTTGGATGCAAGGGAGGCGACAGTTGAGAATAATCCGGCAGATTCAGAAGCGCGCTCACCCACGAGAATCACTGATTTTGGCGTCAATGAAAGCGCTAATACTGCGGCACTTTCTGCCCCTGGTGCAACCTTGATGAATTCTGCTTTGAGTTTGTCCATTGCAATAGATTGCTTAGTTGCGACAGCAGACACTTTAAGTCCACGCTTCTTAACATTTCTATTGAGGCGTAGGAAAACAATTGGTGATTCTTCTTCTGGTTCAAATGCAATGAGTGCCACATGATCGGCTACATCAATATCGCGATATGTTGTTGATGTTCCTACTACATGCGCGGACAAGAAATCACGCTCTTCATCTGATGTCACACGTGCGCGGAAATCAATGTCATTTGTCTTCAGCGCGATACGAGCGAACTTTGAATATCCATATGCATCTTCTGTTGTAACACGACCGCCAGTGATAACAGCTGCGCGCTTAGACTTCAAACCGGAAGCTGCTGCTGCAAGTGCCTCTGGCCATGATGCTTGAACAAGGACACCTTCTGCGTTGCGAACTTGTGGGTGTGCCAAGCGGTCTACAGCTGTAACGTATTTAAATGCCCAGCGACCTTTATCGCAGTTCCACTCTTCGTTTACCGATGCATCATCACCAGCAAGACGACGAAGTGTCTTTCCGCGGCGAACATCTGTGCGCATGTCACAACCTGAAGCGCAATGTTCGCAGGCAGATGGAGTTGAAACTAAATCAAATGGGCGTGCGCGGAATCGATAAGAAGCGCCGGTAAGTGCACCGACTGGACAAATCTGCACAGTGTTTCCGGAGAAATAAGATTTAAAGGGATCGTTCTCGTAAATACCAACTTGCTGCAACGCACCGCGTTCGTTTAGCGTAATAAATGGATCGGATGCAATCTGTTCTGAGAATCGCGTGCAACGCGCACACAGAACGCAACGTTCGCGATCTAGAAGAACTGATGAGGAAATATTGATTGGTTTTTCGAATGTGCGCTTATATCCATCTAGGCGAGCATCTGGGCGTCCATTGCTCATCGCTTGATTTTGCAATGGGCACTCTCCACCTTTATCGCAGACCGGGCAATCAAGTGGATGGTTTCCAAGAAGAAGTTCCATCACTCCTTTTTGCGCTTTATCTGCAACAGGTGAAGTGAGCTGAGTCTTAACAATCATGTTTGGTTCTACGGGAATGGTGCAAGATGCTTGTGGCTTTGGAAATGCACGGCCATTTATTTCGACATCAACAAGACATTGACGACAAGCACCCACTGGATCAAGAAGTGGGTGGTCACAGAAACGTGGAATTTGAATTCCTAACTTCTCTGCTGCGCGAATAATCAGTGTTCCCTTTGGAACCGAAACTTCGAATCCATCGATTACGACAGTGATGAGTTCTACTGCAACTGCAGAATCTTGAGTTGTAGTCATTACTTCACCGCCCCTACGAAGAGAGTTGATTGCACTGGATCAAATGGGCAAGCACCATTAGTTAGGTGTGCGATGTATTCATCACGGAAATATTTGATTGAAGATGTGATTGGGCTTGTTGCACCATCACCGAGTGCACAGAATGAGCGGCCCATTATGTTGTCGCAGAGATCTAGAAGTTTCTCGAGATCTGCCTCTGTTCCAGTTCCGTTTTCAAGATCGCGCAAAATCTGAACAAGCCACCAGGTGCCTTCACGACACGGTGTGCACTTTCCACATGATTCATGTTTGTAGAACTCGGTCCAACGAAGTACTGCACGAACTACGCAAGTTGTTTCATCAAAAATCTGTAGCGCTTTAGTTCCGAGCATTGATCCCGCTGCAGAAACTCCCTCGTAATCAAGTGGAGTATCAAGGTGAGCATCTGTAAAGAGAGGAGTTGATGAGCCACCTGGTGTCCAGAACTTAAGCTTGTGTCCATCGCGAACTCCTCCTGCAATTTCAAGAATTTCACGAAGAGTAATTCCAAGTGGTGCCTCGAATTGACCAGGATTATTTACGTGACCAGATAGTGAATAAAGGGTTGCACCCTTTGACTTCTCTGTTCCCATTGACTGGTACCACTCTGCGCCGTTACTAATAATTGCAGGCACTGACGCAATGGATTCAACGTTATTCACAACTGTTGGTCGAGCATAAAGACCAGCAATTGCAGGAAACGGTGGACGTAGACGTGGTTGACCGCGGAATCCCTCGAGTGAATCAAGAAGTGCTGTTTCTTCACCACAAATGTACGCACCTGCACCAATGTGAAGTGTTACATCAATTCCATTTCCAAGATGACCGGCTTTGTATGCATCTGCAATTGCAGCATTAACACGGCGAACAACATGTGTAACTTCTCCACGAATATAAATGAATGCGCTCTTTGCACGAATTGCATGACAAGCAATGATGCAACCTTCGATAAGAACGTGTGGGTTCGCCATTAAGAGCGGCGTATCTTTACATGTACCTGGCTCTGACTCATCGGCGTTAACAACGAGGTAGTGATCTTTATCGTCACCCTGAGGAATAAATCCCCACTTCATTCCTGTTGGGAATCCCGCCCCACCACGACCGCGAAGTCCTGAATCTTTAACCATTTGAATTACAGCATCTGGATCCATTGCAAGCGCTTTTTTCGACGCTGTATATCCACCATGACGCGTGTATGCCTCGATAGTAAATGAATCTTTCTCATCCCAATGTGCAGAAAGGACGGGAGTTAACTTTGACATTACTTACCTTCCTTTGAAAGTTTCAATCCTAAAAGTGTTGGTCCACCAGCTTGAATGCCTTCGCGTGCAAGTCCATCATCAAGTCCAGCAAGAACTGCTGATGCTTCCTTATAAGTAACGAGTCGATTTGGACCACGAGTTGGTGCTGGTGGATTTCCTTGACGTGCAGCATCTACAAGTGCTTTTGCGGATTCGACTGTTTGGTTGTCGTAGAACTCCCAGTTAGCCATAACGACAGGCGCGTAATCACATGCAGCATTGCATTCGATGTGCTCTAGCGAAACTTTTCCATCGGGAGTTACACCATCATTTTCAATACCAAGATGATCTTTGAGAGCTGAGAAAATTGCGTCTCCACCCATGACTGCGCACAAAGTATTTGTGCAGACGCCTACGTGATATTCACCTACTGGCTTGCGCTTGTATTGCGTATAGAAAGTGGCCACCGCAGATACTTCGGCAGTTTCAATGTCAAGAATCTTTGAAATTGTCTCGATGCCTTCATTTGTGACATATCCTGAAACTGATTGCACATAGTGAAGCAGAGGCATAATTGCAGAACGGCTACGCGGATAGCGCTTAATGATTGATTGCATTACTTCGTGGTTAAGTGACATTAGCGGTCCACTCCCCCCATAACAGGATCGATAGATGCAACAGCGCCGATGATGTCGGCAACCATTCCGCCTTCGCTCATAGCTGATGTTGATTGCAAGTTATTAAATGATGGTTCGCGGAAGTGAACTCGATATGGTCGAGTTCCCCCATCTGAAACGACATGCGCCGCAAGTTCTCCGCGAGGAGATTCAACTGCTGCATAAACCTGGCCCGCTGGAACTCTAAATCCTTCGGTTACTAATTTGAAGTGATGAATAAGTGACTCCATCGAAGATCCCATAATTTCACGAATGTGATCGAGTGAGTTTCCAAGTCCATCTGCACCGAGTGCCAACTGTGCTGGCCATGCAATCTTTTTATCCGCAACCATGACAGGTTGTCCTTCGAGTTTGTCCAACTTATCAATTGCTTGCTCGATGATTCGCAGCGATTGTTCGAGCTCTGCCATGCGAACCAAGAAGCGACCGTACACATCTGCAGTATCTGCAGTGATGACATCAAACTCATAGTTCTCGTATCCACAGTAAGGCTGCATCTTGCGAAGATCCCAAGGAAGTCCAGCCGAACGGAGAACTGGTCCTGTAATCCCAAGTGTTGTACACCCAGCAAGATCGAGGTAGCCAATTCCTTCAGTGCGCTTCATCCAAATTGTGTTACCGATGAGAAGTTTCGCATTGTCATTAAAATTCTCGCGAAGAGATTTAACAACTTCACGTAACTTCACATTCATTCCTGCAGGAAGATCTTGAGAAACTCCTCCGGGGCGCACATAAGCCATATTCATTCGAAGACCAGTGATTTCTTCAAATGTATCAAGAACAATTTCGCGATCGCGGAATGCGAAGAACATTGGGCCCATTGCACCGAGTTCAAGTGCTCCTGTACCCAGTGCCACCATGTGTGAAGAGATGCGGTTGAGCTCCATCATCAGAACGCGGATTACTGATGCGCGCTCTGGGACATCATTTGTAATTCCAAGGAGTTTTTCTACTGCAAGACAATATGCAGTTTCATTAAATATCGGTGACAAATAATCCATACGTGTTGCAAATGTGACAGCTTGAGTCCAGTTACGGAATTCAATGTTCTTCTCAATACCTGTGTGAAGGTAACCAATACCAGTTCTTACTTCAGTAACTGTTTCACCTTCGAGTTCTAGAACTAAACGAAGAACACCGTGAGTTGATGGGTGTTGTGGACCCATGTTTACGATGATGCGTTCTTCTTTAGATTCACCGATCTCAGAGACGAGTGAATCCCAATCTCCGCCAGTTACAGAGAAGACAGTTCCTTCGGTGGTTTCGCGTGAAGATGCGTATGGATCAAAAGTAGTAGTCACTGGTAGCTCCTACGATTTGAAGGTGCAGGAGTTGTCGCACCTTTGTACTCAACTGAAATTCCACCGAGTGGATAATCTTTACGTTGCGGATGTCCATCCCAATCATCGGGCATCAAAATACGAGTGAGGCCTGGATGGCCATCGAAGATGATTCCAAACATGTCGAAAGTTTCGCGCTCATGCCAGTTATTTCCTGCCCAAATTTCAACAACTGATGGGATATGTGGATCAAGATCAGAGGTTGCAACTTCTAGACGAATGCGTTGATTTTTTGTCATTGAAAGAAGTGGGTACAACGCAACAAGCTCTGCGCCAGTGCGCTCTGGGTAATGAACTCCAGAGACTCCCATACACATTTCGAATTTCAATTTGTCACGAAGCACGTAGGCGACTTCAGGCAATCTCGATTTCTTAACATGCAGAGTTAGTTCGCCACGGTCTACGACAACACGTGTAATCGCATCAGCGAAATCTGGATATGCACGCTCTAAGTCATCTGCAACATCATCAAAATATCCGCCATACGGGCGCTCTGTAGAGCCAGTTGATGCGGCTGTGCGAACAAGGCCGCCATATCCTGAGGTATCTCCGGTGCCCGTAGCGCCGAACATACCTGTTTGTTCTTCGCTCATTTAAGCCAGCAACCCCTTCATTTGGATTGTGGGCTTCGCGTTCAAAGCAGCGAGTTCAACTTCTTTGATAACAGCTTCGCGATTAGGGCCAAGCTTTGTATCGCTAATTAGAGTATGTAGCTTGATGATTGCATCCATCAATTGCTCTGGTCGTGGTGGACATCCTGGAAGATAAATATCTACAGGAACAATATGATCAACACCTTGCACAATTGCGTAGTTGTTAAACATTCCGCCAGAGGATGCACATGCGCCCATTGAAATAACCCATTTTGGCGCTGTCATTTGATCATAAATCTGTCGAAGCACCGGTGCCATCTTTTGCGAAACGCGACCAGCGACAATCATGAGATCTGCTTGACGAGGGGATGCAGAAAAACGTTCCATTCCGAAGCGCGAAATATCATGCTTCGGCGCAGAGCCAAGTGCCATCATTTCAATAGCGCAGCATGCGAGTCCGAAAGTTGCAGGCCATACAGAGCTCTTGCGCATATATCCAGCGAGACTTTCTACAGTTGAAAGTAGAACTCCGCTCGGTAACTTATCTTCTAGGCCCACTAGTTAAACTCCTTCAACGCTTTCAGCTCCATCAGTATTAATCCCATTCCAATCCGCCGCGACGCCACACATATGCAAATGCAACAAATACGGTGCCGATAAAAATTGCCATCTCAACTAAACCGAAGAGACCTAACTTGTCGAATGTAACTGCCCATGGATAGAGAAAAACAATTTCAATATCAAAGACGATAAAAAGCATTGCTGTAAGAAAATACTTAACTGGGAAATGCCCGCCTTGAAGTGCTTGGGGTGAGGGTTCGATTCCGCACTCATAGGCCTCTAGCTTTGCGCGGTTGTAGCGAGCGGGACCTGTCACGGATGCGATTGCTACGGAAAAAGCGGCAAAACCAAAGCCAATCGCGAAAATCACGATAATTGGGATATATGGGTTTCCGCTCACGAGCGAAATTCTAAGCGGTTAAAACAGACTCTGAAACACTTATGACTTGCTGGCCTTGTGAACTGCGACAACTCCGCCGGTGAGATTAGTCCACGTGACATCTGCCCATCCCGCTGCTGAAATTTTGGTAGCGAGCGCCGATTGATTTGGCCATGCCCTGATTGATTCTGCGAGGTAGATATAGGCATCTGGATTTGATGATGTCTTTGAGGCGATCGCAGGGAGCGCTTTCATAAGGTAATTGGTGTAAATGGTGCGAAACGGACCAAAGGTGGGGCTAGAAAATTCGCATATAACGAGATGGCCGCCTGATTTGGTGACTCTGAGCATCTCCGCGAGGGCTCGCTCGGTGTTCTGGGTATTTCGAAGTCCAAAAGAGATAGTCACTAGATCAAATTCGCCATATTTGAAAGGGAGATTGAGGGCATCGGCCTTGGTAAAAGCTAGGTGTGGGCGTGCTTTACGCCCTGCAGCAAGCATTCCTTCGCTGAAATCAGCTGGAATCACATCGGCCCCCGCTTGAGCTAAGGGTTCCGAACTTGAGCCAGTACCTGCAGCCAGATCGAGAATCTTCATGCCTGGACGGGGAGCAATAATCTTCGTGGTCGCTCGGCGCCAAGCTTTTGTCTGGCCCAAGCTCAGCAGGTCGTTGACCAGGTCATATCGCTTGGCCACGCCATCGAACATCGCAGCGACTTCGTCGGGGTTCTTATCCATATTGGCGCGGGACATGCGCATATTCTCTCTGAGAGTAGGCTCTGGGCACAACTTTTAATCTATTTTTAAAGAGGGTAGCCATGTCATTTGTTTCGCAGTCTGGATCACTTCGCGCAACTATCTTTCCGCGCAGCACAGCGCTCACTCATTCACTCTTTCTTGTAGGTGGAGTTGGTTTCATCTCGCTGATGGCGCAGATTGCAATCCCTGTGCCTGGTTCACCAGTGCCAGTTACTGGTCAGACTTTGGCGGTGCTACTTATCGGAACAACATATGGCGCTCGCCTTGGCGCGCTTACATTTGCAACATATTTGTTTGCCGGAATTGCGGGAGCTCCAATTTTTGCTCCTTCTGCAACTGCTGCAAATCACGGAATTGAGCGTCTCCTTGGTGCAACTGGTGGATACCTTGTTGGAATGCTCGTTGCATCTTTTGTTCTTGGATATCTTGCTGACAAGAAAGCTGATCAAAAATTTAGAACATCATTTCCTGCGCTGATCCTGGGCGATGCAATCATTTTCACATTTGGTTTGCTCTGGCTCCAATCATCATTAAATCTCACTTGGTCTGCAACGCTCGCCGCAGGATTTACTCCATTCATTATTGGTGAGTCACTCAAGATTGCAATCACTGCAACATCTCTTCCGCTTGTGTGGAAAAGAATTGCACGCACACTGAATAAATAATCTTCTCTTTTTATGTCGCCACTTATCCCCGTCACCACAACACGTCTTGGTGAACACTTACCACTGCTGCAACTTCTTCCTGCGGATAATCCTGTCTCCTGGATACGAGGTGGGGAAGGACTAGTTGGTTGGGGAATTCACGCTACTACTACTGTTTCTGGTCGTGATCGTTTTGAAAAAGCTCGCCAGTGGTGGCATGAGCAACTAGAAACTTTTTCAGTCTCCAGCGCTGTTCATGGCAGTGGAACTGGGCCAGTTCTTTTCACATCATTTTCATTTGATCGCAATGAAGAATCAGTCTTGGTTATTCCACAAGTTGTTGTTGGGCAAAAAGGCTCTCAATCATGGATAACCTGGATTGGCTCAATGCCTCAGCCACATCTCAAAGAAGTTTGCGACAATACTTCTAATTCTCAATTTGATTTTGCTGAAGGGACTTTCTCGTCAGATGAATGGATGAAGCGAGTAGCCGAAGCCATCTCTAGAGTTGCAACAAATACTGTAGATAAAGTCGTTCTGGCTCGAGATGTTATTGCAACATCGAGTTCTGAAATTGATGTTCGCCCGATACTCCGGAAACTTGCTGATGAGTATCCATCGACATGGACTTTTTCGGTAGATGGCTTAGTGGGAGCGACTCCCGAATTACTCTTACGTCTTTCACGAGGAATGGTTACATCTCGAGTATTGGCTGGAACAATTCCAAAGACGGGCGATGATGAAAAAGATTTAGCCCTTGCAGCGTCATTAGCTCGCTCATCTAAAGATTTAGAAGAGCACGAATACGCAGTGCGTTCAGTGGCTGAAGCTCTTGATCCTTTCTGCTCTTCTACAAACGTTCCCGAATCTCCATTTGTACTTCATCTGGCAAATGTCATGCATTTGGCAACAGATGTAACTGGGGCACTGGTTGAAACTAAGCAACATGTAGATGCTTTTTCATTATTGAAAAGCCTTCATCCATCTGCAGCAGTGTGCGGAACTCCACGAAATATCGCCTTTGACATCATTGATGAAATTGAAGGTCTCAACCGGGGACGATATGCAGGTCCCGTTGGCTGGATTGATTCAAGTGGTGATGGAGAACTTGGGATTGCACTTCGCTGTGGGCAAATCACCGATCAAAGGATAAGAATTTTTGCTGGTTGTGGAATTGTTGCTGGCTCTAATCCTGAGAAAGAGCTTGAAGAAAGTAATGCAAAAATGATTCCAATGCGCTCAGCGCTACATTGAATCAATTCCTGAGTAAACCTTCTTCAGGAAATCTGCGTTAAATTCTCGAGCTGGCGCATTCACAACGACAACGCTTAAACCCACAACGGGCTTGGATAACTCAGTAATTAGTTCACTCTGACTCGAAATCGTTGTAGCTGAAACACCCATTGCCTTTGCTATCTCTGCTGGATTTAAGCCATGTGGTGTGCCGAATACTGTTTCAAACCCATCAACACCCCGTTGGCTTAAAGTAGAGAAGATCCCTCCGCCATCGTTATTAACAACGATAATCTTCAGATTGATTTCCTCTTTTTGAATCAATCCTGTGAGGTCATGAAGAAATCCAAGATCACCTAATACTGCGATGGTCTCTCTTCGTTGAGATGCGATTCCTAGCGCTGTCGAAATATTTCCATCAATTCCGGCTAGACCCCTGTTGGCAAAAGTTTCTACGCCAGTTCTCGCCTCTGCAAAACCTTCAATATCTCGAATTGGACGAGATGAAGAGATAAAGAGCGAAGTTCCAGAAGGAACACCCGATGCGATTTCACGAGCTATCAGCGCCTCAGACCAAGTTGAGATATCAGAAATCAATTTTGATGTGCGCAGGGAATACTTTTTCCATGCTTCTGCATAGTCAGAATCAGGTTGGTTTACTTCGATAGCAGGTAGTTGTAGGAACTTCTGTGATGCACTTCTATCACTGTCCACTGTCGCCATTCGTGGATCAATCGCAATTACTTTGCGTGCGCACGCGATAAGGGAATTAACAGAGCGAGAAAGAGTTGTTCGTCCGATGACAACGACAGTATCTGGCGCTAGATCTTCAACAACTTTCCTGGATGTAAGAAAAATGCTTGCGTGTGAAATTGCACTACTAAAACTAAGTGGATCTTCAGCAATCACTGGCCAACCAAGTTCTTTTGCAAATTTAGTTACCGCATCAAGTGAAAAACCTGCCCTGTCGTGCCCGATTACCAAAACACCTCTGGTTGATTTTGTATAGAAAGTGCCAGGCGGCTTTCTTGTGAAAACTTTTGGAGTTGAAATTACAAGGTTGCCCAACCATTCATCGCTCTCGTCTCCAACAAGTGGCTCTTCGAATTGAATATTTAAATGAACTGGTCCGCTTTGCAAAGAGTTAAACGGGAGTTCCATCGGGTAGGCAGTGCCTGAAACATCTGCGAAATATCGAACTGCTTTACCAAAAATTCGTGCTTGCTCAGTTGTTTGATTCGCGCCAGTTCTGCGAAGAGACGCAGGGCGGTCTGCTGTAAGTACCAATAGCGGAACATTTGTGTGTGACGCTTCTAGAACAGCAGGGTGGTAATTAGCTACAGCAGTTCCGCTTGTACAGACAATCGGTACAGGACGTCCTGAAGCCTTTGCGATTCCAAGTGCGAAGAATGCAGCAGTGCGTTCATCAATTCTGATGTGCAGCTTTATCAATCCGCGTTTGTGGGCCGCATAAAATGCCAGCGATAGCGGTGCATTTCGAGATCCCGGAGAGATGACAACATCAGTAACTCCTGCCTCAAGGATCTGCTTAACGATGACGCGAGCTAGTTTTGTTGAGTCATTCATGAGATTAACTCTGCTGTCTTCATGACGCGATTCTTCCACCATTCATATCGCTGCGCTGACACATCTAAACCGTCAAAGTTAGGCTCAATCTCACGTATCGCAATCTCGCCATTGACTATCGGAAGGTGAGCGACATCCGAACTGAGTAGGGAACCCGTCCCAAGGCCACAATCAAAATTTATATCTTCAAATGAAGCAGCTAGTACGAGACCGTAATTTATTCCTATTGCGCTCTCTAGCGCGCTAGATACAACGACAGGCAGCTTGTGGTGTTGTGCGATTTCATGTGCACGTACGATGCCACCTAAAGGTTGAACTTTAAGTATCACAATATCGGCAGCACCATCGAGATCAATCGCAAATGGATCGTGAGCTTTGCGAATAGCCTCATCTACTGCAATCTTCAAAGGAATATGAATACTTGATTTTAATTCGCGTAACTCATCAAGTGTCGCACATGGCTGCTCCACATATTCAAGTGGACCAATGTTTTCGTAAATGGCACGGAGGTTTGTCACTGCCTCTTGTACAGACCAATTACCGTTTACATCAATACGTAGTTTGGCTGATGGGCGTAGTGATTTAACCTTTGCAAGTCGGGCAATATCTTCTGGCAGGTTTGCGCCAACTTTTACTTTAAAAGTTAGTACGCCTGGGAATGAATCAACGATGCGCTCGATTTCTGCTGGAGCGTTAAGCGCAGGAATAGTTCCATTTACCTTTACCGATTTGCGAAAGAGCGTTGGAAACGGCTTTGTAGCTGCCTCGATTGCACTTGCAAGCCAAGGCACACATTCTTCATAACCGTATTCAAGAAATGGCGAGAATTCACCCCAGCCATATTCGCCTTTAAAAAGTGCAACTTCTCGAAGGTTAATGCCACGAAAGTTTGTCTTCGTTGGCAGCGCAACTACGCGCATACTTTCGAGCAGTGATTGATCCATAAATTAAGGTCGCTTGGGAAACTTTCCAAAATCTGGCTTGCGCTTCTCTTTATACGCATCGCGTCCTTCTTGTCCTTCTTCAGATAAATAGAAGAGCAGAGTTGCATCGCCCGCAAGTTGTTGCACTCCAGCAAGACCGTCATCTGCAGCGTTCATCGACGCTTTAAGAAGTCGCAGCGCCATCGGAGAGTTTTGTAACATCTCGCGGCACCATGAAACTGTTTCTGCTTCTAACTCTTTCAGTGGAACAACTGTATTTACTAGCCCCATTGACAGCGCCTCTTGCGCATCGTATTGACGAGTAAGAAACCAAATTTCGCGAGCTTTCTTCTGGCCAACACTTGCAGCCAATAACCCTGAACCATAACCACCATCAAATGAACCAACCATTGGTCCTGTCTGTCCAAATTTTGCATTATCTGCGGCGATAGAAAGATCGCAGACAACATGGAGGACATGACCGCCACCAATTGCCCAACCAGCAATCATTGCAACAACTGGTTTTGGTGTACGACGAATTTGAACTTGTAAATCTAAAACGTTGAGTCTGCCGACACCTTGTTGCGAAAGATTGTCATCGCCAAGATAACCGTCATCACCGCGAACACTTATATCTCCACCGGAACAGAAGGCTTCATCACCTTTACCGGTGAGAATTATGACTCCCACTTTAGAGTTGTCCCGAGCTAAATCAAATGCTGATTTAAGTTCGATAATAGTTTGCGGGCGAAATGCATTTCGAACTTCCGGGCGATTGATTGTTATCTTTGCAATGCCATCGGCAACTTCGTATGTAATGTCAGTAAATGATTCTCCACCCGGACCTGTAACCCACGCAGGGATGGTTCGGTCACCGAAATCACGCTTAATAGGCTTGCTCACGATTCCTCCATTTGGTCTACGAGCGATAGCCTACGCGGGCAATGGAGCAGAACGCACAACGAGAACTTCGCGCAGCCAATCCCGATTGGACTGTAAGCGAATTAATGGCGCATCTAGCGAAGGCACTTGCCTCAGATGGACCCGCCCTTTCATTCGGGGCTACCTCAATCACGCATGTAAGCGAGCCAATCAGCGTGGTCGTTGCAACAACGGGTAGCTCTGGAGTTTCAAAGAGCGTCGGGCTTTCTGCATCATCACTTATTGCCTCAGCTCGAGCATCGCATAAATTTTTAGTGGCAGAATCTGGAAACTCCTGGTCGTTGCTACTACCTCTTACACATATTGCTGGGATAAATGTATTGATTCGCTCACTTGAATTAGGTACTGAACCTATCGATCTTCGAAACTTCAAAGGTGAATATCCGCGAGTAGATTTCACAGCGATTGTTCCAACGCAACTCTTTCGAGCTATAAACGGCGATGAACGTTTGTTGAGACATCTCAAGGATGCAAAAACAGTTTTGGTCGGTGGGGCGCAATTAACTCCAGAGCTTCATCAACAAGCTAAAAATCTCGGCATCAATATTGTTACGACCTATGGCATGACAGAGACATCAGGTGGGTGCGTGTACAACGGCATTCCTTTAGATGGAGTTGAGATTATGACAACACCAGAAAAGGTGATTGCCATTAAAGGTTCTGTCGTTGCCAAGACTTATCTTGGAGCAGAATCTTTGTGGGAATCAAAGATTATTGATGGTTGGTTTTTGACTTCAGATATTGGCAGATTAGAGAACGGCAAATTACTTGTCGAAGGAAGAAATGATGACATCCTCATTTCTGGTGGTGAAAATATTTCCCTTAGTGCAATTGAAATTGTTCTTCAAAAAGAATTTCCTGGTCAGTCATTTGCAGCATTTGCGGTCAAAGATTCACAATGGGGAGATGCACTTCATATTGCAGTATCTGGCGAAGAATCTTTAAACGAAGAAGAAGTTAATAACTTCTTAGCAGGACAATTTGGTGCAGCAGGAAAGCCAAAGGGTTACTTGTTCCTTCCTGAGTTGCCGCTTATCGGAATTGGTAAAGTAGACCGCAATCAGCTTGTAGATCTGCACATGGAGGCGTCGAATTAATATCTGGATTCAAGGAGCTCGCCCACGTACATTGCCCGCAGCAATTGCACCTGTCGTTGTGGGAACCGTATTGGCGGACGCACAATGGCAGCCACTACAAGCGTTCCTGGCACTCTTTGTAAGTCTTTCGCTTCAGGTTGCCGTTAACTATTCAAATGATTACTCAGATGGAATACGTGGAACAGATGACAATAGAGTTGGTCCAGTTCGAATAACAGCATCAAATTTAGCTTCTGCAGAATCTGTAAAGCGCGCAGCGATTATTTCTTTCACGCTTGCATCCATGGCTGGACTGATGCTTGCTTACTTATCTTCATATTGGGTTATTGCTCTTGGTGTCGCATCGATTGCAGCTGCTTGGGGTTACACAGGTGGAAAGAATCCTTACGGATATAAGGGTTTAGGTGAGATGTCAGTTTTTATCTTCTTTGGTGTAGTTGCCACCGTAGGTACGTACTACGTACAAACTCTTGAAATTACTTGGCAGGCATTTACCGCCTCTGTTCCAATGGGAGCTCTCTCTTGCTCTCTACTTGCAATAAATAACATTCGAGATAGGCAAGAGGATGAACTAGTCGGAAAGCGCACTTTGGCTGTTCGACTTGGTGATCGCGGCTCTAGAATGTTTTTTGTCTTCTTGATTGCCGGAACGTATCTTTTCGCCCTGCTCTCTGGAAGCGCCTGGACACTCCTTATATTTCTTACGCTTCCGCTTGCCCTGCCTCTGGTACGAAAAGTACATAAAGGGGCATCTCGCACAGAGCTCATCCCACTCTTAGGTGCGACGGGCAAACTTCAATTACTCTTCGCAATTATTTTCGCGGTATCTCTAGCTCTATAAACGATTACACTTAAGCCATGATCAAATTACAGGGATTCCTGCTCATCCTCTCTCTGGCGCTTACTCTTTACACGTTTATCGATTGCGCACGACGTGATGAAACGGAAATTCGCAAACTTCCTAAGTGGGGTTGGCTGATAGCAATATTGCTCACTGGCATATTTGGTCCAATTGCATATTTAGCAATCGGAAGAAAACCGTTAAATCTAAAGCCGAAGAATCCGAAGAAGCGTATCTTGCCTCCAGATGATGACCCAGATTTTTTACGAGGCCTCTAAACCTTAAAGACCCGAATATGTATGCTTTCCGGTTCCCCACACATTTACATATACGTAGTTAAACAAGAAAGTTGATCCAGCAAAAATACATAACCAAGCTGCTCGACGACCACGCCAGCCAACAGTCACGCGTGCATGTAGATATGCAGCATAGGCAACCCATGTGATGAATGCCCATGTTTCTTTTGGATCCCATCCCCAGTATCTGCCCCATGCACTCTCTGCCCAAATGGCTCCTGCAATTACTGAAAATGTCCACAGTGGGAAAACAAAAGCAACTAAACGATAGGAAAGTTGGTCGAGAACGTCAAGACTTGGAACACGTTGTAGCCATGCAGGACGATTGCCCACTCTCTCTAGTTTTTCCAAATACAAATAAGCACCTGCAACAACATTAGCAAGTAAGAAAACCCCACCCGAGATAATTGCTGCAACTACATGGATTACCAGCCACGTGGATTGCAGTGCAGGAACTAGTGGAGCACTGTTTCGATAAAGAAGCGTGATTGCAGTACCGAGCGTGAGCAAAACTGAGATCGATACGAAGAGTCCTAACCAGCGAAGATCGTATTTACGTAGCGCCATCAAATATGCACCAGTGAATGCAAGAGCACCCGTTAGCGAGAATTCATACATATTTCCCCACGGCACATGCTTGGCAGATATTCCGCGAGCGATTACGCCAACCAGAAGCAAAATGAATCCAAGAATCATCATCGCTGTTGCTATGCGCGCAGCTTTTTCAGTTCGCTTGTAGTCAAGAGTTTTGGTCATCAAATTACCTTGAGTTGAATCAGAAATTGCAGGAGAGCGAACCGCAAATGCTGTTTCAAATGCGTGAGCGATAAATGAAATGCTAAAGATAGCCATCGCAGAGTAGACAAAATAATTTGAAACATATGCCCACGTGGTTAGCATTACTTCTCTCCCTTAACTGCTGCAATGAATTTTTCTATTTCAAGCTCTAGACCAGGTGCGCTGTTTTTCGCAAGACCAGCAACTTCGATTCGTTCACCGTTGATACGAATCCAAATTCTGCGTCGACGACCATAAAGCGAAGTGAGCAACCCAAGGATGGCAAGAATACCTCCGACTAAGGCAAAACTCTTTCCAGGATCTCGGACCACCTGCAGGTTGACCCACGGAACCACAGTTTCTAATGTGATTGAGCCACCTTCATAATCATATGTCTCTCCTGGCTTTACTGATCCCAAAGCTATTTGCTTCAGATTATCTGTATCAATTTTATAAATCGATTGCGGAACTCCAGAATCCAAGCCCAGATCACCTTGCCAGATAGAAAATAACAGTTTGGGATCAAGAAGTTCTGGATAAATAGAAATTGCTCCTTGCGAAGTTGTGCGTGCATTGGTTGGAACAAATGAAGCAACAAAACCAATCGGTGGTGTGGCATCAGGAACTTTTATGGCTCCAATAGATCGTAAGTTTCCATCTTGTGGCAAGAATGGCACAGGTCCCTGAAAGACCACGTTCTTAAGAGAATCTCGCACAGTAACAACTGGGCTATATCCGTTTGCTTGTAAATACACTCTACTCTGACCAAAAGTTAGCGGCTTGTTGACTTTCAAAATCTCTTTAGTTGACTTTCCATCAACTTCTACTGTCACCCAAGCTGTGTAATCCAGAGGAGCGTTTGTCCTTGGATCATATTTTGCATCGAATTTATCCACTTTAATGCGGAATGGGCTCAATGAATTTTCGTTAGATAGTTTTCCAAACGAGAGCGTGTCATATGAAGTAGGCACACTAGTAAAGCGTTCTCCGACATTAACAATTGCTTCTCCACGCATTCCAAAAAGAGAGCCGAAACTAACACCGATAAGAATAAGAATTAGTGAAAGATGAAAGAGAAGATTTCCAGTTTCACGTAGATATCCTTTTTCGGCCGAAATAGTCTTTGCATCAACCCTCACTCTGAATCGATTTTTTGTAAACCAATTCTGTGCCCGTTCCATTGAATCTTGAGAACTCTCAAATTCACTAAAGTGCGATAAACGATTGAGATTCTTAGGAGTTGCTGGTGGTTCTGCCAACATCGATTTGTAGTGCTCAACACTTCGCGGAAGCACGCATCCGATAAGTGATATAAAGAGAAGAATATAAATTGCACTAAACCAAGGCGACCCATAAACATCAAACAGTGAAAATCTGTCATACCAGATCGCTAATTCCCGGTTTTCCTTAAAGAATTCTCTTACAGCAATTAGGTTGGTAATTCGTTGTGGAATCAATGATCCGGGAATTGCAGCAATTGCCATCAACATCAGCAATATAAGAGCTGTGCGCATGCTTGTGAGTTGAACCCATACATAACGCAGCAGTGCAACAGGACCGAGTTCTGGTACTTCTATATCTTTACTCATCAAATCACCGGACTAAATTCTGAAATCAAAGACCTTAGTGAAATCATTAGATCGCCCCACACTCCAGCGACTTGTAACACACCAATAAGAATGAGGAAAACTCCTCCAGCCTGGGAAATCAATCTTCCTTGCTTTACCAAAAACTTTCGAAGTGGCTCGGATTTATCAAAGTAAATACCAGTTGCAATAAATGGGAGTCCCAATCCTAGGCAATAGCCGAAGGAGAGCACGGCTCCTCGAACTGCACTGGACTCTTGGAAAGCTAACGTTTGCACAGTTGCAAGTGCTGGTCCTATGCATGGGGTCCAACCAACTCCAAAAAGAAATCCAAGAATCGGAGCACCAAGCAACCCTCCCGATGTAGAAATTTTTGGTTTTAAAGTAGGCATCATTGGAAAAGCACCTAGGAAAATAACGCCCATAAGAATGGTGAGTACTCCAAGCACTCTTGTTATGATTTCTTCGTTTGCTGCGACTTCAGATCCAAGTTGACCAAAAAGTGCTCCATATGAAACATAGAGAGCGCTAAATCCAAGTACAAAGAGAACTGAACCAAGAAACACTTTTCCTCGTGTATTAGAAAATCCTGCTGCAAAAGCTAGATAGCCTGGTACGAGCGGGAGTACGCATGGAGAAATAAATGAAATTAGCCCAGCAATCACCGCAAGTGGAAAAGCGGCAAGCATGAACCCACTCAAGATTTGTTCAACGAAGAAAGTGCTCATTCAGCTAAAACTTTCTCGATCAAATCTTTGAGTGATCCCACTGTTACCGCTCCTGAAATACGAGCAGCAACTTTTCCCGACTTATCAATGACAACAGTTGAAGGAATTGCATTAGCAGGAAGTGACTTTCTGAAGCCTGCCAGAATTGAATCATCAATGAGCGTTGGGTAAGGAACATCTCGCTTTCGCACAAATGCTTCTGCGTTTACTGGGTTGTCTCGAGTCAAAATCCCTATGAATTCAACTTCTGGATATGCGCGAGCCGCTGCCGATAACGTTGGTTCTTCAGCTCTGCATGGTGAGCACCACGAAGCCCAGACATTAACTACTGCAATTTTCTTACGATCAAATGCGTAGTCAGTGCCAAGCAACGTCAGACCTGAAATTGCTGGTGCTTTCACGCGGTCGCTCGATTTAATGTAAGTAACTGCGCCATCACCAGAGATAAAACTCTCTTCAGCCTTTGAAGCTCCCCCATTGCTGCATCCGGTAAGCATCACTAGTGCAAATGCGGCAGCAAAAAATCTTTTCATATCATTTCTTTGGTAGAAGGTGCTTTGCGGGTTCAGTGTATGACGTTCCTGAAATCATTCCATCTTCATCGAAGTGAACACTGGTTACTGATGCAAGAGTGCATTCCCGTTTACGTGGGTCGTGGAGTAAACGTCGTCCTTCAATTGCACTTCTTAAAATCCAAATTGGCAATTGATGCGAAACGACAATTGCATCTTTCGTGCCAGCTGCTTTCTTGGCATCAAAAATCGCTGCCAGCATTCGAGAGATTTGTTCCTCGTATGGTTCTCCCCAAGATGGCTTCCATGGGTTATATAAATGTTTCCACGCTGCAGGATGTCGCAAAACACCACTACCTAATTCGAATTTCTTACCTTCAAAAATATTCGCAGCTTCAATCAACTTTTCATCTGTAGTTATTGGCACTCCGTGTGCTCGAGAGATTGGCGCAGCAGTCTCTTGGGCGCGTTGTAGCGGAGAAACATGCAGAGCACCAAGATGTAAAGATTTCGACCATTCTCCAATTACTTCTGCCATCTCTTGTCCACGTTGAGAAAGTTTCCAGCCTGGTTGTCTTCCGTAAAGAATTTTTTCAGGATTCTCTACCTCACCGTGGCGAATTACATGGACGCTTTGACTCATGCCTCTAATCATAAAGCGTCGATTTCTGCCCCTTATCGCTAGGGTAGTGACATGGCACTCACCTCACGTAGAGCAGCCTTTTTCGATGTAGATAACACCCTCGTCCGGGGCTCGACTCTCTACTTTCTCGGAAGAGGTATGTACCAACGTGGGTTTTTTACTAAAGCCGATATCTCTCGCTTCGTTGTAGCAAATTTACGTTTTCGTATGACTGGTACTGAGAAGAAAGAAGTTATTGAAAAATTCCAAAATGCGGCCACAGATTTTATCGGCGGGCACGGCGTTGATGAGATTAAGAAAATTGGCGAAGAGATTTATGATGAATTCGTCTCACCAAAACTCTGGCAAGGAACTTTTGAAATCGCCAAGTCACACTTAGATAAAGGTGAAGAAGTTTGGCTTGTCACAGCTGCTCCTCAAGATATGGCAAACATAATTGCTCAGAGACTTGGGTTAACTGGCGCCCTCGGAAGTAAAGCGTGTATCGAAAATGGGATTTACACCGGAGCTCTAGAAGGTAAGTTGCTTCACGGAATGGAGAAAGCAATTGCAATTCAGAACCTTGCCAAAGAACAGGGATTTGATCTGCAGGAGTGCTATTCATATTCGGATAGCCACAATGACATTCCATTACTGCAAGCGGTAGGAAATCCCTGTGCCATAAATCCTGATGCAATTCTTCGAATTCGCGCCCTTGCTGAAGGTTGGCCGATTCACGATTTCCGTAAAGCAAGATTTGTAAATCGATTGCTCGGTCCAGCAGTCAGCAGAATTGCAGCAGTTGTCACCTACTTCGTCCCGCGCAAGCGCTAACTCGATTAGCACGGAGACCTCACTTACGGCTATCGTTGGCAGGTTATGGAAATTCGTTCATATGCCGATTATTTGCGCACTCTCGATGATGCCGCGCTTATCGCCATGTTCACGCATCGCCCTGATCTTGTAACTCCAGTTCCCCCAGATATCGCAAGTTTGGCAGTCAGAGCGTCATCTGCTCCAAGTCTTGCCCGAGCGGTTGATGCTCTCAATAAATGGCAGTTACAAGTACTTGAAGCGTGCGCAGTTCTCACGGAACCTTTTTCAGATAAAGAGTTAAGTGCAGTCACTGATAAATCTGCAATATTTCTACTTTCTGGATTTATTGAGCGAGGGCTTATTTATCAGGATAAAGATGGCTACCGTCTTCCGAATACTTTACGAGAAGTTCTTGGAAACGAAGTCGCTGGATTAGGTCCAGCTTCATTAGCCCCATTAAAGTTAAAAAGACTAGAAGATGCTCCACCCGCTGCCAAGAAAGTGCTTGATGCAATGTTGTGGGGACCTCCACGTGGTGCGATATCTGATATTAAGAAACCGACTGCTGGGGTGCAATGGTTACTTGACGAAAAATTCTTGATTCCATTTAATCAGCAGACCGTTGTGCTCCCACGAGAAGTTGCAATTTATCTTCGTGGAAATAAGGTACATCGTGAACTTGAAGCAGTAATGCCTGAGATCATTGGAAGTCCAAAGAATCTCAAGAATGTACAACTTGCATCCATTGCGAATATAACAACTTTCTTGCGCTGGACTGAAGAAGTACTCAATTATTGGTCTCAAGAACCAGCAACTGCTCTAAAATCTGGTGGGCTAGGAGTCAGAGAACTTAAAGAGCTTTCTTTGCATCTAGGCGTAGACGAAAACTGCGCAGCTTTTGTCGCCGAAGTTTCTTACCTTGCCGGGCTCTTGACCATTGATCCGGATGACAAAATTCTTCCAACTCACCAATTTGATTTATGGCTCACTCAAAGTGCTGCGCTTCGTTGGCAAACACTTGCGGCAACTTGGTTAATCACATCGCGCATGTCAGGTTTAGTTGGAAAAGAAGGCCAGAAGAACACCGCGCCGCTTGGCCCTGAACTTGATAGGTCTTTAGCTGCAAGTACCCGCCGAATAGTTCTCGCTTTGTTAAAAGAGAGCTCTGATCGAGCACCCGAATTAGAGAGTTTGTATAAAGCTGCACAGTGGATAGCGCCCAGTAAACGTTCTGGTGGTCTGCAACAAGATTATGTGGCGTGGACTCTGCGAGAGGCAGAATGGCTAGGAATCACAGGTCAGGGCCAAATTTCTCAATATGGAATTGAATTTCTCAACGGTGGTGATAATTCATCAATAGATGCAGACCTTCCAAAAGCTGTTAACCACATTCTTATTCAAAGTGACAACACGGCTATCGCACCCGGTCCGCTTGAACATGAAATTGCCCAGGAACTTGCTCTCATTGCAGATGTGGAGTCTCGTGGCGGCGCAACTGTTTACCGATTCTCTGAAAGCACAATTCGCCGAGGTTTAGATCATGGACGCACCGGAGAAGAGATTAAGAAGTTTTTAGTAATAAAGTCAAAAACTCCTATGCCGCAGCCACTTGAATATCTCATAGCTGATGTTGCCAAGAAGCATGGAAAGTTAAGAGTAGGAAATACTTCATCATTTATCCGCTGCGAAGATCCCGCACTCATAACCCAAATTATTGGTGATAAAAGATTAGAGATTTTAAGTCTTCGCAAAATCGCACCTGAAGTGATTATCTGCGGACATGATGCTGCAGAAGTTATGAATATTCTAAGAAGTTGTGGCTATCTACCTGCAGGAGAAGATTCACGAGGAATACTACTTAGCGGGCCACGAATTCAGCGAGCGCAAACTAAAGCACGACCTCCAAGAATTATTGGGGAGATAGATGTACCTGATGAAATACAAATCGATGGTGCA
The DNA here is from genome assembly GCA_026392935.1 of Actinomycetota bacterium. Taxonomy (GTDB): domain Bacteria; phylum Actinomycetota; class Actinomycetes; order Nanopelagicales; family Nanopelagicaceae; genus Planktophila. Next base: position 97,498 of record JAPLBE010000004.1, on the reverse strand, counting down.
CTAAGAGCGCTACGCACTGGAGAGAAATCAAGTCGCAAGCAGAGCACAATGCGCAACATAGCGACCGAAGCACTTGGTTCGCTTCCGCGCACAACTGCCAATGAAACTCTTGACCTTCTCGTCGATTATTTGCAAAACCAGCCATCAACTTCGCTTTCAATTGGATATGCGGATAACAATGGTTTAGTTTCGCATCGCATCATCGATCCATTGAAACTCTCTGCAGGCTCGCTCGTTGCGCGAGATCATGCAACTGGCGAAGTGCAGACCTTCAGAATTGCTCGAATCACGGGGGTCGCAGCGCTATGACAAGCGAGAAGACACCGAAATACGGCAGACTTGAGCCTATGTTGGCAGCCCTGGAAGCACTTGTTCGGTGTGAATCACCTACTGAAGATCTTGCCGCATGCCGCTCTGTAGTCACTCTTGCAAGTGATATCGCAACTCGAGTACTTGGTGTACCTGCGCAAATAAAAGAAATTGAAGGACGACCAGTTTTCTGGTGGGGCGCAGAACAGCCTGATGTTGTTGTACTCGCTCATTTAGATACCGTCTGGCCAATTGGTTCATACACGCCGTTATGGGAAATTGATGACGATGTTCTACGTGGTCCCGGAACTTTCGATATGAAAGCTGGATTTATACAGGCGCTCTATGCCCTCAAAGGAATCGAAGGATCTGTAGCACTTATTGCTACAACAGATGAAGAAACTGGAAGTCATGCTTCTAAGGCACTGATTAAGGAAGTTTCCTCGCGTGCCAAAGCAGTCCTAGTTCTTGAAGCATCGCTCGATGGAAAAGTGAAAACCGGTCGCAAAGGGACTGCGATGTACCAAATCAAAGTTCACGGCCTTGCCTCTCACGCTGGCTTAGAGCCTGAAAAAGGAATTAACTCAACTACTGAAATTGCACATACGATTCTAAAACTTTCTGCACTTGAGAATTCAGAACATGGCACAACCGTTGTTCCAACGTTGCTTTCATCGGGCAATACGACAAATACAGTCCCTGATCTTGCAGTTCTCGATATTGATGCTCGATCTTTTTCTCAGGCAGAGCTAGAACGAGTAGATCGCGAGATTAGATCTTTCACAGCACATAATCCTCAAGCCCGCTTAGAAATTACAGGTGGATTAAATCGTCCACCGTTACAGCCTTCATCAACTGAAGCTCTCTATAAGCGTTCAGAGAAAGTCGCCGCTTCACTTGGGATGTCGCCACTTGGATGCGCTGAAGTCGGTGGAGCAAGCGATGGTAATTTTGCAGCTGCTGCTGGTGCGCAAGTACTAGACGGATTGGGCGCTGTTGGCGGCGGTGCACATGCTCCACACGAATGGGTCAAAATTTCTTCGATGCAAGAGCGCAGCGATTTCTTACATGCATTTATTAAGGATCTGCTTTCATGACCGATGGGCCTCTGATTGTTCAAAGTGATAAAACTCTTCTTCTCGATGTTGATCACGCTCTCTCGACTGAATGTCGACGTGCAATTGCTCCATTCGCTGAACTTGAACGCTCCCCTGAACATATTCATACATATCGTTTAACAAATCTTGGTCTTTGGAACGCACGGGCAGCAGGTCATGATGCTGAATTAGTTATTGATACCCTCATAAAGTATTCACGCTATGCAGTGCCGCATTCACTGCTTGTAGATATTGCAGAGACTATGTCTAGATATGGACGACTCCGCCTAGAAGCTGATCCAATACATGGGCTTATTCTTGTTACTACCGACACCGCCGTACTCGAAGAAGTTATACGCGCAAAGAAGATTGCGCCACTTCTCGGAGTTCGAATTGATAATGAAACTATTGCTGTACATGCCAGCCAACGTGGTCAGATAAAACAGTCACTACTTCGTCTCGGTTGGCCTGCAGAAGATTTTGCAGGTTATGTAGATGGTCAGGCACATGAAATTGCACTCAAGCAGGACGGTTGGAAGATTCGCCAGTATCAAGAGCATGCTGCAGAGGGATTCTGGCACGGTGGTTCTGGAGTTGTGGTCCTACCTTGTGGAGCAGGAAAAACGATCGTGGGCGCTGCAGCTATGGCTCACGCGAAAGCAACAACGCTAATTTTAGTAACGAACACTATTGCAGCACGACAGTGGCGAGATGAACTCCTTAAGCGCACAACACTTAACGAAGATGAGATTGGCGAGTATTCAGGTGCAAAGAAAGAAATTCGTCCAGTAACTATTGCGACGTATCAAGTAATGACAAAGAAGAAGAATGGTGTCTACGCGCACTTAGACCTCTTTGATACTCATGACTGGGGACTCATCATTTACGATGAAGTTCATCTCCTACCTGCACCTATTTTTCGCTTCACAGCCGATATCCAATCTCGCCGCAGACTTGGTTTGACAGCAACTCTTGTCCGTGAAGATGGCATGGAGGGCGAAGTTTTCTCACTCATTGGGCCAAAACGTTTCGATGTGCCATGGAAGGAGATCGAAGCACAGGGTTACATCGCACCTGCTGAATGTATTGAAGTTCGCGTTAATCTCACGGAGGCAGAGCGACTTGCGTATGCAACTGCAGAGCCAGAAGAGCGCTATCGCTATTGTGCAACAACGCGAACCAAGCGCAACGTCGTTGAAGAACTTGTCGCACACCATGCAGGTGAACAAATACTTGTTATCGGGCAATACATAGACCAGCTTGATGAGCTTTCAGAAACTCTGGGTGTTCCAGTAATTAAAGGTGACACTCCTCAAAAAGAACGTGAACGCCTTTATGCAGCTTTTCGAACAGGTGAAATTACATGTCTAGTAGTTTCTAAAGTTGCTAATTTTTCTATCGACCTACCTGAAGCAACAATTGCAATTCAGGTATCTGGGGCATTTGGATCCAGACAAGAAGAAGCACAACGTCTAGGAAGAATCCTTAGACCTAAATCAGATGGACGAAGTGCGAAGTTTTACTCTGTAGTTTCACGAGACACAATTGATCAGGATTTCGCTCAGAACCGCCAACGTTTCTTAGCTGAGCAAGGTTATTCGTACAGAATTATTGACGCTGACGATGTTTTTCAAGGGAAGTTCTAAATCTAGTTTCATCTACCTTGTAGAAATCATGGTGCTCACCATCAATGTGAATAACAGGAACTTCGGTACCGTATAACTTCTCAAGTTCTGAATTATCATCGATTAACTTTATTTCAAGTTTAAAGTCCAATTCTTTGCTGAGAATCTCGAGTGTATTTTCAGCACTTTCACAAAGATGGCAGCCTTGGCGAGAATAAACCGTGACTGTAGTCATGACTGCATTCTCTCATCCTGATAGCGTTGGGCGCTATGAGAGGGTTACAACGCAGAGCGGGTATCGCACTCATTTCTTTTACTCTCCTTATCTCCCTCGCTTCACCAATACAGTCGCAAGCACTCTCAAATTTTAAAGTTGCGCCAGCAACAGTGTGGGGCCATGTATACGCCGGTCCAGCAGCAACAACGACACAGACTCGTGCGCCTAAGGTTGGCTACCTCGAACAAAAATCCAAGTTTGTTGTCAACTATAAGAATTTTCCAGAATGGGCCAAAAAAGATTTCCAGTCTGCTGTAGATGTTTGGAGTGCAAACTTTTCTTCTAAAGTTTCTATAACTATCGATGCAGCTTGGATTCGTTCGGCATCAAGTTCAATTCTTGGCAGTGCTCGCCCTGGAAGTTACTTCGCAGGCTTTGACGGAGCACCCGATGCCAGCCTCTGGTATCCATCAGCACTCGCAAATGCACTTGCAGGTAAAGATTTAGATCCAAGCAATCCTGAGATGGTAATTCAAGTTAACTCTTCTGCGGGATGGAATACCAGAAACGATGGCGCGCCTCGATTGACAGAGTATGACTTGCAATCTGTCTTCTTGCACGAAATGGGCCACGGCTTAGGTTTTCTCTCTACCGATTCATATGACAATTTCTTTGGGTATGGCAGCATTGAACAACCAACTCCTTACAATGCTTATGCCCAGCTTCCAGATGGTCGCAGACTTTCAGATTTACCATCTCCGTCGATTGAACTTGGAAAAGCTCTTACATCAACACTGGTGTGGTCTGGTGCACTTGGAATCGCAGCAAACGGTGGCACAAAGCCACTCTTGTACACGCCTCTTAAATATGAAGAAGGGTCGTCAGTAAGCCACCTTGATGAAGCAACATATAAGAATTCTGAACTAAATCGAATCATGACACCAAATCTTGATGCCGGAGAAGTTTTTAGAGAACCTGGTCCACTTCTTCTTGCAATGATGGAAGATATGCGTCGCAAGCCACCTCTGGGATTAGCCGTTGGAGTACCTCAGGGAGTTCGCAATGCCACTGCCCTAATCTCTGATTCAGCAGCAATAGTCACCTTTGACCCTCCAGCTAACGCACGAACATCACAAGTAAGTTTGTATACCGTACGCAACTTAAAGACTGATGAAATTCAGAGTTCTGCTACTTCACCGATTACCTTTACAGGATTAAAGAATGGCACCAGTTATTCATTTAGCATTATTGCCTCGAACTCAAATGGATCATCGGAAGCAGTCATTACGGCTCCAATTACCCCACAAAAATCTTGGAAGAGATTTGTTATTGATGATGAGGCAGATGTGCTTCGTGTGGCAACAATTACATTTAACAGAAAGCCAACAATACTTTATACAGATTCCACTAACGGTCGATTAAAAATCGCAACATGGGAAGGTAAGAAGTGGAAAAAACTCACTGTTGATGGTGCAGGTGGAACCTCTCCAAAAACAAGGAACCCTATTAACGGACATGTCTCTACCTGTGTAAATGGGTCTGGAACTACTCAAACGCTTCATATTTTTTACTCTGAGAAGAAGGATAAGGACCTGCATTACGCCAGCTACGATGGAAAGAAATTCATATACGAGATTGTCGATGGAAATGGAACATCGGTAAATGACTACAAAGATGCGACGCGATTTAGGACCGCAAGTGATGTAAGTGTTTCAAGTGCATGCGTTGCTACTGCTGCTGGAGTGCAAGTTTTCTACCGTGATGAGAGCCAAGGTATTCTCCTGGGGGCTTCACGACTCAAGAGTGCATCGAAGTGGAACTATGAACTTATCGATGGCGATCGAAAGACTGATGGAAGAAGTACTGGAGACGTAGCGTTCCACCTTCGAGCTGCATATAGCGGTGCGAAGACATACATTCTTTATGATTCTGTTCTGACAATTAACCAGAGAAAGCAAGCCACTTCTGGAGAAGTCCGAGTTGCATCACGAAACACTTTCTCAACTTCTCCTTGGACTTATTTCAATCTTGATACTTCAGGTTCCACTGCTCCAATGACAGGTTTTGACGTCTCAATTGCAAAGAACGTCAACGGATTATTGGCATCGTGGTTGATTGCAGCACCTGCCACCATGCCTAACGCCGCAAAAATTCGATGGAGTTACATTCAACCCGAACCTGCACAGAATGTTGCGACAACTGAGAATTATGGAGCGCCAACTGCTTACTTGAATACAGATGGCACTGCTACTGCATTTAATTGCTCGCAACGTTTGTGCGTCCTCGACCATTCTCGTAGAACTCCAACAATTTCTTTAGTTTCACCAGACGAGAATTTAAATGGAATATCTTCAGGGTGGATTGTGATTGACCGCGTCAGGTATCTCATTGCAAGCTACAAAGGCCAACTATCTATGTTCCGGCCTTAAGCCAAGTCCTTTACTACTTTGCGAATTTAAAAACAGCAACATTTTGATCAGCTGACTTTGCAAGCCCCACTACTCCAAGTTCTTTCGAATAAGAAAGGGCAAATGGAGAAGTTAAATCAGAAATTCCAGATGCGGCAGTTATCAATCCTTTTGAATCAAATGTGAGAAGAAGTAATTGGCTTTTACTTGGCTTCCAACCAATAAGTGACTTAACGTTGGAATTAGAACTCAGTGCAGCATAGGAGTTCTTTCCGGCACTGAGGGCAATAGATTCTCCAGAAGTCGGAATGCGAATCGTCCATGTAGGCACAAATGCCGGGTTGAATTTTGTCACTGCACTCTCAATAATTTTTCCAGATTTAACATACCCGGATAAAAGTAAATTGGAATCAGAACTGAGCCAGGCTCTATCGCCTTTGGCAATCGAACTCCTGACTACCGATGTTACTAATCCTGACTTTCCAACTTTCATCAGAATTCCATCTCGCTTTCCAGCAAGATTCTTTCCAGCCAGCTTTTCTGAACTTGCTCCGAAAAGATTTGATGTCGAATCTGCATTTCTCACAACCGAGTTAATTACGGTTTTAGAGGTTCCTACGAAAAACATTTTGCTAAACACTCCAGAGAGGTTGGATGTAATGAGAAATGGTTTTCCAGAATATTGACCAATAATTGAAACTCCTGACTTACTCATAGAAATTCCATTGACAAGTGCTGGTTCAGATAGCTGCGTTGAGTACTGAGATATGACTTCACCAAGTGGGGAGATTTTCCATGTTTTTAACACTCGTAAATCTTCACGAACGTCTGGGTATTCCTCAGGAACTACTGCATCAGGGTTATCAGCAACTGTCGCGGCGGTAGCGCTTTCTACCATTTTTTCAGGTGCTGCCAATCCCGCAAGCCAGATATTTCCCTCGCCATCAGAAGTGACTGCAGATGCTATTTCATCCTGCTGAGATTCAATCTTCTTCTCCCAAATCACCGTACCCTTTGCATCAAGAGCTGAGATGGAAATTCGTACAGTTGGTGACTCCAAATTTGAAATTAGCATTATTGAAGAACCAGTAGCAATCAACAATTCGGCATCGGGTGCAGTAGTCAGTTTTTCAATTTTCTTTACGGCAATATTTTTCTGTGCTGCATGAGCTGGAGTAAAGAAGTTCATTGTAAAAACTAGAAGGATTGCAAGCTTTTTCATTACTGAGCAAGCTCTTCTGATCGATGTGCCGATGCTGCCATTGCTTGGGCAACTATCTTTGAAATATCTGCTTGCTCAAATATTGCGAGCGCTTCGGCAGTCGCCCCCTTGAGGCTTGTGACCTTTTCACGCAATCGCGTAGGTGTCTCATTTGATTCATCAAGAAGCGCTGCTGCTCCTACAATTGTTTGAATTGTAAGAGTTGTTGCATCTTCGCGAGAAAGACCAAGAGCAACTGAACCATCAATCATCGCTTCTACGAATCGAAAGAAATAAGCGGGCCCTGAACCACTTGTTCCAGTAAGTGCGTTCTGCAATTCCTCTGGAATTTCGATTGACTTTCCAGTAGCTGCTAGGAGTTGATCAATAAATCTCTTCTGAACCGCGTTGACACCACTTGAAAGTGAATATCCGGCCATACCTTTTCCAATAAGTGTTGGCGTATTAGGCATGACTCGGGCAATTGAAGAATGTCCGTTGAGACCTTGCGAAATTCCAGAAATCGTCTTACCTGCAAGCAGCGATAAAACCAGAGTATCGGTGCGAAGGCTTGGTTGAATCTGAGGCAACAGTTCTGCAAGTCCTTGGGGTTTGATACCAAGAATCAGTACATCTGAAGCCTTAATTGCCTCATCGAGCTCTTTAACAATTACTCCGTATTTGGATGAGAGCTCTTTACTGCGTTCTTCACGTCGAACAACGATGAATATTGCATCTGCTGATAATCCTGAACGAATAAGGGCAGCGATAAATGCTTCTCCCATTGTTCCAGCACCGATTATTCCAACGCGATTGATGCCTTCGTAATTAGCCATGGCGAAAGAGTACGCGTAGGCTCTGCGACTATGTCAGAGATAAAGCCAGGTTTCGCGCGCGACTGGGTCGAATTCATGGACCCTAATGACGAAGAAGAAATTTTCAAGTGTGACCTCACCTGGCTCACTTCTTTTTGGACCTGCATCTACGGCGATGGCTGCCAAGGAGTCTTCAAGGATCGCCCAAATGATGGTTGCTGCACTGAAGGTGCTATGTATTCAGATGAAGCCGATGAAGAGCGCGTTCGCAAAGCTGCAGAGTTCTTGACTCCAGATATGTGGCAATTTTATGAAGAGGCTCGACCAAAGAAGCCAGGCGGAAATCTCCGTATTACAGATTTAGATGAAGATAAAGAGCGAAAGACTCGCACAGTAAATGACGCGTGTATTTTTCTTAACCGAAAAGGACATGAGGCACCTGGATTTACTGGTTCATTTGGATGCGTACTTCATCACCTTGCACAAAAAAGAGAGATTCACTTTGTAGATACAAAACCAGATGTATGTTGGCAGCTTCCATTGCGTCGTAGTTATGAAACTCGCGAAGTCGGCGAACGCGAATACTCAGTCACTGTTATTGGCGAGTACGAAAGACTTGGTTGGGGCGATGGCGGCGATGATTTCGATTGGTACTGCACAAGCAATACAGATGCACATGTAGGTAGTGAACCGGTTTACATTTCAAATAAAGCTGAGCTTCAGCAACTCATGGGCAAAGATGCATATGCAATTTTGGCCGAGCACTGCGATCGCCGCATTCAGGGGATAAAGGACGCTCAAGCTCGTTCTTTGCCGCTCTTCGTAATTCAACACCCAGCAACGCTTGCAGCAAACAAGTAGTCAGCCTTCTGCTCTAACCTACATCCATGGCCAAGGTTGAAAAGGATCCCTTCCGCTGTTTTGAATGTGGGTGGACTTCGCAGAAATGGGTTGGTCGCTGTGGAGAGTGCCAGGCATGGGGAACAGTCGAAGAGTTAGCTGCTCCCAAAAAACTTTCACTCGTTGCAGGTTCTGTCACACATAAAGCAACTCCCATCGGAGAAGTCGATCTCTCTGCGGCGCAAGCTAAACCAACTGGAGTGACAGAGCTAGATCGCGTCCTAGGTGGCGGTCTAGTACCGGGTGCTGCAATTCTTTTGGCCGGCGAACCAGGTGTTGGAAAATCAACTTTGCTCTTATCTGTAGCTGCGCAAACTGCATCGCAAGGAATTTCTGCGTTGTACATCTCGGGCGAAGAATCAGCTTCACAAGTTCGACTGCGCGCAGAGCGAATCAAGGCAGTTGATCCACAATTGTATTTGGCATCAGAAACTGATTTGGGCGCCGTAATTGCACACATTGATTCGGTAAAACCACAATTAGTCATCATCGACTCTATTCAAACTATCGGTTCATCGACTGCAGACGGCTCACCTGGTGGAGTTACCCAAGTGCGAGAAGTAGCCGGAGCGCTCATTCGTATCTGTAAAGACCGTGACATCACATTGCTCTTAGTTGGCCACGTAACTAAAGATGGTTCGATTGCCGGGCCACGGCTTCTTGAACATATCGTCGATGTGGTTTTGCAATTTGAAGGTGAAAGGCATTCCAGACTTCGTTTGATTCGCGCCATTAAGAATCGCTTTGGTGCCAGCGATGAAGTTGGTTGTTTTGATCTCAGCGATACCGGAATCGAAAGTGTTCTCGATCCCACTGGCTTGTTTACTTCGCGACATGCAGAACCGGTTCCGGGAACATGTGTCACCGTAACACTTGAAGGCAGACGCCCACTTCTTGCAGAAATTCAGGCACTTGTAAGTGCTGGACGCGAAAATGACTTTGGAAATGCACGTCGCGTAACAAGTGGACTCGATTCAGCGCGCACATCAATGACCCTTGCAGTACTTGAACTCCGTGCCGGTGTTCGTGTTGGTGGCAGAGATGTGTACGCAGCCACTGTTGGCGGTATGAAGATGTCAGAGCCTGCTGCAGATCTAGCACTTGCTCTCGCTGTCGCATCAGCTGCAAAAAGCCTCGCACTACCTGCAGATTTGGTAGCAATAGGGGAAGTCGGACTTGCCGGAGAAATTAGAAAAGTGAGTGGAGTTTCCAGAAGACTAGCAGAGGCATATCGACTTGGATTTAAGCGTGCACTTGTTCCAACTGGCTCTGATGTGAAGATTGATGGAATGGAGATTGTCGAAGTATCACGCCTTGATCAGGCGTTACAACGAGTGAAAATTGCTGGCGAATAAATGAGCGTCAAGGTCTATGACAAAGAAATATCTCAGTGGTTTAAAAAGAATAAAAGAGATCTTCCATGGCGCAAAGCAGATGCCTGGGGAATTCTTGTTTCAGAATTCATGTTGCAACAAACTCCAGTTAATCGAGTTCTTCCGGTTTACAGCCTCTGGATGCAAAAGTGGCCAAATGCCGCCGCACTTGCAAAAGCCACTCCTGCAGAGGTAATTACTGCATGGGGACGCCTGGGATATCCACGACGTGCACTGCGGTTGCATGAGTGTGCAAAAGAAATCACTATTCACCACGGTGGGAAAATCCCCACAACAGAATCTGAATTGAGAAAACTTCCAGGTGTTGGCGAATACACAGCCGCGGCTATGGTCGCTTTCGCATTTTCACAGAGATCACTTGTTCTTGATATAAATATTCGCAGACTGTTTGCCCGTTTATATGACGGATTTCAATCTCCTACAAACTCCGCAACTAAAGAGGAGAAAGCGCGTTATGAACAGTTGATTCCTAAGAAGGATCCTCACATCTGGGCGGCTGCGACTATGGAACTCGGTGCACTCGTATGCACTTCTCAATCCCCCAAGTGCGCAGTGTGTCCAGTCTCTGATCATTGCGTATGGAGAAGTTTGGATTACCCACAATCAGAGATAGTAAAGCGCCGGCAAACGTGGCATGGGACAGATCGCCAGTGCAGAGGCGCAATTGTGCAATCACTTCGCGAAAATGAAATTCTTACTCGCGCACAAATCCAAGAACTGTGGGATGTTCCTTCTCAACTCGAAAAAGCACTATTAACCCTGCTCGATGATGGGTTAATTGAAGCTAGAGGCCGAGATAAATTCTCACTTCCTAGGTGAGAAAACTATTTTGCTGCTTCTGCTAAATCTTCTGGAGTATCAGGTGATGCGACTTTAGGTGAACCAGTGAATGTGAATTTCGCATCCGCATCCTCACCTTCAACATCGACAACAATGATTTCTCCTGCTTTGAGTTCGCTAAAGAGAATTCGCTCTGAGAGAGAGTCTTCGATTTCGCGTTGGATAACTCGACGCAGAGGTCGGGCGCCAAGAAGTGGGTCGTAACCTCGAGCAGCAAGGAGATCTTTTGCAGCTTGTGTGAGTTCGATTCCCATATCTTTTGACTTAAGGCGCTCGTCAAGATTGGCAATCATCAAATCTACGATCTGAATGATCTGACCCTTGGTGAGCTGGTGGAAGACAATGACATCATCGATACGGTTGAGGAATTCTGGACGGAAGTGATTTTTAAGCTCGTCCTGAACTTTGCCCTTCATGCGATCGTAATTAGTGAGGTCATCATCGGCGTTGGCAAAACCTAAGCCGAGAGATTTAGAGATATCTCTTGTTCCAAGGTTTGTAGTCATGATGATGACGGTATTCTTGAAATCTACTGTGCGCCCTTGTGAATCTGTAAGGCGACCATCTTCAAGAACTTGAAGAAGTGAGTTAAAGATATCTGGGTGAGCTTTTTCGATTTCATCGAAAAGAACTACAGAGAATGGACGACGGCGTACTTTCTCAGTGAGCTGTCCACCTTCGTCGTATCCAACATATCCTGGAGGTGCACCGAAGAGACGTGATGCAGTGTGACGTTCTGAGTATTCAGACATATCAAGTTGAATCAGCGCTGTTTCATCACCAAAGAGGAATGATGCAAGTGTGCGAGAAAGTTCTGTCTTACCAACACCTGATGGGCCCGCGAAGATAAATGAACCGCCAGGGCGCTTTGGATCTTTTAACCCTGCGCGAGTACGTCGAATAGCTTGTGACAAGGCCTTAATTGCTTGATCTTGGCCGATGACGCGACGGTGTAGCTCATCTTCCATGCGAAGGAGTCGGGCTGTTTCTTCTTCAGTTAATTTAAAGACAGGAATACCTGTTGAGATAGAGAGCACTTGAGCAATGAGTTCTTCATCAACTTCCGTGACCTTATCTAAATCAGTAGCTTTCCAATTCTTTTCAGCTTCTTGCTTCTCAAGAATTAGAGTCTTCTCTTTATCGCGAAGTGCTGCTGCGCCTTCGAAATCTTGTCCATCAATTGCAGATTCTTTTGCTTTGCGAGCTTCTGCGATTTTGTCATCGAATTCACGGAGCTCTGCAGGTGCGGTCATACGCTTAATGCGTAGACGTGAACCTGCCTCATCAATGAGATCAATTGCTTTATCCGGAAGGAAGCGATCTGAAACATATCGATCTGCCATATTTGCAGCCGCAGCAAGTGCGCCGTCAGTAATAGAAACTCTGTGGTGAGTTTCGTAGCGATCGCGTAGCCCCTTAAGAATTTCAATTGTGTGCGCTACAGAAGGTTCCTTCACCTGAATAGGCTGGAAACGACGCTCTAAAGCTGCATCCTTTTCAATGTGCTTGCGATATTCATCAAGAGTCGTTGCGCCAATTGTCTGGAGCTCTCCTCGCGCAAGCATTGGCTTCAAGATGCTTGCAGCATCAATTGCACCTTCTGCTGCACCAGCGCCTACAAGAGTATGAATTTCATCGATGAAGATGATGATGTCTCCGCGAGTTTTAATCTCCTTTAGAACCTTCTTCAAACGCTCTTCAAAGTCTCCGCGGTAACGTGAACCTGCAACGAGTGCTCCGAGATCAAGTGAGTAGAGCTGCTTATCTTTAAGAGTTTCAGGTACATCATTTTTTGCAATTGCTTGCGCTAAACCTTCGACAACTGCAGTCTTTCCAACTCCAGGTTCTCCGATGAGCACCGGATTGTTCTTTGTTCGACGTGAAAGAATTTGCATCACACGTTCAATTTCATTTTCGCGACCAATTACTGGGTCAAGTTTTCCTTCACGTGCTGCAGCAGTGAGGTTTCTTCCAAACTGATCAAGTACGAGCGAAGTAGAAGGAGTTCCTTCTGCTGGTCCACCCTGTGTAACTGCTTCTTTTCCTTGGTAACCAGAAAGCAGTTGAATAACTTGTTGGCGAACACGATTGAGATCTGCACCAAGCTTTACAAGAACCTGTGCTGCAACTCCTTCACCTTCGCGGATTAATCCGAGAAGAATGTGTTCTGTTCCGATGTAGTTATGTCCTAGTTGAAGCGCTTCGCGAAGTGAGAGTTCAAGAACTTTCTTTGCACGTGGAGTAAATGGAATATGACCACTTGGTGCTTGCTGGCCTTGACCAATAATTTCTTCAACCTGAGCGCGCACGCCTTCAAGTGAAATTCCCAGAGATTCGAGTCCCTTTGCTGCAACGCCTTCACCTTCGTGAATGAGACCAAGGAGAATGTGTTCAGTGCCGATGTAGTTGTGATTGAGCATGCGTGCTTCTTCTTGAGCCAAAACAACAACTCGTCGAGCTCGGTCGGTAAAGCGCTCAAACATGGGCAGACTCCTTCTTTTCTAGTGCTGTGGTAAGCCTATAACCCAGCACGGGCAAGGCGCGAGGTGGATTGCTCTATGCCTCGTAGAACCCTAAATATGGGGGGAATATTCCCTTAAAAATACTAGAGGTGGTGGGTCTAGAGAGTTCGAAGCATGCGGGTATTGCCCAAGGTATTTGGCTTTACTGACTCGAGATCCAAGAATTCGGCGACTCCGGCATCGTAGGAACGAAGTAACTGTTGATAGACATCGGGATCAACAGGGGTGCCATGAATTTCTTCAAAACCATGTCGACCAAAGAATTCGGTTTGGAATGTAAGGCAGAAGATTCGAGTTACTCCAAGTTCGCGGGCTCTCTGAATAATCGTTTCCAAAATTTTGTGGCCAATGCCCTGTTTGTGAAGATTTTTCTCAACAGCAACAGTTCGAACTTCAGCTAAGTCTTCCCAAAGAATATGTAGCGCACCGCATCCAACTATTACGCCATCCTTTTCTGCAACGGTAAATTCCTGAACACTTTCAAATAGTGTCACTGTCTCTTTAGAAAGCATCTGACCTGGCGCTGCATATGAATCGACTAGCTCGCGAATCGCTTTTACGTCAGTAGTTTTTGCGGGACGAATAATCAGCATTGTTATTCAACTTCTGGCTTAACTAATGGGAACAAAATTGTCTCTCGAATTCCAAGTCCAGTAAGAGCCATGAGTAACCGATCTACACCCATACCCATTCCGCCCATTGGTGGCATTCCAAATTCCATGGCACGTAGGAAATCTTCATCTACTTGCATCGCTTCTAAATCACCCTTAGCGCCTAGTTGAGCTTGCTCAATTAATCTATCGCGTTGAATAACTGGGTCAATAAGCTCTGAATATCCAGTAGCTAATTCAAAGCCATCTACATAGAGATCCCATTTTTCGACAACGCCAGGAATATCGCGATGAGCTCGCACAAGTGGTGAAGTATCAACTGGGTAACCCATTACAAATGTCGGTTCAACTAATTTATCTTGCGCAACATGTTCGAATATTTCTTCTGCGAGCTTGCCTGTAACCCACTTAGGATCGACTTTCATGCCCAATTTTGTGGCGTACTTCTTCAGGGTTTCGATAGAAGTAAGCGCTGTTACTTCTTCTCCTACGCCTTCTGAAATTGCGTCGTAGAGAGAAATTTCTTTCCATGCACCGCCCAGATTCGCTTCACGACCATTGTGGTGAGTTACAACATGAGAGCCGGCAACGGCCATTGCAGCGCTTTGAATAAGTGAACGAGTTACATCGGCGATAGAGCGCCAATCACCGTATGCCATGTATGACTCGACCATGGCAAACTCTGGTGAGTGCGATGAGTCTGCACCTTCATTGCGGAAATTGCGATTGATTTCAAAAACTCGCTCGATCCCTCCCACGACGCAACGCTTAAGGAATAGCTCAGGCGCAATGCGCATGTACAAATCCATGTCATATGCATTACTGAAAGTCTTAAAGGGACGTGCTGCCGCGCCACCATGCATAACTTGCAACATGGGAGTTTCAACTTCGATAAAACTTTCGTTATTAAAAGTTTCACGTAAGGAGCGCATTACTGTCGGGCGCATGCGTGCTGCACTTCTAGCTTCAGGGCGCACAATTAAATCTACATAACGCATGCGAACACGAGTCTCTTCCGACATTGGCTTATGATCATTTGGAAGCGGACGTAGTGATTTTGAGGCAAGTGCCCAAGAGTTGGCCAAAATTGATAACTCGCCACGCTTTGAAGTAATGATTTCTCCGGTAACCGAGACTAAATCCCCTAAATCAATATCTGATTTCCAGGCATCAAGTGATTCCTCGCCAACTTTATCTAAAGAGAACATCGCTTGAAGTTCTGTTCCATCACCTTCGCGTAGCGTTGCAAAGCAAAGTTTTCCAGTGTCGCGCTTAAAAATGATTCGGCCGGTAAGGCTTTCAATGTCACCTGTGGCAATGTCGGTTTCTAGCGAAGTGTATTTTTCGCGAACATCTTTAAGTGATTTTGTGCGAGGGACAGCAACTGGATATGGCTCAATTCCACGCTCGAGAAGGTTGGCGCGCTTCTCGCGACGAATCCGAAGTTGTTCCGGTAAATCGTCTTCTGTGGCTGGTGAATTCTCAGTTGTCATAGTGGCGCAGAGTCTACCCTTGCAGCGACGTACCTAGCTCAAAAAATTATTAAGAGTTGTTCTTCTCGTGTATGAGACGAAGTCCAATAAGGGTCAGATCGGGCTCGTGTTCATCAATAGTTTCTGAAACACCAATCATCAATGGGGCCAATCCGCCGGTCGCAATAACAGTTGGCCGTTGCTCGTAACTCAGTGCTAATTCATCGATAATTCGCTCTACCAAGCCATCTACTTGTCCTGCGAAACCAAAAATGGTTCCGGATTGAAGTGCTTCTACAGTGTTCTTTCCAATTACATTTTTTGGGCGAATCAATTCAACTTTTCTTAACTGCGCGGCGCGTGCTGCGAGTGCGTCAACCGAAATTTCAATTCCTGGAGCTAACGCACCTCCGAGAAATTCTCCCTTAGGCGAGACAACATCGAGATTTGTTGA
Organism: Actinomycetota bacterium; assembly: GCA_026392935.1. Taxonomy (GTDB): domain Bacteria; phylum Actinomycetota; class Actinomycetes; order Nanopelagicales; family Nanopelagicaceae; genus Planktophila. The sequence continues at coordinate 81,633 of JAPLBE010000004.1, read as the reverse complement.
GGTACCAAAATCAACAACAATTGCTGGACCGCCAAAAAGAGTGTGAGCTGCCAGAGTATTGACGATTCGATCAGCGCCAATCTCCTTTGGATTATCGACTAGTAACTGCACTCCAGTCTTTGTTCCTGGTTCAACAATCGTGACTGGAATATCGTGGAAGTATGAATTAATCATTGTTCGTAATTCGCGTAGCGTTGCCGGAACCGTTGAACAAATTGATAGCGCCGAAACTTTGTACTCTGCAACAAGTGCGCTGTACTGCAACCACAACTCATCTGCTGTCGTACGTGGGTCAGTCTTGACTCTCCACGATTTCATCAGATCTGGGCCATTGAAGATTCCCAGAACCGTATTGGTGTTTCCTACATCGACAGTTAACAACATGACTACTCCGCTCTCAGATCTAATCCAATATCAAGCACTGGCGCGCTATGGGTGAGTGCACCAATTGCTAAATAATCCACACCAGTTTCGGCAAATGTACGTGCGCTCTGAAGTGCAATTCCTCCGGATGCTTCAAGTTTGCACTGTCCTGAAACCAACTTCACGGCCTGTGCACATAGATCAGGGTTCATATTGTCTAAAAGAATGAGGTCTGGCTTAAATGGCAATACTTCTTGAAGTTGTTCTAAATTATCAACTTCGATCTCGATCTCTGATTGCGGGTACTTGCTGCGTACTCTCTTAAATGCCTCAGCAACTCCACCAGCGGCGGCTATGTGATTATCTTTAATCAGAGCAGCATCACTAAGAGACATTCGATGATTAACTCCACCGCCCATGCGCACAGCGTATTTTTCAAGTTGTCGCATTCCTGGCGTTGTTTTGCGAGTGTCACGAATCTTGCACGATGTTCCAGCAATGGTTTCTACCCATGCATTTGTGACAGTGGCTATTCCGCTTAAGTGACATAAAAAATTCAACGCAGTTCTTTCTGCAAGCAAAATCGCACGTGTATCGCCACGAACAGTTAGAACTGTTGTTCCCGCAGATACTCTTGTTCCTTCAGTAACAATCTTTGAGATATCTGTAAGTCCAACTTCTTCAAGCACAGCAACTGCCATGTCAACTCCAGCAATGACACCATTTGCGCGTACTACAAAATCAGCTACTGCTTTTTCGTTACCCGTAACAGTTGCTACGGATGTAATGTCTTCGCCACCATCTAAATCTTCTGCAAGAGCTCGCTTAATTAACTCACGGTCAATCATTTGATTCCAACCTCCTGATATCCACTTGTCCAATATCCAGTCTGATCTAGTTGCTGAACGATTCTCTTACGCCATACATCGCTTGTCTCTGGGAAATCTTCGCGCCAGTGCGAACCTCTTGTCTCTTGACGAATAAGTGCTGCTTTGAGAATTGCTTGTGCGAGTTGAAATAGATTTGTTGTTTCCCATGCTTCAACACATGGCTGAGTGCTTGATTTATCTTCGATACGAGTTAAGTCCGAACTTGTGCGAAGTAGAGAGTCGGATGAACGAAGTACTCCGGCCCCACGGCTCATACTTACTTGAATGTCATGTCGAACCTGCGGGTCGAGAAGGATTGCACGCGAGACATTCTCTACTGGTTCGCTAAATTCTGGAAGATTGTTAGCGATGTCCGCAGCAATTCGTGCGCTAAAGACCAAGCCTTCAAGAAGTGAATTAGAAGCAAGTCGATTAGCACCATGTACCCCTGAACATGCGGTTTCACCACATGCATATAGGCCATTGACACTAGTGCGCCCGTTGAGATCTACGCGAACGCCCCCTGACGCATAGTGTGAAGCTGGAGCAACAGGAATTAACTCATTTAATGGGTCTATTCCATTATTTTTACACGATGCGTAAATAGTTGGGAATCGTGATTCAAAACCTTCAATATGGCGGACATCGAGCCACACATGCTGTGATTTTTCTATATTCATTACGCGCATAATTGAAATAGCGACAACATCTCGAGGCGCTAACTCTGCAAGTGGATGTATCTCCTGCATAAAACGTTTTCCATCATTATCAAGGAGATAAGCACCTTCTCCGCGAACTGCTTCGCTGATAAGTGGTTGTTGACCTTCAGAGTTATTGCCTAACCATAAAACTGTTGGGTGGAATTGAATGAATTCAACATCGGCAACTTTGGCACCAGCTCGTAATGCAAGCGCTACTCCATCGCCAGTAGATACCGATGGATTTGTTGTTTGTGCAAATACTTGTCCTAATCCCCCTGTTGCAAGCACAACAGCTTTTGCAATTCCTCGTCCAACTCCGTCACGACTTCCGGCTCCAATAACGTGCAGCGTTACACCACACACTTCGCCAATATCATTCTTAAGTGCATCTAGTACCAGCGCATTCTCAACTACTTCAATGTCAGGATCATTTTGCACAGCGGCAAGGAGAGCGCGTGAAACTTCAGCGCCAGTTGCATCTCCACCGGCGTGAAGAATGCGATTACGAAGGTGCCCTCCTTCACGAGTAAGAGCGATTTCGCCGCTTTCTTCTCTATCAAAAATCGCTCCGCGTTCGATCAGCTTACGAACAGCTTCCGGTCCTTCTGTGACAAGAACGCGCACCGCTTGCACATCGCATAGCCCTGCACCCGCCACCAAAGTGTCTTTCTCGTGCTGCTCAGGCGAATCACCATCACCAAGTGCTGCTGCAATTCCACCTTGTGCCCATTTTGTTGAGCCTTCATCAACGCTCGCCTTAGTAACTAAGAGGACTGATAAACCAAAAGTTCTGCATTGGAGCGCAGTAGTTAAACCAGCGATACCAGAACCAACCACAATCACATCTGCAGTTGAAGTCCATCCCGGAGCCGGAGCTAATAGCTTCATGCGCGCTTCACCATCTGCATATTGTCAATCAAACGCACCCCATTAATCCAGCCAGCGACTAGCGCACGCACCTTTTGAGTATCCGGCTGTGCGGGTAAGAAGGTTTCTTCGTCGATGAAATCTGCGTAGTCGACTGTCAGCAGTGGTTGCGCACTCAGAATTTCGCGCAATTCCTTCTCGGACGTTGCAGTCGATAACGCTTGGTAAATAATTGGCGCAGCTGCACGACCCTCTGTCGAGAGACGAATATTGCGAGATGACATTGCTAATCCATCTGATTCACGAATTGTTGGTGCTCTCACTATTGATACATCAGCAGCAATCTCTTCTACCAACTTCAATTGCTGAAAATCTTTCTCACCGAATACTGCAAGTTTCGGCTTCACCAAGTCGAAAAGTCTACGAACGACAGTGACAACACCGTCGAAGTGTCCTGCACGTGAGGCGCCTTCATAAAGTTTGGAGATAGGGCTAGCTTTTACTAAGTTAAATCCTTCGGGATAAATTTCTTCTCTGCGCGGAAACCATAAATGAGTAACTCCAGAATTCTGTGCAATTTCAATATCTGCATCGGGAGTTTTGGGGTATTTAATTAGATCTTCTTCATTTTCAAATTGAAGTGGGTTAATGAAAATACTTGCGACAACGTTTTCACCATTTCGTTTTGCAATCTGAAAAAGTGAAGCGTGACCTGCATGTAGTGCGCCCATCGTAGGAACATATGCGCAGCCTGAAGGAAGGTCAGTGGCGCTAGTTACTACTTTCATGGCTCCAGTCCTTTCAGGTACCGGGCGGGCAGTAGGTAAAGTCTAAAGCGTTAAGGCAATTGCTCCAAAAGGTCTCTGACTTTGCCGTGAGTAAGCAGAAGTGCCTCAGGTTCGATTTCTAACCAAGGTTCTAAAACAAATCTTCTCTCATGCGCACGTGGATGAGGTAGTTCTAGTTCGGCAGCGCTACTGAGAATATTTCCATATTGAATCAGATCCAGATCAATGGTTCTGGGTCCCCAATGCTCATGTCTCTCTCTTCCAAGAGTTTTTTCAATTCCATGAAGAAGTGAGAGAAGGTCTGCTGCAGGCAAGTCACTTTCTAACGTGCATACAGCATTGATGTAATCAGGTTGTTCTGGCCCACCTACTGGTCTCGTTACATACAAGCTTGAAACCGCCAGCACATCAGTTGATTCCTTAAGCAGAGCTAGTGCGAGCTCGATTTGTTCTTGTGGGCTAACAATATTTGCGCCAAGTGCGACAACAGCTTTCATCGGTTTATTGTGACTGAGATATCTGCAACTTCAGATGAAACGGGTGCTTTAGGTTTATGAACCGTGACAGAAATATTTTCAACACGTGGATACGTGCTCTTTATCTTCTCTGCAATTCTCCCCGCTAATTTTTCAATAAGTTGGACTCGCTCGCCAGTTATTTCCTGAACAACTAGATCAGTAATTGCGCCGTAATCTACTGTGTCAGTTAAATCATCTGTCCTAGAGGCTTGTGAAAGATCGCAATACATTGAGACATCTACAAAAAAATCTTGCCCGTTCTTTGCTTCATGGTCGAAAACTCCGTGGTATCCAAAACCCCAGATTCCTTTTAACTCAATGAGATCACTCATGAACGTATCGCCTCAACATTTGCCTTCACACCGTGAACTCTAACTCCCCAAATACCTCTTCCAACAAGGCTCTTGGTAACTTCTACAGTTGACGCCTCACGATCTGATGGTTCTGCTCCGCCTAGGAATCGTTTGCGAGAGTGGCCGATTAGTACTGGGAAACCTAACTCTGTGAATTCATCAAGTCGTCTAAGAATTTCCCAATTGTGATCGGCATCCTTAGCAAATCCGATACCAGGATCAATAACCAATCTTTCTCTCCCAACTCCTGCCAGCACAGCTTTTCCTACCTGTGCCAAAACTTCTGAGATAACTTCAGAAACAACATCACCATAAACTGCTTTTGAGTTCATTACTTTTGAATGTCCGCGCCAATGCATCAGAATGTAGGTGCACTTTAGTTCTGCAACTGTTGCAAACATCTGTGGATCAGCAGCTCCTCCGCTCACATCGTTAATAATCGTTGCACCCGCTTGCACCGCTAATCGAGCGGTCTCTGCGTGCATTGTGTCGATGCTTACCTGGAAACCATCTTCGGCGAGTGCCTTAACAACAGGGATTACACGCGCTTGTTCTTCTTCTGGAGTTACTCGATCGGCGCCTGGTCTAGTGGATTCACCACCAACATCAATAATGTTCGCACCTTCTGCCGCCATCTGTCGGCCACGGGCGATTGCAGTATTTACATCAAAGTTAATTCCACCATCTGCAAATGAATCGGGAGTGACATTGAGTATTCCCATTACGAGCATAATTATTTATCGATTCGTAATGAGACTTATTGCTTCTGCTCGTGTTGCCGCATCGCGAAGAACTCCACGAACTGCAGAAGTAGTTGTGCGTGCGCGAGATTTACGTACTCCACGCATTGACATACACAAGTGTTCGCAGTCAATAATCACAATTACTCCCATTGGTTTCAAAATTTCAACAAGCGCATCGGCAATTTGCGTAGTTAATCTCTCTTGCACTTGTGGGCGACGCGCAAAAAGATCAACTAAGCGAGCCACTTTAGATAAACCCGTGATTTTGCCACTTGGGATATAACCGACGTGAGCTACTCCGTGAAATGGAGTTAAGTGATGTTCACAATGTGAAAACACTTCGATGTCACGAATGATTACTAACTCTTCGTGTCCGATATCGAAAGTAGTTGTGAGGACATCTTCAGGCTTCTGCCACAACCCTTCAAAGTTCTCTTTAAATGCTCGAGCAACTCGTGCCGGAGTATCTTTCAATCCATCACGATCCGGGTCTTCACCAAGTGCTAATAGCAGTTCGCGAACAGCTTTCTCGGCGCGCACTTGATCGTAGGGATGTGAAGCACGTCCATCACCTGGACCCATTGAGACTGAAGAAATTTCGGTCACTCGGTTGTTGCTTTCTTAACTCTTCGCGCTTTCTTTGGAGCATCTGTTTCTGCAGGAAGAATTCGCTCAGGAATATCTACTGGTGGTCGTGTTGACGGAATTCGCGTCTCTGAACCTGTCCATGCTGGTCGGTTTGGCCAAGACTTAACGTGTGTGAATATCTCGGCAATCTCTTCTTTATTAAGAGTTTCTTTCTCTAGAAGTTTGATAACCATCTCATCCAAGATGGTTCGATTCGCTTCGAGAATATCAAAAGCTTCTTGATGAGCATTTTCAATCATGGTGCGAATTTCAGAATCAACAATTGCAGCAACGTTTTCAGAGTAGTCGCGCTGATGCCCATAATCTCTTCCCATAAACGGCTGTGAAGAATCGCTGCCTAGTTTGATGGCTCCAATCGCCTCAGTCATGCCGTATTGAGTAACCATTGCACGCGCAAGTGCTGTCGCCTTTTCAATGTCATTCGAGGCGCCAGTTGAAGGATCATGGAAGATCAGTTCTTCGGCTGCACGTCCACCAAGTGAATATGCCAATTGATCAAGTAATTGATTACGAGTAGTTGAGTACTTATCTTCATCAGGTAAAACCATTGTGTACCCAAGTGCTCGACCGCGAGGCATGATTGTAATTTTGTGAACTGGATCTGTGTGCGGAAGTGCATGAGCCACAAGTGCATGACCTGCTTCGTGATAGGCGGTCACGCGACGTTCATCTTCTGACATCAAGCGAGATTTACGTTGTGGCCCCGCCATTACGCGATCGATAGCTTCATCAATCTGCAGATTCCCAATAGTTTTATGACCTTCACGTGCGCTTAAGAGTGCTGCTTCGTTAAGAACGTTTGCCAGATCCGCTCCTGTAAATCCTGGAGTTCTACGTGCATACGCAATCAATTCAACTTCTTTTGAAATTGGCTTGTTCTTTGCATGCACTTTAAGAATATCTTCACGACCTTTAAGGTCAGGTCTCTCAACTGGTATTTGTCGGTCAAAACGACCAGGGCGAAGCAGCGCAGGATCTAAAACATCGGGACGGTTTGTTGCAGCAATTAAAATTACTTGTCCGTTTGCTTCGAAACCATCCATCTCCACCAAAAGTTGGTTAAGTGTTTGTTCACGTTCATCGTGTCCCCCACCCATTCCAGCGCCTCGTTGACGACCAACTGCATCAATTTCGTCAACAAAGACAATGGCCGGAGCATGTGCCTTTGCTTGAGTGAATAAATCTCGAACTCTCGCTGCGCCAACTCCTACAAACATTTCAACAAAGTCAGATCCTGAGATTGAGTAAAAGGGAACTTTCGCTTCTCCAGCTACAGCGCGAGCGAGAAGAGTTTTTCCTGTACCTGGAGGACCATAAAGAAGAACTCCTTTAGGAATCTTTGCTCCGAGTAGTGCATATCTAGCTGGATCTGCGAGGAAGTCTTTAATTTCTTCAAGTTCTGCGATTGCCTCATCTGCGCCCGCAACGTCATCAAAAGTATTTTGTGGAACGTCATTGTTCTGTAATTTCGCACGAGATTTTCCAAAGGAAAATACGCGATTTCCACCTTGTGCTTGGCTCATCATCAAGAAGAAGAGCAAGCCAATAATCAGAATTGGACCAAAGCTAAAAAGGAAAGTAGTGAGCCAGGACTGCTTTGGAACATCAACAGTCCAGCCTTTTGAAGGTGGGTTTGCAGTCAGCGCATCAATGAGCGTCGGCTCCTGGCGAGCAATGTAAGACGCTTCTACTTTTGTAGAGCCCTTTATTGTGTTTCCGCCACTTAAAATCAATTTGATTCGCTGGTTTTTGTCAATCAAAACAGCTGATTCCACTTGTGACTTTGAAATAGCATCAATTGCTTGTGAGGTTTTGATTTCTGTGTAGCGATTCGCTGCACTAGTGATTTGGCCAAAAACAGAGACAGCGAAAATTGCTACAACAATCCAGAAAAGTGGCCCTCTAAATATTTTTTGTGCACGAGTTTTTGGGACGTCGCTAGTTTTTGGTGATTTCTTAAACTTACTAAGGATTGATTTGTTCTCTGGTTTTTGGGAAGTCATATCAATCCTTATGAGTACATGTGCTTCGCGAGCACGCCAATAAATGAAAGGTTGCGATACTTCTCATCAAAATCAAGACCGTATCCGACTACAAACTCTTTTGGAATATCAAATCCAACGTACTTCACTTCAACTTCAACTTTTGCTGCCTCTGGCTTGCGAAGAATTGCAAGAATTTCAACAGATGCTGCACCGCGTGAAAACAAGTTTGCTTTCAACCAAGAAAGAGTGAGTCCAGTATCAACGATGTCTTCAACAATCAGTACGTGGCGACCAGTGATATCTCGATCTAAATCTTTCAAAATTCGTACTACGCCACTTGACTTCGTTCCTGACCCATAAGAAGAAACTGCCATCCAGTCCATTTCAATATGTGATTGCATCGCTCGAGTGAGATCTGCCATCGCCATGATTGCACCTTTAAGTACTCCGACAAGCAAAACATTCTTATCTTTGTAGTCAGCATCAACGCGTGCGGCTAACTCGGAAATCTTTGCAGCAAGTTCTTCTTCAGTTGCAATAACCTTTTCAACATCTGTTCCAACTGTTGCTAGATCCACTGGGTGAGCTCCTAGGTCTTACTTCATTGAGTCTTACGGGTTTGAGAGCGAAAGTCTGCCCGAAATTCGCTCAACCTTCACACCGCCCGGCAAGCTCAGCGCCCCTTGACCGTGCCATGACGTGACCAGCGCCTCAACGCTTGCCACATGGTCCGCTGAAATTGAGCCTGAAGGGGCTCCTGATGAGTACAAAGCGGTCCGCAAAATGCGAGTCCGAATGGCGCGAGGAAGGGCAGATAACTTCTCGCAATCTAGATCTGAGAGATTTAGCTGGGCTGCTTCTTGCTGAGCAATGGCATCTAAGGCATCTGCGTCGTCACGTAGCAGCGCTGCAGAGCGAGCAAGAGCTGCGGAAATTCCTGGGCCAAGGTTTTCTTCCAACGCTGGCAAAACATGTAATCGAACTTTAACTCGCGAAAATTCTGTATTGAAATTGTGAGGGTCATTCCACACCTTTAGATTTAACTCAGCGCATGCTTTCTCAGTTTCTTCACGTGTAATTGAAAGTAGTGGTCGAACAAATAAACCATTATCAATTGCCATCCCTGACATCGATCGCGTACCTGACCCACGGGCTAAGCCAAGAAGAACGGTTTCTGCTTGATCATCTCTTGTGTGACCTAAGAAAACTTTTGTAATCTTTTCTTTTTCGGCCCATGTAGAAATTGCTTTATATCTTGCACTACGAGCACCAGCTTCAATACCTGACTCTGTAGTCACTTCAACTTTCTCAATGAAAACTTTTGTATATCCCATTGCGTATAGCTGTTGTGAAGCATTCTCCGCTTGTTGTCCTGAATTATCTTGAAGTTGATGATCAATTGTTACAGCTTGGACACGGATTGCATTCGTTTCACTCTCTTTCAAAACTGCGTATGCGAGTGCAAGAGAATCGGCACCACCCGAGACTGCAACGAGAACTGAATCCCCCGGTTCAAGTTTTGCAAGTTGCGCTTTTACAGCGTTGCGAATCTCAACAATTGCATCGGTCATGGAGTAAGACTAGACCCGGCCACCAAATGGCATAAGGCCTTTTACGCTGTAAATATTTGAGTACAACAACCCTTTACCCTTGGAATTTGCTTCCCACATCATTCCGCCACCTGCATAAATTGTGATGTGATGAATTGTAGAGATTGTGCCTTTATAAGAGTAGAAAAGGAGATCGCCTGGCTGTAACTCATTTAACGACACATGTTTTGTGTAACCCGCATACAGTGCAGAGTTGAGGCGATCCCAGTTTGGCCAACTGAGTCCTGCTGATCTATAGGCAGCGTAAACAAGTCCAGAGCAGTCAAATGAATTCGGACCTTCTGATCCCCAAATGTAAGGCTTTCGTGCAAGCACTTGTTTTTTTGCAAAGGCAACTGCAGTAGCGCGTTGAGCTTCAGATGTGCGGATTGTTGATCTTCCCTGGAAACCTCTATCTGGCCAGACCTTGGCTTGATTAATGGTGGTAGCTGCTGTGTTCGCTTGGCTCTCTTCGAGCAATGCAAGCTGTCTCTGTTGTTCGAGAGTAATTCGAACATTCCTTGCTTTAGCAAGATCTTTAATCAATTTGTCTTGTACAGCGCGCAGTTTATTTACCTCTTGTTGTTGAAGTGTTTGCGCTTCATCTGCAACTTTCTTCGCTGCAGCTACTTTTGCTGTTGCGGCTTCTTGCACTGCTTTGGCTTCATCGGCTTTCTTCTTCGCGGCACGGGCAACAACTTCTGCAGCTTTGTATCGCACAAGTGCGGTGGAGTTACGAGCACCTAATGTATTGAGAGTTGAAAGTTGATCAATTAAATCTTGTGGACCATTTGAGTTGAGCAACGGTTCGATATCAGTCATGGTTCCGCCAAGAATGTAAGCATTCCCTGCAAGTTTGCCAATCACTCTGTGAGCTTCCGCTACGGCTTCTGCGGTCTCTGCGGCATGTTTTGCTGCTGCTCTAGCTTGAGCAGTTGCTACTTGTAATTCTTTCTGTGCTTTGACATACAGCGCCCGGGCAGTAACGGCTTTTGCAGTCAATTGTTTTAGAGTTGAGTTTGCGGCAGCTAATTTTTTAGCAGCAGCATCGGCTGCCGTCTTCTTCGCTGCTTCAGCTTTCTTCGCTGCTTCAATCTCTGCCAGAGTTGGTTTTGGTTTTGCGATGGCAGGTGTCATCGAAAGAGAGAGTCCTGCAATGATTGCAAGGCTAATCAGGCGATTTCGACGACGCATTGCTTAAGAATAATTGAGCAAGAGTTGCAAAGCCGGGCTATCGAGCCTGTGTCGCTAGTTAGCCACATCTCTACGTGAAAAGAGAACCGTTGCAATCATCGCACCGATAAACACATAGAAACTTCCCAGAATTAGCGCATGCGAATATGAAACATCTGGGCTACCACCTTGTGCAATTACCGAGAGCTGATTGCCGGGCATCCAATCGAGAGTGACAGGTTTAACTGCCCCAATCAAATTCTCAATAATCAAAATCCATAGCACCGCAATTGAGATTGCAGAGATTGGTGATCTCAGCAGTAGGCCCAGAGTCATGCCGATAATTCCGAAATAGATTACCGAGATGCTCACGTTCAGAAGCGTCTGTCCAATGGCGTGATACCCAGCCGATGTAAACCAAAGCTCAGTAGATACCTTGGCGCGATCTGCTAGCGCGACAGAAAGACCCACACTCACGATTGCTGCAATTGCAACTAGTAAGAGTGCAAATATCTTCATCGCTGCTAATTTTCCAGCTAGTAATCTCACTCTTCCTGGTTGACGTACTAGTAAATTTCTAAGAGTTCCATATGTGTACTCCTGCGCTGTTTGCGCCGCGAATACGCAGAGCGCGATGATTCCTAATAATCCGCCAACTGATGCAAATCCATAAACGGAACCACCTGCAAGGTTGAGAACTTCACGACTTACCTGGCGTCCACGATCAGAGTTTCCTTGCTCTGAATCGATCATGAGATAAAGGAAAGTCGTGGTCAGTCCGGTGAAGAAGAGCGCTGCACCAAGTGTTCCAAGAAAAAGTGTTGGTCTGCGCAGTTTTCGCCACTCTGCAAAAATGACTCTGATCATCGCTGGTCTCCAGTCATTTCAAAGAAAGTTTCTTCAAGATTTGGCAGTTGTGGGGCTAATTGTGTAATGACAATTCCAGCTTCAAATGCTTTCTTATTAAGCACTCCAGCCCAATTTTCGGGTCCTTCGATATGTGCAACTTCAGATCTGATAGTTGCGTTATGACCATCTACTTTTGCAATCTCAATAATTCTTTGAAGATCTGCTGGATTCTGAGTTTTAACGAGGATCACTGGCTGCTGTGAAAGCATCAACTCTTGGAGCTGACCTGCAAAAACAACTTCACCTTTACGTAACATCACGATGTATTCGCTGATGAGTTCAAGCTCTGACAACAAATGTGAAGAGACAAAAACCGTGGTGCCCTGCGATGCGAGTTTCTTAAGCAAATCGCGTACTTCTTGGATTCCTTCAGGATCTAATCCATTGGTGGGTTCATCCAAAATAAGTATTCTTGGATTTGGCAACAGTGCTGCTGCAATTCCAAGTCTCTGCTTCATTCCGAGCGAATAAGTCTTGTACTTTGAATCGCCGCGACCTTCTAAACCAACTGTAGTAATGAGTTCTTCAACTCTTTCAACTGGAAAGCCGCCGAGAGTTGCCAGCACCTTTAGATTTTGAACTCCGGACAGTGCTGGGTAAAACGCTGGGCCTTCGATCATGGCACCGACTTGTGAAAGGTATTTCTCGGGATGGTTTATTGATTCACCCAAAATCTCGGCGGTTCCGCCTGTTGGTGAAATCAAGCCAAGCAACATTCGAATAGTGGTTGTCTTGCCCGCCCCATTTGGCCCAACAAATCCGCAGATGGTTCCGAGGGGAACTTCAAAATTCGCGTGAGAAACGGCAAATCCAGATTCATATTTCTTGCTCAAATCCTTAACCGAAATTGCGAGTGTAGGCATGTGGGCAATTTACCAGTCAAACCTTAGGATGGTCTCATGAGTAAAGAGGTCTGGGGCTATCACGAGCATCCAAAGCGACGCGAACCAGATTGGCAAATAAATCCACAAACTGCCGCAGTGCGTGAAGGATTGGCGCGATCTGGTTTTGGTGAAACTTCTGAAGCGCTGTATTTGAACAGTGGTTTTACATACGCAGATTCACAAGAAGCGCTCGATTCATTCACAGATGAGACAGATCATTTTCTGTACAGCCGCTTTCACAACCCAACAGTTGCAATGTTTGAAAAAAGATTGGCTGCAATTGAAGGCGCAGAACACTGCGTAGCAACGGGTTCAGGTATGGCTGCAATGTTCGCCTCGCTTGCTTGTTTAGTCGAGAATGGCGATCACATTATTGCTTCTGCTGCGATGTTTAGTTCTTGTCACGTTGTCATCACTGAGATTCTGCCTAAATGGGGAGTTACTTTCGAATTAGTGAAAGCCAATGACAATGCTGCATGGGAAAAAGCTCTTTCGAAGAAAACCAAGGCTGTCTTTATCGAGACTCCAAGTAATCCGCTTCTGGAAGTTGCAGACATTAGATTTATCAGCGACTTAGCGCACAAAGTTGGTGCAACGGTAATCGTTGACAATGTCATGGCATCACCAGTTCTGCAGAAGCCACTTGAACTCGGTGCAGATGTTGTTATGTATTCCGCTACAAAACATATTGATGGACAAGGAAGAGTTCTCGCTGGTGCGCTTTTAGGGTCCTTTGAATACATTTACGAAAAGTTGATTCCTTTCACTCGTCACACAGGGCCATCTCTCAGCGCATTTAACGCGTGGGTTCTAGTTAAGTCATTAGAAACGATGGAGCTTCGTGTAATGCGTATGTCAGAGAATGCACAAAAGGTTGCAGAATTTCTTGAGGGCCATAAAGCGATTAAGAGTGTGCGCTATCCAGGGCTTGCTTCTCACCCTGATGCTGCAGTTATCAAGAAACAGATGAAAGCTGGAGGCACCACAATCGGTATCGAATTTGCAGGTACTCAAAAAGATGCGTTCAAATGTATGGATGCACTTCGAGTCATCGATATTTCCAATAACTTGGGTGATAGCAAATCACTGATTACACATCCAGCATCTACAACTCATCGTCGGCTTGCTCCTGAAGTACTTGCGGAGATGGGAATTACTCCATCAGTAGTAAGACTTTCTGTTGGGTTAGAACACGTAGATGACTTGATAAAGGATTTAGATCAAGCGCTTAAAAGCTGAGCGGCAACAAGTAGTACTGAGAAAAGACTTAAGTACGTAATCGACCAGTGAAATATACCTGCTGCAACTTTGTTGTAATTGTCTGAATTTTCTTTGAGTGCAAAGAGTTGGAAAGTAAATAGTGCACCAAGCAAAACTGTTGCACAAAATGCCCACACAGGTAGTCCTGCCAACTGGATCATTGCAGCGGAGGCGACCACCATTGCGATTGTGTGAAACCACATTTGGCTTATGACATTTGATTGCGAAGCAACAGAAGGCAACATTGGAATTCCTGCGGCGGAATAATCTTCTTTGTATTTGATTGCAAGTGCCCAAAAGTGCGGCGGAGTCCAGAAGAAAATCACAAAGAAAAATGCAACTGGCACCCACGTGAGCGAACCAGTAACGGCTGCCCAACCAATTAGGACTGGCATACAACCGGCTGCTCCTCCCCACACAATATTCTGGGAGGTATTGGGCTTGAGAATAATTGTGTAGATAACTACATAATAAAAAATTGCTAAGGCAGTTAACAACATTGCAAGGGTTGTAGTAAATAGTTGGAAAATAACTAAAGAAAGAATCCCGATTAGCGATGCAAAAACAATTGCCTGAATTCGAGTCACAGAGCCGATAACAAGTGGTCGTTTAGATGTTCGTGCCATCAATTTATCTGTTTCGGCTTCTATGACCATGTTGAAAGCATTTGAAGAGCCTGCAGCAAGAGTTCCGCCAATCAAAGTGGCGGCAACCAAACCAAATGATGGCAACCCTTTTTCGGCCAAAACCATTGCCGGCAAGGTTGTGATGATTAACAGCTCAACAACGCGCAGTTTCATAAGATCGATATAGGCGCGGAGGAGCTTCACACACTTAGAGTACTCAGCATTGACAGCCAAATTCGTCTCAATTCTCAGTTTGCTCTAAGGAAGAAGCCTTACTTTCTCTATATGGAAAGGGGTCACCATGACACCAAGAAAGTCTGAATGGATGGAACTCGCGGATAGCGATAGTTCTACTAGAGATGTTCGAAAGATCGACAAACGCCTTACATTCGGAACTCTTGCAACAGTGAGTGCGATCATCCTTGGTGGTTCTCTTTTTGCAAATGCAAATGATGAGCCAGTAGCAAACGCTGAGGTTTCAGTTACTTCTTCTCCTACCGCGGCATCTGCTTCCTCAACTCCATTAGCGACAAAAACAGTTACTGCTAAAGCGGTAGCAACTAAAACTCCAAAATCTCCAACTCCTGCAATTGCTGCGACAAATATCAAGCCTCCAGCAATCGCCTCGTTGCCAAAAGGCGGTGATGACGAGGGCTATGAAAATGAAGGCCGCGAAGGTCGCAACAAGCATCGCGACTCCGAATATGACGATGAGGAAGATGACGATTAATTTTCACTAGTAGTCTTGCCGGCATGCGTGCACTTAAAGTCGCGGCCGGCATTTCTATTTCTCTGACAATGCTAGCTGCACCACTTATCCCGGCAAGTGCATCAGATCCAGCAGAGTCAACAATGACACTGATTAAAACAATTTCCGGAAATCTAAGTCCGAAATCTGTTGCAGCATCTCAAAATGGATTGATCAGCGCTCATAACATGATGTACCGCCACACAGTCACAATTTATGATGCGCAATCTCTTGAACTTCTGAGCACCGTGAAGGATTCAGTGAATTTAACTTCACTCGGATTTCCTGGATACACAGGGATGCATAAAGGGTCACCTGTTGAAGGTGCATATTCTCCAGATGGAAAGTTTCTGTATTTCACAAATTATGCAATGTATGGAAAAGGGTTTAAAAAAGAAGGTCATGATGTTTGTTCCCCCGCATCAGGATTTGATAAGAGTTTTCTTTCACGGATAAATCTTGAGAACTATGCAATCGATGCTGTATATCCGGTTGGCTCCGTCCCTAAAGTTGTAAAAGTTACTCCAGATAACAAATACATCCTGGTCACTAACTGGTGCTCGTACACGGTGTCAATTATTTCCGTAGGAAAGCAAAAAGTAGTTAAGACAATAAAGATCGGTCGTTACCCACGAGGCATAGCTATCTCATCGGATAGTGCCTACGCATATGTTGCTGAGATGGGTGGATCTAATATTCATAGAATTAATTTGAAGGATTTCACTAATACTCTTATTCCAGTTGGCCCCAACCCACGAGCTGTAGAGCTATCACCGGATGATTCCAAGTTGTATGTCACTCTAAACATTTCCGGAAAAGTTGTTGCTTGGGATTTAGAGAAGAATAAGTCTATAAAAAGCATTTCAACTGGATCGGCAGCACGCAGCCTCGCAATCAGCGGTGACGGCTCGACACTATTTGTTGTGAACTTTAAAAGTGGCACTATGACAAAAATCCGTGCTTCAGATTTATCGGAAGTCGAAACAATCAAAGTATGCACAGAACCAATCGGCGTTACCTACGACAATGCATCAAATAGAACGTGGGTTGCTTGCTACAAAGGTTCTATAAAGGTTTATCAGAACTAAGAATTTCAATCTCGGTTTCAGCTGGTAGTTGCGGCAAAAGCGGGGATGCAATCTTTCCTAAAATCTTATCCATCATTGCTCTAGCCCGATCTCCTGCTGAGTTTCCACGCTTTATCTTGTCGGCAATTATTACAAATGCGTATTCGCGATCACCAGATTCAACATAGCCAGCAAGATTTGCGGTTCCATTGAGCGAACCTGATTTAGCTTTTACTAAACCGATTGCATTTGGAGCAGTCTTTAAAAATCGGTGACGCAAGGTTCCTGAAATGCCGCCAACAGGTAAACCATTTATGAGCGAGTCATATCTTTCATCTTTATGGATTTTCACTAATAGCTGTCCTACTTGTTGAGCTGTAACTCGATTTTCTTTAGAAAGCCCACTGGCGTCTTCAACGACAAGGGATGATGAGTCAATATCGAAATTGGAGAGAATGCTTGTAAATGTTGCTGCTACGCCCGCATCATCATATGTATTTCCTGCAGCCCTTGCTGCCAGGCGCGCAATTCGCTCAGCCAGTACGTTATCGCTCCACACAAGAGTAAATGTCAGTATTTCCTCAAGTTGTGGCGATCGAGACTCAAACACTAATGATTCTGACTTATCGATTGCTTCTTGCTTGGTCACTCGCTTCATGACGGCATTTACGCCACCTTTGCGAAGAAGTATTCTTAAATTTGCAACATCTCTTGAGTACAACCCCGTGTAATAGATTGTGGAGTTTCTAACTGATCCCTTATTTGATTCTTTCAGCGCTTTAATTGAAGCAGCAGAAATCTTGGGCATCGAAGTTCGTCTCATCTTTGTCGCTTCAGTACTTCGATACGAAATCCACGGATCACTACTTCCTTGAATAACAATGCTCTTTGCGGAGTTTCCTACCCATACCGAAGTTTCGAATTCTGTATCCATCGGAAGGTTCTCAATAGCTGCAACAGCTGTGAAGATTTTTTGCAATGAAGCTGGTTTGCGAAGAGAATTTGAATTCTTTTCAAAGACAACCTCGCCAGATTCTTGATCAATGACGACTACGGAAGGGTTTGCAAGCTCTTTACTCGCTGTTAATTTGGTGAAAACCGTGGCAACTGAATTTGGGTCAAGCGCGTTAGCCGTTATTGGAGTACACGTCGCGAGCAATAGAAGAAGGCAGGAATATGCTGCAACTTTCTTCTTCATGAGCAAGTTACATCCAGAGGTAAGCGAGAAGAATATTGAGAACTGTGAGTCCAAGCATTGCAGCCCACACTGAGTTCTTAAGTTCGGGCTTCTTTAGATTCTTGTATCCAAGAGTAAGTATTACCAAGATGACCAATCCTTTAACGCCAAACTTTGTGTGGTTAGCAACTTCATCAACATTGACTTTTTCATAGAGGCCAACCATCACGATTCCAGCAACAAGTGCGGTCAAGGTTGCATGAACAACGCCAGGGTTTAGCTTCTTTGGGCTCTTCTTTATCTGGATCAAGAGCAGCGCAAGGATTGCGATGACGCAGAGCAGATGTATGCCAAAGGCAATGTGATAGACGATATTCATTGGGCTCCTTCTGAAATCAAAACTTTGGAAGTTCTGGTGGTTTAAGTTTAGAGTGCAACCATGGAAATCAATACACCTGCAGTCATTGGTCCGGGTGAATTTTTCCCAGTAGTCGGCGTCGGTCCACATGAGAAACCTTGGCCTACGGGAGCTCAGTATGATCCTGAATTACTCGAGAACGGTGACCGCAGGAATGTTCTAGATCACTATCGTTATTGGACTGTCGAAGCGATTGTTGCTGACCTTGATTCAAAGAGGCATAAATTACAAATAGCAATTGAAAACTGGCAACATGATTTGAATATTGGTTCTGTTGTTCGCACAGCAAATGCATTTAACGTTTCGATGGTTCATATCATCGGAAAGCGAGACTGGAATAAGCGTGGAGCTATGGTTACGGACAGATATCTCCATGTTCTCCACCATTCAACCGTCGCTGAATTCGCTGCGTGGTGCCAGGAAAATAGTGTTCCCATCATTGGAATCGATAATGTTCCAAGTTCAAAACATCTCGAGGGCTCGCAGCTACCTGAAAAATGCGTACTTCTATTTGGCCAAGAGGGTGCCGGTATGTCAGATGAAGGTATTGAAGTCTGCGAAGTGCTTTATGCAATTGAACAATATGGATCAACAAGATCTATGAATGCATCCGCTGCAGGCGCAATCGCTATGTATCACTGGGCCTTGCAGCACTTACCTCGTAAGTCTTAGTCGTCTTTTTTTGGTAGGAACCCATCGAGATTAGGTTCTTCATCGCTCTTAAGTGCTTCGCGTACAGAGTTAAGTCGACGTTCTACTTCATTTGCCTCATCGATACGACCGAGTTGGCGCATTACCGCAACCATGCGAGTTTCAATATCGAGAATGAACTCGAAATCTTTAGGTTCATCATCGGCGATGATTTGTAACACGCCATCAAGAGTCAATAAGCCGTCATCTAATTTGCCTAAGAGAATTTCAGCTTTCCCGTACTCAAAAAGTGCAAAAGTTTCACGTTGATGATCATGAGCTGTTTCAAAGACATCAATTGCTCGGCGAGCCGCTTCGAGTGCTTTTTCACCTTCCCCGATTTCAACATAGCAGGATGCAATCTTTTGATCACAACGTGCAATATGAATTACTTCCTTCTCTAATTTAAACATCTTGCGCGCTTCTTGAAAACAGATAATCGCTTCGTTGTAATTCTTGAGTTCGCGCTGCGCACATCCGATAAGGTGCATGTCATTTGCTGCACCGATTGTGTTTCCATCTACGAGATGCTCTTGAGAACATTCGTACATAGTTTCAATTACTTTTTCATAATTCTTTGATGAGTACCACCACTCGCCTAGCGTGCAAGCAAGTTCAAGGGCAATCGGAGATTTATTTTCCCGCAAAATTGCAACTGCTTTACTCATTGCAGTTGCAGCTTCATCCATTCGTTTTAACTGGTTAAGGTTGTAACCAATTGCAGAATAGGCCTGTGCGAGTCCTTCACTGGGAGCCGCTGCACCAAGTTCAGAGAAAATATCGCGCGCTGTCTCTGCGAGCGCGAGCGCTTCGTCATATTGACCACGTGCAAAAATTCGGGCAGAGAGTTCGTAATATGTATTGGCACGTTCTTCGCCGTGCACTTCTGGGATTCGATCCCAGAGCATTTCCTCGGTAACTAGCTCGTCCTGGCCATCTTCATCGCTCACAAGTGACCTCCCCGTAACTCGCCCTGGCAGATTCCTGCACTTTAGACCTAACGCTGGCCAAGGCGCGGATATTTCAGGTGGCTCGCCTGTAAATTCTCGTTTACCATTGTCTTCTTGCAAACCGTTTGCATCTGGAGGATCTCACCATGCACATCCCTGATGGGTTTATCGATGTACCCACTTCAGTCGCCTTTGCCGGCATAGCAGCCGCAGGAGTGGCACTTTCACTGAAGGGCGCCAAGTCGACCCTTGATGAGAAGACTGCTCCCCTTGCCGGGCTTACTGCAACCTTTATCTTCGCTGTGCAGATGCTCAATTTTCCTGTTGCTGCCGGAACAAGTGGCCACCTACTTGGCGGTGCACTCGCTGCAATTCTTGTTGGACCGTGGGCAGCTTCCCTTGCGCTGACAGTTGTTTTACTCATGCAAGGTCTGCTCTTTGCCGACGGTGGTCTCACTGCGCTTGGGCTCAATGTGTTTAACATGTCGCTAATCGGAGTGTGGGTTGGTTACGCATCATTTATCGCCATCAAGAAAATTCTTCCAAAGAATAAGTCTTCTATTTCAATTGCTGCATTCCTTGCAGGTTTGATATCAGTGCCTTTTGCGGCAGCAGGATTTGTACTCCAGTATGCAATCGGTGGAACTGCAACGTTTTCTATTTCTCAGGTGTTGACCGCAATGCTTGGAACTCACTTCCTAATTGGAATTGGCGAAGGGGTTATCTCCGCACTCGCCGTGGGCGCGGTCATGGCAAGTCGTTCTGATCTTGTTTACGGATATAAAGGATCGCAGCAAGTTCTAGAAACGAGAGTTAAAGAATGAAAAAACAAAACAAGTTTCTCATCGCTGGATTTATTCTCTCTTTATTCTTAGCTGGCGTTGTTTCTCACTATGCATCTTCAAGCCCAGATGGACTAGAGAAAGTTGCCGGAGATATTGGATTTCTAGAAAGTGCAAAAGAGCATTCTAATTCTGATGGAGTTTTGGCTGACTACGGAGTCAAGGGCATTAAAAATGAACGCCTATCTACTGGCGCAGCTGGTGTAATTGGAGTGATTGCCACAGCTGGTGTTTCTACTGGTCTGTTCCTTGTTTTGCGACGCAAGAGTGGTGCAAACAAATAAACATTTCAACTTCCGAAAAAAGCCAGGTTCATTCGCACGGCCATCACCATGGCCATGATGTGGGCGAACGGCTCTACATTCATCGCCATTCAGTTGTGCATTCATTGCCTTCCCATGTAAAAATAATTGCAGTTCTTTTCTTTGTCTTGGTCGTTGTATCAACTCCGATTACATATTGGCCTGCGTTTGTGATTTTCCTAGCCTTAGTTATTGCTGCAGCCACGGCTGGCAAGATTTCGATCTTTACGCTCTCTAAGCGGGCACTCATTGAAGTTCCCTTTATTCTTTTTGCAGTGCTCATGCCATTTGTTGGTACCGGCGAACGCTTTGAACTAGGTCCGCTCAACCTTTATCGCGATGGACTCCTGGCGGGGGTATCGATTGTGGCTAAGGGAACTTTAGGAGTTTTGAGTGCAGTCATTCTCTCTACCACGACGACTGCGCGCGAAATTTTGCGAGGACTTGAACGCCTACGACTTCCCACCATCATGGTTCAGATTGCCTCATTTATGTTGCGCTATGTAAATGTCATCAGCGATGAAATGGAGCGCATGAAGATTGCTCGTGAGTCTCGTGGCTTTGATGCAACCGGTGTGAAGCATTGGAAAGTAATTGCAACATCTGCAGCCGCGCTTTTTATTCGCTCCTATGAGCGAGGTGAACGCGTGCATTTGGCCATGCTGTCTCGTGGGTTTGATGGAGAACTCCCTCACACTGAATCAAAATCTGTTGGCGCCAAAGCGTGGGTTACGGCACTTGTTTTCCCAACTCTTGCACTGATTACTTCTCTCTCCTTCAAGATGAACGGTTGATAATGACAAACCATCCAAGTTTATTGATTAACAATTTGGCATTTGTTTACCCCGATGGCAATCAAGCCCTCTATGGAGTAAACCTGCGCGTTGAAAAGGGAGAGCGTGTGGCACTCCTTGGGCCTAATGGTGCAGGTAAGACAACTCTTGTACTGCACATGAATGGCATCCATCAGACGATGCAAGGTGAAGTTTTTATCGCGGGAGAAAAAGTAGATTCTAAGAATAAAGAATCTATTCGAACTATCCGCTCTAAGGTTGGAATTGTTTTTCAAGATCCTGATGACCAACTATTTATGCCTACCGTTGGAGAAGATGTTGCATTTGGTCCTTACAACATGGGCGTACGTGGTGCTGAACTCGATGCAACAGTTGACTATGCGTTGAATTTAGTTGGGATGGGCGAATACAAAGATCGCCCTCCTCATCACCTCTCTTTTGGACAACGCAGACGTGTTGCCGTTGCAACTGTTCTTGCTATGAAGCCTGAGATCTTGGTGATGGACGAACCATCATCAAATCTTGATCCTGCGAGTCGACGAGAGTTAGCAGACATCTTGCGCTCATTAGATGTCACTATCGTGATGGTTACCCACGATCTTCCATATGCGTACGAACTATGCGAAAGATCCGTGATTCTTTCGGGAGGAATAATCGTTGCTGATGACAAGACTGGTTCGATTTTAAAGAATCATGATTTGCTCACAACACATCGACTTGAATTACCGGTTGGTTTTACTCTTTCTTAAGGAAATTCGCTCTTGAGCAATTGCAGCACCAAGTAAAACGATCAGCGCACCAACTGGCTCGTTCCACGTAACTTTCTCATTGAGAAAGATAACTCCCACGATAATTGCGACGACTGGCGTTAAGTATGTGACCGAACTTGCGATTGCACTTCCCGCATGCTCCATCACAGTGAAGTTCCAGAGGTAGGCGAAACCGCTACCAAAAACTCCGAGCGCCACCATTGCCAGTACAGGAGCAAGGCGATATTCATCATTTGCAATTCCATCAAATAGAAAGAATGGAAGCAATGTAAGAGACGCATATAGGAGCTGCAAGGAAACTATAGATTCAGGTTTCAATTGATATGGCATCACATACTTGCGTGTGTAGGGAAACGAAATTCCATAGCAAGTCACGGCGAATAAGAGAACTAAAATCGCCCAGAGTGGATTATCGCCAAATCCTTTCCAGGCACCTAAGACTGTAAACACACCGAAAAATCCGATAAGTATGCCGAGTACCTGGAAGGTTTTTGCTTTCTCTTCACGATTCACTAGCAAAATCGCAATCAGAGTCATAAGGGGCGTCACAGCATTGATGATTCCGGCAAGAACGGATGTAACCGCAGTTTCTGCAAGGGCAAAGAAAATTCCTGGTATTACATTAAGAAATATCGCAACAACCCAGATATGCGCTCG
Source organism: Actinomycetota bacterium (assembly GCA_026392935.1). Taxonomy (GTDB): domain Bacteria; phylum Actinomycetota; class Actinomycetes; order Nanopelagicales; family Nanopelagicaceae; genus Planktophila. The sequence continues at coordinate 58,942 of JAPLBE010000004.1, read as the reverse complement.
AACTTTTGGATCAGTGGGAAGTTTGATTCCACGAATCCGCGCAACGAACAAAAGTGTTACTGCTCCAAGTGCACATCGAACAAATGCAACACCGAACGGAGTAAGGAACTCCAGCCCCATTTTGATAAAGATAAATGAACAGCCCCAAATAATTCCAAGGATGATGTAAGCCGGAATCCAGGATTTGCTCTTAGCCACGAAGCGAAGATACATGGTGGGCCCAGACAGGCTCGAACTGTCGACCCACGGATTAAAAGTCCGTTGCTCTACCGGCTGAGCTATAGGCCCCACTTACCACTAACACTTTGCAGCGTTAGAACGCGAACTTTATCACCTTAGCGACCGCGGCTTGCACGCAGTAATCGGTCACGAATAGCTACAGAAATGTCATTTCCTGTTGGCTGCATTACGACCACACGAGCAAGTAATTGCTGATCCGCTGCGCGAAGTGCTGTGTAAAGCACACGAGCAAATTCATCATTATTTTTTGGAGATGCTAAACGGATAACTCCGTCTGGAGTTACGATTTCTGCAAGTGCGATAAATCCATCTCCACTGATGGGTTCTATATCCAATAGAACTTTTGCCTCTGGCGAGTAATGGTTTTTGAGAGCACCACTTACTCGAATCTCATCTCCTGTATCGCTCAGAGTTAAACCAGTTGATTCGGCAATCTGCTGAGCTGTAATTGCACCAGGTCGCAGAATTCGTGGAGAGTCTGATGTGCAATCGATAATTGTTGATTCAACACCTACAGCTGAAGCGCCACCATCAAGGATTAAATCCTGAGCCGACAAATACGGAGATAACTCTTCACTGGCTGCAGCAGCGGTGGTGGGCGAAACGTGTCCAAATCTATTGGCACTCGGTGCTGCAATGCCTTTGCCACCGATTTTCTTCAACGATGAAAGTAGCGCTAGGGCAATCACATGATCGGGAACGCGTAGGCCAACGGTCTCTTGTCCCCCAGTAATAAAGTCTTTCGCCAATTCACTGCGCTTAAGAATGAGAGTCATTGGACCTGGCCAGAAATCGCGTGCAAGAGCGATTGCATACTCTGGAATGTCATCAGACCAATCTGCAATATCTTGCATGTCAGCGAGATGAACGATCAGTGGGTGATCTGCAGGGCGACCCTTAACTTCGTAGATTCGAGCAACCGCTGATGCATTAGTGGCATCTGCGCCGAGTCCGTAGACAGTCTCAGTTGGAAAAGCGACAAGTGCGCCAGATTTCAATACTTCGGCGGCGCGGTCCATCGCATCTGCGGTGCAATTTGAAACAAATTGCCCGCTAGCAATATTCGGCTCGCTCATAAGTGCAATTATCCAGTCTTTTTGCGAGAAGATAACCACATGGCCCAGCGCACCAAAGTGATGCAAGTTATCGCCCGCATGAATGTTGGCGGCCCTGCTGTCATTGTGGCCGAATTAATGCGAGGGCTGGATAAAACTCAGTTTGAACAGATTTTGATCACTGGGTATTGCGATGACACTGAAGCAGATTATTTAGATGAAGTAGCTACGGATATCAAAGCCACACGTATCGCAGGACTGGGAAGATCGGTATCACCGCTGGCAGATCTAAAAGCTTTTGTAGGGCTTGTTAAAACTATTCGCGAATTTAAGCCCGACGTTATTCATACTCATACAGCTAAAGCCGGAGTGCTAGGAAGAATTACTTCAATAATCGCTGGACGGGGCGCTGTACGTATACACACTTTTCATGGACACCTACTACATGGTTACTTCGCAGGTTGGAAAACTCAGTTAGTTGTTTCAATTGAAAAATTCCTTGCGGGCAAAACAGACCAATTAATTGCAATTGGCAATGAAGTCAAGAAAGACTTGATTGCAGCCGGTATTGGCAACGAGGAGAAGTTCTCTGTTTTCTTTCCAGGGTTGCCCGAGCCTGCCTCATATTCCAAAGAGTTAATCCGACGTGAACTTGAGCTAGATCCAACAACTATTTACTGCACATTTGTTGGGCGGTTAACTCAGATTAAGCGACCAGATCGTTTATTGGATATCGCTGAAAAGATGGCTGAAGAAAAAGTTGATATTCACTTCTTGGTGGCCGGGGAAGGTGAGCTCTTCGAGAGCAGCAAGAGACGAGCAGCAGCTCAAAATCTTCCGATTACTTTCCTCGGTTGGAGAAAAGATATTGCGCAGTTATTTGCCGCTAGCGATATTGCGATTCTTACCAGCGATAACGAAGGGATTCCGCTGACACTTATTCAAGCAGCACAAGCTGGCTTGCCAATTCTTGCACCTTCAGTGGGATCTATCGCCGACATCGTAAAGAACGAGAAAACAGGTTTGCTCACACCCCCTCTAGCAACACCCATGGCGAAAGCTCTAGTGACTCTTTTCAATGATCCTGCGCTGAGAAATTCAATGGGTGCGGCTGGAAAAGCACACGCGCATGAATTTTTCTCACTCGAGAGAATGCTCCGAGATCACACAGGGATTTATAACTCAGCCCACAACAAGTAAGAGATAATAGGTACATGACACTTCGTAAACGTATTTCAATCATCGCCGTAGCTTCGCTTGTATCAGCCGGATTTTTCACAACTTCTGCCGAAGCTGCCACAAGCCGATATGTAACAGTAAATGCCCAAGGCAGTGTCAAAGTGGTGCCGGATGCTGTTCGCATCACTGCGACCGCAACTAATGTCGCTGCAACCAGCAAAGAAGCGCTGGCTGCAACAGCAAAAACTTCCGCTGCAGTCCGAGCCGCAATTCTGGCTGCAAAGATTGATAAGAAAGATATTGCAACTCAGAGCATCACCATAAGTCCTGAATACAAGTATGAGAACAACACATCAACAATTATTGGTTACCGAGCATCACAAGCATTCACCATTGTTGTACGCGCTGCAGATACTGCAGGGTCAATCGTTGATGACATCGTTGCCGCCGGTGGAGATAGTTTGCAGCTAAGCGGTGCTACGCCATTTGTTTTGGATAACTCTAAAGCGACGGCTGCTGCCAGAACCGCAGCAGTAAAGAGTGCCAGTGCAAAGGCTGCGTCCTATGCATCATTGCTCGGTGTAAAACTTGGCAAAGTCACTTACTTGATTGAGAACTCATCACCTGTTTCGTATGTACCAGTAATGGGCGTTGCAAAGGCAGAATCAGATGCGACAGTGATTGATCTAGGCGAACAAGATGTGAGTGTTTCTGTAACTGTGAAATGGTCACTGCTCTAAAAGCCCTTCATTTCGCTTGCTTTTTCAGCGAGTTTGGGGTACGATTTGCGAGCCTCAAACGTCCCCATCGTCTAGGGGCCTAGGACATCGCCCTTTCACGGCGGTAACACGGGTTCGAATCCCGTTGGGGGCACTAGAGGCAAGAAGTAGTAAAGGCTTTGAGTAGTTCAAGGCCCGGTAGCGCAGTTGGTTAGCGCGCCGCCCTGTCACGGCGGAGGTCGCGGGTTCAAGTCCCGTCCGGGTCGCGAAAGAAGAGAGTGTCCACACGCTCTCTTCTTTTTTAAGCGTTAGATAACAATTAAATATTGGCTCGGTAGCTCAGTTGGTACGAGCGCGCGACTGAAAATCGTGAGGTCGACAGTTCGATCCTGTCCCGAGCCACAAGTTTTACATGCAGAGAAAATTTAACCTGCAGAACCAGATCCCGAAGGACCTGCTTTACGTTGCACCTGAGGTGCACCACCACTGCGTTGTCCGCCGCGAATCTTTGAACCAGTCTCCGAATGTGTCTGAGTTCCTGGAGCACCCTTTTTATTCTTCTTAGCTTCAAGGGCAGCAAGCATGCGAGCTTTTACATCATCATTTTTATCGGACATAGGTGAAGTCTACCCCTCGGATGGAATTCGTAGGAAGAAAATCAGCATCGCGATCCAGCTGATTGCGCCTAGTACAGTGAGTTGAGTTCCAAGTGAATCTGGCCACGTGTAAATCGATGTAGCAATAACCCCATAGAAACCAGCAAATCCCCACAATGTAAATGCCGTGACTCGACGGTTTAATCCTTTTCGCATTAAACGGTGAGACAAGTGATCTCGTCCACCTTGGAATGGCGAAATTCCACGGTAAAGACGAGATGTAACTGCAACTGTTGTATCGAGAATTGGAGTGGCCATTAAGAACAATGGAATTGCTAGAGATTTATAGGCGGGAACAACTCCTGGGCTTAAACGAATAGTTAAAACAGAGATGATGATTCCGAGAAAGAGTGAGCCCGCATCGCCCATATAGATCTTGGCAGGGTGGCGGTTCCAGATGAGAAATCCTGCTGTGGCACCTGCAGTGACTATGGCAAGTGCGCTGACCAGTACCTGTTGGCGGTCATAGGCGATAAAGAATAAGAAGAGAGTAATTACGGCAACGGTGCCAGCTGCTCCACCATCATGGTTATCGAAGAAGTTGATGGAATTACAGACGCCAACAATCCAGAGCACGGTGATCGAGTAGTTGAGAAGATGGTTATCGAATGCGAATCCCATTGTGTTTGTAACGGTAAGAATGACCGCAACAATGATTCCGGTAATTGTTTGCGCAACAAGTCGCGGCCATGGTGCTAATCCACGTAAGTCATCCCATAGCCCCATGGCGGCGATTGCAAGAGCTGGAACTAAAACAAAACTTGCTAGCTTTACCGTTTCCCAAGAAAAATCGACGGCAAGCAATGATCCGTAGGATGCAACAAGAATTCCTACCGCAATTGCTACCCCACCCAAATACGGGACTGGTTCCTTCTGTGCTTTCCGTGCAAGTGTTGGTGCATCTACTGCATCAAGGCTTAAAGCCAGTTTACGAATTGGTGGAGTGATAAGTCCGACAAGAATTAGCGTAAGGAATCCAAGTAAGAAAAATTGCGCGATTGAATAACTCATGAGCCTAATTAATTATTACTTCTGCGCCTTGAAATAATTCTGGCGAAGATCATCCACTTCAGATTTACGATATCTGCGATGTCCACCCAATGTTCTAATGGATGTAAGTTTTCCTGCTTTTGCCCAACGTGTGACTGTCTTGGGATCAACACCGAATAAATCTGCAACCTCGCGCGGGGTAAGTAATACCTCTGCATCAGGCAGACGATTCATATAATTCCCCCATAAAACGTGGCCCCAAGGTGTGTCCGATTTGAGCCGTTATGTCGCGAAGTATTCACCACTGGCACGCTCGTGGCAATACGTTTACCTTACTAAAAACTACATCGCAGATTCGAAAGCCTGAACAGATCTCCAACGTGAAACGAGCCTCTCATAGCCTTCGCCGGCAAGTGCGCCGTCTGCAGCTTCTAACCCAGAGAGGCTAAATGCAACATCTTCGATGGATGAATCATCGATGAGTCCATCTTTGCCTTGCGCGCGAAGTGCAATATCTAAATACCCAGCCAATCCGCCGTAATCAAGTTCGACCAGAGATTCGGGGTCGAAAAGTTCGAGCCAATCTAATAAGTTTTCGATTTCTTGTTCGACAGGACCTTGTCCAAATGCTCCCGAAACTATTTCATGTGAATTAGTTGCACGTTCGCGAGCTTTAGCCATCGTTGTTCGCGCAAAACAGAACGGACCATCTTCGTTCTCTCCTCGTATTCTTTCTTCTGCAATAAAAAGTGAGAACCATCGCGGTGGAATAACCCATGTCTCGGTAATAATGTGCGGAACGCGATCTTCTAATAAATCTACTCCGGTAGTTATTACCTCTTCTAGGGAAGGTGGGACGAAGAACGGGGTTATTGATGACGGAAGTGATTCTTTAAAATCATCAAGTGCGGCCCAACAGCGAGTAGCAGTCGACCACGGTGCAACATAACGTTTTCCATTGATATCCAGAACGTGTGCACCATCTGGTCGTCCGGCTGGTGGTTCAGGAAAAACTAAACGATGAAGTGCGAGCGCTTGTTCTTCTGCACGAGTATCTGCAGATGCATCGATGTTCTGCCAGCGAATTTGGTCAATGGTTTCAAATGCAGAGAGAGGTTCGTAAATTCGCAGAGATGCGACATACGGAGTTGGTCTCACGCGCGAGGGATGTAATTGCCTTCAGCAAAGGGATCGTCATCATCCTGATTTTGCTGACTTGGAGCATCACCATGTAATTCTTTTGCGAGGCGATCGAGATCCATCTCCTGAGAGTTGTACTTCAAATCGCGAGCTACTTTGGTCTGCTTTGCTTTTGCACGGCCGCGACCCATGGGCGACCTCCTTACGAATAGCTAATGTGTCAGACGCGTAGGTTATCGCGCCTTGGCGCTGGACTCCAAAGCAACGGCAAATGAGCGCGTTTTAGCCTTATGGCGAAGGGCGAAGTAGCCAATCACCTGCAGGAACAGGCTCAGAGACATCGTCGGGATACGGAATCGGTGATCGCCGATGGTGCCCATAGATACCAACCAGGAGATGACTACCGGAATTCCAGTGAGCCAGGCGAGGTTGGCGTAGATCCCCTTCATGGAGCGAAGCCAGAAGAATCCTATGAAGAAGAGGGAGATGCCGCCCACAACCCAGAGGAATGAAATCCCCTTACCGACTGATTTATACACTAAATCGTTTCCGGATTGGCTTCCGCGCGCGATATCCATAATTGGATTTACCTTTAGCCACGGGTTGCGCGCCATTGTTCCGTTCCCGTACGGACCAGACCAAGGAGTCCAGTAGTACCAACCCTTCTTCACAAATAGTTTTCCAGCCTTTACGGGATTAGCGATGTACCACTTGATCACGCACTTAACTACTTCGTTATCTGAAACTGTTGTTGCTGGCGGAACAGGTTCGCACGGAACATCTGGTCCAGTGCGTTTATATCCGCCAGTGGTTTGCGGGCCAGCACCAATTTTCATAGTAACGCCAAGGTTTGTTGAAATTACAGGTTTATCAATTGATGCAATATTTCTTTGCAGCAGAATTGCTGGGGCGATTGCCATTACTCCGACTACGCCAACCAGAATTAGTGCTTGTACTTTTCTGCCCTTGTACATCAAAGCCCAAATAACTGCGATAACTACTGTTGTAAGAATCCAGCGAGGCTGCATAAAGGATGCAAGTGCTGAGAAACCACCAACGCCAAGGACGCGAATAACCAAACCACGATCATTAGAGCTCTGCTTAGATTTAATGATGAGACCCACGACCATCAACATGCAGGCAGCGATTGGGCTTTCATATCCAACTGCCATCGAACTGAGCGAAAGTGTTGGGTTAAAGGCGAGTGCGATACCAATTAGGAATAGGTACGGGCGCAGCTTCGTATCGCGAAGCTGTTTCACAAAGTAATAGCTGGCATAGGCATAGAAGAGGGTTTGAGTAATTGAAATTAGCCAAATAATCTGTGTGACAGATATTTTTGCTAAGCCCCAAAGCAGTATTGGATATCCAGCGGGCCAGTAAGAAAGAATACTTTTATCCGAGAAATATCCATCTGCAAGCAGTCCATCGACACCACTGAAGTAGTTCTCGCCATCAGCCCCGAGCCATCCACCATTAGGAGTGTTCATCATTGTGATGAGTTTGACTACGAATCCAAATACAGGGATAGCAATCAGATAGAAGTTAACTTTCTTATCCTTCTTCGCAATTGACTGTCGGGCTATCTTTGACTTACTGGCCATTATTTCTATCCTCCGTATTGAGAAACCAAGTATGAACGTGGAGCGTTCAAATCTGTAGAAGGCTCAACGACGCCAGCTATCCATGCTTGCATTCCGCGTGCGCCAAGAGAGCGAATAACTAGGTCGCCGACAGTGGGATCCACAATTGCACTCATTCCGATTCCACAGTTCCATGTACGTTCCATATCGCTGGCAGGAACTGATGCGACTTCACTCAGGAATTTTGTTGCAGCAGGAAGAGTCCATGTTGATCGATCATATTGTGCAGTGAGCCCCGCTGGAATTACGCGCGCAGTGTTATCTGCAAGCCCACCACCTGTTATGTGGCTAAATGTGCGAAGTTTCTCTCCTTGAGCTCTCATGAGTGCTAGACAATCAAGGGTATAAATCTCTGTTGGAGTCAGAAGAATTTCACCAAGTGTTCTATCTAAACCTTCGTATTTCTTATTCAAATCCAATTTTTGGCTTTGCAGAATATGCCGAATGAGTGAATACCCATTTGCATGGAATCCACTTGCAGGCATTGCAATAATCAGATCGCCCGCCTTCACTTTTTCAGCGCTGAGCTGCTTATCTGCATCCACTACGCCAGTAGCAGCGCCAGCGATATCGAATTCATCTTCTGCAAGTAGTCCTGGGTGTTCTGCAGTTTCGCCACCAACAAGTGCGGTTCCAGATTTTTCACAACCGCGTGCGATTCCAGAGACTATGTCAGCAATTCTTTCTGGAATCACTTTGCCAACTGCAATGTAATCAGTCATAAATAGCGGCTCTGCGCCGCATACAACTAAATCATCTACGACCATTGCTACAAGATCTTCACCGATGGTGTCGTACTTACCCATCTGTCGAGCAATCTCTGTTTTTGTTACAACACCATCAGTTGATGTCGCAAGCAATGGGCGCTTCATATCTTTCAAGGCGGACGCGTCAAACAACCCTGCAAATCCCCCAATGCCACCCATAACTTCTGGGCGAGATGCACGAGCAATCGAAGCTTTCATTAACTCGACTGCGCGGTCTCCAGCATCGATATCAACACCAGAATCTTTATACGTTGCCATTACTTATGAACCTCAGTGATTTCTAGACGCATCTTGCCTTCTGACATATCTGTCGGAATAGCAATTGGATATTTGCCAGAAAAACATGCAGTGCAGAGTTTTGATTCTGGAATGCTCGTTGCTTCGATGAGTCCTTCTTCTGAAACGTAGGCAAGTGAATCCGCACCAATAGAGCGCCGAATTTCTTCTACTTCTAAGCCGCTAGCAATGAGTTCAGCGCGAGTCGCAAAATCGATTCCGTAGAAACATGGCCACTTAACTGGCGGAGATGAAATTCTTACGTGGATCTCTAGCGCACCAGCTTCGCGCAACATGCGGACAAGTGCACGTTGAGTATTTCCGCGAACAATTGAATCATCGACAACAATGATTCGTTTTCCTTCGATGATCTCCCGCAGTGGGTTGAGCTTTAGCCGAATACCTAATTGGCGAATAGTTTGTGAGGGTTGAATAAATGTGCGCCCAACGTATGAATTCTTAACGAGTCCAAGTCCATAAGGAATTCCGGATTGCTTTGCATATCCAATAGCCGCTGGTGTTCCTGATTCTGGAACTGGAATAACTAAGTCAGCATCTACTGGAGATTCGATTGCTAATCGCTGCCCAATTCTTCCGCGAACTGCATGAATGCCTTGACCTGCAATGGTTGTATCTGGGCGCGCAAGATATACATATTCAAAGATGCATCCTTTGGGGTCGGGTGTTGCCCACATCTGAGAACGGATTCCATCTTCGTTGATTGCAAGAAATTCCCCAGGTTCAACTTCGCGCACGAATGCGGCACCCACAATGTCGAGTGCAGCAGTTTCAGATGCAACAACCCATCCGCGATCTAGTTTTCCAATAACCAGTGGACGGACACCATGGCGATCGCGGGCTGCGTACAAGGTGTGTTCATCCATAAATACAAGAGAGAAGGCGCCTTCTAATTTCGGAAGTACCGCCAATGCGCTTGCTTCAACATTTTTTTCATCTTGCAAACCGATAAGCGCAGTCATGATTTCTGTATCTGTCGTTGCGCCACGATCATTTTTTGGCACGTCCGTTTCAAGTTTTTGCACTAACTCAGCAAGGGATCCTGTATTTGTCAGATTTCCATTGTGAGCTAACGCGAGTGTTCCGTACTTAGTTGGACGCAAAGTTGGTTGCGCATTGACCCAAGAACTTGATCCCGTGGTGCTGTATCTACAGTGGCCGATTGCAAGATTTCCAACAAGTGATGCGAGATCAGATTCGGTAAATACCTGTGAAACAAGGCCCATATCTTTAAAAATAACAATTCGCTTACCATCAGATGTTGCGATACCTGCAGACTCTTGTCCGCGATGTTGAAGTGCATAAAGCCCATAGAACGTTAACTTTGCGACTTCTTCATCTGGCGCCCAGACTCCAAAAACTCCGCATGCATCTTGAGGACCTTTATCTGCATCAAGTACGTTGTGATTTAACAATCCATCTGGGCGACGGCTCATGGGTGCATCCTAAGTGGTAGAAGTGAAGTGAGATCTGCTCGGACTCCCGACGCAATAATTTTTCCTTGCTCCATCGCATCTGCCCACTGCATTTTTCCATGGGCAAGCGCCAACCAAGTCTGGGCATCCATCTCAATTACATTTGCCGGAGTTCCACGCGTATGTGTTGGGCCATCTCCGCATTGAATTGCGGCGTACGGAGGAATTCGGACTTCGATTGCTCGACCCGGCGCGCGTTCAGTAAGAAGTGCAAGTGTGGCCTTTACTTCTTCCATAATAACCGGATCGCGCATCTCTAATTATCCAAACAACTTCGGGAAAGTTTCCGTATGTGCTCTGCGAAGTTCATTGAGCCCAATTGATGCACCATTGATAACGAGTGCATCGCCACCAGTAATTCCAATCTTTGTGAGAACAATCCTTTGCGCGGCAGCCTCTTGTGAAAGAGCTGCGGCTTGTGCTGGATCGATCGCAACCACAACTCGACCTGGTGTTTCACTCAGTAGTGATAATCCAACGTTCTCTAATTGAATTGTTGCGCCCGTGTTGTATCGCAAAACCATCTCGGTCAGCGTTGCAGCTAAACCACCTTGGCTAAGGTCATGCGCTGCAGTAAATATCTTCTTAGTGCGACCTGCAACCAACAAATCGATTAAACGCATTTCTCGTTGAAGATCTGCGATAGGTGCAACTCCTCCACGTTGTTTATGCATGTATGCCCATTCACTACCCGCAAGATCGTTTGCTGTTTCACCAAGCAAGTAAAGATCTAGTCCAGCGCGGTCAAAGGACATCGGAGTTCGTGTACGAACATCATCTATGACGCCAAGAACACCAATAACTGGTGTTGGCAGAATTGCGACTGCTCCAGTTTGGTTATAGAACGAAACATTTCCGCCTGTTACGGGCAGCCCCATCTCAAGACAACCGTCAGCTAGCCCGCGAACTGACTCTGCAAACTGCCACATGACACCTGGGTCTTCAGGTGAACCGAAGTTAAGGCAGTTAGTTACTGCCAATGGTTTTGCGCCAGCAGTTGCAATATTGCGTGCTGCTTCCGCAAGAGCCAACTTCGCCCCTTCGTAGGGATTTAAGTATGACCAGTTAGCATTGGCATCAGTTGCAACAGCAACACCCAAATGCGTTTTCTCATCAATGCGAACCATTCCAGAGTCATCTGGTTGTGACTGAATCGAATTTCCCTGAACATATCGATCGTATTGGTCAGTTACCCAAGACTTATCTGCAAGGTTTGGTGTTGCAGCGAGTTTCAAAACAGTCGACTTGATTTCATCGGGCGTTGTTGGAATCGGTACGTTGATAACTTCTTGCGCAACCTGATCAATGTATGCAGGTTTTGCGAATGGGCGCTGATAGACAGGACCGTCATGTGCAACTGTGCGAGGTGGGACATCAACAATGAGTTCACCATTCCAGGTAATTTCTAAGTGATTGCCATCGGTAACTTCTCCGATCACAGTGACAGTTACATCCCACTTCTCGCAGATTTCCAAGAATCGCGCAATCTTGCTTGGTTCGACAATTGCGCACATGCGCTCTTGTGATTCTGACATGAGAATTTCTTCAGGAGAGAGTGAAGGATCGCGAAGCGGAACCTTATCTAGCTGAACCTTCATCCCACCAGAGCCGCCGGATGCAAGTTCAGAAGTTGCACAAGAAAGACCTGCGCCACCTAAATCTTGAATACCAACAACGAGATCCTCAGCGAAAATTTCCAGCGAACATTCGATAAGTACCTTCTCTACAAATGGATCACCAACCTGAACTGCAGGTCGCTTGGCTGGTCCTTTTGATTCAAATGTTTCAGATGCAAGAACAGATACTCCACCGATTCCATCGCCACCGGTTTTTGCTCCGTAAAGAACAACAAGATTTCCGGCGCCTGCAGCTTTTGCGAGCTTGATATCGCTATGTTTCATGACTCCTATGCAGAGTGCGTTTACAAGTGGATTGCCTAAATAAGTTTCATCGAATACAACTTCGCCACCAATATTTGGTAAACCTAAACAGTTTCCATAGCCACCAACACCAGCAATAATTCCTGGAAGCACACGGCGTGTATCTGCAGCATCTGCAGGACCGAAGCGAAGTGGATCCATGACCGCAATCGGACGCGCACCCATTGTCAGAATGTCGCGAACGATTCCACCTACACCAGTTGCAGCACCTTGATATGGCTCAATAAATGAAGGGTGGTTATGTGATTCGATTTTAAATGTGACTGCATAACCTTGGCCGACATCTACAACTCCAGCGTTCTCACCGATTCCAACAAGAAGTGCATTGGTCTTTACTGCTTTCTCTCCAAATTGCTTAAGGTGAACCTTAGAAGATTTGTAAGAACAGTGTTCAGACCACATTACTGAATACATGGCTAGCTCTGATGAAGTTGGTCGTCGTCCTAAAATCTCTTTAATGCTTGCATATTCATCTGGCTTCAACCCAAGTTCTGCAAAAGGCTGAGTAGTCTCTGGATTTGCTTTCGCAATTGCGACCGTGTCTAGTGACATTACTTGACCATCGCTTTCAGAACAGATGTGAAGAAAGCAAGACCATCGGCTGATGGGCCAGTAAGTGAATCAATTGCATGTTCTGGGTGAGGCATTAGCCCAACAACATTGCCACGTTCGTTGGTAATACCGGCAATCAGATTGCGTGAACCGTTTGGATTTTCTCCAACGTAGCGAGCAATGATTCGCCCTTCGTCTTCTAGCATCGCAAGAGTTTCGTCATCGCACATATATGCGCCTTCACCATTTTTTAGCGGAATCAAAATTTCTTGGCCTTGAGTAAATGAACTTGTCCAAGCAGTATTTGTATTTTCGATAGTAAGTTTCTGATCACGACATAAGAAATGTAACTCGTGATTTCTGGTCAGCGCACCTGGAATTAGGTGAGCTTCCGCAAGTACCTGAAATCCATTGCAGATACCTAGTAGAGGCATGCCGCCATTAGCTGCATCAATGATTGGTTCCATTACTGGAGAGAACCGTGAGATTGCACCGCAGCGAAGATAATCACCATAAGAGAAGCCACCAGGGAGAATGACGGCATCTACGCCATGAAGTTCGGCGTCGTTATGCCAGAGAGATACTGCCTCGCCCCCAGCATGTCGAACTGCGCGCGCAGCATCTCTATCATCGAGAGTGCCCGGAAAAGTTACTACGCCTATTTTCATAGAGTCACTTCTCGACTCTTACTGTGAAGTTTTCAATCACTGGGTTTGATAGCAACTTCTCTGCCGCTGCCTCTACCTCTGCTAGTTGAGCAGCAGTTGGTTCGCCATCGACTTCAATTTCAAATCTCTTTCCTTGACGTACGTCCTTTGCAAAGGTGAATCCAAGACGAGGAAGAGCAGCAGCTACTGCCTTTCCTTGCGGGTCGAGAATTTCGGGCTTTAACATCACATCAACCACGATCTTTGCCATTTTTATCTCCCTAGTTATTTTCTTAGAACTTATTTCCAGTTATGCGTTCATACGCTTCTGCGTATCGCTCAGCAGTTTTCTCAACAATTTCTGCAGGCAATTCTGGCGGCGTGGATTTCTTATCCCATCCACTTGAGGTTAACCAATCGCGAACAAATTGTTTATCAAATGAAGGTTGAGATTTTCCTGGCTTCCACCCTGACTCTTCCCAGAATCGTGAAGAATCTGGTGTGAGTGCCTCATCTCCCAGGGTTATCTCGCCAGCCATATTGATTCCAAATTCAAATTTAGTATCAGCCAGAATGATTCCGCGGCTACGAGCAAATTCAGATGCGGTGTCGTATAACTTCAAAGTCAGTTCGCGCAGTTGTTCTGCTGATTCTTTGCCAACAATTGCACTAGCCTGATCAAAATCAATATTTATATCGTGATCACCAATTTCTGCCTTTGTAGCTGGTGTGAAAATACTTGCTGGCAGTTCTGAACCATCTAGAAGTCCTGCAGGAAGTGGGTTTCCACATACCTCTTGATTTTGATGGTATTCAACCAATCCACTGCCCGTCAGGAAACCACGTGCAACACATTCGATGGCAAACATTTGAAGTGGTTGCACTATGACTGCGCGATCTGCGACAGAATCAGGAACTTCATCAGTGATGATGTGGTTAGGAACAATATCTGCCAAAAGTTCAAACCAAAATAGAGATAGCTGAGTCAGTATCGCGCCTTTGTTTGGAATCGTGGTTGGTAATACCCAATCGAATGCGGAAATTCGATCAGAAGCTACAAGAAGAATTTCACCTGAATCATTTGTATATAAATCGCGAACTTTTCCTGTACGTAGATGCTTCCATCCTTCTATCGATGGTGCTGGCAGAGCGCCAGCTGCACCAAAGCCGCTCACCGTATAGAGGCGGGCTTGTACTGCGCAGCGGCAGGGTGCGCGGATGTAATCGCGTCAATGCGATGTACAACTCGAGCAACTTGATGGCGAGCATCGCCAGTAAATTCCATTGGGTTCCCAATAAGCGCGTCTAGCTCTTCGCGCTTAAATGGAATTCGTGCATCGCTAGCGATTGCATCGAGGAAATTATTTGCTTTACCTTCGCGCATCCCAAGGGCTGCGGCAACTGCATGTTCCTTTATCACTTCATGTGCAACTTCACGTCCGACTCCAGCTTTCACTGATGCCATCAAAATCTTTGTTGTCGCAAGGAATGGAAGATAACGCTCTAACTCTGCAGCAATTACTGCAGGGAATGTGCCAAACTCATTAAGAATTGTAAGCATTGTCTCGAGCAATCCATCTATTGCATAGAAGGCATCAGGAAGAGCCACGCGACGTACAACGCTGCATGAAACATCGCCTTCATTCCATTGATTTCCCGCAAGTTCAGAGACCATTGATGCATATCCGCGCAAGATAACAGTGAGACCATTAACGCGTTCGCATGATCGTGTATTCATCTTGTGTGGCATTGCAGATGAACCAACTTGCCCAGCTTTAAATCCTTCAGTAACGAGCTCGGCTCCAGCCATCAAACGAATTGATGTTGCAAGCGATGATGGAGACGTTGCGATCTGAACAAGAGTTGTAAGAACATCGTAATCAAGTGATCGTGGATAAACCTGACCAGTTGAATCCAGTACTCGTTCAAAGCCAAGTTCTTTGGCAATTGACGCCTCTAGTTTTTGGTGGGCTTCAGTGGAACCAAGTAAATCAATTGAATCTTGTGCTGTGCCAACAGGTCCTTTGATTCCACGCATTGGATAGCGTTCCTGCAAAGACTGCAGACGTTCGTATGCAAAGAGAAGTTCTTCGGCAGCTGATGCGAAACGTTTTCCTAAAGTTGTGATCTGCGCAGGAACGTTATGTGATCGGCCTGCAATTGGCTGCTCTGAATGCTCTGCTGCTTTCTTTCCAAGTGCAGATAGAACAGCAACTGTCTTATCGTGAACAAGTTTGAGTCCATTACGAACTTGCAGCGCTTCAATGTTTTCAGTGAGATCACGGCTAGTCATACCCGCATGGATTGCTTCATGCCCGGCAAGTGCGTTGAATTCTTCGATCCGCGCTTTTACATCATGACGGGTTACTTTTTCGCGCGCATCGATGGATGCAAGGTCAACCTTTGAAACTACTTTTTCATAATCTGCAATGACGGAGTCAGAAATCAAATGCCCTAAAACAGATTGAGCTCGCGCAACCGCAATCCAAAGTTTGCGTTCGGCGATGATTTTCGATTCTGGCGCAAAGATTTCTCGCATCTCTTTCGATGCATAACGATCGGCTAATACGCTCACTGATGCATTCTCCCTCATTTAATTGCCCTTCTCAGCGACCGACGCATTGAGCGCGATATCTGAACGATAGAAAGAGCCATCAAGTTCAATCTGTGAGATTGCGCGATAGGCACGATCGCGAGCTTCCGTTAAATCTGATCCAATACCCGTGACTGTCAATACTCGACCCCCAGCAGAAACAATTCCATTGCCGCTTCTGGTTGTGCCAGCATGAAAAATTTGAGTGCTTTCAAGGGTAGGAACTTTGGAAATCGAATTTCCAGTCTTGGGGGACTCGGGATATCCCTGCGCAGCAAGTACAACAGTGACAGCGCTGTCATCACGCCACTGCAAGACTGCGTCATCAAGCGAATCCGTTGCTGCTTTGTACAGCAAAGTTGCAAGTGGTGTCATTAATCGTGGGATTAATACTTGAGTCTCTGGATCACCAAAACGCACATTGAATTCAATGACGCGAATTCCATCATCGGTAAGCGCAAGGCCTGCATAGAGAAGACCAACAAATGGAGTTCCTCGTGCTGCCATTTCGGCAATCATTGGTGCTAAAACAATTTCATAGGTCTCTTCAACGATGTCTTCGGGAGCCCAAGGCAATGGTGAATATGCACCCATGCCACCAGTATTTGGTCCTTCATCATTATCAAATGCGCGCTTGAAATCTTGCGCCGGTTGCATTGGCAGAATATTTCTTCCATCAGAGATTCCAAATAGAGAAATCTCTGGGCCTTTGAGATATTCCTCGATAACGACTCGGTTGCATGCAAGTGCATGAGCAAGTGCTATTTGGCGATCTTCTGTGACGACGACACCTTTGCCAGCAGCTAGGCCATCATCTTTCACAACATATGGGGCTCCAAAAGTATCTAAAGCTTTTTCTATTTCAGATTTTTCCGTACACGTAAAACTACGGGCAGTTGGAACGCCAGCATCGCGCATGACACCTTTTGCAAAATCTTTCGATCCTTCAAGTTGTGCAGCTGCTTTTGATGGACCAAAAACTGCAAATCCTTCTTGGCGAAGAACGTCTGCAACACCATTTACTAGTGGGACTTCAGGGCCCACGACAACAAGATCCACAGCAAGTTTCTTTGCTAATTCACAAATCGCTTGGTTGTCATTAATTGATACTGCGTGCAGCGTTGCAATAGATGCAATGCCTGGATTACCTGGTGCAACATGTAGCTCTGTACAAGTTTTATCTTCCTTGAGTCCTAGTGCGAGTGCGTGCTCTCGACCGCCGCTTCCAACTAGGAGGATTTTCATTCTTAGATGAAATCCTTTACGACAATTGTTTGATCGCGACCGGGACCTACGCCAATTGCACTCATTGGTGCGCCTGAAATCTTTTCTAAGAAAGTGATGTAATCCTGGGCGTTCTTTGGAAGATCACTTAATTTCTTGGCGCCAGAGATATCTTCTTTCCAACCAGGAAGATATTCATAAATTGGCTTGGCATGATGGAAATCAGATTGTGAGGCAGGTAGTTCTTCGACTCGCTTGCCATCAATTTCATATGCAACACATACTGGGATTTTTTCCCATCCAGTTAGCACATCAAGCTTTGTTAAGAAGAAATCAGTTAAACCATTTACTCGAACGGCGTAACGTGCAATTGGTGCATCAAACCAACCACAACGACGTGCACGGCCAGTTGTTACACCAACTTCGCCACCGATTGTGCGTAGTTTCTCGCCATCTTCATCGAATAGCTCAGTTGGGAATGGTCCTGATCCAACGCGAGTTGTGTACGCCTTAATAATTCCAATTACACGATCAATCTTTGTTGGTCCTATTCCAGAACCTGTGCAAGCCCCACCCGCTGTTGGGTTTGAAGAAGTAACGAATGGATAGGTTCCATGATCAACATCGAGGAGAGTTCCTTGCGAACCTTCTAGGAGTACACGCTTTCCTGCCTTAAGGGCGTTATCTAGCAAAAGCACTGTATCTGCAACGTATGGGCGCAAAATTTCTGCATAGCGTAGGTACTCTTCAAGAACATCTTCAACTTCAATATCTTTACGGTTGAAGACTTTTATCAACACTTGATTTTTATCGCGAAGTGCGGCTTCTAGCTTCTGGCGAAGGATTGATGGATCAAATAGATCCTGAACGCGGATTCCGATGCGATTTATCTTGTCAGCATATGCGGGTCCGATTCCGCGACCTGTTGTACCAATCTTTGATTTACCTAGGAAGCGTTCTGAAACTTTATCGATTGTGCGGTGATAAGGAGTAATCAAGTGAGCATTAGTTGAAATCACTAATTTGCTGCAATCTATTCCGCGTTCTGTAAGCCCTTTGATTTCTTCGAGTAAAACGCCTGGATCAATAACAACACCATTTCCAATTACAGGAACAACATTTGGAGAAAGGATTCCTGAAGGCAATAGGTGAAGTGCATATTTTTGATCGCCAATAACTACTGTGTGTCCGGCATTGTTTCCACCTTGATAGCGAACTACATAATCAACACGATCACCCAACAAATCGGTAGCTTTACCCTTGCCCTCGTCGCCCCACTGTGCTCCCAGCAGTACTAATGCAGGCATGGATAAAGCCTCTCTGACTCGTTGGTGATTAAATTATTTTAGTAGTGATGTTCCGGTGGAACGAAGATCTTCGCAAGCAACGCCGACGCGGGCAGCGATGCCAGCTTCAGCAGCCTTACCCCACGCGCGTGGATCGTAAGCCTTCTTATTTCCGACTTCGCCATCAATTTTCAGAACGCCGTCGTAGTTCTTGAACATGTGCTCAACAACTGGACGTGTAAACGCATACTGAGTATCTGTATCAATATTCATCTTGATTACGCCGTAATCAAGTGACTCACGAATCTCTGAAAGAAGTGAGCCAGAGCCACCATGGAATACGAGATCCATTGGCTTGCTGCCCGCAGGAAGTCCAAGCTTCTTTGCGACAGCCTCTTGAAGAGTGTGCAGAATCTTTGGCTGCAAGACAACGTTTCCTGGCTTGTAAACACCGTGAACGTTTCCGAATGTTGCAGCAACCATGTAGCGCGCATTCGCATCTGTTCCAAGAGTTTCGATTGTAAGAAGTGCATCTTCAGGAGTTGAGTAAAGCTTGGCATCGTGCTTTGCCTCGACGCCATCTTCTTCTCCGCCGACGACGCCGATTTCGATTTCGAGAACAGTCTTTGCAGCAACTGACTTATCAAGTAGCTCGCGAGCAATCTTCATGTTCTCTGGCATATCAACTGCTGATCCGTCCCACATGTGTGAGTTGAACAGTGGCTGCTTTCCCTCTTTAACGCGCTGTGCGCCAAATTCAAGAAGTGGGCGCATAAATCCATCTAACTTTTCTTTTGGACAGTGATCAGTGTGAATACCAATGTTGACGTTGTAATTCTTTGCAACAACGTGAGTAAATTCTGCGAGCGCTACTGCGCCATCGACCATGTGCTTAACTGTTGAGCCAGATGCGTACTCTGCTCCACCCCAAGAAAATTGAATAATTCCATCGGACTCTGCTTCGGCGAATCCACGAATAGCTCCGATAATTGTTTGTGATGATGAAACGTTGATTGCAGGATATGCAAATGAACCAGCCTTAGCGCGGTCCAACATGGCTGCATAAACTTCAGGGGTTGCTATTGGCATCTGATGCTCCCAAATGACTAGAACTGGTGTAAACGCTCTGACGCACCATTGGGTCTAAGTGAGGCTTACGCCTAATCCAACCACCTACCCCGGCGTAAGAAAAATCGGCACACGCATTACCCAGGGGCTAGGTGGGAAGAACCTCTCTTAGGGGTGGAGAGTTTTCTGTAAGAAGGCAATCAAGCCGGCAATAAGGGCTGGGTTGCTCAGGATCTTTAGCAAGATAGTTATGAATGCTGCAATCGTCATATTTCTCCTTTAGCGAGAGGTTGGTTAAGTGCGAATGATTAGCCACTTAGCAGCAGAAAAGGGATGAATAAGTGAGTGCTGTTGATAATAAAGCTATAGAAATATTCGTTGGTGGCCAGTAATCTCGTGTGCATGAGCAATATCTCGAATTCACAGAATGACTCGATTGAAAATTTGTCGAGTGAGAATAGAACTTTTGTGCCATCCGCTGAATTTTCGGCACAAGCGAATGCAAATAGTTCTCTCTACACACATGCCGATAATGATCGAATTGCTTTTTGGGAAGAGCAAGCAAGCACTCTCAAGTGGGAGAAGAAGTGGGATAAAGCTCTCGAATGGAACGCTCCATTTGCCCAATGGTTTGTAGGCGGAAAAATCAATGCGACTGTCAACGCACTCGATCGCCATGTAGCCGAGGGACATGGAGATCGGATCGCGTTTAATTTTGAGGGTGAGCCCGGAGATGCAAAGACAATCTCTTACGCACAACTACTTACAGATGTGAGCAAAGCTGCTAACGCTCTGACAGAGATAGGAATCAAATCTGAAGATCGAGTTGCGATTTACATGCCACTTATTCCTGAGGCAGTAGTTGCAATGCTTGCATGTGCCCGCATTGGAGCAATTCATTCTGTGGTTTTCGGTGGATTTTCTGCCGACGCACTTCTCTCTCGAATTCAAGATGCAGATGCAACACTTGTTATCACAGCAGATGGTGGCTTTAGAAAAGGTGCTGCTTTTGCTCTCAAGCCAGCAGTGGATGAAGCGCTCAAGGGTTCAACAAATGTTTCAAAAGTTTTAGTTGTAAAGCGCACAGGACAAGAGACCGCATGGGTCGAAGACAGAGATATCTGGTGGCACGATCTTGTTGACCGCCAAAACTCAACTCATACCCCCGAATTCTTCGACAGCGAACACCCGTTGTTTATTCTCTACACATCCGGAACTACCGCTAAACCAAAGGGAATTTTCCATACAACTGGTGGTTACCTGACACAAGTTGCATACACTCACAGAGTTGTTTTTGATATCAAACCTAAAACTGATGTTTATTGGTGTACAGCAGATGTTGGCTGGATTACGGGTCATTCATA
Source organism: Actinomycetota bacterium (assembly GCA_026392935.1). Classification (GTDB taxonomy): domain Bacteria; phylum Actinomycetota; class Actinomycetes; order Nanopelagicales; family Nanopelagicaceae; genus Planktophila. Next base: position 38,110 of record JAPLBE010000004.1, on the reverse strand, counting down.
CATGGTGTACGGACCTCTCATAAATGGTGCAACCCAAGTTATCTATGAGGGAACTCCTGACAGCCCGCACAAAGGACGTATGTTTGAAATTATCGAAAAATATGGAGTCACAATCTTGTATACAGCTCCAACACTGATTCGCACATGGATGAAATGGGGAGATGAATTTCCAAACAAATTCAATCTTTCAACTTTACGTTTGCTCGGTTCGGTTGGGGAGCCAATTAATCCAGAAGCGTGGATGTGGTACCGCCAAGTTATAGGTGGAGGAAATTGCCCAATTGTTGATACATGGTGGCAAACCGAAACTGGAGCGATCATGATTTCTCCACTGCCAGGTGTCACTGCGACAAAACCAGGCTCTGCCATGCGACCACTGCCAGGTATCAGCGCAAAAGTTGTAGATGAAAAAGGAGTAGCTGTTCCAAATGGGCATGGTGGTTATCTCATTCTTGATCAACCATGGCCATCAATGTTGCGTGGCGTGTGGGGAGAAGCCGAGCGTTACAAAGAAACATATTGGTCTCGCTTTGAAGGAATTTACTTCGCCGGTGACGGTGCAAAGTTAGATGACGATGGAGCTATTTGGTTACTCGGTCGGGTTGATGATGTGATGAATGTTTCGGGTCACCGAATTTCTACAACAGAAGTTGAATCCGCGCTGGTTTCTCACGAAGCGATTGCAGAAGCGGCAGTTGTTGGTGCAGCCGATGCCCTTACGGGCCAAGGAATTGTTGCTTTCGTAATTCTTCGTGGTGGCGTAGAACATGCGAGTGGCGATGAGCTCGTTAAAGAATTGCGAAACCATGTAACTAAAGAAATAGGCGCAATTGCTAGACCACGTCAGATTATGGTCGTCAATGAACTTCCAAAAACTCGTAGCGGCAAAATCATGCGCCGTTTACTTAAAGATGTTGCTGAGAATCGCGCAGTCGGAGATGCGACAACACTGGCTGATCCAAATGTAATGAAGTTAATTTCTGAGGGGCTCAAGTCAACTAAAGACGAGGATTAGCAAGAGCTTTCTCAATTTGGTGACGCACATCGGCAATAAGGCCTGGTGCGTGGTTATTTACCTGTAGATAAAACTTGCTCTCCGACATGGCATTTTGACCTGTTGCCCAAGGCGCCCAAAGTAGAATTGTTCCAATTACATAAAAAAGAAGAACATATTTTCCAACTTCAAATACTGCACCTGCCAGTGAATCAACGATTCGCAATGGTCCACGTATCACGGTAAATCTCAAGCTTTTTGCAATCTGAGTTCCCACCCATGCTGCTGCATAGGCTCCAACAATGATTGCCACAATTAGCCAACCTGATTGATCGTATTTCACAACGAAATACATTGCGGCGACTCCACCCGCAATAAAAAATGCAGTTCGTAAAATTGTTGTAACCAAGCCATTCTTAAATCCAGTGATGAGAGCTACCACGGCAACGATTGCAAAAATTGCGTCGAAAATCATTTCACTCCTAGGTACTTAATTACAGCTAGTTCAATCTCTTCAGTGGATTTAAATGGACCAAATTTCTTACAGACAACTGTGCCATCTTTATCTATCAACCAAGAGACAGGCACACCCATTCCAAACTTCTTTCTCGTTGAACCATCAGTATCGTAAAGGATTGGCCAACTGATTCCATTTTTTTCAATAAAAGCGCGTACTTTGGCTTGATTCTTTTCCTCTACGGCTATTCCAACTACTTGAACTTTCTCATGGTACTTAGTCAAGAAGTGAGCAAAATGAGGCAGCTCTTCGCGACAAGGTGCGCACCATGTTCCCCAAATATTAATGATTGCTGGACCCTTTATGGCTTCGACAGAGACAGGTTCACCTCCACCCAAACATTCGAGAGATAACTCATTTTCTGTTCCGATTTCAAGATCTGCACAAGAAACAACTTCGCCCTTAACTGGGATGGGCTCTGTAAGTGAGCAACCAGATATGAATAGAACTAACGAAAGACCAACGAGAATCTTCTTCATCGGAAATCCTTATCGGTCTTTACTAAGAGTTTCGCCTTTTCTTTATCCATTTCGCCAATGCCCACTGATGGGCAAATTTTTGCAACAGGACAGGCACCACACGCAGGTTTGCGTGAGTGACAAATTCGGCGTCCGTGCCAAATCATTCTCTGTGACAAGTTTGTCCACTCTGGTTGTGGAATAAGTTCTCCAACTTCGTGTTCAACTTTGACGGGATCTTTAGATTCTGTCCACTCAAATCTGCGTGACAAGCGACCAAAATGTGTATCAACTGTTATTCCAGGAATAGCAAATGCATGACCTAAAACTACATTTGCAGTTTTGCGACCAACTCCCGGCAGAGTAATCAGCTCTTCTAACGTTGAAGGAACCTCGCCACCAAAATCTTCCACTAATTTTTGCCCAAGACCTTTAAGGTGACGCGCTTTTGCGTGATAAAAACCTGCAGAGAAAATGTATCCCTCAATCTCTGGCAAAGGTGCTTTTGCATAATCTTTCGCTTTCTTATATTTTTTAAAGAGAGCTGGGGTTAATGTATTGATTCTCTTATCCGTACATTGAGCTGATAACACGACCGCAACCGTCAACTCGAGTGGATTCTTAAAATCCAATTCGCAGCGTATTTCAGGGTAGGTCTTGGTCAAAATGCGAAGGATAGCCCGTGCGCTTTTACGAGTTTCCCTATCGACGGCCATGCGAGTAAACTACCCAACGTGCCACAAGAAGATGAAGTCGTACGCCGCGCCCCACTGTTTACCGCACTTGATGACGCGCAAGCCGCATCTCTGCGCGCCTCAATGGACTCCGTCAAAATTAGTAAGGGCGGAATCCTCTTTAAAGAAGGCGATGAGGGCGAACACGTCTACGTAATTCTTGATGGAAAACTCAAGCTTGGTACCTCAAGCGGAGATGGCCGCGAAAATCTCTTATCAATTCTTGGACCTGGCGAAATGTTCGGAGAACTTTCACTCTTTGATCCAGGCCCACGCACTTCAACTGCAACAGCAGTTACCGATGCAAAGTTGTTCTCCCTTAGTCATGAAAAGTTAATTCCTTGGCTCAAGGGAAATCCTGAAGTTTCACTGCACTTACTTGCTCGTTTGGCGCAGCGCTTACGCCGCACAAATGAAGCTGTCGGCGATCTCGTTTTCTCTGATGTTCCCGGTCGTGTTGCAAAGGCACTTATTGACCTAGGCCAACGTTTCGGTAAGAAGACTGAAGAAGGACTTTTTGTACACCACGATCTAACGCAAGAAGAACTTGCTCAGCTTGTTGGTGCCTCTCGTGAAACAGTAAATAAAGCACTTGCTGATTTTGCTGGCCGCGGCTGGTTAAAACTTGATGGTCGCGCTGTTCTTATTACTGATGTAGAGCGTCTAGAAAAGCGTGGCAAATAGTTTTTTTACGAACTATTTAACTTCTACAGTTAATTCAACCTCAACAGGTGAGTTAAGTGGAAGCTCTGCAACACCAAGAGCACTTCGTGCAGCAATCCCAGCATCTCCCCAAATGTGCATAAACAATTCTGATGCTCCATTTGCAACCGCTGGTTGAGAAGTAAATCCAGGAGCTCCATTTACATAACAAACGATTCGAACAACTTTTACAATCGAATCAACCGGGGCAACTAGTTCTACAGCTGATAGAGCATTTAACGCGCAAATCTCTGCAAGAGCTTTTGCTTCTTCGATGGTAATATCTGATCCAACTTTGCCTTCACGAGCAATCTTTCCGTCGACCATTGGAAGTTGGCCAGCAGTAAAAACAATATTTCCGGTGCGCACTGCGGGCACATAGGCTGCGAGTGGTTTAGATGAAATCGGAAGTACTAAACCTTTTTCAGCCAACTTTGCGCGAACATCTACTGACATTTATTTGATCTCACGCTTCATGTAGGCAACTAGTTGTTCTCCACCTGGTGCAGGAATCACTGTGACAAGTTCCCAGCCATCTGAACCCCAGGTATCAAGAATTTGTTTTGTTGCATGTGAAAGAAGTGGCACGGTTGCGTATTCAAACTTCATCTTAATTTCCTCCGGCTAGTGCTGCTTTAACGAGAGATGAAACGAGTGCTCCATCTGCTTTTCCTGCAATCTGCGGCTTAATTGCGCCCATAACTTTGCCCATGTCCCCAGGCCCAGCAGCACCTGTTGATGCAACTGCTGCAGCAATTAACTTCTTAATATCATCTTCTGTAAGCTGAGCAGGTAGGTACTTCGCAATAACTTCACCTTCGGCTTTTTCCTCTGCAGCTTTATCTGTACGACCTGCTTTAGCAAATTCATCTGCTGCTTCTCTGCGCTTCTTTCCTTCTCGGGAGAGCACAGTAATAATTTCGTCTTCTGTGAGAACCCGCGCCTCTTTGCCAGAAACTTCTTCATTGGTAATCGCAGTTAAAACCATGCGAATAGTGCCTGACACAACCTTGTTGCTGCTGCGAATTGCCTCTGTGAGGTCGCTCTTAAGTGTCTCTTTTAGTCCCATGGGTTAATCTTCTCACGACTATGACGTACGTACTTCGTGAGGCCGAAATGCCCATCTTGCCCGCGGGCCATGATGACATCCGCGTTCTTCATTTTTCAGATCTGCATCTCACGCCTGCGCGAAAGAAAGAGATTGCAGATATCAAGTCATTTATCTCTCTCAAGCCAGACTTAGTGATTAGCACCGGTGATTTCTTAGCCCATAAGAGCGCGGTACCAGTGGTACTTAATGCACTAGATGCACTTCTGGATCTGCCCGGCTTATTTGTATTTGGCTCTAATGATTACTACGAACCTGTCCCAAAGAATCCCCTTAAGTATCTTCTGCCAAATCACGGAAAGCGCGTGCATGGTGCTGAATTGCCTTGGCAAGCACTTGATGCAGGGTTGGAAGCACGTGGCTGGAAAAATATAAATACATCACGAGCCACAATAGCAATTAAGAAGACTGTAATTGAAGCTCGTGGAACCGACGATGCCCATTTGGAATTTGATGATTACTCACTGGTCGCTGGCGAACCAGGAAAGTGTCACATTGCAATTGGTGTGACTCATGCGCCATATCTGCGCATCATTGACGGCATGCGCAAAGATAATCTCGATGCAATCTTTGCTGGACACACGCATGGCGGACAAGTGCGATTACCGTGGCCAGGTGGCTCAAAAGCACTTACAACTAATTGCGATCTACCAAATTGGCGTGCACGCGGACTTACAGTATTAAGTGGTGAACCACTTCTTCATGTCTCAGCCGGAATGGGAACAGGGCCGTTTTCTAGAATTAGAGTTGCAAGCCCACCAGAAGTTTCGTTGGTAACTCTTACGTCAGCTTTTTAAATCCAGCCGGGCATTTTGGATTACTGCCAGTAACGGTTTTCTTAGTCTTGCCTTTCACGCAAACCATCTTCTTCATTGGCTGTGAAGCAGTCTTGGCTTCTGAAGTTTTATCGTCCTTCGAAGACTCTTTAGGGGCTTCTTCTAATTTCAAACTAATGGTTGGTGTGGAGAATGAGAATCCTGAAGCAATAAAATTAAACCAGCCGCTATCTTCGCGGGCGATTGATGTGATTATCGAACTCTCGCCTCGGTCGTTAGTAATACTCAGTGTGGCTTTTAGGTTCGTTCCTTGTAGACCAAACATGCAGCGCGCTGTATTTGCTTCTAATTGAATTGAATAATTACCTTTAAAAACAGAGCCATCCTTCGCAAAGTGAGGTGCAGCTACTGAATAATCAAGTGATTGCGTTTTTTCATTAAATGTTGGTGGCCCAGATACATAAGCTGTGGAATTTGTATTTACGAAACCTAATATCTTTCCCTTATCGCCACCGTTTTTGTAAAGACAATCAAGTGCTTTCTGCCCAGCAGCAACTACCACTTGTCCTCTTTCAACACTTCTTACTGACCAGAAGGAAGGCATTGCCACAGCTTTATCCGTCATGAAAGGTTGCATCGCTTTGAAAGAACTCATCATGTATGTTCCGCGATTTGAAGCAACAATTCCAAGAACTGGCGAAAATTCTTTAGATCCATAATTCTTTGGGACAGTTCCACCCATGACTGTTCCCCAGATTGAATCGGTGATATTTTCAATGGTTGTTTCAGCTACTACAGATGGGACACGACTTGGTGAGCCTGATATTTCAACTTCGATTCCAGAAGATGTCTCCTTCAGCACTGTTATTTTGCCATTCGTCAATCTTCCATGCATCCAGCCATGAGTTTTGGCATTCAATTTGAGTTGCAACGCAAACGATGTGTTTTCCGCAAAACCAACTGGTTTTCCACAAATACCATTTTCAATCACTACACATTCGATATTCGAACCAAGTGCCATGTAATCTAGAGATAACCTTCCATAAGAGTCAATTATCTGCTTTGTTACGCGAGCTTTGTAGTTCCCGCTCTCTAATTCAACAGCTGCAATATTCGCCAAAATACTTGGGTCCTTTGACGTGAATTCGCCAGTATCCCAATTAGTTATTGAAAACCGCTGTATTACATAGACCCCTACCGAGTAAGTGTTTTCCCCAGCAGAATTTTGCAAACCTGGAAATTCTAAAACGCTCGCGGTGGAACCTGAAGGGAGTTGAAACTTGGGATTACCTTTGAATTGATTTCTTTCAATTTCAGGGAAATAGGTTCTTTTCGTGGGTGAAATTCTCTTATTTTTCGAATCGGTTGCAAATACGTTGGCAATGCAATTTGTTGTGTAACCATCTTCGCAAAAGGGGAGGAATGCTATGTAGGAGAAGTCTTTTTCACCTTTGCACTCTTCTAAAGACTTGCATAACAGCTGCCCTTTGCTGTTTTCTGAAACTAGATAAGAAGTCTGAGCAACTGCCTGATACCCAAAATCATTGAACCAAACGCCAAATGTCTTGTCGTTTGCTCCTCCCGGGTGCTGGCGCTCCCATGATCCGAAAAGGTCAAACTGTTCATCCGGTAGTTCAGCTGCTGAGAGTGGGGTAAGAAAAGCACTAACTAATCCAATAAGAACTACACATATCCTTAGTGGTTTTTTCATTTTAGCTCAGTGCCTCAATATCAGCATCAACCATTAGTTCTGCAAGTTCTTTCCAATGTGTCTTCGCTTTCCAATTAAGTGCTTTCTCTGCCTTAGATGGATCGCCGATGAGGGCATCAACTTCTGTAGGGCGAATGTATTTCTTATCCGTCTCAACATGGTCTTGCCAATTAAGTCCTGCACGTGAAAACGCTGCTTCTGCAAAATCTTTTACCGTTGCGCCAACACCTGTAGCAACAACATAATCTGAAGGCTTATCTTCTTGCAGCATGAGCCACATAGATTCGACATACTCCTTGGCATAACCCCAGTCACGTACTGCGGTGAGATTTCCGAGGAATACCTTCTCTTGCTTGCCAGCTTTAATAGCCGCAACTGCGCGAGTAATTTTACGAGTGACGAATGTTTCACCACGGCGTGGAGATTCGTGGTTGAAAAGAATTCCGTTTGTTGCATGTAGCCCGTAACCATCACGGTAATTAACGGTGCACCAGTACGCCATCAACTTTGCAGCTGCATACGGTGACTGTGGGCGGAAAACTGAATTCTCATTTTGTGGTGGTGGTGTAGACCCAAAGAGTTCTGAAGTCGATGCTTGATAGAAACGAATATCTAAATCTGCAGAGCGAATAGCTTCAAGGAGACCAACTGCTCCTACTGCATCTACTTGGCCTGTGTACTGCGGCATAGTGAAAGAAACCTGTACGTGTGATTGTGCACCTAAGTTATACACCTCTGTTGGTTTGATTTCGCGAATTAGGTTGGTAAGGCCAACGCCATCAATGAGATCGCCATAATGAAGAAACAACTTTGGATTCTTCTCGTGTGGGTCCTGATAAATATGGTCGATACGTGAAGTATTAAATGTTGAAGATCGACGGATTAGTCCATGTACTTCGTAGCCTTTAGCAAGAAGAAATTCTGCAAGGTATGAACCGTCTTGACCGGTAACACCTGTTATCAGTGCAACTTTTCTACTCATCGTCTGGCTACTCCCTTTGCAGCTGCATCTTTATACCAAGCGATAGTTGATGCGATTCCATCGCGTAAAGAAATCTTCGGTGCCCAACCTAGCGATTTAGCCTTTGAAACATCAAGCACCTTGCGTGGAGTCCCATCAGGTTTTGATGAATCCCATGCAATTTCGCCCTTGAATCCAGAAAGCTCTGCGACAAGCTTAGCTAATTCCTTGATTGTGAGGTCTTCTCCTGATCCAATATTTAAATGAAGAGGCGAATCATATTTTTCTCCAAGATGAACCACAGCAGCAGCCAGGTCATCAACATGTAAGAACTCACGCTTAGGGGATCCTGTCCCCCACAAAGTCTCAGTGGCAATGTTGTTTTGGGATGCCTCTACAAATCGACGAATAAATGCAGGCAATACATGAGAGCCCTGTAATTCAAAATTATCGTGTGGACCATAAAGGTTAGTTGGCATCAATGAAATCCACTTGCGGCCATATTCTTTGCGGAAAGACTTAATCAGTTCAATTCCTGCAATTTTTGCAATTGCATACGCTGAGTTTGTTTCTTCAAGTGGGCCTGTAAGTAAATACTCTTCCTTGATTGGTTGAGCACAATCACGTGGATAGATACAACTAGAACCTAGAAATATGAATTTCTCGACATCAGCAGCATGGGCTGCTTCCATGAGATTGCTTTGAATGCGTACATTGTCGGCGAGGAATTCAACAGGGAATGCGTTATTTGCACCAATGCCACCAACTTTTGCAGCAGCATCTATCACCATTGTTGGCCTTGTTGATTTCAAGAATTTTGTTGTGGCATCACGATCGAGTAAATCTACGACTTTACGATTGACTGCAATTACGTCGGCGCCAGACTTTTCGTAGGCTCGTACGATTGCAGAGCCCGCAAGGCCGGTTCCACCAGCGACAACGATTGTCATGGTCGCAGTCTAGATGCGATTACTTGAATTCTTTATTTCTTGGTGAATTCAGCAGCAACGAGTTCTGCGATTTGTGCAGTATTTAACGCAGCACCTTTGCGCAGGTTATCTCCACATACAAACAAATCGATTGCCTTTGGATTATCTAATGACTGGCGAACGCGCCCAACCCATGTTGGATCAGTTCCTACGACATCAGCAGGAGTTGGAAATTCCTTTTTCTCTGGATTGTCGTAGAGCAGAACTCCTTCTGCTTTCTTGAGCGCAGACTGTGCAGCTTTGCGTGTAACAACCTTTGAAAAGACTGCATGAACAGTAAGTGAGTGAGTAGTAATTACTGGAACTCGTACACAAGTTGCAGAGACTTTGAGTTTTGGCATCCCAAGAATCTTGCGAGACTCATTACGAACTTTAAGTTCTTCAGATGAATAGCCAGCTTCCTTTAATGAACCCGCCCAAGGAACAACGTTCATTGCAAGCGGTGCTGGGAATGGACCTAAATCTGTAATTACTCCACGAATATCTTTTGCAACTGATCCTAAGTTCTTGCCTGCAACTTTAGAAATCTGATCGTGCAGCGCATCGATACCTGGTTGTCCGGCACCTGATGCAGCTTGGTAAGAAGAGACAACAAGTTCTTTCAAGCCAAATTTCTTATCAAGCGCGCCCATCGCAACAATCATGGAAAGAGTTGTGCAGTTTGGATTAGAGATGATTCCCTTTGGACGCTTCTTAATATCTTTTGGATTTACTTCTGGAACTACCAATGGAACTTTCTTATCCATGCGAAATGCACCAGAGTTATCAACAACTACTGCTCCACGCTTTGCAGCGATGGGAGCCCACTCTGCTGAAATTTCATCGGGCACATCGAACATTGCAATATCAATACCGTCGAATGCTTCAGGTGAAAGAGCAACGACGGTAAGTTCTTCGCCACGGCACATCAATTTCTTGCCAGCACTGCGTGCAGAGGCAATAAGACGAATTTCTCCGTAGACATTCTTACGTTTGCTTAAGATGTCGAGCATCACCGTGCCAACAGCACCAGTTGCGCCAACGACTGCGAGCGAAGGAAGTTTCTTGGTTTTCTTCACTGTCATCGACCTGTTCCTCCGTAAACAACTGCTTCTAGCTGATCTGCATCTAACTGAAATGCAGTGTGAGCAGCCTTTGCTGCGCGTTCTAGATCTGCCTCGCGAACGATTACAGAGATGCGAATTTCAGAGGTAGAAATCATTTCAATATTTACGCCGGAATCAGCCATTGCTGCGAAGAAAGTGGCAGTAACGCCAGGATGCGAACGCATTCCTGCACCAACTAACGACAATTTCCCGATTGTGTCGTCATAAATTATTGATGCGAATCCAACTTCTCCTTGAATGCGCTGGAGTACAGAAGTTGCGATCTGGCCTTCTGCTTTTGGAACAGTAAATGAAATATCTGTAAGACCTGTAGCTGCTGCAGAAACGTTCTGCACAATCATGTCAACGTTAATGTCGTTATCGGCGATTGCCTGGAAGATGCGCGCTGCAACACCCGTGCGGTCAGGGACACCAACGATTGTTACCTTTGCCTCTGACTTGTCGTGTGCCACGCCAGAGATGATTGCTTGCTCCATGGTGCCTCCTTCTGGATGGTTTTCAACCACCCAAGTTCCCTCGTTTGGTGAAAAAGATGAACGTACGTGAATCGGTAAATTAAATCGGCGCGCGTATTCAACGCAACGCAAGTGAAGAACTTTTGCACCAGCTGCTGCAAGTTCAAGCATCTCTTCATACGTAACTGTTTTTAATTTACGCGCGGCTGGAACAACGCGTGGGTCTGCAGAAAACACTCCGTCAACATCTGTGTAAATTTCGCAGACATCTGCATCCAGTGCAGCAGCGAGCGCCACTGCAGTTGTATCTGATCCACCGCGACCAAGAGTTGTAATGTCTTTTGTATCTTGTGAAATCCCCTGGAAGCCTGCAACGATTGCAATAGCGCCACCATCAATTGCTTCGCGAATTCGGCCAGGTGTTACGTCAATGATGCGTGCTTTGCCATGAACAGAATCTGTAATCACTCCTGCTTGCGATCCGGTAAATGAGAGCGCTTCAAATCCAAGATTATGAATTGCCATCGCAAGAACGGCCATAGAAATTCGCTCGCCTGCAGTAAGCAACATATCGAGCTCTCGCCCCTGCGGAATCGGTGTGACGGCATTGGCTAATTCAATGAGTTCATCGGTGGTATCGCCCATCGCGCTAACAACAACGACGACCTGGTGGCCAGCCTTCTTCGTTGCCACAATGCGAGCAGCAACGCGTTTCATGCCCTCGGCATCAGCAACTGAGGAGCCACCAAACTTCTGAACGATCAAACCCATGGCTTAAGTGTGAAGCAGATGAAAAGATGGCGCTAGCCAATTATCTGGAAATCTCAATTAATGAGACGGACTCTCGCCCATATATTGAGATTAAAGGTTTGTGCGACCTTCGAATGCGCGCCCGAGCGTAACTTCATCGGCGTATTCAAGATCCCCGCCTACCGGAAGCCCTGATGCAAGACGAGAAACATTGATGCCCATCGGCTTAATCAAGCGAGCCAAATACGTAGCGGTGGCCTCTCCCTCAAGATTTGGGTCGGTGGCAAGAATGATTTCAGTAATGGTCGAATCTGAAAGGCGCTGCATTAATTCGCGAATGCGAAGCTGATCCGGACCGATTCCATCGATAGGACTTATTGCTCCGCCAAGCACGTGATATTTGCCGCGGAATTCTCGGGTGCGCTCGATTGCAATTACATCTTTGCTCTCTTCGACAACGCAAATCTTTGTTCCATCACGACGTGGGTCTCTACAAATCCTGCACTCTGTTTCTTCAGAAACATTTCCGCATTGAGTACAGAACTTCACTCGTTCTTTTACTGTGCGGACAGCTTCTACAAGGTTGGCAGCAATCTCTGAATCTGACTGCAGAATATGAAATGCAATTCGCTGCGCACTCTTTGGGCCGATACCAGGCAAGCGACCAAGTGCATCAATGAGATCTTGAATCGCGCCTTCATACATTCCTGTACTCATTATTCGTGGTTCGTTTCGCTAATGACTGTTGCACCAAGTTCGGCGGCAAGTAGCGCAGCACCAGATAATTGCGTCTTATCTGATGGTGCCTCTGATGTTCGCACAGCTCGAGCTTCTGGTGTTGAAGTTGTATCAATACTTGGATCAACTGTTACTTCAATTTTGCGATCTAAGCCAACTACTTCGATAAATGCCTGGCGCAGAATTTCGTCTGATTCGCTGCGCACAAATGAATCACGTGCACCGGGATTGACGATTCCAATCGTAATATTTTTATCATCCACGCCCAGAATCTGTGCACTCGCAGAAAGCAGTGACCAGGTTAAGCGACGGCGCTTCTTCACATTCTCAATTACTTCTGGCCACAACCTTCTTAGCCCAGCAACATCCATTGAATCAACCTTCGGCTTCACTGCTGCAGGTGCAGCAGCTTCCTTCGCCACCTTAACTGGAGCTTCTTTCTTCGCTTCCGCAGTTGCAGCACTTACATAATCTTCCTTATTTACAACAGGATCAGAAGGTGAATTCGCTTCAGGCTGCGATGAGTCTTGAGTGAGGAGAGTATGTGAGCGAAGCGAGTTACTCGACGGCTCAACGATTCGAGCAGTCGGTGCTATTGATTCGACTCTTTCAAGGCGCTCAATGCGAGCAAGTAAGCCTGCTTCACTGGCATCTCCCATCGGCAAAAGAATTCGCCCGCAGATGAGTTCAAGAATTAATCGAGGCGCAGTTGCTCCGCGCATTTGCGTAAGACCTTCGGCTGCAATATCTGCAGCACGTGAAAGCGATGCTTGCCCGATGTTCTGTGCTTGTATGCGCATGCGTTCGAGTTGATCATCTGGAAGCTCACGCAAAATGCTATTTGCATTAGTTGCTTCAAGCGCATCGACAATCATTAAATCGCGCAGACGTTCCAACAAATCTTGTGTGAAGCGACGTGGATCATGTCCAGATTCAATGACGCGATCAACGGTCTTAAACACGGTGGCACCATCACGCGCAGCAATTGCATCCATTGCATCATCAAGTAATGCGCCATCTGTAAATCCAAGAAGCTGAATTGCGATTTCGTAACTGACACCATCTTTACCTGCACCGGCAAGAAGCTGACCTAGAACTGAAAGAGCATCGCGAACTGAGCCCCCAGATGCGCGAACAACAAGTGGTAGAACTCCTTTAGCAACTTTCACACCTTCGGATTCGCAAATACCTTCAAGGTGGGTTGTAAGAATTCCTGGTGGTACTAAACGGAATGGATAGTGATGAGTACGTGAACGAATAGTTGAAATTAACTTCTCTGGTTCAGTTGTAGCAAAGATAAAAATTACGTGGGGAGGTGGCTCTTCAACAACTTTAAGTAATGCATTTGCAGCACCCGGCCCAAGCTGATGCGCTTCATCGATGATGTAAATCTTGTATTTGCTTTGTACTGGTGCGAAGAATGCTTTATCGCGAAGATCGCGAGCATCATCTACTAATCCATGAGTCGCTGCATCGAGTTCAATTACATCGATTGATCCCGGCCCATTTGCAACTAAATCTTTACATGATTGGCACACACCACAAGGAGTTGGTGTTGGGCCTTTTTCGCAGTTAAGTGAGCGCGCCATAATGCGAGCGCTAGAAGTTTTTCCGCAACCGCGTGGGCCACTAAACAAATATGCGTGATGTGTTTTGCCAGATTCAAGAGCGTTAGAAAGCGGAACAGTGACATGTTCTTGGCCAATAACATCTGCAAATACAGACGGGCGATACTTTCGATATAACGCTAAAGACATTTCTTCTACTCTCTGGTCGATCGCGATTCAATTCACTTCTAATTGGCCGCGAACTTTTTGTGTACTACTTATCTGTGCTTGGGACCTCCGGTGCACCCGTCAGAGCGTACCTACCCTTGCTGTATTCCTACCCTGGGGGAGTTCAGCACGATGGCGTCGCACCGGAGATCTGAGCCAATCTTATGTGTCGAGGCTGACTGCAGTCACCGTTACTCTTGGCAGGTTGGCAGCTCTTACGAGCGGCTAGCGCTGGAGGATTCGCATAGCGGCCGAGTGCGCACGCTTGGAAAGCGTGTATAGGGAAACCTATCGAGGGTTCAAATCCCTCATCCTCCGCTCGTTTTCCGACTCCAGCTACGTACTCTTGCTTTTTCGTAATCAGTATTAGCCCTATAACCAAAAATCGTTATGTATTCCTTCAAATTCGAGCGATCTTGAGAATATGGGAGACCGCTAGAGTCTGATAACTGACTCGCGAGTTTCTGTGCGCCTCGCAAAGTCGTAGATGCGGCTGCCCTAGTTGGAACAATCTGCTTTCTCTTTTCATCATACTTATACATTCTCACGACGTATCGGAGCCTTGAATCATCAAAAGGGTCTACCTCTTTGGTTTCTACAAAAGTATCTAGCACGTGAATGTAAGCATTCGACTCGAGAAATGGTCTAAGAAATGAGTGATGCATCCGATAAGGAAGTGTTTTTAGGCGGAAGTGAAATTCGTAAAACAATTTGTTTTTAACAGGAGAATAAAAAGAATATCCGTTCGAGAATCTGCCTGGAATCATCATAATAGTCTAGGATTATGAGAGATTTACTTGAAGAAAAATCCAAGCCTTACAAGAAAATTTAGCGCCTCTTGTAGCGAATCGATACGGTGGAGTTACTCTCAGTAATTAGCAGGCAGCCAGATTCATGTATCTATAGCTGCAGTTGATTAGATCTCTACGCCAATATATTTTGTCTGTAAGAACTCGTGCACGCCATCAAATCCACCTTCACGGCCCAGGCCAGATTGCTTCACGCCACCGAAAGGTGCAGCGGGATCTGAAACTAGGCCGCGGTTAATGCCGACCATTCCAGCTTCGATGCCTTCAGCAAATCGAATCGCTCGCTTGAGGTCTTCTGAGTACACATAACTAATCAGTCCATATTCTGTTTCATTGGCTAGTGCGAGAGCCTCTTCATCTGTATCAAAGATGACAACGGGTGCAACTGGGCCAAAGACTTCGTTAGCAAGAATTTCGTCATCCTTAGCAACTTCAAGAACGGTCGCAGGATAGAACGCACCTTTGCCGTCGGGCGTTTGTCCGCCTAGGTGGACTTTGGCTCCGCGCGCTTTTGCTGCATCAACTAGTTCTGCAATCTTATTTCGTTCCTTTACTGAAACACTGGCACCGAGTTGTATTCCTGCTTCGCGACCAACGCCCATCTTTAGAGCAGCCATCGCTTTGGCAAACTCTGCAATGAATTTATCTCCGATAGAGCGCGCAACATAAATGCGATTCGCAGCAGTACAAGCAGCGCCACCATTTCGCATTTTTGCCATCATTAAACCTTTAACAGCTTCTTCCACATTTGCATCGTCGAGAACAACAAATGGTGCGTTACCACCAAGTTCCATTGAGCAACGGATTACTTGATCTGCAGCTTCTTTAATAAGTATTTTCCCTACTTGCGTTGATCCCGTGAAAGAAAGATTCTTAACGCGCGAATCATGAAGTACTTTGCTAATTCCAGGACCAGATTGCGTTGGAAGAATTACATTGAGAACACCTTTTGGTAATCCGCATCGATCCAGAATGTCTGCAATTGCGAGCGCAGTCAGTGGAGTTTCTCCAGCCGGTTTTAAAATCATTGTGCATCCTGCGGCAATCGCAGGCCCAATTTTGCGAGTTGCCATTCCCGCAGGGAAATTCCATGGAGTAATAAGAAGTGAGACTCCAATAGGTTGGTGAGTGACAATAATTCTTTTATCCCCAGCTGGCGCCATTCTGAAATCACCAGAGATTCTTACTGTCTCCTCTGCGAACCATCTAAAGAATTCAGCGGCGTAATTAACTTCTGCTCTTGCATCCGGCAGAGCTTTTCCATTCTCTTTAGAAATGAGTTCAGCTAGATAATCTGCCTCGGCAATCATCATTTCGAAAGCTTTTCGCAAAATTTCACTTCGCACACGAGGTGCTGTCTTTGCCCAGGATGCGGCGGCGCGGTCAGCGGCATCTACGGCAGCCAGGTTTTGCTCGTCATTGGAGGTCGCGACTGTGGCAATAACCGAGCCGTCGCTGGGATCGATAACCTCTAAAGTCCCGCTTCCGTCGACCCATTGACCATCTATATATAACTGTGTGCGCATAAGATAAGCATACTTACGAGATATCGATGTAAAGGGAGTTGTCGTGGCTAAGTCTTGGACTGATGATGCGCCTCAACCGGTTGCACTTCAGGATCACACGCACGTTAATGATCCGCTCTCTTACAAGGTAAAACGATTCTTCCTAGGTGGCGCTCTTAACCGCCACTCTCTCGGTCATCAGCGACTTAAGAAACGGTTTGCCCTCGGAATTCTTTCCTCCGACTGCATCTCATCCTCTGCGTACGGATCAGAGCAAATCCTTATCGCTTTGCTTCCTGCGTTCGGTCTTGCAGCGTTTGCAATCTTGATGCCTATGACTGCAATTGTTCTTGCCATCCTTATTGTAATTACTTTGTCATATCGAAATGTAATCGATGTGTATACAAAAACTGGTGGAGCCTACATAGTCTCTCGCGATAACTTTGGACCAGTTGTTGCCCAAATCGCAGCCGTTGCCCTAATGCTTGATTACATTGTTACTCTCGCGATTCAAGCAGCTGCAGGTGTTGCCGCAATCATTTCGACTTTCCCGGCTGCTGAACCTTGGAAGATGCATATGATCTTTGCTGTCATTGTGCTGCTTACCTATGGAAATCTTCGTGGTGTAAAAGAAGCAGGCAAAGCATTTGCATTCCCAACATACTTCTTCGTAGGGTGCATGTTTATTGTTTTCGGAATGGGTCTCTATCGTCTAGCAAACGGAACTTTGCCAGTTCTTGATACTGATCTCCCAGGTGCAGTTCCACTTGGTGAAGCACAAGGCCTGCTTACTTTCTCAGCAATTTTTATCTTGCTTCGGGCATTTGCAAATGGTGGCTCTTCGCTTACGGGGTTAGAGGCAATTTCTGATGGTGTCGCACTCTTTAAGGCACCTGAGCACGTCAATGCAAAACGAACTCTTGTCATCATGAGTACCTTGCTTGGAATTTTGGTTTTGGGAGTTTCGTACTTTGCCCACCACATTCATGCAATGCCATATGAATCAGGTGTACCAACGGTGATTTCACAGATTGCAAAGGCTGCCGTTGGAACTGGCGCTTTCGGCACCTTTATGTTCATTATGGTTCAGCTCGCAACGATGCTTATCTTATTTGCTGGTGCAAATACAACCTATTCAGCTTTCCCATTGCTTGTTAACTTCGTCGCCGCGGATGGCTACTTGCCTCGCCAGTTAACAAAGCGCGGCCACCGACTAGCTTTTTCAAATGGAATCCTGCTACTTGCCGGTGGTGGAATTTTTCTGGTTGTTATCACAGCTGGTTCGGTTGAACATCTAGTTGCATTTTATGCACTGGGAGTTTTCACTGGTTTTACTTTGGCAGGATTTGGAATGACGCGTTACTTCCAACGTACGAAACCAAAAGGCTGGAAGATTAAAGTTGTTATCAACGGCTTAGCAGGTTCAATCTCACTGATAATCGTGATCATTTTCTCGGTTGTGAAATTTACTCAAGGAGCATGGTTAGTACTTGTCACCGCTCCAATTCTTGTTGCAACTCTCTTAAGGCTGCGCCGCCAATACACTCGCGAACAGGAAGCTCTCTCTGTAAAGACTGAAGCTGAGCGAGCCACATCAATCGCACGTCATGATGTAACAATCTTCATTGATAGCGTGGACATTGCAACCGTTGGAGCAGTTCGATACGCACGAAGTCTTCGCCCGCACAAAATTAAGGCTGTGCACTTTGTAATTGATGATCGTCGCGCAGAAGCAATTCAAGCTGCATGGGCAAAATCTGAAGCTCTAGAAGATGTGCAACTAGATTTAATCGACTGCCCTGATAGACGTATTGCTAATTCAGCACTTGATTATGCGATTAGAAAAACTGAGAAATCAGATGTTGAGTTAACTATTCTCTTACCGCGTCGATCATATTCACGATTCCTTGGTCGACTTCTGCATGATCAAACTGCTGAAGAAATTGCAGCACCAATTTCTCAGTTACGCCGAGTAGTTGCAACAATTGTTCCTTTCGATGTGAATAGAATTATCTCCGGCAGCACTTCAACTCCAAAAAGTTCCGTTGAAACTCCAGTGATTGAGCATGAAAAGGACAAATCAAAACCAACTCAAGAAGCTCCTCAAGTTTTCGCTCCTGTGACTCACCACGCAGAAGATGTAACCCCCATCGAAAAAATTGAATGGAGAAAGCGTTCTAAAGTGCACGGTCGAGTTACTTCGATTTCTACTGCGCCGAGAGGATCCGCACCTATGTTGCAGGTGGAAATTTGGGATCAGACTGGTGGAATAACACTTAACTTCCTAGGGCGTAGAGAAATCGCTGGTCTAGAAGTTGGTATGGAAATGCGCGCTGAAGGTATGGTCGGGGAAGAAGATGGTCAATTAACTATCTTGAACCCATCGTACGAACTACTTGTCTGAGAAGAAATCCTTCAGCAAGGCAGCACATTCTCTCTCTAAAACTCCAGCAGTTACGTCCACTTTAAAAATTGATCGCGGATCGCGCAAAACATCCCATACGGATCCGACTGCGCCGGCTTTCTCATCCCACGCACCAAAAATTAGATGCGAGATACGAGATTGAGCAATTGCTCCAGCGCACATTGCACAAGGTTCGAGAGTGACAACGAGAGTGCACTCATCTAATCGAGAGTTTTGAAGACGCGATGTGGCGTTGCGAATTGCAACTATTTCGGCATGTGCTGTTGGGTCATTGTTTGCTTCCTTCTCATTCGACCCTTTACCAATAACCACGCCGTCTTTGTTGATAATCAAGGCGCCAACAGGCACATCGCCAGAATTACTAGCTTGATGTGCAATTGCAATTGCCTGGTTCATCAACTCTTCAGAAGTGGCGTGTGAAATTTCTAAGACTCCAATAACTCTGCAAACGCTTCGCCAAACCCAAGTCGGTTAGCAATAGCTTCGATTATTTCATCTGGAAAAAGATTGGCGTCATCGCACAAAGTAGAAAGTTCCATCTGTTGTAAGCCCAAATCGGAAAAAATATCTAGATCGCCAGTCGGTAGCGGTTCATCTTCTTCTTCTGGAGCATCAATATCTGCGATTTCAAGAAATTCTGCCGCGACCTCGTAATCAAGCGCCGCACTTATGTCGCTCATGAAATATTTAACGTGAGTCCCGAGAACTCGAATCGCAATAAAGAATTCATCATCTATTGCAATAAGAGCAACTGCGCCACCATTTGTTTGTTGCTTCTTTAGTCGATCAATGATGTGAGTTAAGTCATCTGGATCAGGCAGAGCAGCCAAAGACCAACGGCCATCTTCATGCCACGCCTCTATGGCAAAATCCTGGGTCTGCTCTGACACATCTCCCATATTGTCACTCATTGGATTAGAAAGAAAGCCCTGTAAGGTAGATGACATGAAAGTTCACGTTGCTAACCACCCGCTAATCTCACATAAATTAACGATTTTGCGCGACGAAAGAACCGATTCTCCAACATTCCGTCTCTTGGTTGAAGAGCTTGTGACGCTACTTGCTTACGAAGCGACTCGTGATGTTCGGACAAAAACAATTTCAATTAAAACTCCTGTCACAGCAACAACAGGATTAGTTCTTGCAGAACCACGCCCAGTAGTTGTTCCGATTCTGCGCGCAGGGCTAGGTATGCTCGAAGGAATGACTAAATTACTTCCGACTGCTCAAGTGGGATTTTTGGGAATGGTACGTAATGAAGTAACTTTACAAGCGACAACATATGCAAACCGACTTCCCGAAGATTTATCTGGACGTCAATGCTTCGTGCTCGATCCAATGCTTGCAACTGGTGGAACTTTGGTAATGGCAATTAATTATCTCATCGAGCGAGGTGCAAATGAGATTACTGCTATTTGTCTACTTGCAGCTCCCGAGGGAATCAAATTCCTCGAAGAAGAATTCAAGAATTCAGGTGTCCCAATCACATTGGTTACAGGATCACTCGATGAAAAGCTAAACGAAAAGGGCTACATAGTTCCTGGATTAGGCGATGCAGGCGATCGTCTTTACGGAGTTGTATAAATGGCATCAACATCACCCGGATACGGAATCACAATCCGAGTTGAAGGTGCGCCTGAACTCCAACCTGTAGCGCTCATCACCTCAACCATTACCAATGCCGGTGCGACAATTACGGCACTGGACGTCGTTGAGTCCTTACTTGAACGTGTTGTCATTGACGTTACGTGCGACACCATAGATGCAGATCATGCACAGCAAATTCATGCTGCTTTGTCTGCGCATAATGGGCTCAATGTTCGTAAAGTGAGTGATCGAACATTTCTATTACACCTTGGTGGGAAAATCGAAGTCGTCTCAAAAGTTCCTTTAAAAACTCGCGATGATTTATCACGCGCCTATACACCGGGCGTGGCACGTATTTCACAAGCGATTGTCGATGATCCAACAGATGTTCGCAGATTAACCATGAAGCGAAACACTGTCGCTGTTGTTACTGATGGCTCTGCCGTGTTGGGGCTTGGAAATATTGGGCCCGCAGCAGCGCTACCCGTAATGGAAGGAAAAGCTGCGCTGTTTAAGCGCTTTGCAAACGTTGATGCATGGCCAGTTTGTCTTGATACTCAAGATGTAGATGAGATTGTACGTACGGTGCAATTAATCGCACCGGTTTATGGCGGCATCAACTTAGAAGATATATCCGCTCCTCGCTGCTTTGAGGTAGAACGCAGGCTTCGCGAGTTGTTAGACATACCGGTTTTTCATGACGATCAACACGGGACCGCGATAGTTGTCCTAGCTGCGCTTCGAAATGCACTTAAACTTGTGAAGAAAGATATTTCTCAAGTAAGAATTGTTATGAGTGGTGCTGGCGCAGCGGGAACAGCAATTGCGCGTTTACTGGTTCTTAGTGGAGCTCGAAACATTATTGCATTCGACAAAGATGGTGTCATCAATAAAAAATCACATTCCGATGATTCAATGCGCTCTTGGTTTATTGAGAATTCAAACCCAGATAACTTTGCGGGAAATATCCATGAAGGTATGGTCGGAGCAGATATCTTCATTGGTGTCAGTGCTCCTCAGGTTCTGAACGAAGAAGATGTTGCTGCCATGGCACCAGGGTCAATAGTTTTTGCCCTTGCTAATCCAGATCCAGAAATCGACCCAGTTATTGCTCGCAAGTATGCCGCCGTAGTTGCAACTGGTCGCAGCGATCAACCAAATCAAATTAACAATGTTCTGGCTTTTCCTGGAATTTTCCGAGGACTACTAGATGCACAAGCCCACAAAATCACAGATAAACTCTTAGTCGCTGCTGCGGAAGCAATTGCAGATTGTGTAAGTCCCTCACAACTCAACGCTTCATTTATTGTTCCAAGTGTGTTTGACCCAAATGTTGTAACAAAAGTCGCGGCGGCAGTGAAGCAATCAGTGTGATGGAACTAGCTGCCTCTTTCGACTCTCAGTTTTCCGCATTAGCTCCATTTGTTTTCTACCTTGTTGTTGGAGCAATAGTCTTTATCGAAACAGGGCTGCTCTTTGGATTTTTCTTACCTGGTGATTCGATTCTATTTAGCGCGGGCCTTGTGGCTGCATCACACGGGAATATAAATATTCTCCTGCTAGTTTCCATCATCGTTGCAGCAGCATTTTTCGGCGACCAGGTGGGTTTTGTGATTGGTCGAGTTGTAGGGCGGCCATATTTGGATAAACGACAATCACCCCGAATGAAAAGGATGATTGCTAGGTCAGAACGTTTCTATGAGCAGACAGGTTGGTGGGCAGTAATTGCGGCTCGGTTCTTCCCATGGTTACGCACATTTGTTCCGCCGATAGCGGGTGCTTCAATGATGAATTACTACAAATTTTTATCGGCAAATATTATTGGTGCACTTCTCTGGGGCGCGGGAATTACATTAGCCGGGTATTACGCAGCAACAATTCCGTGGGTAAAGACTTTTTCCTATGCAATTGCTGCTTTCTTTATTATTGCGTCAATCGCTTCCGGGCTTGCGAATTATTTACGCCACCGACCACAACGCCAAAATAAGTCATAACAATTCCTGAAATCAAATAGGCGCTCACTTGTACGCCATCTGTTGGCGAATACAAATCGATAATCAAGGATCCAATTAACTGGCCACCAACACTAAAAAGTGTGAAGTTAAGAACTCCCAAATGTTGAACGATGGTAGAAGAAAAAGCAATATACACAACGCCGATGACTCCACCAGT
Source organism: Actinomycetota bacterium (assembly GCA_026392935.1). Taxonomy (GTDB): domain Bacteria; phylum Actinomycetota; class Actinomycetes; order Nanopelagicales; family Nanopelagicaceae; genus Planktophila. Next base: position 15,838 of record JAPLBE010000004.1, on the reverse strand, counting down.
ATAAATCCACCAAGGTCCTGCAGGTAGTGGGACAAACTCTGTTGGCCCTACAGCCACCAAAATGGTGAGAAAGATAAAGAGAAATGCGGTTCCCATAATGAAATTTAAAAATGAAGTTGTGAAACTCTGTTGCGAATGCTGGTTAATTTGTCCGTTAAGAGCACGTTGAACTCCAACAATCGCTCCTGCTGCACATCCTAGAATCACTGCAAAAATTGAAACATTTTTCGCATCGATGCGATCGAAAACGGAGATAAAAACTGCAAAGACTGTAAACAACGCCGCTGCAACGCGTCTAGGCGTGATGTGCTTCTTTCCTCCGCCTGTAAGACCAATTCGATCAACAACAAGCGATGCTGCTGTTTGACCAGCAATAGAAGCCACTGAATAAATTGCGACGCCGATGAGCGGAACAATGTGGGTTTGAACCGCGACAAAACTTCCACCAAGAGTTCCAGCAAATAGGGTCCATCGTGGAATCTCCTTTGCATTTACTGCAGAACGTAAATTGCGCGCTCCTTGCTTGATGGTTGGACTAAAAATCGCGACAATTGCAATAATCAGTAATCCAGAACCAAATGAGACTAGAGCCGCCTCGACTCCGTTCCCGATTAAATGTGAAAGTTCACCATTTGCGCGAGCTTGCATGGCAATCATCGCGCCAGAAATCGCCGCAAGGAAATCTAGCCGCTGGGTCTTTTTGGACATAGATAGAGTCTATTAACTTTCTAAGGCCAGAGTGATCACTAACCACTCTTCCTCGCGAGATTGCAATTCGGTACGCAAGGCTTCGATTTCAGTGGTTATTTCGAGAAGTCTTTCGTGGTTCTGGCTTGCAGTCTCTTGCTCACTTTCAAGGACACTGAGTTTCTCTTTTGATTTAGCAATCTGTTTCTCTACTCTGGCTAAATCCTTCTTTAACTGTCTCTGTTCTCCAGCGTTTGAAGTTCCACCCGTCTTTCCAGAATTATTGCGGCCTGAGGATAGTTTCTCTTTTCGTTGTTCAAGGTATTGATCTACTCCTCGAGGTAGATCGCGAATTGATCCATCGCCAAGTAATCCGTAGAAGCGGTCGCATACCCTTTCAAGGAAGTAGCGATCGTGTGAAATAACAATCAACGTGCCGCCATAACTATCGAGCAAATCTTCTAGCTCAGTAAGTGTCTCAATATCGAAATCATTAGTTGGCTCATCTAGAAGAACTACATTGGGAGAATCCATTAGTAGTCTCGTTAGCTGAAGTCTTCTGCGTTCTCCCCCAGATAGATTTCCGACCGGTGTCCATTGTGCATCGCGATCAAAACCTAATCTTTCGCACAACTGCGAAGCGGAAAGTGTTTTACCTTTACCAATCTCAACGTGGGTAGCAACTTTTTCTACTGCTTCAAGTAAACGCCATTCGGGATCTAATTCATCAAGATGCTGCGTGAGAAAAGCTGTTTTCACAGTAATTCCAGTGACTAGTTTTCCTTGCGATGGTTGATGTAGCCCTGCCAGAGTGCGCATCAGAGTAGTTTTTCCAGCGCCATTAACTCCAACGATTCCAATGCGGTCGCCAGGCCCGATATTCCACGTCAAGTTATCTATCAGTTCTTTATCGCCAGCTTTAATAAGTGCATGATGTAGTTCAAATACGGTATTTCCAAGACGGTTGAGAGCAAACTTTAATAACTCAGTTGAATCTCGTGGTGCTGGCTCTGCCGAAATCAATTCGTTTGCGGCATCAACTCGAAACTTTGGCTTAGTTGTACGTGCAGGTGCTCCACGCCTGAGCCACGCTAATTCTTTTCGAATCAAATTATTTCGTCGGGCGTCCATCGCATTTGCTTGGCGAGCACGTTCTGCCTTAGCTAATACAAAAGCAGAATATCCACCATCGTATTCCTCGACTTTCCCAAGCACTACTTCCCAAGTCCGCTCTGTAACAGCATCCAAGAACCATCTATCGTGGGTTACAACAAGTAAAGCTAAATCTTTGCGATTTACAAGATGGTCGGCAAGCCACGCGACTCCTTCAACATCCAAATGGTTTGTTGGCTCATCAAGCAGAATCAGATCTAAATCATCAATGAGTAATTTTGCTAATCCGACTCGTCTCTTCTCACCTCCAGAAAGAGAAGAAAACACTCTTTCAAATAAGTGATCATCGAAACCACCAAATAATCCGGTAAAGATTTCACGGATTCTTGAATCTCGCGCCCATTCGTGTTTTTCACGATTTCCGATGACAAGATCGCCTACAGTCAAATTTTCTTCTGCAAAATCAACCTGCGAAAGAATTCCGATGCGCGCAGAATTCGATTTAGTCACACGTCCCGAATCAGGATCTTCGACCGCTGCAATAATTTTCATGAGCGTGCTTTTGCCAGAACCATTGCGACCTACGATGCCGATTCGGTCACCTTCTGAAACACCCAAAGAAACATTGTCGAGAAGTGGTCGGATATCAAAGGCTTTAGAGACCTCTTCGATATTCACTACATTGCGCGCCACGGTAGGAGAGCGTACCTTTGAACTATGAAGGTTACTGACCGAGCGTATGCTCTTGAGCTAGATAAGAATGATCCTCTAGCCCGCTATCGAAGCAAGTTTGTAATCACAGACCCAAATCTTTGCTACCTAGATGGAAATTCTTTGGGTCGCCTGCCTCATGCCACAGTAAAAGCTGTCAGTGATTTTCTCTCGCAAGAATGGGGGAATGAAGTAGTCACTGGTTGGGGCCATTGGATTGATGAGGCGCAGGTTGCCGGCGATCTTCTAGGACGAGCTGCACTAGGAGCCGGGCCGGGCCAAGTATTGGTCTGCGATACAACGTCAGTGAATTTCTACCAACTCTGCTTAGCTGCAATCAAAGCGCGTCCGGGACGAAAAACAATCATCACTGATGCAGCAAATTTTCCGACAGATAGATACATTCTTGATGGGATTGCAAAGCTGCTCGATTTAAACCTGGTCATCATCAACAATGAAGATCCTGCTATTGCCGAAAATGAATTAGTTACACCGGAGCTACTAGAAAAATATATGTCCGAAGATGTTGCTCTAGTAACTCTTGAGGTTATTCAGTACAGGTCCGGAGCCCGGTCAGATATTCCATCAATTACCGATTTAGCTCGCAGTTATGGAGCACTCGTTGTCTGGGATGCAAGCCATGCAGTTGGGGCAATTGAAATGAATTTCGATGATAACGGCGTGGACCTAGCAATTGGTTGCACCTACAAATATGGAAACTCAGGCCCAGGTTCACCAGCGTGGCTCTACGTAAATAAGCGAGTACAAAAGGAGTTACAAGTCCCAATCCAAGGGTGGTTTGGAAACGAAGACCAATTTGGAATGGGTCCAGATTTTGTAAAAGCTGAAGGTATTCGTGGTTTCCAAATTGCCAGCCCTTCAATTATTGGGATACGTGGTGTTCAAATAGCTTTCGAAATGATTGCTGAGGCAGGCATTGATGTAATTGCATCGAAAGCAGCCATGGGAACACAAATGATGATTGATTTATTTGATGAATGGTTAGCACCACTTGGTTACACCTTGCTTACTTCACGGAATCCAAAAGAACGTGGTGGACATATTTCTATCGGGCATCCTGATGCAGCAAGAATTTGTAGCGCGCTGAGAAAATTTGCCAATGTAATTCCTGATTACAGAACTCCTAACGCAATCAGGCTCGCAATCGCCCCTCTTCCGACCTCTTATGTAGAGGTATGGGATGGGTTCCAGCGCATTAGAGATCTCACTGAAACACGTCAGTATGAGAAAGTAGAAGGATCGGATTCACGAGTTACATGACCGAAAACTTTGATTCAGCGCTGACATACACCTCATACCTGGCTGTCGATGATTTACTGAAATTGCAGAAGCCACTGTCTGATGGGCCAGAACATGATGAGATGTTGTTTATCATCATTCACCAGACATACGAGTTGTGGTTTAAACAGTTGATTCATGAATTTACTGAAGCGCAACGAGCGCTAGAAGCAGGGGAAACTTATTACGCCCTTGCAATCTTGGGTCGAATAAGAACAATCATGAAGGTATGTGTTGCTCAAGTAGATATTCTCGAAACTATGACACCGCTTCAATTCAATGCATTTAGAGGCTACTTGTCGTCATCGAGTGGTTTTCAATCAGCACAATTCAGAAAAGTAGAGGCGATTCTTGGTCGTAGAGATAGTCGAATGGCGGGACATTTACCACCAAATATTCAAGAGGAGATAAAGGTAATTACCTCAAAGAATTCAATCTGGGATTCATTCCTGGAATACCTCACAAAACATGGTCACAAAGTTCCTCAAGATGTTTTGTCACGCGATAAATCTGTTGCATATCTTTCTAGCCCTGCTGTTCAGGATGTACTTCTACTTGTTCACCAGAGCGATCCTGAGTGCTCGATGATTTCCGAACGTTTAGTGGATATCGATGAAGGAATTCAGGAGTGGCGTTACCGCCATGTGAAGATGGTTGAAAGAACTATCGGACATAAAGCCGGAACCGGTGGCTCCAGTGGGGTCGAATACTTAGCAAGCACGCTCTTTAATCCAGTGTTTAAAGATCTTTGGGAGATCAGGTCCCGTTTTTAGGCAGGTAGTCCCTGAATAACAATCTCTGAAAGCGCCAATCTTTCTCTCTTTGCCATCTCTCTTTCAAGAAGCGGGCCAGTTAACTTCTCTGGCGCATCCTGAGTACCAATTGCGATGACTACAACTGGTACGAGCTCAGAGGAAATTGATAGCGCGCTCTGTGCAATCGCTTTATCGAATCCAGTCATTTGGTGTGCGATTAATCCTCGGTGATGGGTTTCCACAACTAGTTGACCAACAGCTAAGCCACAATCGAATTGATAATCGGGATGGATTGAACCATCGTCTTTAGTAGTTTTTGCTAGAACCAAAATAAGTGCTGATGCACTTTTTGCCCATCCTTGATTGAATGGAACAAGAGAGCTAAGTATTTGTTGAAAAACTTGATCTCCGCGCTTTCCCACAATAAATCGCCATGGTTGGCCATTAAATGCAGAGGGCGCCCATCGTGCAGCTTCAAGTATCCCTAGTACGTCCTGATCGCCGATAATTGATTCTTCATTAAATGACCGGGGGCTTCGACGTGTAGCGATGATTTCGTTTACTGGTACTGAAGTATCTGCTTTCATAACCTGAACTCTATTGCTCAGATAAATTCCCCGCATCTTGAATTTAAAATTTCTACGTGCATTTTAAATTACTTGTTTTTTATTTTTAGACCCTAACTTTCTTAAAAACTAGAAAATAACCCTAAAGCCACGCGGGATTTACGCATTACTTGCAAACTTTTTTAAGGTGAGAGATACTTCGGGTGCGTTAATTCGCAAGACTCAAGGGAGAGTACTTCTCAAACGGTCTCTAAATCAGAGACTTTTGCCGTACAGCTTTACAATGACTACACAAGCAGCGATTCAATCGCACCACGCAAATACACACCGTTATGTTCCAACAACCTCAACACCAGTATCACCCGAGAAAGTAGCTTCTGTACTTAAGGCTGAATGGGAATTATTTACTAAGGCAACAAAGGCTTCTGAAGCCGAGAGCAAGCGTGCATTTCAATCGCTGCCACTAGGCGTCACTTCAAGTTTCCAGCACTGGGATCCATATCCGATCTCAATCAAGTCAGCTAAAGGCGCCTACATGACCGATGTAGATGGTCGCCAACTTCTCGACCTCTCTATGGGCTTTGGAGCAATGCTCGCAGGCCACCTCAACCCGATTGTTGTTGAAGAAATTCAAAGTTCACTCACTCAGGGGATGCTCTTCGTGACTCCATCTCCAACTTCCACCGACGCAGCAGAGCGAATCTGTAAGCGATTTGGAATCGACCAAGTGAGATTTACCAATTCTGGAACCGAATCAACAATGTACGCAGTACGCGTAGCTAGATCTGCAACAGAGAAGATGGGTATCTTGAAAGTCGAAGGTGGTTACCACGGTAGCTACGACCCATTCGTTGTCTCAAGTAAGCCAGCACTTGATGTGGCTGGAGATCCAGAAGAACCAAATGCAGTAATCGATGCGAATCTTGTGCCTGGTGATATCTATGTAGTTCCATTTAACAACATTGAAGCTCTTGAGAAAATGTTTGCGAAGAACGCTTCTAGAATCGCGTGCTTTATTGTCGAGCCAGTGCTAGAGAACTTAGCGATTGTGCTTCCAGATGCAGGTTATTTGGAACGCGTGCGCGAACTCTGCAACCAATACAACGTTGTGCTTATCTTCGACGAAGTTAAAACCGGTCTTACAGCGGGTGCCCATGGTGCATCTATGCGACTTGGAGTTAAGCCAGATCTGATTACTCTTGCAAAATCAATTGGTGGCGGACTTCCACTCGCTGCATTTGGTGGCAAGAAGAAGTACATGGATTTTGTCAGCAATGGAAAAATGGCTCACTTTGGAACGTTTAACGGTAATCCACTAGCAATGGCTGGCGTTCGCGCAATTGATCGTATTTGTTCTGACAATGCACTTGCAGATGCGGAAACCCTTAATTTGCAGGCACTTACAAGAATCGGTGAAGTAATTGATGAATACCAGTTACCTGCTCACACGGTTGGTTTTGGTATTAAAGGTTGCGTGACTTGGTCAACTACACCGGTGCGCAATTACCGTGATTACAAAGCAACTGACTTTGGAATCGCAGAAGCACATTGGTTATTTGCACTGAATCGCGGAATCATCACTCCACCTGGACTAGATGAGCAGTGGTTGATTTCATTGGCGCATGGTCAGAAAGAAATCGATATCTTGGTTGACGATTTCCGCGAATTCGCTAAGGCAATTAGAGCTTAAGGCTTACAACTGCCACGCACGAACTCCGCCTGAAACACCGGCAGAGTTTGGAACGATCACAACGTCATCTCCCATAAGGGTTAGATCGCGCTGTTGAATACTGTGTGAATTACCGCCGCCAATATAGAGACGATCCCATAGGAATACTGGGCGCAACTCTGAAACCATAAGGCGCACTCGACGCGACCAGAATGTATTTCCCATGCGGCGACGTTCGCGATCGCCAATCCAGGTGTCATAGGTTGTATTTCGGCGAACAGTTGCGTGAGAAAGTTCAAAGTGTGGAGAAAGCTTTCCTCCGTGGAAAACTGCAAATCCAAGACCTGTTCCTAAAGTAAGAACTATCTCCAAGCCAGATCCTGTTACAACGCCCGCACCGTGTACTTCTGCGTCATTAAGTACCTTTGTTGGAAGTCCCAACTTCTCCTCAATTGCAGCTTGGGCGTCAAAGCCCCACCACTGCTCTTTTAGCTCAGGGTTCATGCGAGTGTGCGGACCAGCATCATTAATGTAATGAGGGGTTGCAACTACGACACCGTTACGAATCATTCCGGGTATGCCGACTGTTACTCGCGCCGCTTTCGGAAGTGAATCTGCAATCTGTTGCACAGTATCTAAAAAACGAGTTGTAGTAAGTGGATACGGAGTTTCGATACGAGTAGGAGCAGCATGCATTGTTCCTGAATCATCGAGGACGCAGCTCTTGATAAAAAGTCCGCCGCAATCGATTGAGAGTGTGAAATTACTCAAGACCCACCACCATTGCCGCTCCTATCAAACCCGCATCGCGCTGTAATTGCGCACGGATTAACTTTATCGGTTCTACAAGATTAAGAGAAGTTGAGTGTGATGCCAGCGCATTTTCCAGAGGTTTCCAATAAATCTCCCCTGCTTCAATTACTCCTCCACCCACAACTACACGGTAAAGATCAAACAACTGCGAGATATTAACTATTGCTTTTGCTAAATGATCTGTCCCAAAATCGATTGCTTTAATTGCATATGCATCACCACTTGTGGCATCTTTTGCAAGATCGCGAAAATCGTCGCCTTCCCAACCAAGGCTATTTGCAAAACGAACCATGCTGGGTCCACTGGAATATCCTTCGACGCAGCCCTTACGTCCACAATTACATTTACCGTCGTAATCACCTACGACGTTATGCCCGAAGAAACCAGCATTGCCATAATCACCAAGTAGCGGTTTATCTCTAACGATAATTCCTCCACCAATGCCTGTAGAGACAACCATCCCCAACATATTCACGGAACCTTTACCTGCGCCAATTGCGTGTTCTGCGACAGCTAGAGCAACTGCATCGCCCACCATTGCTATTTCAGTATTAGGAAAGAATTCTTTGATTCTAGGTACCAGTGGAAAATTTCTCCATGCTGAGATGTTTACAGGGCTTATGCATCCTGTCTCTGTGTTTATTGGGCCCGCACTACCGATACCAATCTTTTCAATTTTAGATTCAGAGTCCTTGGCCGTTTCTTGGAGTAAGTTAAATAAACCGTCCCATAATTGCGAACTTGGTGCCTCTCTCCGATGTAAAACATCTCCTGTCTGAGTGACAATAGAGGCAGCAAACTTTGTTGCGCCGATATCAACGGCCAAGGTAGACATGTATTAATCATAAGACTTCGGATACGATTTGATAATGTCTAAAGTATTTCTCTTTGTAGCCATCAGCGTTAGAGATGGGAAATTTGATGAATTTGCATCAGCACTATCGAAACATATTCAAGTTATTCGCACAGAACAGGGCTGCGAATTTATTGATATCTACCGCGATACTCAGCAATCAAATGTCGTAAACGTGTGGGAAATTTGGAGCTCCCGTGCTGACTGGGATGCCCATATGGTCAACGAGAACAGTAAAGCTTGGCGACCAGTGGCGGCTGAATTAGTCCATGGTGAAACAATCACTGTTATGGACGAGATATAAAGGTAATTGTTTAAGGAACTACCGGCAGATGCACGTCAGGAACTCTATGTTCGCGATGAGCAACTACAGATGCACTGTGATACTTCTCAATCTCAGCTAAGAAATTCGGATCTAGGTATGGACGACCATCCACTATTGAACCTTTTTCACCTTCAATGACAGCAGCAACATCCTCACCTGACATTGTTTTATAGGTTTCTAGTGCATGCGCTAAAGCCAATACTTGATTGCGATTCTTGCGCAAAATTTCTTCAGCTTGGGTGAGCAAGTTACTCAAGTTTTCTTCAATGCGATCACTGAGAGCCATTCTCATCTGCTTTTCAGTATCGTCTTTTCCTTTTCCGCCACCTGGGGAACCCATCTCAAAGCGACGGTTACTTGCGTGTGATGAAATAGTGGAACCCATTCCCCAATGACCTTCCATCAAAGAAGCGATGGTTGTTGCACTCTCGAGGTCACCTGATACGCCAGAGGAGTTATCTCCTTCAAAGAACATTCGCTCTCCAGCAAGTGAAGCAAGTGAAACCAAAATATCTGATTGATATTCGGTCTTCCAGCGAGTGAATTGATCATCTGGCGGAATACTTGCCACCATTCCTAAGTAATCGGAACCTTTTTCAATGGTGGCTAAATCAATAGACATATGTTGGCGAGTACGGTGCGCCATTACTGCATGGCACGCTTCATGAACTGCTACTGCATGTCGCTCGCGCTCGATGTACTCAACATCTTCAGATGGACCGAGTTCTTTCTGTTGCTTAGCTTTGACGATATCCGACCATTCAATTGATGTTCGACCATTACGAATTGCCATGATGAGCGCTTCGTTAATTGTGTCTTTAATCGTTGCACCAGTTGCATACGGTGTAATCGTTGCAATCTTGTCGATTTCCTCTGCTGTCAGCGAATGCGAAACTTTAGTTAAGTAACCTTCGTATGTGCGGACACGTCCTGCTTTACTTGGATATCCAACGCGATACATACGATCAATACGTCCTGGACGAAGCAGGGCTTCATCAAGTGCCTCTGGCATATTCGTCGCCATTACAACAAGAATTCGATACTTCGGAGGATTCTTCGGACGCATACCTAAGGTGCGTCGCACAATACGATTGAAGAAACCACGAGGCTTCTTAAGACCAGAAAGTTCTGTCAGTAGCGCTTGTAGTGTTCCCATTCCACCGCCACCGCCGCCACCTGCAGCACCGCCCATCACAAACTTGTCACGAGTGATTGCAGAGACTGCATGTTCGGAAAGATAAGCACCTCCGTGACAGTGGCTCTCGAATACCTTCGATTTTTCCATCGTTGATGTTCGTTGTGGTCCGCCTTGCGACACTATGCCACGGTTTCCAAGTGAGTCTGCTTCGTCAAAGAAAACAACTACTCCACCATAGCGAAGAGCTAATTTACGTAGCTTGCGGAAAAGACTTTTTACCTTGAGCACGCCAACACCGAAAAACATATTGGTAAATGCGCCTGGATCTACGAATACGAATGGTTTACCAGTTTCTCCTGCCATTGATTCAGCCATAAGGGTCTTACCTGTTCCGGGAGGTCCCCACAAAAGGATTCCACCAGGAACATAACCACCATGCTTTTCAATCTCTTCAGGAGATTCGAGAAAGAGCAGATTTTCGCGAATGCGATTAAGAACGTGGTCTTGTCCCCATACATCACTAAAGCGAGTGCGGATGTCATCTGGGAAATATGTATCAACACCACCGCGACTTAAGAACCAGAAAATTGCACCGAATTGAATGATGACAAAGAAGACTGCAAATAGAAGCTGTCCAAGAAATGGCAATGCAGTAATGAATGCCTTAGGCGCTAAGAAGAGCGCTTTGATCGGCGGTTCTTTATAAATCGCACCTAGGATCACGGCAAGAAGAAATACTATGAGTGCCCATTTGATTACACGAGATAAGCGAAAGCGGGTCCAGTCACTGAGTCTGTGTACTTGGCGATCAGTAAACTCAAAATAGCGCTTCCAAATTCCGTGGTACGGCGCAAGTAGTTCCGCAAGAATGAAGTGAATCTGGCGAATAACTTCGATACCGGCAAGCACAATCAACCAAGATTTAGAGCGTGCTGTTTCATTTAACGCATCCTCGACGCTCAATATTGGATTCTCAGCAAGGCTGGACCATGTAAGTATGAGGTAGGTAATACCAAAGAGAAGCAAGAATTTGATGCGATCATAGAAAGAGAGATGTATTCGAGTTTTGCGATCAGTATCTCGAGGTCTGCTGGTGCGATTTTCTAGCTGACTCATTTTGCTCCCTGTACTGTAAATGAACTAACAATTTCTTCGATTTCCTTCTTATTCTTGCTGTAGCACTCGCTCTTGCATCTCACTACGAATAAATACAGTTTTGTTCGATCATTTGCCATAAGGGATATTTGATTAAAAGTTTGTGCAACGCCTTCAAATGAGAAGCTGTAGGTGGTCTGCAATCCCCGGGCACCCTTTTCTACGACCTCTTCGTCACGCAAAATCTCGAAATCTGGCGTGCCAGAGACTTCACCATCAATGATTTTTGTGACTGGCACAATTACATCGCGAAGAGAGTTATACGAGAATTCATTACGTTCTTTCCCTGATAGCTCCCGAACTCGAGCGAAAACCAGAGGTTGTGAAGGAGCTATCAAGTTAAAAACTTCAGAAACCTTAAACTTTGGATCGGTTGAGTAAGCAATCTGCCACTGAACAAGTGCATGGCGTGGTTCCGCTTTAGGATCTTCAGTATCTTTCTCATACTTATTGAGTGCAGCAGTGGATAGTAAGTTCCAATTTGTAGGAACCGAGAAGAAGACGCCCTCTTTCTTAGAAGACGGATATAACTTAGAACTTTCTCCGCACGCGGTTAAACTCAACACGAGAGTCATTCCCACAAGGGCTGCGAGGGCGCGATTCATTCCGAGATTGTGCCGGATTTGGGCAATGTTCGCCATATAAAAGAAAAGCCTTCCGGTGTGAAAGGCACCGAAAGGCTCATCTCGTGCGCGCTCTCCAGCCTATTGCCCTTAAATCAGCCAACCCGCTAAATCCACTCCACGCACCATCTGAATGATGAGAACGAAAATTACGACTCCACCAATTCGATAAATCAATCGGCCTGTCTTGCTCTCACGCCAATCTGAACCAGGTGAATCAGTTATTGCATCCAGGTAATGAAGTGCAAGCCCAGGAAGCGCCATCACCACAAAGTTCCACTTTAAGAACGTCTCAGGGTTGGCGAAAGCACCTTCAATGACCTTTGAAATAAAGGCCATGAAGAAGATCATCACAATCGTTTTGAGGGCTCCCTTAGGAAGATAAAGCTTCTTCTTTGGCAGTCCATCTTCAAGTGCAAAGCCTGTAATTGTGGGAATAGCAAAGATCATTGCACCAAGTAGGAGTTGCAAGTTGTAACCCACAAAAGGACGAGCCAACATGACAAAGAAGAAGATCTTAAATTCAAGGGAGATGATTTTCTGGTAGATATCAGGTTCTTTGATTTCCACATGCAAAATTTCGAGTCTGACCGGATATAAACGTGAAATCGCTTCTTCAAAGACAAATCGCAGAACTAAGAGAGATGCCGCGTATATTCCAAGTTTCGTTCCGTAATTTGTAATTGGTAGTTCAAGTCTGGCCAAGCCACTCATAGCTCCAACCATCTTTGTAATAACCCAATAAGTCAGAACGGTGCCGAGTGCAAGATCCGTTAAGCGTTCCCACATATGGTCCCTATTCTGAATCTTTCTGCGTAACGGACGGAAAGAGCTTGCGAGAAGAGCAGGCGCAAAGAAGAAGACCATGACACCAAATGTAGTGAGAATTTCTGGGCGGCTACTGAGGTGGCCGGTGAGAAGTGTGCTCGAAAAGAAGACAAGACCCGCAATAAAACCTGCGAAGGCATCAAATATTGCAATAGTCATGATTGCCATGATGATTCCTATTGCTGGTGGAAGAGCATTTCCTGAAACATCAATCGATGCGCTTAAGCCGAGACCTAGCGCAAAAGGAATTAAAAGTAGTGTCCAAGATCCGAGAGCAGCTCGTAATGAGTTCCCGTCCTGAATTGTTCTTGTTAAGAGAGGCGAGAAACGATTGGCCCATTGAGCTAAACCGATGAAGCGAAAATCAATCTCTTCGGTAAATCGATGGTCCCACGTACGTGATAAATCGCCTTTTCCAGGCTCATTTGAGAGAAGTTTTAGATCGCCAGCCTTAACGCCCTGGATATCTTCTTGCTCTTGATCTTCCGGCTCTTTCTCATCTTTCTTGGCGGTGCCAAGTGCAGCTAAGGCAGCTAACGCAGCAATCTGAAGATCTCTACTCTTTTCAGTATCTGACAGTGGATCGTATTCCTTGAGTTCACTCGGCACTTTGATCTTGTCTAGCTTTGCCTGAGCAGTTGCTTCCAAAACATCCGGGCACAAATTATCCCAGTGAATCTCGCCATCTAAATTCTTGCAAAACGGAATCTCTTTCTTGCTAACTGTTCCACCATCATCGTAGACCTCAATCTCGATGGAGTGAAAACCTGGTGGAACGTCATCGGGAATAGTCAGATCTAACTCTTCAGCTTCGCTCTGCGTGATTCGGTCAATAATGACATCGTCTGCACCAAAAGACGGAAGCACTGAAAAATTTAGCACGATGATTGCTAGAAGTAGAAGCTTTCTCATTTCACCTTTACCGTGACCTTAATCTTCTGGCCTGGCTTGAGTCCTGTAATGGTGGCCTTGGTTCCATTGCCATCAGTGGAATTAGCGGTGCTCTTCGGTGCTGGTGCTATTTTCACTGTGGTTGGAAGAGACTTCGCTACAGCTGTTGCTGCAGTTGCTGCGGCAGTTGTATTCGTTGCAAGCTTCGCCGCTTGTGTTGCCGCACTTACCTTTGCAGCCGCTGTTTGTGCAGCTTGCGAAGCATCCTCAGACTTCTGCTTTGCGGTCTCAACCGCTTCATTTGCCGCAGCTAAGGTCACAACTACTTCCTTGGCTTTCGCCTCAAATTGTTGAGAAGTAGCAGCTGCTACAACTGTTAACTCTTCAACCTTTTTGGAGACTTCAGCCAACGCTGTTTGTGCCGCTGCCTTAGTAGTTGAGTCTGTACTTTCTGCGACCTTCGCAGATTGTGCTGCCTTACCTGCAAGAGCCTTCGCTAATTCCGAAGCAGCTTTCTGTGCTGCCTGATCCGCTGCTGCCTTCGCAATAGCAGCCAATGACGCAGCTTTTGCCGCCACTTGGGCTTCGGCTGCTGCTTGAGTAGCTGCCTTCTTTTCTGCAACTGCTGCTGCTTGGGCTTCGGCTGCAGCTGTTGCCGCTTGGGATGCCTTTACTCTTGCTGCACTTGCATCTGCCACTGCCTGAGCCGCCGCAGCTTCTGCTGCTGCCTTAGCTGCAGCCGCAACTGCATTTGCTTGCTTCTGTGCTGCTGCTGAATCCGCGGCTCTTGCTGAAGCAGAAACTGAAACACTTAATGAAATATCAACCTGCTTCTTTGCAGCTGTTGCCGCCGCTGCCGCGGCCGCTGCTGCCTTTACTGCAGCTTGTGCATCTGCTGCTGCCTTCGTTGCTGCCGCTGTTGCTGTTGCAGCCGATGTTCCAGGTTTATTTGCAGCAGCTGCAGCTTGAGCAGCCTTGATTGCTGTAGCAGCTGCGGCTGCTGCCTTATCTGCCTCTGCCTTTGCAGCAGTTGCTTCTGCTGCCTTTGCTGCGGCATCTGCGGCTGCTTGAACTGCAGCCGCGGCATCGGCTGCTGCCTTTGTTTGCGCAGTGTTCTGTGCTTTCGCTGCAGCGTCCGCTGCTGCCTTATCAGCTGCTGCCTTATCAGTGGCGGCCTTTGCTGTTGCACCTGCAGCCGCCTTAGCGTTCGCATCAGCTGTCGCCTTATCTGCGGCTGCACGTGCGTCTTTAGCTGCTTGACATGCTGCATCACAAGCAGGCGGCGTAGTTGGAGTCGGTGTAGATGAAGAGCTAGATGAAGATGATGAGCTAGATGAAGAAGCTGCTGCCTCAATAGTTAGAGTTACGTTCACAGTCTTGAACGCAGTATTTGAATCTGTGGCTCGTACAGCGAATGTGTAACTTCCAGCTGTTGCAGGGGTTCCTGAAAGCTGACCAGTTGATGGATCAAGTGAAACACCTGATGGAAGTGTTCCACTAGAGACTGAGTATGCAAATGGCGCGACTCCACCGGCAGCCACAACGCTCAGAACAAAAGCTGATCCCGCGGTACCTGAAAGCCCTGAAATAGGCGCGGAATAAATGATTTCTGGGTTGATGACCAAAGTTGGTTGCGATGTGACGGTGTTTGTTCCAATGGAGTTGGTGGCCGTCGTTGCAACGACGATGTACTTACCTTCTTCGGAGATTGTCGGAGTAAAGCTTGATGAAGTTGCTCCTGAAATATTGCTGCAAGTAGTTACATCTGTAGGGTCGTCACAGACCTTCCATTGATAAGTCAAAGCCGGTGTTGGGGCCCCACTAAATATAACTTGTGATGTCAGCGCTGTGCCAACGTATGGAAGTCCAGATGGTTGCGCATTACTTGTTTGTATTGGGGCAAAGTTTGCCTTCGGAGTAGCTGATGCTGATGCAGATGAGGCAACCGAGTCACCATTTGCATTTGTAGCCTTCACTGTGAATGTATAGGCAGTCTCATTTGTAAGACCAGTGATTCTTATTGGTGAAGATGTGCCAGAAGCTGTTGTGCCATCGCTTGCGGTGACGATATAGCCAGTGATTGGAGATCCACCATCGGTCGCGGGTACAGTAAATGAAATTAAAGCACTTGCGTCTCCTGCGGAAGCAACAACGCTTGTCGGTGCGCTAGGAACAGTTGACGGCTTCACGGCTGCTGAAGCGGTTGATTGCGCAGATGTTCCAATTCCGTTTGTTGCTGTTACTTTGAATGTGTAAGGCTCACCGTTAGTCAGCCCTGTTACTGAACATGTCTCTGTAGGCGCCGTTGCTGTACACGTTCCAGCAGCAATGTTTCCGGCGGTATAGGCCGTGACTGTATATCCGGTTACCGCAGACCCACGGCTATCAGAAGGTGCATCCCAAGAAACTGCT
>JAPLBE010000016.1 GCA_026392935.1 Actinomycetota bacterium | reverse complement strand
CGAGATTGCTCAAGAATCGCATCCGCATGTGCACGCGAAATTTCTAAAGTCATATGCGTATCTTACTAGGAATTCCCAAGTTGGGATTCTTCATCTTCATCCGCATCATCAATGAGAGCAGAGAGAAGTGACTCTTGCAACCAACCTAGCCAGGTATAAACCGCATAGACACCGCGTAGCGGATCATCCGGTGAAAGTATTTCTAAATGCTCATTAGTATTTTCGCCAACTTTGAGCCGGACCCCGAGTGCTAAACGAATATCGTTAATGGCACCAAGCCAGGCATTCGCATTATCGTGATCTAAATCAACGATTCCATCATCTGCACTTTTGAGATGAATACGCATCGAAATTGCGTGTGCCTGCTTCTTCGCTCGAAGTGTTGATTCTGTATATCTGCGGAATTCAGATGCATCAACTGAATCTGCATATGCATTAGGTAATAAACGATGCAATACATCATCTTCGGGAGGAGAGTCGTGAGAAGTAATTCCTACCATTGCCGCCAAAGGATCTTCATGTCCGTGGTCGGTTCGTTCTGCTAAAAGTTCAACGATTTGTTCGCAGAGATTAAGTAATACTTCTTTCTCGCTATCTGCAAATTGTGCAACATATGAATGATCACCGTGGCGCTTAAATCCCTCGGTTGTGCTCACAGTTGGTCCCCGCGCTGCAAAGTAGCCCACAGACCGTATTCATGAAGCCTAGCCACATCATGTTCCATCTCTTCACGACTACCTGAAGAGACAGTAGCTTTCCCATCGTTATGCACTTGCAACATTAATTCGGTTGCGCGAGCCTTTGAATAACCAAATAGCTCCATAAATACATAGACAACATAGGTCTGAAGATTTACCGGGTCGTCCCACACAATGGTGACCCACGGAGTATCACCAGAAAAGATTGCGCGAATCTCTTCTTCGATTTTATCTGCAGTCTTTACCATCACCGGATAATGATATTGAATGTTTGGCCTGTTACCGCAGTCCAGTCTGGATCTTCTCGAAGAGATACTCTGAGAGTCTGAATACTTCTACTCTGGGCTGGCAGTTCAAAAGTAAATACTCCGTTGCTATCTGTAGTAGCTGATTCATCAACGATCTTCCACTCATTGTTAACTAGCTTCTCCAAAATCACTCCTACCCCAGCAGTCCTTGGGCGCACACTGCCTTCTAAGGTAAATGCTTTACCTGATTTAACCGACGTTGGTGGGTTTATAACGACGCGACGTATAACAGTTATCGGGATTTCTTGCGAAACACCTTCAGCTCTCTCCCACGATGATTCTGTATAAAGTCGCAGAACTGCAGATTTTCCTAGAATCAAAGATTTTGCAATCTTTCCTTCCGCGTCAGTTGAAACTGTACTGAGCAATCTCCACGTCTCGTCAGTGGCTGATTTAGCTTCAATACGCACAGGCACATTTACTAGTGGAGATTTATCTTTAATTGCAAAGTTTGATTCAATCGCTATTGCTTCACCATAGTTGATTTCATTCTTATCAACACTTGCCGTGACATTTACTTGATCTGGTGCAATTTCTTTCGCAACATTTCTGATGGACTCCATGGCAAGTGGTTCTTCCATGCCGAATGTCCATGCAGTGATTCCACCAATTCTGTACTTCGTAACCAGTGCTGCCCGCAGAGCCCAACCGCGTGCATCTTGATACCAGGCAGTACGGGTTGCCGTACATGATGTTGAAAGTCCAGTCGCTGTTGTTCCGTTGTACACCTTTTGATACGTGAAAGTCATTTCACCAAATTGCTCGTTATACGTTGGAACTACTCCATATGTTGCAGCAAGATTTTGTGCATCTCGCATTACGAATGTCGCAGCTTTTGCGCCAACCTTTACAGAGTTAGCAACGTTTGATGGACACACACCAGAAACTGCAGTCACCCAATCTCGTCCGTAGCCAGGGACGCCAACAAATACTTTTGAGGCGGGCATGATTGAAACTGCGTACTTCACAGTTCTTTCAGCCCAGGTAATTGGTCCTAATGGACCAACTTTAGAAACTGAATAGTCATACGTCATGATTCGGAGTTTGTCGATTGAAGACGCAATATCTGCCCATGCATAGACGTAATAACCTTTTTGTTTATCTGCAGGGTTGAGAACATATGGCGTGGAGACAGAAAGTATTTTGTTTTGAGCACGAAGTACAACTGATAATTCCTTCACAAAAGTTGCCCACAACGGCGCAGTTGCTTTCCAGGTTGTATTCCCATCAACAAAAGCAAAACCTTCGAAATCTAAATCGATTCCATCGTAGTTATTCACCTGAATCAAATTCACAATCGCGGCGATTATTTGCTTTCTCGAACTCGGTGATTTAAGTAGCTCGGCGAGAACACCCTTGGCAGTTCCATCAGTAATGGTTGGAATGATTTGCAAATTTGCATTACGCATAGCCGTCAGAGGTATTGACATAGGAATACTTGGGTTTGCTGGGGCATAGAGATCTGTAATTCCTATAGTTTTAGTCTTGGAGGTGTACTTCAAGGTGTACCAAAATGGCATCACTTCTTTTATCAAATCAACATTGTTCAAGACATCTGGTAGTGCAGTTTTCATAGAGTAGTAAGGAACCCACCCAGTTAAGATCTTTCGCGGCACGGTATCTGCTGCAGAACTTGATGGAGCGGTAATAAAAGTCGCAGCAAGAAGTGAAAAGACGAGTGCTGTGGAGAGTGCTGAGAATTTAAATTTACTCATCTTTATCCCGGCTGGGGCGATTTTTAAAAGTACGACGTAGATAGCTCGTGAGGTTTCCGCCAAATTCGCGATCTATCGCCCAGACATTCAAAACTAATGAGATAAGTGAAATCGCTTTGAGAAAAAGAGGAATAGGGCCAAATAAGAAAAAGGATGAAATAGCTGAGCCGAGTAATCCGTTAATTATCAATACTGTTCTTCGTAGCAATAATGTAAACGGGTTGGTCGTGACCTTAGTTAGCATGCGGCTAGTAAGAAAGAGACCGATGGGTCCGCTGAAAAAGCAGATTGAGACCAGAATGGATACTACGAGAGCTAGCGATTCCATGTCTGGCTCTCCCACATCTGATTCGTTACTGCAAAGAGTGCCATATCTATTTGCCTACCGTCATCGCGGGTGACCTTGTTTTGCAGGACTCCTTCTTGTACATATCCAGCTTTCTGAAGTAGATGCTGGGAAGCGAGATTATCTACATCAACTAAACCTTCTATTCTGCGAAAACCAATCTCTGTTACTCCAAGATCGGTAATCATCTGCGCTGCAATTGTGCCAATGTTTTTTCCGCGTTGGGAGGAATCAATCCAATAGCCAATTTCTGCGGTGTGATTTTTAATGTTGATTGTGTGAAGTGAAATAACTCCGGCAAATGTTGCATCTGCCCCATTTCCATAATCAATCACAAAGCGAAGCTCTCTGCGCTCGGCAAAAGAGAATGGATCAGAGCGCACAAAATCTATTGCGTGATCAATTGTGTAATCAGCTGGAACGGTTGTGAATGCTGGAATGAGTGGGTCTTGGCATGCCTGAAAAATTGAATCAATATCTTTCTCAGCACTTTGCCGCAACGTGACTAGTCCGTGCGAGAGAGTTGCAATCTCATTCGGCCACCAGATCATGCGTCAATCTTATGGCAGGGGGTCGGCATTGGCGGGCGCGAGAGTTGAAGTGTTAGCCAACCATTTCGGAATCGCGGTTGAGACTTTGGTCATGTGTGCAACTCAAATTTGAAGGGAGTGACGCGCAGTCATCACAGAGCAGAATTAACTGGTGACATGATGCGGTATTGCAATTTCGAAAGTCTTTTGTCGGCGCACTGCACTTATCGCACTTGCCAATTACTTTTGCTTTATCTGAAAAGTCCATAGACATGCGGTCATCGAAGATGTAGAGCGAGCCTTCCCAAGAAGCGTCATCACCAAAGCGATTGCCATACTTAACAATTCCACCATCTATTTGATAAACCTCGTTGAAGCCGCGATTTTTCATGACAACTGAGAGAACTTCACAGCGAATTCCGCCGGTGCAATAGGTAACAACTGGTTTATCTTTGAGGTGATCGTATTTTCCACTTTCAATTTCAGCTACGAAGTCGCGTGAGGTTTCTACATCAGGTACGACTGCATTCTTGAATTTACCGATTTTTGCTTCGTATGCATTTCTACCATCGAAGAAGACAACTTCATCACCACGCTCTTTTACAAGTTCTTCTACTTGTTCTGGTCGAAGATGTATTCCTCCACCAATTACGCCGTTCTCATCAACTTTAATTTCATCTGGATTTCCGAATGCGACCAGTTCATCTTTCACAACGACTCGTAGTCGAGGGAATTCATTGCCAGTTCCATCTGACCATTTGAACACCATGTTTTTGAAACCTTGATAGCTACGGGTTTCACGAACATATTTCTTTACATCAGCCATTTCGCCGCCGACTGTTCCGTTAATTCCGTGGGGTGAGATCAGAATTCGACCCTTCAGATTTAACGTTTCGCACAATTGTTTCTGCCAAAGACGCATCGCCTCGGGATCTGCCACAGGAGTAAACCCGTAATACAGGACCACTTTGTTGAGCTTGGGTGCGTGCTTGTTCACGTCAGAATTCTATATCTCTACACGCAGTAATAAAAATGCCCTCAATGCATACGTATTGTTACTACGCTGAAAATACTTTTCCACAATTACTCCCTTCAGCCTTCTTTACTTCATCAAATGTCACCCCAACGCTCCACTATCACCACATGACCACAGCTCGCCTACACAGTGTTAATTCACAGGAGGTTAATTCACAGGACGTTAATTCACTTTCTCGCGTGGTTTCTGCTCTGTTATGCGCAATACCAAGTGCATCAACACTTCAAAAGCTTGCTGTCATAGATCCGTTCAATCTCAATGCAAGTGACAAAATTGATTTTCTCTCCGCACTTGAACGGCAAGATGGTTGGTTATTTGCTCTCAAACAAAGAGCAATCACTGCCGTCGCTGGCATGCATCCAACCGAAGGTGAAGGCGCGATGTTTGGCGTCGATGAAACGGAACGTGAAGATATTTCAACAGCCTTACGACTTGCTCCGGCAACTGCTCAGTACCGGATTGATGTTGCTAGAACTCTCGTTAACAATCTTCCAAATACATGTTCGGCGTTGGCTGTTGGTGAGATTTCATCAGCACATGCAACAGTAATCGCACGTGAAACCGCTGCTGCAATCCGTGATGGAATGAGTGAATCTGCAATTTTTGAAATCGAATCAAAGGCAATTGCATTTGCCGAGTTTCACACTCCAGGACAGGTCGCAAACCATGTAAGAAATTCTGTAGCTAAATATGCACCTGAGGAATTTGAGGATGTGACAACACGTGCACACTCCATGCGTCGCGTTAGTTGTTATAACGATGTAGATGGCATGTCTACTGTCGTGGCGATTCTTCCAGCTGCAGATGCGCAGATTGTTATGAACTCAATTGAAGCATTTATCTTACGTGAGGATTCAAAAGAATCCATAGGCGTGGTTGATGCAGGGAAACGAAATAAGGATATGAAGCGAGCTGACGCACTTTCTGCAATCTGCTCCGATTTCTTAGCAACAATGGCGCAAGAGGTTCAGCCACATCGCAGGCCACTCACCGTTAATGTCACGATTGATCTTCCAACCTTGCTCGGTCTTGCTGAAAATCCAGGACAGCTTGCAGGATATGGTCCAATTCCTGCAGCAATTGCTCGCGAGCTTGCATCAGATGCACAGTGGAAACGATTCATCACCGAGCCTCAGACTGGAAATCTTCTTGATTTTGGTCGAGAAAGTTATCAACCGCCTCAAAATCTTAAGGATTTTCTCATTGCGCGAGATAGAACATGTCGCTTTCCTGGATGTCGAAGATCTGCGCTTCTCTCTGATTTAGATCATGCGCAAAGTTGGGAAAGTGGTGGCAGAACCTCTGCTGAAAACATTGGCGCCCTGTGCAGACGTCATCACCGATTAAAAACTCACGATGGTTGGTCAATTAAGAGTTTCCCTGATGGATCATGTACCTGGACTTCTCCTCTTGGTAAAGAGTTCTTCACACCTGCACGTTCGGCGAATGAGCCCACGTAGCCAAGAACGTCGCGTGCTCTGAGCGCACTTCGCATAGTGCTCACTTTTGACGTGTTGCAAGCACAATTCGGATAAGTTGCGAGTAGTTGAAAGTTCAACTACATTAGTGCTCACACCAGAGTCAGTTTTGGAACCAGCACTGGAACCAGCACTGGAACCAATACTGGAGCCAATACTGGAGCCAATACTGGAGCCGCCCGAGAAGGAGTCATTTGTGCCAGCAGTAACCGTTAGCGACATAACAATTCTTCCGCGAATTAGCGATGCAACACATTTACGCGCACGCAAAATTAAGAGCATTACAACTGCTCCGCAAGGATTTGAGGGAGAAGGTTTTCCTGTTCGTCGCGCATTCGCTGGTGTAGATCTTGCAGAACTTGATCCATTTATTCACTTGGATCAAATGGGTGAAGTTGAATATGCACCGGGCGAACCAAAGGGAACTCCATGGCATCCTCATCGTGGTTTTGAAACAGTTACATACATTATTGATGGAATCTTTGATCACAAAGATTCCAATGGTGGTGGCGGGACAATTACGGATGGCGATACACAGTGGATGACAGCTGGTGGTGGTGTTCTTCATATTGAAACTCCCCCTGAGCATTTAGTGATGTCTGGTGGTTTGTTCCATGGATTTCAGTTGTGGGTAAATCTTCCTGCTGCAAAGAAGTGGTTGCCACCTGCGTATCAAGATGTACGTGCAAACGATGTTGCACTGCTTACTACAACTGATGGCGGATCGCTTATTCGCATTATTGCCGGTGAATTAGATGGACATGTTGGTCCGGGATCCACTCAAACTCCAATCACATTAATTCATGCAACTCTTGCACCTGGTGCTGAACTTCGTCTGCCATGGCGCAAGGATTACAACGCGCTTGTCTACACAATGGCAGGACATGGATTTGTAGGAGATGAACAACGCCCAACAGGAATGGGTCAGCTCACTGTCTTTGCAGAAGGCGATGCCATTGTTGTCAAAGCTGCAAACCAGCAAGAATCGCGCTCACCAAATATGGAGCTTTTTATTTTGGGTGGTCAACCAATTAAAGAACCTGTTGCCTGGATGGGTCCATTTGTTATGAATACAAAGCGTGAAGTTCTTCAAGCATTTGAAGATTTCCAAAAGGGACTACTTGGTTCAATCCCAGCGATTTACAAGGAAGATGCCAAGAAACCCTTGAATCGCTCCAAGTTTCCGGACGTCCACAATGCGCCAACTGATCTTCAAGAAAGTTAAGTCGCTTCTGAGCTAGAGCGCTTTAAGGGCAGAAACAACTTTTGTGAGTGAAGCTTTAGCATCACCGAACAAAAGCATTGTCTTTGGATCATAGAGAAGTTCATTCTCGATACCAGCAAATCCTGGGCGCATTGAGCGCTTCAAGAAGATGATGTTCGATGCGTGGTTAACTTCCAAAATAGGCATTCCATAAATTGGGCAACCCGGTGTTGTCTGCGCAGCTGGATTAACAACATCGTTTGCACCGATAACAATGGCGACATCTGTCTGACCGAATGTTGGATTTACTTCATCCATTTCAGCTAACTGGTCATAAGGAACATTTGCTTCCGCAAGAAGAACGTTCATGTGACCAGGCATGCGACCTGCTACTGGGTGAATTCCATATGCAACATCAATTCCTTTAGAGAGCATTAGGTCTGCAAGTTCGCGCACCGTGTGTTGTGCCTGAGCTACGGCAAGTCCGAATCCAGGAACGATAACTACGCGACGCGCATAGTTAAGCAAAATTGCAACGTCATCAGGTGAGCCAGAACGTACTGGACGTTCTTCACCAGATTCAGATACTGCTTGTGGTTTTGCAGTAAATGCACCGAAGAGAGTTCCGAATAGTGAACGACCCATTGCTTCTGCCATAAGCCTTGTCAAGATAGTTCCTGATGCACCAACAAGTGTTCCGGCGATGATAAGAAGTGTTGATGAAAGTACGTAACCGCTAGCAGCAACTGTCAGACCAGTAAATGCATTAAGAAGTGAGATAACAATCGGTACATCTGCGCCACCAACAGGAAGCACGAAGAGAATACCGAAGAGAAGCGAAAGTACTGCAAGTACAAGAAGAGGTGTAGTTCCTAGTGCTGTAACTACCCATACTGATACACCTAGTACAGCCGCAAGGGTTCCTGCAATAACAAAGCGTCCACCAGGAAATACGACAGGACGTGTAGTCATAAGCTCTTGCAACTTCATAAATGTAATGATCGAACCGCTGAATGAAACGCAGCCCACAACAACAGTAAAGACTGTGAAGATTACTTCTGCAGTTGTTGCAGTATCTCCAAGATTTAAGTATTCAACGATTGCCACGAGTGCGGCAGCGCCACCACCCACACCGTTAAAGAGTGCAACGAGCTGTGGCATCTGAGTCATTTCAACTTTACGTGCAGCTGGCACGCCAATGATGAGACCAACCACAATCGCACCAAGAATCCATCCGAGGTTGTGAAGTGGAAGTGAATGTCCTATATCCTCACCATGTGAAGGGGTGACGTAGAGAAAAACTGAAAGTGTTGCAACAGTTGCACCGAATGCACCAATCAAGTTTCCGCGACGGGCAGTCTTTGGATGAGATAAGCCTTTGAGAGCCAAGATAAAAGCAACACCGGCAGCGAGGCCGATCAAGCTGTAGAGAGTGCTATTCACTTGGAGTCTCCCTTCTGGCTAGTTCCTTGAGAATCTTTCTTAGGCTTAAACATTTCAAGCATTCTGTCGGTGACAACAAATCCGCCAACCATATTGATTGTCGCAAGAACAATTGCGGCAAGTGAGAGTCCAAGTTCTAGGTTTGTTTCGCTGTGATCAGCAACAATGATTGCTCCCACCAAAATAACACCGTGAATTGCATTCGCACCCGACATCAGTGGGGTGTGCAGTGTTGATGAAACCTTTGACACAACTTCAAAGCCCACGAATACTGCAAGGGTAAAGATGGAAATGATTGCGATTGCATCCATTAGTTTGCACCGCCCTTCTCGCTAGCACCCGGTGTGTGTTTAGAACCTGCGTGAGTTACCGCTGACTTATCAATAATCTCATCAGTGAAATCAATATTGAGGGCAACTGCTGATCCATCTTTGCTTGGAGTGGTCATCAAAGTAAGCAGATTAACGACGTTGCGTGAGTACAAGCTTGATGCGTGGAAAGGTAGTTGGCTCGGTACATCTTTACCGCCCCAAATTTGAACTCCCTTTGCTGTGACAACAATTTCACCTGGCTTAGAACCTTCAACGTTTCCGCCAGTTTCTGCCGCGAGGTCAACAATGATTGTTCCGGCTTCCATTGCATCAACCATTTGTGCTGTCATCAATTGTGGCGCAGTGCGACCAGGAACAGCTGCAGTTGTAATGACAACGTGTGACTTTGCGATGTATGGAGTTAATAGTTCGCGTTGCTTTGCTGCGCGCTCTTCTGTCATTTCGCGGGCATAACCGCCAGCACCTTCGAGCGCTTCAAGTTCAAGGTTGATAAAAGTTGCACCCATAGATTTCACTTCATCGGCTGACGATGGTCGAACGTCATAGGCGCTGACAACTCCACCAAGTCTGCGAGCAGTTGCAATTGCCTGCAGACCTGCAACACCTGCGCCAAGAACAAGAACTTGAGCCGGTGTAACGGTTCCTGCCGCTGTCATCAACATTGGGAAGAATCGTGGTGAAAGTTCTGCGCCGACAAGTGCTGCGCGATATCCCGCGCACAACGCCTGTGAAGTAAGTGCATCCATTGATTGCGCACGTGAAATACGAGGAACAAGCTCTAATGAAAACGCAGTGACTCCAGCCTTTTCAGCCGCTTCGATTGAATCAACTGCTGTTACTGGTGAGAGAAAAGAAATTGTTACAGCGCCTTTTTTCAGGCTACCGATCTGAGCGGGAGTAAGTGAGGTAACTGAGAGAACAACGTCGGCGTCACTGATGACATTGCCACTCTTTACTATGGCACCTGCTGCAGCAAAAAGAGCATCTGTTGCTTGCGCATGGTCGCCCGCCCCAGATTCAATGACGACTTCAAAACCAAGTCGAGTTAACTTATTTATTACATCTGGCACCAGCGCTACGCGCTTCTCGCCATCACGAATTTCCCTAGGTACGGCTACTCTCATGCGCAGAACCTTACCGGTGCTACTTGCCTAGCGACATCCAGAATTAAACAATTCATATCACTTTTCAAGATTTGAGACACGCTAGAGAAGCGCTGGCACTAATTTCCTGGCTCAGAGAAGTCATTGAGAAAAGAGAGCCACTCAGTAAAGCGAGCCACTCAGTAAAGCGAGCCACCGAGTAAAGTGGTGGCGGCTTTAATTTCCCTTAAGTTCGCCGCGAGTTAAGTGATAGAACAACGCCTGAATAGTTGTTCGGCGATGGTAAGCCTCACGCCAAATTACAGATTTAGGCCCATCAATGACTGAAGCTTCCACTTCTTCTCCGCGATGTGCTGGCAAGCAGTGCATAAAGATTGAATCTTTTTCTGTAAGTTTCATGAGGTTTTCTGTAATTGCAAAAGGAGTAAGCGCTTTCGTTTTTTCTGCGCGTTCTGCTTCAGGATCTCCCATAGACATCCACACATCTGTGTAGAGAACTGATGCGCCTTTAGCTGCAGCCTCTGGATCATTGGTTACTTCTACTGTTGCACCGCTCATTGCTGCGATTTCTTTCGCCTTCGCAACAACAGTGGGATCTGGTGCCCACTTTCCATCTGGTGTTGCTGCAACAACGTGTGCGCCCATGATTGCGCCCATAATTAACCAGGCATGAGTCATATTGTTTCCATCACCAAGATATACAAATTTGCGGCCCTTGACATCTTCGCCAAAATTCTCACGAATAGTTACCCAGTCGGCAAGAAGTTGAGTTGGATGATCATCATCTGTAAGACCATTAATTACTGGAATAGTTGCATGTGCACCAAGTTCATCAACATCTGCTTGCGCAAATGTGCGAATAAGAAGTGCATCGCAGTAACCGCTGATGATTCGAGCAGTATCTGCAATTGTTTCACCGCGACCAAGCTGAAGCTCATCTCCGCGAATAAATATCGGTGTTCCACCTAAGTGCGCCACTGCAGTTTCAGAAGCAAGACGTGTGCGCGTAGAAGGCTTTGTCATATAGATAGCGACGCTCTTGTTGCTCAGTGCAGTGTTTGAACGAAGCGGATTCTTTGCAAAATCTGCAGCAGTCGCGAGCAGTAGCTCGACATCAGCACGAGATAAGTGCTCGGTGCGCAGTAAGTCCTTCATTGGGAAATTCTACCGGAAGCCGAGATGGCCATGTGACTAGTTTTTGTTGGATACTTAGCGCATGCCACTTTTCGGTCGCGGTACTCCATCGCTTGAAAGCGATACAGACACCCTCACTCGTCCTGTTGAACAAGAAGATGATGGTGGCCATGATCGTTATGCGCATTACATAAAGAAAGAAAAAATTGTTGAATCTGCAGTAACAGGTAAGGCAGTAAAAGCACTCTGCGGAAAGAAATGGGTTCCTTCACGTGACCCGCAGAAGTATCCAGTCTGTCCTGTCTGTAAAGAAATATTTGACGGACTCAAAAAAGAGTAGCGTTAGTGGAGGTTTTATCAGCTGCGCTGATTCAACCTCCTCTCCTCGCTCGGCTACGAAAAATGTAAACACTTTTTCGAGCCTCGCTCGTCGTGGAGGTGCCGGGAATCGAACCCGGGTCCTTCAGAATTAAAACAGGGCTTCTACGGGCGTAGTGTGCTTAACGTTTTCTCAGTCCTGAATCTCTTACACACAAGTATTCAACGAACTCATTTGCGAAACTGTTCTCTCGAGATATTCGCAAGAGAGCGCGCCCGGGCTGACGGATTCGGTACTAGCTTATGCAGCTAGAGCGAAATCACTGCGACTGTTGTCTGCAGTTATTTTTGCACAGGTTTCATGGTTTACGAGATCATCCCGGCTTCCTCGGCCCGCTTCCCCTGCCTCAACAACTAAAGTCGAGACCGTTCACCCCCAAGTTTATTTTCAAACTTTGGGAATTACGTGGAAAACGTAATTCACACTATTTAGTTTTACTTACATGTACTTTCAATAGTTGCGAGTACTGCTTCTATTGCTTCGTACTGTCGTTATTTCTTATTGCTATTTTTTTCGACAACTCACCCATGTTTAAATTTGGTTAAGTTGATTTCTTAGAAGGTATGGAGCGGCATTCTTGTCTGCGCGACTCGATCTATCTAAAGATTCTGCCTCTGGAAAGGCAGGGTTTAAGTATAGAGAACAACTACTTGAAGTAAGAAATTGCCCATTGATTAAGGGGCTTCTTCTGCGCATCCCAGCGCCTCTTGACTAGTCCTTGCCGGATTGGCGGCGCGAAAGTTCGCGATTGACTTCGCGGGTCGCTTGTTGCTCCATCAGCGTAGAACGCTTGTCATGCGCTTTCTTTCCTTTAGCAATTGCAACTTCAATCTTCGCTTTACCGTCCTTGAAGTAAAGCTGAAGAGGAACAAGGGTGACACCAGAATCTTTTGTGCGAGATGCAATTTTGCGTATCTCAATTTTCTTAACCAGAAGCTTTCGCTTTCTGCGTGGAGTGTGATTTGTCCACGTTCCTTCTGTGTATTCAGGAATGTGAACACCATGAAGCCAAAGTTCACCATTTTCGATCATCGCAAAGCCATCAATGAGTGATGCTCGCCCCGCTCGCAAAGATTTCACTTCAGTCCCAGTTAAGACAATGCCACATTCATAGACATCTTCTATTGAGAAATCGTGGCGCGCTTTCTTATTTTGAGCGATGAGCTTCTTCCCTAGTTCTTTAACCATGAGCTCACCTCCCCTAACTTAATTTGGACCGATAGGTAGATTAAACCTTCAGGTAACGACGAAGTGTAATCAACGAAGCGATAGCCGAAACAACTAGGCCTGTGAGGAGTAACCAACCAGAGGCGACGGCAACTTCTCCCCATCCAAAGAACTTGGTGAAAGTTAGAAGCGGAGCGACTTTGGTTTCAACGACGTACTTAAGCGCCGACAATAATCCCGAAGCCAAAATCCACCCGATGAATGCCGAGAAAACACCTTCAAGTAAGAATGGAAGTTGAATCGACCACGAAGATGCACCGACGAGTCGCATTACACCAGTTTCGCGACGACGGTTAAATGCCGCAATGCGAAGTGTGTTGCTAATCAAAAGTGCCGCTGTGAGAACCGAGAGCAAACCGACTATGAGTGCTCCGTTACGAAGTACTGCCAACAATCTAAAGAACTTCTCGAGAATTGATCTCTGGTCTTGAACAATATCCACGCCCGGACGTCCGCTAAATGCACTGACAACTACATCAAATTGTGTTGGGTCCTTTAACTTCACGCGGAATGATTCTGGCAATTGATCTGCAGTTACATTCTGTGCAATTGCAGAATCCTTAAATCGTTCTTTAAATCGCGCAAATGCTTCAGTTTGTGATTCGTAGAAAACGCTATCAACTACCGGAAGTGCTTCCAGGTCAGCCTTAATTGATGTGCGCTGCTCTTCATTTACCACGCCACCACTACATGATGAAGATTCTGAAAGAGATCCGCAGAGAAATACTGAAACCTCGATCTTGTCGTACCAATAATCTTTCATGGCACTTACTTGAGAATTCGAAAGCAATCCAATTCCAAGTAATGAAAGAGAGATAGCAACGGTAACAATGACAGCAAATGTCATTGTTAGGTTTCGGCGAAGTCCAATTCGAACTTCGCTTAAGAGAAATCCTGCGCGCATCCTCTTCCCCTTATCCTGTGTATCCGTAGACGCCGCGAACTTGATCGCGAATTACATGGCCACCATCGAGTTCAATGACTCGCTTACGCATTTGATCAACAATTCCCGAATCGTGTGTAGCCATAAGAACTGTTGTTCCCTCACGATTGATGCGGTCTAGTAACTTCATAATTCCAACTGAAAGAGCTGGGTCAAGGTTTCCTGTTGGCTCATCGGCGATGATGATTGCCGGACGAGTTACATATGCACGAGCAATGGCAACGCGTTGCTGCTCACCACCAGAGATTTCAGATGGCAAGCGATCGCCCTTATCTTCGAGTCCAACCAGTTCAAGCATCTCTGGGACTTCGCGATTAATTTCCTTCTGCGAGAATCCAAGTACGTGAAGTGAAAATGCGATGTTTTCCGAAATTGTTTTATTTGGAAGAAGTCGAAAATCCTGGAAGACGGTTCCTACCTGGCGGCGAAGTTCAGGAACTTTATGGTTTGCAAGTGTTCCTAAATCTTTTCCAGCTACATGGATAACACCAGATGTTGGTCGCTCTTCGCGCAGAATTAAACGCAAGAAAGTAGATTTACCTGAACCGGACATACCTACCAAGAAGACGAATTCGCCTTTGGTAATTTCCAAGCTCACGCTATCGAGGGCAGGGCGATCCTGACCTGAGTAAATCTTTGTTACGTTTTCAAAGCGAATCACAACTGCTCCTTATTAAGCTCTTCTTTGCGCTCTTACTGAGACCTGCCCCTAGTTTAAGTAGGTACTCACGCATAACGCGGGAAATTCGCCCCTTTTATGAGAATTCACAGATAGGGATAAATCACATTACGCGTGTGAGGCTCTGGAAATAAGTCCAAATTAATTGGAAGTTGAGCGGCGCCAGCGAATTCCGGCTTCGATGAAATCATCAATTTCGCCGTTAAGTACTGCTGCAGTATTTCCTGTTTCATGGTTATTTCGAAGATCTTTCACCATTTGATAAGGGGCCAAAACGTACGAACGCATCTGATTTCCCCAAGATCCAGAGTTATCACCCTTCAGCGCATTGATTTTCGCTTGCTCTTCTTGTCGGCGACGCTCTAACAACTTAGATTGCAGAACAGCCATTGCAGTGGCTTTATTTTGAATCTGCGAACGTTCGTTCTGACACGAGACAACAATTCCAGTTGGAACGTGCGTCAATCTCACAGCAGAGTCAGTTGTATTAACTCCTTGGCCACCAGGACCGGAAGAGCGATAGACATCCACGCGAACTTCTTTCTCATCAATATCAATGTGATCACTCTGCTCAACAACGGGAACAATTTCCACGCCCGCAAAAGATGTATGTCTACGTGACTGTGAATCAAATGGAGAGATGCGCACCAAGCGATGTGTGCCTTGTTCTACTGAAAGAGTTCCGTATGCATATGGCGCACTCACTCTAAAGGTTGTTGATTTAATCCCAGCCTCTTCTGCAAACGATGTTTCAAGCACATCAACTTTAAATTCATGACGTTCGCAATAGCGCAAATACATACGCATCAACATCTCTGCCCAGTCTGCAGCCTCTACTCCACCCGCTTCAGAGCGAATAGTTATCAACGCATCACGCATGTCGTATTCACCATTGAGCAGCGTTGTTACTTCTAATTCGCTGATTGCCTTCTTCGTCGCGTCCAACTCTTTTTCGGCATCAACTAAGCCAGAACCATCTGGTTCATCGGCAGCTAACTCAAATAGAACCGGCAAATCATCAACTCGTCTGCGCAACCCTTTAAGTCGCCCAATCGTTGCTTGAACTCTCGACAATTTACTTGTAACTGCCTGAGCTTTCTCAGGGTCATCCCACAAATTCGGAACTCCCGCCGCCGCCTCAAGTTCAACCGCTTCAGCTTCCAACTTGGGAAGATCTAATACCTTTTCAATAGATGTAAGGGTCGCGCTTGTCTCATTTATTTCGAGGTTGTATTCGCGAGCCATGGGTTAAGGATAGCGAGTAGTCGGAGCGATCTAAGACGGGCCATAAATTGCGGTAATCAGCCAATTGTGAGTCCGTAGTAATTATCCGTCACTTTTCGCTCATCAAAAATACCTACCTGCGCCGAAATCCTGTACTCAGAAATTCCAAGAAAAGAAAAAGCAAAAGGCAAGCGTGCAAGTGCCGAAGTTGAAATCCCCATTTGGTATCCATCGCACATTACTTCATCAACCTGGACATTACTCAGACTATTCCTACGGATTGAACTATCTAGTTGAATCCAATCACTTATGGTTGAGCGCACGTCTACGGCTCCTTTAGCGCAATCAATTGGAATACCTGGATCAATTTCACCAATTCCGCTTGCGCCAAGAATCATGGAAGACAGGTTGTATTTGCTTGCATAATACTTTTCGAGATCAAGATTTTTCACACCTCGCTGAGCCGAGGCTTCGGTAACTTGAGTGAGAGCTCGTTTAGCCAAGTACACAGAAGTGATATCTGTGAGCACAAGAAATGTAATCACTGAAAGAAAAAACATACCAAGAATCAAAACAGATATCGACCCGCGGTTATCAATGAGAAGTCGATTGCGTATGAAATTCTTTATGCCCATGGCGAGACATATTCAATAACTGAGACAGATGTGGAGCGTCCTTTTTTATCGTACGAAGTGAGTTTCACTAATACTCTCGAGTTTGGTGAAATACATGGCGATTCCGAACAAGTGATGTTCATCAAGACATCTGACTTGGCAGGACTTCCCTCGATTCCGAGTATCTCAGCTCCCCTTGAGACAACTTCGCGCGCTACTGAGAAAGCAATCTGGTCATCCGAACTCGTGACAAATGCTCTAGCAGATTCTCTCGCCAGTGTTCTAAGGGCATCTTGGTTATTAGTTACTTGAGAAAAATGCGAGGCAAAAATCATGAGTGGAATGAATAACGGAATGGCCAACATTGTGAATTCAATCGTTGCACTCCCGGTGCGATCCTTGAAAAGCACTCGTAGCGAATCTCCAATGCAACGTTTTAATCCCAATGAGCTCTCCACCCACTTCATCGCTGATTTTCAACGAGAGCAATTCCGGTCACATCAATTTTTTGACTTCCGCCAATCACATCTTGAATCACTGGAAAGATTGATAAAATTGACTTCCTGGAGTGACTGATTACCAAGTCCAAATTCTGGTGTTTATCGGGTGAGTGAATATGTAAGAAAGTATCTCCATCTTCAAAACTGCCAGACAATGCCCGGGAAGATGCCTGATCTTGAGTATTCATCTTTGTCATGTTTCTGGAATGAATAGCAATAGTCATCTGTGAAACAACGAGAAAGAGTGATAGCAACGGAATTAGCACAAGCGCACTTTCGCTATTTCCTGATTCATCCCGCACTAGCTGTCGCAACTTCGTCTTTAACCACATCGAAACCACCTAGTGGATCCCGTTCATCGCATCCAACGAATTTTTTAAAATAGCTGTAAGCCTTGGAGCAGCGATTGTCCAGATAGCAGTCACGAGGCCCGTAGTCATTAGAACAACGAGAACCCACCCAGGGACATCCCCGCGTTCATTATTTATGGCTTGATAAATACGACTTTTTCTCCATTTCGAGAGTTGCAAATAACAAAAATTCCAAAAAAGTGTCACCTGCTTGTTGATGAGATTCATTACTTTATTCATACTGCCTTCTCTCTATTTGTAGGGTTTTACTGTTGACACGTAATCAAGTTTTACGCTGCGAATAGGTTTAGATTTGATAACGACGGCCATAAGGCAAATAAAATTGAAATGGGAAGTATGAGAAAAACGACAGGAATCATCATCGAAATCTCTGATTTTCCAGCAGCCCTCAAAATTTGATTTCTCTGCATCTCACGGGCTTCTCGAGCATGGCTATGCAAAACTTCGATTAGCGGAGCTCCACGCATCACCGCAATTACTAAAGCATCCGCAAACCTTCTCAATGTATGTGACTGAACTCGCCGACTCATTGAATCCAATGAATTGCTAAAGGGGATCCCAGTTCGTACGTCTTTTACAACTTTCGAGAATTCATCAACTAGTGGTCCTGAACCTCGTAATGACACTCTTTCCAAGACCGAAAGAGGCGTCTCGCCCGCAGAGAGAGCAAGTGTCATCATTTCTATAACACCTGGAAAATCTGATTCGATACGAGCGCGATGATTTGTGACTTTTCGGTTGAGTGATTTCTCAAAGAAGGCAAAGGTTACAAGCGCTACTGTTGCAATAGTAAGAGAGATTAACGGAATTGAATTACCTGATGCGAGGCTTACGAGACTAATTGGAAATGCGATTAGGAATGAATATGTCAGTTGCTTGAGTCGAAAATTCTCATAGTGGATCTCGCCGGCTAGCCCAATTTCTTCAAGTTTTTCCCTGGCTGAAGTCCGATCTCCACTTTTCTGGATGGCCCTTAAGGCAAAGTTCTCTATGGAAAATTCTTCATTAGCAAGTGCGAAAGCAGGGGCTAGAAAGAAAATGGAAACTAGTAATGATTGCCTCATTGAATTCCCGCAAAGACTCTTGACTGTTGCGGCAATTTTGCGAGGTGATTCATCCACAGATATGCCATAGATGTAAGCACAAGCCCTGAAAGAAGAATCACGACTCCAGTTTTTGTCGCATATGCCTGAGAGGTGCTGGGCTGAGTAGAAAGAAGCAATAGGAGAATCCATGGCGCAGATGCAGATAGGTGCGCTGAATTCTTAATCCAGCTCTGCTTAACAAGAATCTCTCTTCTCAGTGCCAAATCCTCGCGAATAAAATTTCCCAAAAGCCTGAGAATATTCATCAGTTCAGCACCACCTAAAGTCTTTGACATCAAGAGGGATTCGATTATTAGATCTGTTGACGGTTCGGATAATTCGCCTTTGATTTGCTCAAGAGAGGCTGCAAAATCTCCAGAGCCATAAACATTAATTCGAAACTTTTCGAAAAAGGGCTTTAAAACTGCCGGCCCTCTCGTAGATAGTCCGACAAGGCACTCATTTAGAGATAACCCCGACTGCAAACCAGAAATCAGATGATCAATCATCTCCGGTGCTGCTGCTTGAATCTCTAGAGATTTCCTATTCTCAGTTTTTCTCAGGGCCAAAGTGAGAAAAACCCCAACGAATATTGAAAAAGCCAAAGCGATAACTATGGAAGATGAGAATGCAAATACAAATCCAAGGGCCACTAACATGAAAAATACGACTTTGATTTGTTCAGCAAATCTGTTCGAGTATTTTCTCATTTGAACACGCCTAATCCTCTGTCATAAGTTGTTCCATTCCAGGACCAGATATTTTCTATCTCTGCTCGGTCATTCTCATACCGACCAGTTACTGACGCTATTTCGACTATTCGCCGAAATCCATCGGGAGCTAATGAAACTTGTATTACTAGATCAATCGCGGAAGCAACTGTGGGTGCAATGAATTTATGGGAAATGTTTTCACCAGCAAGTAAAGGTAAAGTTTGTAACTTGGTAATTGCATCTCGAGCTGAATTTGCGTGAATTGTTCCCATCCCTGGTAAGCCTGAATTCAGTGCTATCAGCAAGTCAAGAGCTTCAGCTTCGCGCACCTCGCCAATCACTATTCGGGAAGGGCGCATTCTTAGCGCTTCCTTTATCAACTTGCGTAGTGGAATCTCTCCCTCTCCTTGCAAGTTAGGACTACGGGTTTGCATTTGTACAAGATCTGGAACATTGGGGTGAAGCTCGAAAACTTCCTCAATAGTTATCACGCGTTGAGATATTGGAATTTCTGAAGTAAGTGCGTTAAGGAGAGTGGTTTTCCCGGCTTGAGTTCCGCCACTCACAATAATGTTCAGACCATTTCGCACGGCATCGGTTAGTTGCGCGGCAATAGTCGTTGACATGACGCCAAGATTGGCAAGATCTTGTAGACCTAGTCGGCGAAGTAAATGTTTGCGGATATTTACTGCCCAATGTTGTGAAGTAATTTCAGGGATTACGACATGCAATCGGCTGCCATCCGGCAGTCGAGCATCTACGAATGGTTGAGATGTATCTAGGCGTCTACCACTCCACAGAAGAGTTCTATCAACCAAATCTCTCACTGCTTCAGTTGTAAGAACTAGATTTGTGAGATGGCTCTTGCCAGCGCGAGCGACAAATATTCTCTCTGGTGAATTAATCCATATTTCTTCAACACTCGGATCACGGATGAACTCCGCAAGTGGTCCAAACACAACCTCCATGTCCATGGTATCCATGTGGGCAAATTAGAGCCAAGACGACAAACATTAGAACAAAATAGAGTTAGGTGTGGATGAAGTCTCGCCTTGTTCACTAAACGTTGTAGTCCGTAACTCTTGGTTATCTAATCTATTAAGAATTTCTAAGGGACTTTCCCCTATATGGACAGCTAGCACTGCATAAGAACAATCAAAGTGCTGAATGGTCCAGGAATTGATCACGCGCTCTGCTAAAGAAATTGCCAACTCCTGAGAGGCTTTAATAATCAAGGTGAATTCCAATCTACCAAGCCTTGCACATAAATCCTCAGATCGAATCGAAGCTTTAAGTACTTCTGCAAATGAAAGGATTGCTGCCTCGTAATGAGAGTCCGGGATGGAATCTCCTTCATCTCCATTAATGAGAAACTTAATCAGACTAATTCGTGATTTGTTTCGCTCTGCAATACCTAACTCTCTTCGAAGATTTTCATAAAAATATGGTGGTGCAGCTAAATGAGTGAACGAATCTCGCAGGCCATCATGAGCAAATGTCATTTTCTTTCCGCACTCAAGCAAGAAGTCACTGATAAAGTTGCGTTCATGAGTAACACTCCCAACCTTTCCCCCAAGCGCGCCACTGTGGCATCCCTGCTTTATGTGGAAGCTAGCCTCGTGTTTGCCCTAGGTGCATATATGACGGTCATGGGATTTACCCACGAAGAGAAGGAAATGGCTCCGTTATTGGGAGTTATTGTTTTTGCGGCATTGGGTGCGGCAGGTTTATTTGCATGTGCACGAGGGTTTGTAAATGGCAAGAACTATGGGCGATCACCAACTATTTTGGCCAACTTAATTGCGGTGGGAGTTGCTTACTATCAGATTCAAGGAGCCTTCTATATCGGTGCAGTAATCATTTTGGCACTTGCGCTTCCGGCTTTATATCTCACTTTTATGATCTCGAAAGAAGAGGGCGGAGCTCGCTAATTACCAAGGAACAATCTGGTGGTCTTCCCACAGAACGCCTGTAACTTTTTCTGCATCAGTTGTTCCTGCAGAATTAAAAGATCGTGTTGCTAACCAGACTGCAGTTGCTGCACCTTCTTCGGCAGAGCGTGGCGCATCAGGGCCACCCATATCTGTGCGCGAATGATTAGGACAGATTGCATCAACGAGGAATCCGCGAGCGCCGAGTCCTGTTTCATGTGCAAGATTGCGAACGAGTGCATTTACTCCCGCTTTACTAATTCGATAGGGAGCAAGACCGCCGGCATTTCCCGGACCTGACATTCGCCCTAAGCATGCAGAGAAGATAATTACTCGACCATTGCGGGCATCGGCCATTGCTGGTGCAATTCCATTTACAAGTTGGAAAACAGAATCCAAATTAATTGCCATCACTCGGCGCCATTCGGCATCATTAGTTCTTAACGTCTTCGACATTTTTTCGCTCATGACGCCATGGGCAAGAATGAGAAGTGCCGGTGTTGGTAGAGATTGAGTGAGTGAATCAATGAGTTCGCGCACCAGCTGCGGATTCTCGAGATCGCAGGTAAATGTTGAAATATGTGGAGCAGGTGACTGTGAACTACTTGCCGCATGTGTGCGAATTGTTTCGGCAGCCTCTGTGAGTCTTACTGAATCCTTTGCAATCAGCGCGATATCAAAACCTTTGAGGGCTAACGCTTTTGCAGTTTCGAATCCCAAGCCTCGGCTACCACCGGTGATAACGGCTAGGGGGCGTGTTTCTGCTGCGCACATGGGGCAACTGTCTCAAAAAATGGATACCGCCGCCTCTCAGGAAAGCCGATGAAAGTGAGAACTGTGCTCAATCTCGCGCTGATTGTGCTGGATATGCGATTTATTTGCGGCAGGTCGAGCCGATAGTCTTAGCCACGTTCAGTTACAGGATATATATCTATTTTCTACGTAATAGATAAGTACGCAAGAACGCAAAGGAGCGCTCAGTGTCGCAATCAGGTCAGGACTTTGGGGCAAATGATTGGCTCGTTGAAGAAATGTTCGAGCGATACCAAACTGATCCAACTTCCGTACCAAGCGAATGGGTTACCTACTTTCAAAATAATCCGCAATCAGGTGCACCCGCTGCTACAGCGCCCGCATCTAATGCGCCAAAGAGTGGAACACCGCCAACACCTAAACCTGTAACACCACCAAATATTTCTTACAACAATTCACAACCTGCGCCCGTTGCTACTCAAGCTGCCGCGGCGCCAGTTGTCCCAGTTGCTCAAGCTGCCGCACCAGTTGCACCTGCTCAACCCGTCGTTCAACCTGTTGTGCGCAATGTTGCAACAACTCCTGCGACACCAGCTGATCCAATTGCAAAACCAATTCCAACATTGGTAACACCAAGTGCGTCAACACTTGTACCAATTCGCGGAGTATCTGCTCGCGTTGTTCAGAGCATGGAAGCATCACTTACTGTTCCGACTGCAACTTCGGTTCGTGCAATTCCTGCAAAATTAATGATTGATAATCGCATTGTTATTAACAATCACTTGAAGCGCGGCCGCGGTGGAAAAGTTTCATTCACCCACATCATCGCCTACGCAATGATTAAGGCGCTTCGTGCGATGCCAGAGATGAATGCTTTCTACGGCGAACTCGATGGAAAGCCAGCACTTGGTACACCTGAACACATCAACTTAGGTATTGCAA
Organism: Actinomycetota bacterium; assembly: GCA_026392935.1. GTDB lineage: Bacteria > Actinomycetota > Actinomycetes > Nanopelagicales > Nanopelagicaceae > Planktophila. The sequence goes on along the minus strand of JAPLBE010000016.1, from coordinate 142,692 downwards.
TTGACTTGGCAAAACCAGATGGAACTCGTCAACTATTGGTGCCATCAATTAAAGGCTGCGAAGGACTTGAGTTCGGACAGTTCTGGGTTGCCTACGAAGAGATTGTTAAGAAAGCACGCAGCGGAACTCTGACAGTTGAAGATTATGCGGGCACAACTGTTTCGCTGACTAACCCAGGAACTATTGGGACTGTGCACTCTGTACCGCGTTTGGTGCAAGGTCAAGGTCTCATCATTGGCGTGGGTGCGATGGATTACCCAGCTGAGTTCCAAGGTGCGAGTGAAGAAACTCTTGCGCGCATGGCGATCAGCAAAGTAATTACGCTTACAAGTACCTACGATCACCGCGTTATTCAGGGCGCGCAATCTGGTGATTACCTACGCAGAATTAATGAACTACTACTTGGCGCAGATGGTTTCTATGACGAAATCTTTACAGCGCTACGTATTCCTTACGAGCCAATTCGTTGGGCTGCAGATTTCGCTGTTACTAAAGATGAAGAGATCAATAAGACTGCTCGTGTTCAGGAATTGATTCACGCATATCGCACATGGGGTCATCTCATGGCTGATATCGATCCGCTTGTATACATACAGCGCAATCACCCAGACCTTGATGTGCGCACGCACGGACTTACCTTGTGGGATCTCGATCGCGAATTCGCAACTGGTGGTTTTGGTGGAAAGACATTTTTGCCACTTCGTAAGATTCTCGGAATTCTGCGCGATGCATACTGCCGCTCAATCGGAATTGAATATATGCATATTTCAAATCCAGCAGAACGTATGTGGTTCCAGGAGAAGATTGAAGGCGTATCAGGAATTCCACCTCGTGAAGAACAGCTACGTATATTACGTAAACTTAATAGCGCAGAAGCTTTTGAATCATTCTTGCAGACAAAGTTCGTTGGGCAAAAGCGCTTCTCCCTTGAAGGCGGCGAGTCAGTTATTCCACTTACCGATGCAATTGTCTCTGCAGCAGCAGAAGCTGGACTCGATGAAGTATGTATCGGAATGCCACACCGTGGACGCCTAAATATGCTTGCAAATATTGCTGGTAAATCTGTTGGGCAAATCTTCCAGGAATTCCAAGGTCACTATGCGGAAAACCAAGTACATGGTTCTGGAGATGTGAAGTACCACTTAGGTACTGAAGGAATCTTCACCGCTGAATCGGGTGCCACAACAAAAATTTATCTCGCTGCAAACCCATCACACCTTGAAGCGGTAAACCCTGTTCTTGAGGGAATTGTTCGCGCAAAACAAGATCGCCTCAATACAAAGGGCTCATACTCAGTTCTCCCTATTTTGCTTCACGGAGATGCCTCTTTTGCTGGCCAAGGCGTGAACGCTGAAACACTTCAACTATCCCAACTTCCTGGCTATCGCACTGGTGGAACAATTCACATTGTTGTAAATAACCAAGTTGGATTCACTACTTCACCAAATTCTTCACGAACTTCTCGTTATTCAACTGATGTTGCAAAGCTCATCGAAGCTCCTATCTTCCACGTTAATGGCGATGATCCAGAAGCATGTGTTCGTGTAGCTCATCTAGCATTTGAATATCGCCAAGCATTTAATAAAGATGTTGTTATCGACATGGTCTGCTACCGCCGACGTGGACACAACGAAGGTGACGAGCCAAGCTTTACTCAGCCATTGATGTACAAGCTCATTGATGCAAAGCGCACGACTCGTACGCTGTACACAGAGGCTCTCGTTGGCCGTGGAGATATCACACCTGCTGAGGCTGAAGAAATTGCTCGCGATTACCAGGCCCAACTAGAAGAAGTATTTGCATCCGTTGCAAACTATGAAGAACACTCAGATCCGAACTTTGTAGTTCCTATAGTTCCAAATGCAGAAGATGTTCCAACATTTATCTCTGAGCAACTCGTACGTGAAATTGCTGCTACCCAAGTTGCTATTCCTGAAGGATTTAACATCCACCCTAAGTTGTTACCTCAACTTCAAAAGCGTGCCGAGTCAATTAACGATGCAACTATTGACTGGTCAACTGGTGAAATGTTGGCTTTCGGTTCACTTCTTAAGGAAGGTCGCCCGGTTCGCCTTGCTGGACAAGACTCTAGGCGTGGAACTTTCTCTAACCGTCACGCTGTCATCATTGATAAAGAGAATGGCAACGAGTGGACCCCACTTCGTTCACTCATCTCCGATGCAAATCAATTCTTCGTTGTTGACTCACTCCTGAGTGAATACGCTGCGATGGGATTTGAATACGGATATTCAGTTGTGCGCGAAGAAGCGCTTGTCCTCTGGGAAGGTCAGTTCGGAGACTTCGCAAACGGTGCGCAGACAATTATTGATGAATTTGTTTCTTCAGCGCTACAAAAATGGGGCGAGCGTTCATCGGTTGTTCTTCTTCTGCCACATGGGTATGAAGGCCAAGGACCAGATCACTCTTCAGCACGCATCGAGCGTTTCCTAGCTCTCTGTGCTGAAAAGAATATGACTGTAGCTCAACCATCAACACCAGCGTCGTACTTCCACTTGCTTCGCTTCCACGCAGCAAATCCAAAGCGTCGACCAATGGTTGTCTTTACTCCCAAGTCGATGCTGCGTTTGAAAGCTGCAGCTTCATCGATAAGTGATTTCACATCTGGAACATTCTTGCCAGTTATTGGAGATACGACTGTCAACAACGCATCACGTTTGATTTTCTGCTCTGGAAAGATTTATCACGATCTAGTTGCAGAGCGCAATCGTCTTAATGATTCAAGCACCGCAATTGTTCGCGTAGAACGCCTGTATCCACTGCCTGTTGCGCAGATGGAGGTTGAGGCGAAGAAGCATCCAAATGCAAACTTGTTGTGGGTCCAAGATGAACCTGCAAACCAAGGTGCATGGCCACACGTTGCACTCAGCACAACTGAATCTATTGGTGGAACCGGCGTAGATTCACGTGTACTTCGCAGAATTTCTCGTCGCGCATCAGCCTCTCCTGCAACTGGAAGCCATCACTTGCACGAAGATGAAGCAAAGGCGCTAATGGACGAGGCCTTTACTCGATGACGGATTCACCGATCAAAGATTCACTTGGACTTTCCGGTCAAGAGTTTGTCATGTTTAGCACTGATTGGTGTGGCTACTGCAAGCGACTTAAGAGCCAACTTGGTGAAATCGGAATTACCTTTCGCGAGATCAATGTTGAGCAAGAGATGCAATACGCCACCTTTGTAGAAGAAGTAAATGGCGGTAACCGCGTAGTTCCAACACTTCTCTTCTCTGATGGCGTTGCACTGACAAATCCTTCGGCAATTGCTGTTAAAGAGAAGCTGGCCAGCTTAAGTTAATTCTTTTTGGCTTTCCTAACTCTAAATTCAATGCGCGCCTTCACATAGTGAAGTGGCAACCAACCCCAAGTACGTGAATCTGTTCCATCCGGATTATCGCTAGTGACAAATATTTTTGGATAATCAGTACCAGCAATTTGAATCTCAGAAATTCTCTTCACATACATAATGCCTGGTTGCTCTGCACGTTCAAGGACTACTGCATCGCCCACTCGTAATCGATTTCGGAATATTGAAAAGCCGGTTACCGAGTAATCGCCCCATCGCGCCATCAGCCAATCTCCGGCGTTATAGGTAGGGGCCATTGAGTTTCCTTCAACAAGTACTGTTGCATGTTTAGCCATGGCGGTAATCCTAACGTTGGAGTATTCTCGCGCACATGAAAAACATTCTCACACCTAAAGTAACTGTTCACGCACACTGCGATCTGCCATGCGGTGTCTACGATCCAGCACAAGCAAAGATTGAGGCTCTCTCAGTAAAGGCATGCATGGAGAAGTACGCAGCAAATACAGATGCAGATTTCCGTTCACGTTCTGTAGCAATCAAAGAAGAGCGTTCACACCAAGTTAAAGAGCACCTCTGGGTTCTCTGGACTGATTATTTCAAGGCACCACACTTTGAGGCATACCCACAGTTGCATTCACTCTTTAATGACGCAACAAAGCTTGCAGGCGCTGCAGGAACAAAGGGAACTCAGGATGTAAAGGTTGCAGATCAGCTCATTGCAAAAATCGATGAGATTGCAGAAATCTTCTGGGCAACTAAGAAGGCTTAACTCTCACAAAGAGAATTACTCGTTAATGAGTGATTGAGCGGCAGTTCGAGCGAGGAAAGATAATCGCTCAACTGTCGCTCTTGTTATTTCTGCTTGAGCAAGATGGCGTTCTCCATCGTAGACATCGCACTCAAAAGTTAACTCTCGTCCTTCAATGTTAATCAGACGTGAGTTTGCGCGAATCTCAGCTCCCGCCGTTGCAGATCCAACTATTTCTAAAGATGAATGAGTGAGAAATGTTGTTTCACCTGAATCAAGATATTCCGAGAGCGATGCAACGCAGGCATTTTCCATTAACGTTAAATAGTGTGATGCCGCAACAACCGGCAGATCTGAAACTCCCATTGTCACGCAGGTATCGCCGGGCCTTACTGTCATGACCGAGAAGCCAACTGCCCCTAGGACTTCATCGGCCGGTTTCATGCTTTGAAGATTAGTCCTCGTCGTCCACGAAGTGTTGGATATGAGTCTGTTCTATCTGAATTTCTCGATGCTCCACATTGCCGAATTCATCAATTTCGATTGAAATTTCGGTCATGCTGAATTGGGTAACTACTTCAGTAGTTGCCTGTCCGTCCAATTGTGCGCGAAGTTGACGATGAATGTTGTGATGCAGTTCCTCTGGAGCTTGTTCATCGCATGAGCGCTTTAGTACATCCTGAAGCATCTGGTGCATCAACTGCTCGTGTGCAACTTCGGCAGCACACGCTGAACATGTAGATAGGTGAGAGTTGATCGCTTGTGCCTGAGGGACTTCTTGCAATTCACCTTCAATAATGAAAATGACTGAGGAGAGAACTTCTCCGCACTGAATCTCAATGAAACTCACTCTTTCTCCCCCTTCTTTGTTGAGGAGTAGCCAAGTTCCTTGGCATAGTCAGCTAACTTCTCGCGAAGTTGTTTGCGACCTCGGTGAAGTCGTGACATCACAGTTCCTGCCGGTGCTCCAACTATCTCTGCTATTTCCTTATATGAGAAGCCTTCGACATCCGCTAAATACACAACGATGCGAAACTCTTCGGGAATCTCTTGAAGGGCGCGCTTTACATCGCTATCAGGCAAATTCTCAAGTGCTACCGTCTCTGCAGATTTACCTTGATCACTTGTATGGCTCTGCGCTTGCGCTAGTTGCCAATCTTCTAATTCATTATCCGCAATAAGAGGCTGGCGCTGTCCTTTGCGATACGTATTAATAAAAGTGGTGGTGAGTACTCGATATAGCCATGCACGAAGGTTTGTGCCTTCTTCAAATTGGTGGAAGGAAGAGAACGCTTTCAAATAAGTATCTTGCACAAGATCACGCGCATCTTCAGGATTTTTTGTGTACCTCAAAGCTGCTGCATATAACTGATTTGTGAACACCAAAGCATCGCGCTCAAAGCGGATCGTGCGATCTGCTGCGCTCTCTAGGACTAAATCTTTGGATGTCATTGATGCAAGGTTACCAAGAACTTGACCCTCTAAAACAGGGTCTCAGGCTCGCCAAGTTCTATGGGAATAATTATTTCTGGGCCATTGTTTGCAACTACATTCACACGCGGAGAAACTGGAACGGCAATCAAACCTTCATCAGGCTTCTCAACCTGCATCAATTTCAGAACTCGATTGATATCCCGCGCTTCGGTATCTAGCCAGCTTTGCCAGCGATCTTCAGGCATAAAAACCGGCATGCGGCTATGTATTGTTGCTAATTCTCCGACTGCTTCTTGCGTGATGATTGCAGCACTTTGAATGACCTGTCCGCTCTCGCTCTGCCAAGAACTCCAAATTCCAGCAATTGATAATTGCTTACCATTTTTTTGTGAAATATAAAACGGTTGTTTCGGTGGGTAATTACCAAGAGATGTCGCCCATTCGTAATAGCCAGATGCAGGAATTAAGCACCGTGACATTCGAAATGCGTGACGAAAAGTTGGTTTCTCATGAATAGATTCGCTACGCGCATTAATTGCATGTGATTGCGAAGCGCGAGCATCAGATAATTTTTTCTGCCATGGAGCGATAATTCCCCACGATGCAGAGTCAAGAATTCTGGAATTAGCTTCGTTTCTAATGATGTAAATGTCATTTGTCGGCGCAATATTCCAATTCAGTGGAAGTGACTGATCAAGAGTTGACCCGGCTAAGTCAAAGCTCTCTACAATTTCTTCTGCACCAAGTGTCTGCGCATATCTTCCACACATAGTGTCAATCCTAACTTCCATCCCACTAATACGGGTCTCTTCATGGTCACTGCACGCGTTAGACTCTGCACATGAGCAAACACGAACTGTGGCCTGCGCCGTTTCGCGGTGCATCTGCTGTTTCTGCGACCGTCACAATTCCTGGCTCTAAATCAGTGACAAATCGTGCTCTGATTCTTGCGGCGCAAGCAGATGGACCTACAATTTTGAGAAAGCCCCTCATCTCTCGTGATTCGGAGTTGATGTCAGATGGACTTCGCGCACTTGGAATTCAGATTTCTGGTGAAGAAAACAATCTGAGTGAGGGCGCATGGACGATTACTCCATCAGCGCTGCGTGGACCTGCACTAATCGATGTAGGAAATGCCGGCACAGTGATGCGCTTTCTGCCACCACTTGCAGCACTTGCTCGTGGTGACATTACTTTTGATGGAGATCCTCGCGCGTATGAACGTCCAATTGGGCCAGTTATAAAAGCGTTAGAAGAACTTGGAATTGAAATAGAACATGAAGGTCGATATTCACTGCCAATGGTTGTAAAAGCCACTGGAAAAGTTCCTGGTGGAGAGCTAACAATTAATGCAAGTAAATCAAGTCAGTTCCTCTCTGCACTTTTATTGGTGGCTCCCAGCATGGCCAAGGGAATTACGATTCATCACAAAGGTAACTCGCTTCCATCAGCGCCTCACATTGATATGACCGTTCAGATGTTGCGCGATTTCGGTGCGACTGTTCATGTTGATAGATCTGTAGCGACATGGAGAGTTGAGCCAGGTGCATTACGTGGGCAGGATTTAACAATCGAACCAGATCTTTCAAATGCTTCTCCATTCTTATCTATCGCAATGGTCTGTGGCGGAACCATCACTATCGCTGATTGGCCAATGAAAACAACACAACCTGGAGATCAACTGCGAGAGATACTGACAGCCATGGGTGCACGTGTTGAATTCACACCAGCCGGACTCTCACTTACCGGGGGAGAACGAATTCACGGAATTGATATTGATCTTCATGACGTTGGTGAACTCACTCCATCAATTGCAGCACTTGCCGCACTTGCAGATTCGCCATCTTCGTTACGAGGAATCGGTCATCTGCGCCTTCACGAAACAGATCGTTTGGCAGCACTTACTCGTGAGATAAATGGACTTGGTGGTCATGTTGTTGAAGAAGAGAGTGCACTTCACATAACTCCCGCACCTCTACACGGCGGGGTGTTTCACACATATGAAGACCATCGCTTAGCTACGGCGGGGGCTGTCATCGGCTTAGTAACACCTGATGTCTTAGTAGAAAATGTGGCCACCACTCGCAAGACTCTCCCTGATTTTCCAGGGCTCTGGAATAGTTTGGTCATATGACGCCTCGCGAATACGACGAGTCTGATGCACGAATCAGACCATCTCGAACAACTCGCAGACGTACTAAAGACCGCCCATCTCATTCCGATTCAATAACTGCATTTGTCACCACTGTAGATCGTGGAAGAACCACGTGCGTGACAGATGATGGCGTTGTTATCACCGCCATGAAAGCGCGCGAACTTGGCCCAAAATCTGTAGTCGTCGGAGATTTAGTCGAAATCGTTGGCGATGTCACTGGCACAGAAGGATCACTTGCTCGAATTGTTGTAGTGAATGAACGTACTAACTCTTTAAGCAGAACAGTCGATGATGCTGCCCGTGTGGAGCGAACAATTGTGTCAAATATTGATCAACTGCTCATTGTTGTTGCATCTGCAAATCCAGAGCCACGCAGAGGGCTTATCGATAGATTTTTAGTAAGTGCATTTCATGAATCAATTAAACCCATCATCGTTGTCACGAAGGTAGATATCTCCCCTGTGCCTGAATTCATTCAGGAGTACAAAGCGCTCGGTGTTGACATCATTACGACTTCATCTAAATTAGAGAATCGTGCCTCTGATATTAAAAAAATTCTAGAAATTCTTGATGACAAGATTTCAGTTTTAGTGGGGCATTCCGGTGTCGGAAAATCCACACTCATTAATGATTTGGTTCAAGGTGCAGATCGAATGACCGGAGATGTCAACGATGTAACCGGTCGCGGCCGTCATACCTCTTCCAGTGCAATCGCACTTGCACTCGCTAACGGTGGATGGATTATTGATACTCCAGGAATTCGCGCCTTCGGCCTTTCACATTTGAATAAAGACCGAATCATTGAATCTTTCCCAGATATTTATCAAGTGATTCAGAAATGTATGCCTAATTGTTCGCACCATGAAAATTCATGCGCCCTTGGTCCATGGATTGAATCAGATCCCAATGTGCGTGCTGAAAGATTAATCCGAGTCACCAGCCTTCGCTCGCTCTTGGAAGTTAAGCCAATCGATGAGGAGCGTTAGACTCTCACTATGAGCATAAGTCGCGGAGAAGACCTCGCACTTGCGCATCGCTTAGCTGATGCAGCCGATGCGATTACTTTAACTCGCTATCAAGCTCTCGATCTCACCATTACTACCAAGCCTGATAACACTCCCGTCACTGATGCTGACAAGTCGGCAGAGTCTGCAATTCGTGCACTCTTGCACGCACATCGCCCTAACGATGGAATTGTCGGTGAAGAGTTTGGCAATGAAGGTGTAGGAAAAAATCGCTATTGGGTAATTGATCCGATTGATGGAACAAAGAACTTCTTACGTGGTGTTCCTACATGGGCAACACTCATTGGGCTCGTTGAGAAGAGAAGTGATGGCAGCGAATCAGTTGTTGTTGGTGTCGTCAGCGCCCCGGCGCTATTTAGACGTTGGTATGCCTTTGATGGTGGTGGTGCATTTGTTGTCGTGAATTCAGAAGCACCAAAAAAGATTAGCGTCTCCAAAGTTTCTCGAATTGAAGATGCATCTATTTCTCACTCAGATTTCATTGGATGGGGCGATCGTCTTGGCGCGTTTAATGAACTGCTTAAGCAAGCATGGAGAACTCGTGCACACGGAGATTTCTGGTCACATATGCTGGTTGCCGAAGGCGCTGTAGATATTGCAGCAGAACCCTCACTTGCGCTGTGGGATATGGCGGCGTTAGACATTGTTGTGCGCGAAGCAGGTGGACGGTTTACAAACTTAGATGGCGTAGATGGTCCACACGGTGGTAACGGACTTTCAACGAATGCCGCACTTCATGACACAGTGATTAGCGCACTGAAAGAAAAAAGGTGATTCGCGTGGAAAACACTGAGCATGCACCACTTACATTTACTGTAAGCGGAATGACGTGTAGCTCATGTGTAAATAGCATCGAGCGTGCACTGAGTGAAATTCCCGGAGTATCTGCCTCGGTTAACTTCGCCTCAGAGACTGTTCATGTACTTGCACCAGTTGCACTTGATCCTCAGGTCATCGTCAAGAAGATAAAAGCTGCAGGGTATGAGGCAGCGCTACGTGTAAATCACTCGGACCCAGCACTTCATCGCAAAGGTGCTACCCGCGCTCTCTTTTTTGCAACAATTTTTGCGATTCCTTCAATTGTCATATCCATGATGATGAGTTGGCATCAATCGATTAACGAGTGGTTGATTTCTCTCTTTAACTCATATTCACTTGCATTGCCGCCGCATGCCGAACATAGCTTTGCCTCTTGGCTGGTTCTAGTAATCACCACTCCACTCATACTCTTTGTTGCTTGGCCAATTCATAGAGCAGCGCTTCGAAATATATTTCACCCAACCATGGACACCTTGGTTTCACTTGGTTCAATCAGTGCCTATGTGTGGTCGATCTATGCAACTTATACAGGTGAAGGAGATGTCTACACCGAAGTTGCAGCTGGGGTTCTCTTCTTTGTAATCCTCGGTCGTTACTTAGAGTCGCGCGCAAAGAAGCAAGCAAGTAGTGCGCTCTCCACATTGTTGGCACTCGGTGCCCGAGAAGTTTCAGTTATTCGTTCTGGAGTAGAGATTCTTATTCCTATCTCTGAACTTGTGATTGGTGATGAGTTTGTTGTAAAGCCTGGGGCACGAATTGCAACGGATGGAATCGTTATTTCTGGGCAAAGTTCAGTAAATAACTCGATGATTACTGGTGAGTCAACGCCTATCGATGTAGCACCCGGATCATCTGTGATCGGTTCTGCAATGAATAACAATGGCAGAATCATTGTTCGGGCAACGCGGGTTGGCAGTGATACCGAGCTGGCGCGGATAACTTCCATGGTTGTTTCGGCGCAAGGCAACAAGACTCCGATTCAAGCGAAGGCAGATAAAATCGCGGCGTTCTTCGTCCCTATCGTGACAGTACTTGCACTCTTTACATTCGAAGGTTGGTATCTCTTCGGTGATAAGTCACTGACATTTTCAATTTCTACTGCAATTTCAGTATTGGTCATCGCATGCCCGTGCGCCCTTGGATTAGCGACGCCAGTTGCGCTGCTTGTGGCATCTGGCAGAGGCGCCCTACGAGGAATCGTTCTACGTAACCCACGAGTTCTTGAGGCGACTAAGAGAATTGATGTAGTTCTCCTAGATAAAACAGGAACACTTACTGATGGAACCATGTCAGTGCGCAACGCGGATTTTCCTGCATCTGCTCAGAAAGTACTTGGAACCGAATTCGCATCTTTACTCACAGAACATAACATTCTTTCTACCGCTCTTGCGCTTGAAAGTCAGAGCGATCATCCGACAGCGAAATCAATTACTTCATACGCACTTTCGCGGGGTGCAACCCAACTTCCTGTTACTGATTTCTCACAGACACCGGGTGTTGGAGTTGCGGGGCGCGTTGCAATCGGAAACAAATCTCCTGTAGTTCTGATTGGTTCTCCAGCTTCAATTGCCCACAGCTGCGTTAACTTCGACGTACAAATTATTGAAGCTATTCACAACGCCGAGCAAAATTCTCGTGCTGTCTCAGTTCTAGCATGGGATGGCGTAGCAATCGCTGTCTTTGCATCTGGCGATCAGTTAAGAAGCGATGCGGTACAGACTATTGATGAGTTTAAGCGCCGCGGAATTACTCCATGGTTGATTACCGGAGATAATTCGCAGAGCGCACTTACAACAGCTAACGCAGTTGGAATAGCACCAGATCATGTAATCGCAGATGCTTTGCCTGAAGATAAGCTCGCCCAGGTTGCGGCCATGCAAAGTGAAGGTCGTCGCGTATTGATGATGGGTGACGGAGTAAATGATGCTGCGGCTCTTGCGCTCTCAGATCTCAGTATTGCTATCGGAACCGGAACAGATACTGCCATTTCGACTTCTGACATCACACTTATGAAGCCTGAACTTCTTGGCGCAATCGAAGCACTTAATCTCTCTCAAAAAACACTGTCAACTATTCGAGGTAATTTAGTGTGGGCATTTGCCTATAACGCGATCGGAATACCTCTTGCAGTATTGGGATTAGCCACACCGCTCTATGCAGCGGCAGCGATGGCTGCAAGTAGCCTCTTTGTCGTTACCAATTCACTGCGAATTCGTTAACCGTTTTTCTAGAGCGGGCATGAAAAAAGGCGCTGATATCAGCGCCTTTTTTACTTCTACTTCATTGGTAGCGGGGGCAGGATTTGAACCTACGACCTCTGGGTTATGAGCCCAGCGAGCTACCGAGCTGCTCCACCCCGCGTCGGAAGTGCAATCATATTGCCAGGGTGATGCCTTCACCAAATCCGTAATTACTTACGTGATTGTGCGGCAATTGCAGCAGCAATTGCAGATTTCAAACGATCTTGCGCGCGACCATATGCAGCAAAGTCACCCTTAGAAAGAGCTGCTTGTGAATCTGAGAGCGCTTGCTTTGCACGTTGTAGCGCACTTGCAAGATCTGCAGAACTGTTATCTGTTGGTGTATTTACAGATGTAGTTGATGATGAAGTACCAGAGTTTCCACCGAATACTTGATCAAGTGCGCCCTTGAGTGAATTATCAAATCCGATGACATCACCGAATGAGACTAGAACTTTCTGAAGCAGTGGATATGCAGCGGAGTTTGATGTCGCTGTGACATATACCGGCTGCACATAGAGCAAACCATTTCCAACAGGAAGCGTAAGAAGATTACCAAGAACTACATCTGATCCACCTTGGCGCAGCAATGAAAGTGCATTTGCAACTTCTGGTTTTGCTTCGAAGTTAGATGCAACTTGTGATGGACCCGCAATTGCAGTGCTTCGTGGAAGTTGAAGAACAGAAATCTTTCCGTAATCCGGACCTGCTGTTGAATTCACAGATGCGAATGCAGAGAGGTTCTCGCGACCACCACGTGGTACGAATGGAGTCGTAAGTGAGAATGCTGGCTCTTTTGCACCAGGCATCTGCAAAGTCATGTAGTAAGGAGGTTGAGCTCCAGCGTTGGCACCAAATGTTGATGGGTCGCGTGGAACGCGCCAGAAGTCTTGTCCGCCGTAGAACGCAGCTGCATTCTTGACGTGATAAGAACTCAAAACATCGCGCTGAACACGGAACATATCTTCTGGATATCTAATGTGCTCAAGCAAGCCCTTAGAGATTGCACTCTTTGCCTTAACGCTATTTGGGAATGCTTTCATCCATGTCTTCAGGACTGGATCCTTGTCATCCCACTGGTACAAAGTGACTGTTCCGTCATAGGCATCAACTGTTGCCTTCACGGAATTTCGAATATAATTCACGGTTCTATTATCTTGAGCAGTTACCGAAGCTGAGTTCGCTGTCACGGCATCTCTGGTGGCAGTTGAAAGTGATGTTGTTTGCGAATATGGATAACCAGAGCTTGTTGTGTATCCATCGATAATCCATATGACTTTTCCGTCAACGATAGATGGATATGGGTCCCCATCGAGAGTTAGCCATGGTGCAACCTTTGCAACACGTTCACGTGGCTCGCGGTTGTAAAGGATTTTTGAATCTGCATTAATCAGATTTGAAAGCAAAATTCTCTGTTCTTGATACTTGACCGCAAAGAGCAACTTGTTCAGCATGCTACCTACAGGAACTCCACCTTTGCCTGTGTAGGTGTAATTCTTTTGACCGTTGGCCGAAGCATCATCTGGATAGTCGAACTCAACAGGTGAATTAGTTTTCTTTCCACCAATAATTGAATAATCAGGAACATTCTCACCAAAGTAAATACGTGGTTGGAATTTTCCTAATCCTTGTGTTGGAGGCAAATCGCCAACAGCGAAGCTTGGCTTTCCATCTGCATCAACTGTATTGCCGTACGCAGCCACAAATCCAAAACCGTGTGTGTAAACCAAATGGTCGTTGATCCAGTTACGGCTTGGATTACCTTCAATGTTCAATTCACGCACCGCAACGACGGCATCTCTAGAGACGCCATTAACCTTGTATCGATCAACGTCGAGTGATTGCGGGAATGTGTAGTAAGGCTTAATCTGTTGCAACTGTCTAAATGTTGCAGAAATTACATTTGGATCCATCAATCTAATATTTGCAATCGTCGCTGCATCTTTAGCAAGTTGCCCAGCACTAGTAGATAGTGTTGCGTTGTAATCCTGCATCTGTACGTCAGCAATATCGTAAGCCGCACGTGTAGCATCGATATTGCGCTGAATAAATGGCGCTTCCTTCGATGACTCAGATGGCTTGACCTGGAACTGCTGAATTGCAGCTGGATAAATACCTGCAATAAGGACTGATGAAACTACAAGCAGAGCCGTTCCTGCTGCAGGAAGCAACCAAGAACGACGGACAATATTTGCAAAGAAGAGTAATGAACAGACAACAGCGATTCCAGCCAAGATTGCCTTCGCCGGAAGCACTGCGTTGACATCTGTGTACTTGAGGCCAGTCATTAGCGTGCTGTCTTTGAGCGAGAGCGCATAACGGTCAAACCAGTATGCAACAGCCTTAAGTAGAACTATGAGGCCGAGCAGAATTGAAATTTGGACTCGTGCTGCAACTGTTGTGCGATCAGTCTGTACGTTTGTACGGATTCCACCATACATGTAATGAATGAATGCACTGGCAAGGGTTGAAAGTATAAGAATTGAGATTCCCCAGCCAATAATTGCTTGCAAGATTGGAAGTCTGAAAACAAAGAAGGAAATGTCTAAACCAAATTGCGGATCTTTTACTCCAAAGTCGGTCGCATTCTTAAAGAGCAACCAGTTACGCCAAAAAGTCATTCCTGATGAGCCAGCAAAGTAGAAAAGTGCAACCACTACACCGATAAAGACCAAACGTCGGATCGGTTCAATTTGTCCGCGTAAACGTTCGACTCCATTAATTTCGATACTTGTCGGAACATAGAGTGGGCGTCGCTTGAAAGCGATAAAAATATTGAGAGAGATGATAAGTGATGTCAGTAATCCTGTTATGAGAAAGAGTTGAACTTTAGTCAATAAAACAGTCGACCACACTGATGTGAAGTCAACAGATTTAAACCATAGCCAATCAACATAGAAGCCGCTGAAATAAATCAATGCCGCACCTAAGGCAACTAAAATTGCAGCAGTAATAACTAACGGGCTTCTGTTTCTATTCATGAATCTAGATTAGTACACCCTTGCACGCCCCGAAAATTCAATTTTTGTGGGGCGCGCAGCGCCTTAAACGCCTGCTCTAGGGTTGAGACGGCAATCACCTTTATTCCAGTGACTGAATCTGGGAGTTCAGAACAATTCTCTTTAGAGATAAAGATGATTTCGGCTTTGACTTTTTTCGCTGCCAAAATTTTCTCCTCGACTCCCCCAATGGCGCCTATCGCCCCACGAGCAGAGACGGTTCCAGTAGCGGCAATCTTTCGTCCTTGCAACAAATCATCAGGTGAGAGTAGTTCGCTTAAGCCGAGTGAAAAAATCAAACCGCCACTTGGGCCGCCTGTGTTTTTCAGTGAAACTTTCAGATCGGAATCCTCGAGATTGCTCACATCAATTGTTGGGTAATTTTTTTTAAAGAGAGCTTTCGTCGCAGTCAGCGCCGCGCTCTGTGACTTCTTCATCTGCTTCTTGCCCGAAGCTATCTCGGCTTTGTCATCTGTGTTCTTTTCATAGACAACGGAGCGAGGAACTACCACGCAATCACTCTGTGCCCAGCAGGAGAGAACCTGATATCCAAATATGTTTGTTTCTGGGTTAGTGACCCAAATTGAGAGTAAGTACATCTGCCCTTGAGCCGGATAGGTTTTAAAAGATTGATTACTTGAGTCAATAGTGAGCATCTTTGGAAACAAAGGAGTTCCTTCACCTGGACTGATGAGAACAAAGTTCACCGGAATAACGAGTGGAATCACCAGCGTTAATAACAGTATGAGTTTTACTAATCTGGGTGTCTGCGAAAAACGAAGCGACATAGAGTTTTCTATCGAGTGAAGTTTTATCGAGTGGAGTTTTCAGTTGGATCAGGGTCTTGATCTTCAGCGTCATCTTCAGTGGCAGATGCAGATGCAGATGCAGATTGCGGATTTTCGGTTCGGAAAGATTCTTGGAAACGTTGAAATTGGCCCACCGAGCGAGAAGTTTCAGATTCGAATTTGCGCTTAAATTTTGATACCCAGACTACGTAGGCGATTCCACCAATTAATCCAGCAGCTGGAACAACCCACCAAATCAGTGCAGCGAAAGCGCTACTACCTGCGGCGATTTCAACAGCGAGTGAGGAAAATTCTGCAAAGGCGGGCATGGAAAAGAGCCTATCTGTTCTGGGAAGAAAGTGCCCACTCGCGCGGTTACAACTCATAGGTAGTATTCATCACCACAGGATGTAAGGAGCTGATCATGTCGCCTTTTGGATTTACTCCAGATGATGGAAAAGACGATTCTGAAAAGCCCGATGACTTTTCGGCGATGATGCGCCAGATGCAGGAACAGATTCAAAAACAATTTGAACAAATGGGAATTAACCCGGCTGCCATGGTTAACCCTTTTGCCGCCTTTGCACAAGGAAGTAAAGATCCACTTCCAAAATCTGTTGTACGCGATACAGCGAAAAAATTTATTCAGGCACATGGCAGTCAGCCAGTTGGAACTAAAGATGTCACTGTTGTTGAGAACGCTTTCGAAATTGCAGATCTATGGTTAAACGAGGCAACCGTCTTCCCTGCCACTGCATCATCTACTTCTCCTCGTGCTATCAGCCGACTCGATTGGAGTGACCTCACTCTTGACGGTTGGAACCAAACAATGGAGCCGCTTGCCGTTGGATTAGCTGGCGCAATCTCGGGACTACTTGATGAGGCCACCGCTGGTTCAGATGAATCCAACGCTTCTATGGGAGCCATTACTGGCTTACTACGCACATTTATAGGTTCGATGATTGCCACGCAGTTGGGTCAATCAATTGGCTCGATTTCTGCGTCAGCATCCGGCGCTCACGATGTGGGACTTCCGCTTCTTGATCCTGCTACTCCAGTGCTTATTCCAGAGAATATCGAGAATTGGAGTAATGAGTTAGAGATTCCAAAGAGCGAGGTATATATCTTTCACGCACTTCGTGAAGCAGCAGTGGCGCGTCTATTTGCTCATAATCCTTGGATCGTCTCCTACATCCGTAGTGCGATTGTTGATTATGGCCGCGGAATTCATATCGATATGGATGCCATTACACGTCAAGCAGAAGAAGCGATGCAGAACTTTGATCCATCACAGACAAATCCAGATTCTGGCGAAAACTCTTTCACCATCGCACTCAATAGTGGAGTTTTTACACCTGAAGAAACACCAGCACAACGTGCAGCGCTCTCTAAACTTGAAACAGCACTCGCACTTGTTGATGGATGGACAGATGATGTTGCAACGCTAGCTGCAGGAGAACGATTGCCATCATTGCCACAACTCCGTGAAGTTAATCGACGTCAACGTGCAACGAATGCGCCATCACAGCAACTCTTTAAATCTCTCCTTGGATTAGAAGTTCGTCCACGACTGGCGCGAGAAGCACATGCGTTCTGGCAGAAAGTTCGTGAGTTAAAAGATGTCAGTGCGCGAGATCAAATTTGGAGTGGAATTTTGCCGAGTGCAGAAGAACTTCTTGATCCAGAAAAATTCTTAGATTCAGCTGTGATTCCAGATGACCTCAGTGGGCTGAATTAGCTCGCAATCCTTCTAAAATACCCTCGGGGCGAAAAGCGAAGTCCCCGGGCGCACATTTTAATATCTGCCTTCCCCTTGCAGATATCAAACGGTTATCCGAGGACTTCGTAAGCGCAAACTACGAGAATTTTTAGTCATAATCAAATGTAAATGACTAAGACACAACAAAATTTTCTTGTCAAGAAATCATGATTCAACTCATTATTGCCACTGTTTCGATTACATTTCCTCAATGACAACTCGAGACTTTTCAGATAATTTCGAAGAGCTCACCCTTCCCGGTGTCGATGAAGGTGAAATCGTTGTAATTCGCTCTACGCGTCGCAAAAAGAGCATTTCGGCATACCGACAAGGTGGCCGGATCGTGATTTCGATTCCAGCTCGGTTAAGCAAAGCTGATGAACGTGCGATTGTTCCGGAAATGATTGCCAAAATTAGAAGCCAAGAGGAGTCTAAAACCCCTGGTGAAGAGAGTTTGCTCGCCCGTATCGATGAATTGCTCACCGAATTGGCCCCAGAAATTACCGCTCGGCCAATTTCAGTAACTTGGCGTGCGATGCGCGAGCGCTGGGGTTCATGCACGAGCGTGGATCGAACAATTCGAATCTCGGATCGTCTAAAAATGGCTCCAGATTTCGCCTTGGACTACGTTCTTTTCCATGAAGCGATTCATTTAGAACATTTCGACCACGGCGAGAAGTTCTCAGAAGTTCTAGGCCGATTCGAGGATGCCGAACTGGCCAGCGCCTATTTGGATGGGTATGAGGCCGCCGAGAGGGCCCTTTTAGCTCCAACTGAGTTGAAGAAACTCTCATAATCCCCCGTGTAGAAACGGTATTTTGAGCGTGGCGCAGAGTATGGTTTTAACCAGTACGCATGGCGCCTAGCTCATGGGTCGAACGGAGGCAAAAATGGCAGAGGTAGAGACATACAAGGGTGACGCTTACTGCGTGAAATGCAAAGAGAAGCGTGATTTCGAGGGAACTGTAAAGATCTCAGACTCTGGTCGTCGCATGGCACAGGGCATCTGCCCAGTGTGTGGCACCAAGGTAAATCGCATTCTTGGCAAGAAGCCAGAATAAGCAACCAGACGTAGTTATAACCCTCGCTCACTTGAGCGGGGGTTATTTCTTTGTGTGCCTGCTCGAATACCGATCGTTCATTTCTGCAACTCCTTCGCACATGTTCTTTATCGGCGTCACAGCTGTTCTCACTGAAGTGAGCATCCTTTCCCGCTATGAAGCGAATCAAAGATGGCGTCGAACTTTATTCACGTAAAAATTCAAGCGAATATCTACTTGGAATACTCAAATCGGGCACTCTCGAAAAATTCATTCGCATCCACACTCAAGAGCGTAAATTTATCGCTCTGCAGTTATTGGCGGGCAAATCAAGTTCCGTAATTCTCGCCACCGCAGACCTGGATTCTCAAATTTTGTGGGAGATGATGCAGGAGCTCGAGGCTCTTCAATTAATTGATACAACTCAGAACTCTCTAAAAGTCTCTCCCCGATTCGTTTCAAAAATTGATACTAGGGTTTCAAGAAATGTTAAGAATTTTGCGGACGCAAGTTTTCTCCAACTGCAACGGCGAAGTAATCCTGAACTACACCAAACGAATTGGATAGATGGCGTTAATGATTCGGGGGTTGAAATCTTAAGCGCTCGCCAGAATTATCTAGTCGAACTCTCAGGGCGAAATCGAGTAACAACTATTCTCTACTCACTACTCCTATTAAGCGGAGTAACTCACACTCGATTTACTCCTAATTCACGTGGCCTAGCACTGACAATTGGCGATCTTGATATCGGTGTAGGAACTCTGCTTCCATCAGAGTTCGGAAAAGATTTCAATAGCCATTCTGAGGCACTACGAAAAGAATTATCACTCTTTCCTTTAGAACGTGAATATGACTATTTGGCACAATCATTACATGTTGACTTGCGGGTTCATTGTGGAGACGTGGAACCAGAGAAACTCTCACTCTGGATGAGTACTCACCAGAATTTTCTTTATATTCCATCTCCGCGTGCAGATACTGCTCACATCGGCCCGCTCGTTATTCCTGGAAACTCACCATGCGTACGGTGCGCAACTCTGTTTTTCAATGATCACAATGGCATTGAAGAGACTTTGGAAATTACTCACAATAACCAGCGGGAATACCCACAAATTGCAGCCCACTATGTTGCAGCCCTGGCTGCTTCGCAGATTCTCAGTTACATCGATGGCTTAACTACAGGTGCGCAGAAAGCAGAATTGGTAGGCAATGTAATAACCATTGACTACCAATTCTTAGCGCACCCACAAACTATCGCGATTCCTCGCCACCCCTTATGTGGATGTGCCTTCTAACTACTTACTCCTCAAGCATGCGTGCAGCTGCAATCACCTGACGAGGTGGTCTGCCAGCGCGGCGCTTACGTTCGATGATGACGCCATCTTCAATGAGTTGGCCTCCCCACACTCCACACGGTTCTTGGCGTGAGAGCGCACCATCAAGACACTTGTTGCGCACAGGGCACTGACTGCAGAGAGCTTTCGCTTCTGCAATTCCCTGATCTGTTTCAGAGTAGAAGAGTTCAGGGTCAGCAACATGGCATGGCAGGGTAAAGGCCTTGGCGTTGTCGTATGTGAACGTCACATCGTTAAGGCCAATCTTCTTGCCGCTATCTGCCCAGCCTGGAATCTGTAATTCGCTGAAGAGAACTGTCATAGTCCTCACCTCTTCTCTCTTGTGTGATCTTACTTTCTTCTTTTTTTGGTTGGTTTTATGGAAATAAAAAAGGACCTACAAATCCTTTGTGGATTTGAGGCCCTTGTGGGTCGTATTCGGTATTAGCCGATTAGTGCTCCCGTGGCCTCATCCACTGCATAAAAGTTGGCGTAGAACCAGCGCTTAGCAGCAGTTTTTGAGGTTGTATGAGCATGAGAAGGAACAGCAGCGCGTGCGCCTGCTGTGATTGTTGAAGTGAATATTGCGTTCATTTCAACCCCTTCTTTGTACGTGGACTTTTGTCCGGAGTAAAAGGGTACGCGATGACGATATGAAGATGCAACCCAATTAATTATCTAGGCCAGGAGGCTGGCTTCACGCAGGAATGAGCTCGGATTTCCCCTATACGAGATATGAAGATCAGCCTTGGCACGCGTAATTCCCACGTAAAAGAGCCTGCGCTCCTCATCGACTACAGCTTCGCCTGCGCTGTTGGTCAGCGGAAGTTGGCCCTCTGAGGCGCCGATAAGAAATACGCGATCCCATTCAAGTCCCTTTGCAGCATGCAGAGTTGCAAGAGTAACCACAGGCATTGTTGGTGGATTGTTTTGCTGCACGCGATCTTCGACTTCACGAAGATATCCGCGCAGAGTTTTCGGTGAAAAATTATCATCTGCATCTAACTCACGGGCTAAATGTAAGAGTGCGGCAATTCCATCAATTGCTTCGCCCGTTAGATACGGCTGCGCAATGGAACGCAATTCATCGATCCACCCTTGGCCCTCTGCCGGAATAACAGATGCTTGGCGAACTTGTTTAAGAAAATCGCGAATCTCTCTGCGCTCAAAAAATCGCTCAGTGTTGCGAACTTGATAAGGGATGTTCTGCGCAAGCATCGCCTTTTCGGCGCCCTTTAATTGGGCATTTGTTCGAGCCAAAATTGCAATCTCTTGAGGTTGAGTACCGGTGCTTAGTAGCTCATTAATTTCTTTCATAACACCGCTTATCTCAGCGCTCTCATCAGAATAACCGGTAACTACGGGTTTCGAGCCATGAGTATTAAATGCAACGAGTTCTTGTCCCATCGTGGCAGAGCGTAGAAGAGCATTCGCTGCAAAGGTAATTTCGGGAGTTGATCGGTATCCAGTTGTCAGACGAATTACTTGGGCTTCAGGAAATCTTTGAGTAAAGGAGTTGAGGAAGACTGGTGTTGCACCAGCAAATGAATAAATCGTTTGTGCAGGATCTCCAACAACGCAGATATCTTTTCGCGTTCCAAGCCAAGCATTTATTAAACGTTGTTGAATAGGAGAAATGTCCTGGTATTCATCGATGGTGAAATATCTATATTGATCTTGCACTCGCTCGCGGACCTCTCGCTCTTGTTCAAGCATTGCTGAACAGAGAAGTAACACATCTTCAAAATCGATGGCAAGTTCTTGTTTCTTAATCGATTCATATGCTGTGTAGATCTGAACCATCTGCTCTGGCAGAACACGCGGTTTTTGCATGCGACGGCCAACTTGATCTACATAATCTGTCGGTGCCACTTGTGAAACTTTTGCCCATTCAATTTCTGAAGCAATGTCTCTCATCAGTTCTCGATTAGTTGCACGCAATGATTCGCTAAGCCCTGCGCGGTTTATCGCCTCTGAGAGAAATCCGGTCTTTGTTGTAATTAAGTCTGGAGTTCGGCCTCCAAATACTGATGGCCAGAAGTAAAGCAGTTGCTTTAGCGCTGCTGAGTGAATTGTGCGCGCGGCAACGGTAGGAACACCCAGTGTGCGAAGTCGGGCACGCATCTCGCCTGCAGCTTTTGCTGTGAATGTGAGTGCCAAAACCTTTTGCGGATCCATTGTGCCGATAGCTGCTGCATAAGCAATGCGATGGGTGATTGCGCGAGTTTTTCCAGTACCTGCTCCAGCAATAACACAGACAGGTCCGCGTGTAGCCAGCGCCACTGCGCGTTGTTCAGAATCGAGTGCGGCAAGAATGGAATCTTCTACTGCCACAGATCTACCGCCATGTTTCTCCGCCGGGGGCGCTTTCACCAAGCCAACGTTCAATCATTTTGCGAGCAACAGATATAGATGGTGGTAGTAAAAGTGATTTATCTTTAGCTGCAGCTAATAATTCTGCGCGGCTAAACCATTTAACTTCGGTAATTTCTTGACCATCACCGCGAGCATCCTCTGGATTATCTGTCACTGCTTCAAAAGAAATCATGATGCTTGCTGGAAACGGCCACGGTTGCGAACCTAAATACTTAATCTCGCTCACGGTCACCGCTGACTCTTCGAAAATTTCACGGGATACACATTGTTCAAAAGTTTCACCAGGTTCTAAGAAGCCAGCAAATGTTGAGAATCGTCCCTCTGGCCATACCGGTTGGTGTCCTAGCAAAATGCGATCGCTACGATCTTTCACAAGAACTATGACAGCTGAATCAGTGCGCGGATGATGCTGACTCTGATCTGTTTCGCATAAACGTGCCGCTCCGCCGAGATCAACTTTTGTCGCACCACCACAACGTGGACATCGCGGGTGCGCGCTATGCCAATTACTTAAAGCAATTGCGTGCAGCGAAAGCTCTAACTCTTGCTCTGAAAGTTGCGCACCAATTTCTCGAACTGTTGAGAAGCCTTCACTTTTCTCTTCATCACTCAGGGTCTTAACCCACTGTGTATCCCATGCAAAAAATGGTGTTCGACTTTCAATATCTAATCCCAGAAAATATCTACTGCCCTCTGAAAAACGCCCCGTCGCAATCAACTGCGCAGCATCTGCGGCAGAAATGTAAGCGAGTTGCGTTCCTGTAGCTGCTATTCGTCCTTCCGATATCTGCAGGATTCGTGCTTGGTTCCACAACTGATCCAAAGTATTTTGATTCGTACGCAAATCTCCAGCGCGATCTATGCGGGAAGGATGCTGATTTATCGCGCTCACAGGTGCAGGTTACTAGTCTGTGGGGGTGCGCATCACCTCGTGGAATCTCCTGCATGGAATGGCCATCCCTCCCGTGCAAGGGAACGACTTTCAGGGCCTATCCCGTGCTGTTCAATCACTTGGCTCAGATGTATATGGCTTTCAGGAAGTGGATCACTTTTTACCTCGCTCTCAATCACGACCACAGATGCGAGATATTGCAGAAACACTTAGCGCACGTGATTGGGCAATGGCGCCCAGTGTCATTGGAACACCTGGCGAAAAATGGCGCACACTAAAGCGCGACGAACCAGAGTTGATTACAAATGCATCTTCACATTCTGAGGTAATGCACGAGTGTTATGGAATTGGAATAGTTTCAAAAATTCCTGTGCGTTCATGGCACAGACTCAATCTTGGAAATTCTCCAGTTGGAATGCCACTTGTAGTTCCTGGAGATGAAACTGGAAAAGGAAAAATTAGATTTATCTACGTTAAAGATGAACCACGCATCGCACTCGCTGCAGTTCTTGAAAACGGTTGGACGGTAGTCAATACACATCTATCTTTTGTTCCAGGATTTAATCTTGCGCAACTTCGTAGAATTAAAAAGTGGGCAACAAAGTTAGCTAAAGAAACGGGTACCCAAGCGATTGTTATGGGTGATCTGAACCTGCCCAAAAACTTACCGGTCATGGGGTCACAGTGGAATTCACTTGTTACGCAGAACACATATCCAAGTTGGGGGGCGAAAATACAATTCGATTACATCCTAAGTGAGAGCCTGCACTCTGCGGGGTCTCACCCCATCTCGCATTCGCCAACCGGCATAAGTGACCACCTACCCGTCGGAGTAGAAATTCCGAAGTAGCGTTTTTTTCGCCTTCTATTACTATTGGCCTCATTACACGTCCCGGATTAACTAGCTTTGGAGTAGCCATGACTGACGCAGCAAAGTGCCCATATACAGGTAGCAAATTAAATAAAGAGGGAACGTATAACTCTGATTGGTGGCCAAACCAACTTGATCTCTCGGTGCTACGTCAACACTCACCTGTGTCAGATCCAATGGATGAAGATTTTAATTACGCCGAAGAGTTTTCAAAGCTCAATCTCAAGGCAGTGAAGAAAGATATTGAGGAGTTGATGACAACTTCTCAAGAGTGGTGGCCAGCTGACTATGGACATTACGGGCCATTTTTTATTCGTCTTGCATGGCACAGCGCAGGCACCTATCGCACACATGATGGACGCGGTGGTGCTGGTGCAGGTATGCAACGTTTTGCACCAATTAATAGCTGGCCAGATAACGGCAATCTAGATAAAGCACGTCGCCTGTTGTGGCCAATTAAGCAAAAGTACGGCAAGCGTTTGTCGTGGGCAGATCTCATGATTCTTGTTGGTAACTGTGCAATTGAATCAATGGGACTAAAAACTTTTGGTTTCGGTGGTGGTCGCGAAGATGTGTGGGAACCAGATGAGACTTATTGGGGTAAAGAGAAAGTGTGGCTTACCAATGAGCGTTACTCAGGTGATCGCGAATTAGCGAAGCCACTTGCTGCGGTGCAGATGGGTCTGATTTATGTAAACCCACAAGGACCTGATGGAAATCCAGATCCGCTTGCATCTGCTCGCGATATTCGCGAAACATTCGCTCGTATGGCAATGAATGATGAAGAGACAGTTGCACTTGTTGCAGGTGGACACACATTTGGAAAAGCGCACGGTGCAGCAGATCCAGATAAGTATGTTGGTCCAGAGCCAGAAGGTGCTGCAATCGATGAGATGGGTCTCGGTTGGAAGAACTCATTTGGAAGCGGCAAGGGTGCGGACACAATCACAAGTGGCCTCGAAGGTGCTTGGACATCTACACCTACAAAGTGGGATAACAACTATTTCAAGATTCTCTTTAAGTACGAATGGAAGCTGACGAAGTCACCTGGTGGCGCACACCAATGGATTCCAACAGATGAATCAGCGTCTAAGGCTGTTCCTGATGCACACATTCCAGGTAAGACACATGCACCTGTAATGCAAACAACGGATCTAGCACTTCGTATGGATCCTGCGTATGAAAAGATTTCACGTCGCTTTGCTGGAGATCTTGATGCTCTCGCTGATGCCTTTACGCGTGCATGGTTCAAACTTACTCACCGCGATATGGGACCGGTTGTTCGTTACCTTGGGCCACTTGTGCCAAAGGAAGAGTTAATTTGGCAAGATCCACTTCCTGCTCGACCAAAGAAGGTAATCGGGAAGACAGAGATCGATCTCTTGAAGAAGCGAATTCTTAAGAGCGGTCTCACTACCGCGCAGTTAGTGACAACTGCCTGGGCATCTGCTTCGTCATATCGTGATACAGATAAGCGCGGTGGTGCAAATGGTGCGCGTATTCGCCTTGAGCCTCAAAAGAATTGGGAAGTAAATAATCCTAAGGAACTTAAGAAGGTTCTCGCTGAACTCGAGAAGATTCAGGCGGCATTTAATAAGAAGTCAGCAAAGAAAGTTTCGCTGGCAGACCTCATCGTTCTCGGCGGCACTATCGCAGTTGAAGCAGCGGCAAAGAAAGCCGGAGTAAATGTAAAGGTACGTTTCACTCCTGGTCGCACAGATGCTTCGCAAGAGCAGACAGATGTAGCATCTTTTGCCTTCCTCGAGCCAACATCTGATGGTTTCCGTAACTATCAGAGTAAGAGCGAGACATGTCCTGGCGAAGTTGCAATCGTTGATAAGGCTGCATTCCTTTCACTTACTCCACCAGAGATGACAGTGCTTGTTGGTGGGCTTCGTGTTCTAGGAGCTAACTTTGATGGTTCTAAGGACGGCGTACTCACAAAGAAGAAGGAATCGCTTACAAACGATTTCTTCAAGAATGTTTTGGATGTCAAAACTGAATGGGCCCCAAAGTCAGGTGATATCAATAACTTCGAGGGTCGAAATCGCAAAACCGGAAAGGTCGAATGGAGTGCAACTCGTGCCGATTTGGTTTTCGGATCTCACTCTGAACTGCGTGCCCTTTCAGAGGTCTATGCCAGTGATGATGCTGACAAGAAATTTGTCACAGACTTTGCAGCAGCATGGAGCAAGGTAATGGAGCTTGATCGCTTCGATATCTAAGAGGAGCTAATTACTTCAGCAATAACAGATCGGCGAGTTGTTCTTCACTGAGAAGATCAGCTCGCCGGTCTGTTTTATTTGTTGGCACATAATGAAATGCAGCAGATACTTTTGCTACAGGAATACTCTGAAGTTTTGCCCAGGCTAATCGATAGACCGCAAGTTGCACGGCAGAGGATTCACCAAGAATTTTAGAACCGGTCTTCCAGTCAACAACTTCAAATCCAGTCTCAGTTTTATAGACTGCATCAATTCGACCGCGAACCAGAACTCCAGCAATAACTGTTTCGAATGGGACTTCAACTGCATGTGGCTCTAGTGAAGCCCAATCGGATGCCAGCCACTTTTTCTTCAGATCTTCGAGTTTCTGATCATCTTCTAGCGGAGTAAGAAGATCAAATTCTTCATCATCGAAGAGTGTTTTTGCATTGAAATGGTTCTCTATCCAAAGGTGGAACGCGGTACCGCGATGAGAGAATTCATCCATTGCCCGTGGCATCGGGCGTCGAATACTTCGTGCAAGCTCAGCAGGATTTTCATGCAACGCAATTAACGTTGATGTCGACAGGCGTGCGGGAAGATGTACTTCTGCGGCACCTAAACGAAATTCTTGGAATTCAGAAATAATTGCACGTGCATCATCAATGAATTCACGGAGTTCTTCTGGAGCTGGTGCATCAAGATCTAGCGGGTGTGCGGATTGCACGAGTGCGACGGTGCGATCGAAATCAGCACGTCGATCTCCGAGTGGATCTCTGGGCCATTGCGAAGTAATTTCGATGTCTTCTGCTGGATTGCGATCAGTGCTGGCCGGCGCAATAGCAGCTGAAATCACACTGCCCACAGCGGATGCAACCGCGTGGACTTTCTCATACAAAACAGAAACTGGAACTGGCTTTACACCATCACGCCAGAATGATGTAGAACAGAAGAGATGTGTACGTGCTCGAGTCATTGCAACATAACCGAGTCGAATCTCTTCGCGCATTTTGAAATCAACGCACTCTTGGGCAAATTCATCGATACGCGCTTTGGCTTGAGCATTTGTTGTAGCCGCGTTCCACGAAAAGTTTGGCAAAATATCGCTATCACCGCGAAGCGAAAATGGGATATGTCGTTCGTTAGTAATCCAGTTATCTGGATCAGATGCATTTGCGCCCGGGAAGTTTCCTTGAGCAAGACCTGGAACTGCAACCACATCCCATTCAGCGCCCTTAGACATATGGATAGTAAGAATTTGCACAACAGTGGCATCGACTTCTGGTGCACCAGCCTTTAGTCCACCTTCTTCTTCACTTGCAACATCGAGCCACTGCAAGAAGGCAGAGAGAGTTCCACCATTTCGCGCGAACTTTGCTGCTTCATCCATAAAGCGATCGAGGTGGCGACGACCATGTGTGCCACCATCTCGCAACATGACTTCAGTCTCTACGCTGAGATAGCGCTCTATGTCCACAATCAAATCTGTAATGGGGGCAGATGCACGCGAGCGAAGACGGCGCAGGTCGGATGCAAATGCAGATAGTCGCTGGAACCCAGCGCTACTAAATTTCGAAGCGTCGCATTTTTCAATCTCATCAAGTGCGTCAATGACGCTTCCGATGAATTGATCATCAGCTTCTGCTGATTGCGGATTCCCTGCAACAATATTTTTGACGATACTGCGGCTATCCGATGAAAGAGATTCAGAACGTGAGCGCGCATAACGACCTAGCGCGGCAATATCGCGTGGGCCTAAGTTGATGCGAGGGCCAGTTAGATGGCGCATCAGCGATGCACCTGCATCGGGATTGTTGATGACTTTAAGCATGGCAACTACATCTGCGATCTCTGGAACATGCACAAGTCCGCCTAAACCAAGGACTTCAGAGGGTATTCCAGCCTTTGCCAATGCCTCTTGAATCAGCGCTATCTGTGCTCTTTTGCGAACCAGGACTGCGAAAGTTTTAGGAACTTTTGTTCCTGGCTTTATGCGATCAGGGTTATTCCAGAGTGGAGCAAAGTATTCAGCGATTGCAGTTGCTTCGCCTTCAAGATTTTCAAATGCACCACAGCTGAGATCACCCTTGCCTGCGCCTTTGCGTGGCTTCAGCGCTGCAACCGTTATGCCTTCATCTTTACGGACATCTGCAGAAATTTCATTAGCCAAAGTAAGAATGGCTTCATCGTTTCGGTATGTAGTCAGAAGTTCGTATACGCTCTTTCCAGTCGAACTTTCGGCCTTGGGAAAGTTTTTATTGAAAGCACTGATTGTTCCAGAAGATGCACCGCGCCATGTGTAAATCGACTGGCATGGATCTCCGACGGCTGTGACTGGATGACCATTTCCAAAGAGGGACGATAACAACCTGACTTGTGATTGCGACGTATCTTGATACTCATCAAGTAAAACAACTGGATATTTAGCCCGCTCTAGAATTCCGACATCAGGGAAGTTCACTGATATATCTGCCGCCAAAGAAATCTGGTCATCGAAAGATAGTTCACCTGATTGGCGACGTGCTTCAAGGAATGCTTCCATCATGGGTAACATTGCAATTCTCTGATTAAGAACTTTTCCAACCTTGCGAGTCTCTTTATTTGTTGCGCCGGTCATCTGCATGAGCTCGTGCAGCACTTTTTCATCTGCGCTACGGATTTGATCTACTGTGACACGATGTTCGAGAACCATTGAGGTAAGTCCCAATAAATCGTTGACAACCGTGCTTGCTGCATCAGTTGTTGCAAAGATTCCGTCATCCCATTCGCGTACCAACTTATTTGCAGACATCCAGAGCGCTGCTTCGCCAAGTGGTTGAACATCAGCATCGATGCCATATCGAATGGCATGTTCGCTGAGTAAGCGCCCAGCGTAGGAATGATAAGTAGTTACCGCTGTATCAAGGCTAGTGAAAGTTCTTGGGATGCCTGCTTTATCTTGCGCCTGCTGAAACTGGCGTAAACGCTTACGAATTCGAGTATTGAGTTCGCCAGCAGCTTTGCGAGTAAATGTCAGGCCGAGAATTTGATCCGGGCGCGCAATCTCATTAGCAACAAGATAGAGAACTCTTGCAGCCATTGTCTCAGTCTTTCCTGACCCTGCTCCTGCGATTACTACAGCAGGTTCGAGAGGATTATCGTGAATCGAAATAATGGGGCGTTGTTCATCGGATGGAAGGTGAAACGTTGGATCTATCGAGATAATCATCTGGGCGACTTGGTCTGGTGAATACTTTTCGTTGATGGCGCTCATTGATGCACCGCCTTACCTTCGAGATACAACGGACACGAAGGTTTCACTTTGCACTTACCGCACATATCG
Source organism: Actinomycetota bacterium (assembly GCA_026392935.1). Taxonomy (GTDB): domain Bacteria; phylum Actinomycetota; class Actinomycetes; order Nanopelagicales; family Nanopelagicaceae; genus Planktophila. Next base: position 113,361 of record JAPLBE010000016.1, on the reverse strand, counting down.
TTTTTACGCGCAGTAAATGTGGCAGCTCCCATACCGATGGCAATCTCTTCAAGGATGTTAGTCGTTGCCTCTATATCAATCAACGGATCTTGCTCGCGGGTGCTGTAACTCTTATTCTTACTTGCAAGGTAGACAAGTTGTGCACCCAAAACTTCTGTAGATTTCAGTTTCTCTTCAAAGCCATCGAGAACTACACCTAGTTGATAACACGCAAGCTGCAAGTTGGTCTTTGCATCATCTCCTGAAATTTCTTTCTTTCCGGTTTTGAAGTCGATGATGTAATGCTTGCCATCACTATCAACTTCAATGCGATCGACATTTCCCCTGATGAGTGCACGTCCCACTGTGATTTCGAAACTCTTTTCGACGCCAGCAACCGTACGATTGTTATCTGAAAGTGATTTCGAATGAAATACAGAGAAGCGTTCTAACATCTTCTTTGCACGGGCAAGTGCGGCGCTGCTTATCCAGCCTTGGCTATCATCAATGAGCGACCATGAATCAATTAGTTTGCTCTGTAATTGTTCGTCAGTGATTCCGGGTTCTTCCACTTTAAGGCGTGCGAATTCATGGATGACAGATCCCAATAATTGCGCAGTGGAATCTCCATCGGTACCGCCGCTCTTTTCAAGGAACCATTTAAGGCCGCATTCAGTGAAATTTTCGGCTCCAGATGGGGAGACTGGAACAAGTGCACCAGCATCAATAACAGGCGCATCCGTAGTCATTGGAGCAGAACCCAGCCAATTCGATGGCGTAGCCACGTGTATTCCGTTGGAACTCAGCGTCTTGAGTAACGATGCTGCATCTTTATTAGAAGACAGATGTACTTCCCGGCGAAGGGTTGCAACAAGTGCTGATGCAGTAAGTGGTCGTGGAACTTCAACTACCGAGTCCGTGGCATGCAGTGACTCTGCAAGATCTTCAAAGAAGATTGATGGAGTTGCATCTTCGCGCGATATTGCTGTCACAAGAAGTGATTGACGGGCACGAGTTGTTGCAACGTGAAATAGACGTGCTTCATCTTCTGCCAATGACGATGCTGCAATCATGTCGAGAGCAACTTGCGCTAAATCATCACCATGGCGAACTCGTTCTACCAATCGCTCGGCACCTAGTAGCGAACTTCGTTGCTTTAAGTTTGGCCATGCACCTTCTTGCACACCGGCGACTGCTACATGCTGCCATTGACGACCTTTTGCAGAGTGCACGGTAAGAATTTCAATAACATCGGGACGAACACCACGTGCAGTGATGAGGTCAGAGACAATTGTTTCTTTCTCGATTTCAGCAAGGAAAGAGTTTGGTTTTGCTCCAGGAAAGCGTTCAATATGGCGCGCAGCGGTATCAAAGAGTTGAATCATGGCATCGAGATCGCGATCAGCAGCTGCGCCTCGTGCGCCACCACGTAACGCGGCATCTCGCCACGCATCACTGAGTTTGATGCCATCACTGGTCTCTGCCGTATTCCAAATGACCCAGAGCAAATCATGAATAGTTGCGGTTTTCTTAGCGATTGACTTCTTTGCCGCTGCCAGAAGTGCATAAACGCGCATTAACTCTGCAGAATCTTCGATAGCAATATCTCCTGTAAGAATTGCATCGATGATAAGTTGTGTGCCGGAGCGTTTGTCCTGTGCTTCATCACGCGCAGCTAACAGTGCAGCACGTGTGCGCCTAAGTGAGACCGACGTTGCTCCCCCGAATTCAGCTGTAAGCAGCTTTTCGGCAGTCTCTAAATTCAGAGGTTGTGCACCCGTTGCCACGCGGGCGAGTAATAAAAATGGCGCAATGGCAGCGTTATTAGCTAGCGCTTCAATATCTCCCGCAGTCGGAATTGAAACTTGCGAAAATGCACGGCGAATTGCAGAGGCAGTCTGGCCATGTGAACGCACAATGACGGCCATCTGCGAGTACGGAATTCCTTGCATCAAATGTGCTCGCTTGAATTGGTATGCGATGTATTGCGCCTCTTCTGATTCAGAGGTTAAGCGCGCAGTGCTCACAACAGGTGTTCCGCGGAAATTCTCTGTCAGCTCAATCTTTTTCGCACCTGCAGCCAGATACGAATCTAGAACTGCCGAGACTCCTTCAGGATCTGCTCCGCGGAAGCGGCCAACAGCACTTGCAGTATCAGCGACAATAATGAGATCAGAGCCAGTAAGAAGTGATAGCAAAGTGCGCTGAGCTGGATCGCTCTCTTGGAATTCATCGACAATAATTGTTGTGAAGCGCTTGCGAAGCTCAGTTAAAAGATCTTGATTAGCGCGAAGATAATTAATTGCAGTATTGATGATCTCTGAAGGATCGATACGAACTTTGGCATCGCCGGCAGAAATTTCCTGCAGCGTCATCGAACCTAAATATCTCTTCCAGAAATCTGCAGCTCCAGGCCAATACTTTTCGCCAAGTTGATGACCGCGCTCGGCTAATTGATCTGGGGTAATTCCACGTTCATTGGCACGCATAATGAGATCGCGAAGTTCTCGAACAAATCCTTGAGTTTCAAGTGGCTCTCCAAGTGATTGCGGGCTGCGATGTAAATCTGTATGCCAGCTTCTATATCCATCTTGGATATCACCTTTGAGTAAATCCGAGATGTACATTTCTTGCTCGGCACCTGAAAGCAAAACTATTTCACGATAATCATCTGATGTTCGCATCTTTAAGATTGAATAAGCAAGTGAGTGAAAAGTTCTGGCAAGAGGTTCGTATGCCGTCTTTTCTGAGCGAGTAACGATGGCATCTCGAATTTCAGATGCTCTATCTCGCCCGTAGGTAAGAATCAGAATTGAATCTGGTTTCTGTCCTGCAGAAATTCGCGATAACGCAGCTTCGATAAGTACAGAAGTTTTTCCTGTGCCCGTTGCGCCAGTGATAATCAGCGGAGAGCCACGGTGTTCAACACATAAACGTTGTTGATCGCTGAGGGAAAGAGAGAACCCCTCAACCGCACCTCGCACTAGGCGAAGCTGGGTTGAAGGGTTCTTACTCACAGTTCGTATTCAACCGTAAGGCCCTGACAAGTCGGGGTAATTAGCTCTGATTGTTCTTCTTTGCTCGTGAAGTAGCGCGTGCGCGCTCTGCGCCATCGAGTGTTACCTTGCGGATTCGAACGACTGCAGGTGTTACTTCAACGCATTCATCTTCGCGACAGAATTCGAGAGCACCCTCCATGTTCAGCTTCTTAGGTGGAATCAACTTTTCAGAATCATCTGTACCTGATGCGCGCATGTTTGTGAGTTTCTTTTCACGAACACAGTTAACATCCATATCTTCAGTACGTGAGTTCTCTCCGATAACCATGCCTTCATAGACTTCATCACCTGGTTCTACGAAGATAGAACCGCGCTCTTGAATTCCAGCAAGTGCATAAGAAGTTACTGCGCCAATGCGGTCTGAAACAAGTGAACCTGTTCCGCGTGTGCGAAGTTCTCCAAACCATGGTTCATATGAATCAAATACGTGGTGAAGTAAACCTGTTCCACGAGTTTCAGTAAGAAACTCGGTACGAAAACCAATAAGTCCACGTGATGGAACTTTGTAATCAAGACGGATCCAACCGGTTCCGTGATTAACCATTTGTTCCATGCGACCTTTACGAAGCGCCATCAACTGAGTAAGTACACCCAAATATTCTTCAGGAGCATCAATAGATAAACGCTCCATAGGTTCATGAAGTTTTCCATCAATCATCTTTGTAACAACTTGTGGCTTACCCACTGTGAGTTCAAAACTTTCACGCTTCATGATTTCAACCAAAACTGCTAGCTGAAGTTCTCCGCGGCCTTGAACTTCCCATGTATCTGGGCGTTCAGTATTAAGTACGCGAAGTGAAACGTTACCGACTAACTCTTTATCAAGACGATCCTTTACTTGGCGCGCAGTAAGCATCTTGCCGCTCTTACCCGCAAGTGGTGATGTGTTGATACCGATTGTCATCGAAATTGATGGTTCATCCACTGTAATAAGTGGCAATTGATGTGGGTTTTCAAGATCTGCAAGAGTTTCACCCAACGTGATTGTCTCAATACCCGCAACAGCGATGATGTCGCCAGGTCCTGCTTCTAGTGCAGGAACACGTTCTAGCGCTTCTGTAACTAAGAGTTCGGAGATCTTTACTCGCTCAGTTGTTCCATCAGTCTTCATCCATGAAACTGTTTGTCCCTTTTTGATAACACCTTCGTGCACACGGCACAGTGCCAAGCGCCCAAGGAATGGTGATGAGTCAAGGTTTGTCACGTGCGCCTGAAGTGGTGCACCTTCGTGATAAACAGGTGCTGGAATAGCAGAGAAGATTGTGTCAAAGAGAACATCTAGATTCTCTTCAACTGGCATGCCACCGTCTGCAGGACGCGTAAGAGATGCACGGCCAGCTTTTGCTGATGCATAGACAATTGGGAATTCGATTTGATCTTCACTTGCATCGAGATCAAGGAAGAGTGCATATGCCTCGTCGACAACTTCTGCGATACGTGAATCGGGGCGATCTACCTTGTTGATAAGCAAAATAACCGGAAGATTCTTCTGTAGTGCTTTGCGCAATACGAAACGTGTCTGCGGAAGTGGACCTTCTGATGCATCAACGAGCAAGATCACGCCGTCAACCATTTCAAGTCCACGTTCAACTTCGCCACCGAAATCAGCGTGGCCTGGTGTATCAATAATGTTAATGATGGTGTCACCACGTTTTACCGAAGTGTTCTTCGCAAGAATGGTAATTCCCTTTTCGCGTTCTAGATCCATTGAATCCATCATGCGGTCTTGGCCTTCTTCTTGCTTCTTATAAGCAGCGAAAGCTCCGGATTGCCACAACATCGCATCAACGAGAGTTGTTTTACCGTGGTCAACGTGAGCGATGATCGCCACGTTGCGAAGGTTGTCGCGGGTCTTCCGTGGAAGATCCTTAAGGTGCGCTTGATTGAGTCGCGCTCGGGCTGTGTTTTGTGTCGGTGTATTAGACATTGAATCTGAACTCCACTACGTCTCCGTCTTGCATGATGTATTCCTTACCTTCCATACGGACTTTGCCCTTAGCTTTCGCTTCGACCATTGAGCCCGCTTCTACCAAGTCGGCAAAAGAAACGATTTCAGCTTTAATGAAACCTTTTTGGAAATCTGTGTGAATGACGCCAGCTGCCATTGGTGCTGTATCGCCTTGATGAATAGTCCAAGCACGTGTTTCTTTTGGACCTGCAGTTAAATAAGTCTGTAAACCAAGAGTGTCGAAACCAACACGTGCAAGTGTTGCAAGACCTGGTTCGGTAAGTCCGATTGCTTGCAGTAACTCGAGGGCGTCTTCATCAGAGAGTTCGGCAAGTTCTGCTTCAGTTTTTGCATCTAGGAAAATTGCCTCAGCAGGTGCAACAAGTGCTGCTAACTTTGTGCGTAGATCAACATCTGCAAGCTCTGCTGCATCAACGTTAAATACATATAAGAATGGTTTAGCTGTCAGCAAATGAAGTTCGTGTAAAAGTGTGCGATCAATTTTTGATTGCGAAAGTGGCTTACCTGATTGCAACCAGTCGTTCGCCTCTTTTACTGCAGCAAGAACGGGTGCCTTTTCTTTGGCAACGCGTGCCTCTTTTTCAAGACGCGGAATAGCTTTTTCAATTGTCTGTAAATCAGCGAGCGCGAGTTCCGTATTAATCGTTTCGATATCACTGGATGGATCGATGCGACCATCAACGTGCACGACATCGCCATCTGTGAAGACACGGATGACTTGGCAGATTGCATCGGTTTCACGAATATTTGCCAGGAACTTATTTCCAAGACCAGCACCTTCTGAAGCACCCTTTACGATGCCAGCAATATCTACGAATGAGAGCGCCGCCGGCAGTAACTTCTCTGAGCCGAAGATGGTTGCCAGCTTGGCCAACCGCTCGTCAGGTACGCCTACGACGCCAACATTGGGCTCGATGGTGGCGAAGGGATAGTTTGCAGCCAGGACATTGTTCTTAGTTAGAGCATTAAATAGGGTCGACTTTCCCACATTCGGGAGTCCGACGATTCCAATTGAGAGGCTCATAAGTAGGACAGCCTACGCGGGATTGTCGGTGCCTCCTGCCACGATTGCCCCATGTCCAGCGCACTCGTGACCTTAATAACTCTGATTATTGGCCTTTTTATTGGCCTCGCCCTCGGTATGTGGATTGCCAGAATTAAATCTGCATCAGTTGGTGGTGATTCGTCGCGAATTTCGCAAGAACTTAACGATGTAAAAGTTCTGCTGAAAGCTTCTGAAGATCGTTTAAAGATGTCAGAAGCAAAGAATGAAAATGAAACAAAGATTGCAACGCAGATGGAAGAGATGAAAACGACTGTCGAACGCATGCGCGCACAAGCACAGGATGCTGCAGAGAAGAGAGTCGCCTCTGAAACTCAACTCATCGGCACAATCGATGAGATGCGTAAAGCATCTACCACCTTCTTTGATGAGACGAAGAAAATTGCTGGCGCACTCTCTAATTCGCAGACTCGTGGAAAATTTGGAGAAGCCCAACTCGAACTGTTGCTTGAACAAGCTGGTTTACGAGAAGACCACGAGTATGTAGCCCAGCGCTCTACAACCGATGCTGACTCTTCTGGTATTCCAGATATCACAGTTGCAATGCCAGGTGGCTCTAAGTTGTTTATCGATTCCAAGTTTCCATTCGATAGATTCCTTGAAGCTTTCGGTACCGATAACCAAGCAGAGCGTGACGAACTCTTGCTGCAGCACACAAAAGATTTGCTCAAGCATGTAGATGCTCTCTCCAAGCGCGGTTACCACAAGTCCCAAAACTCGCCAGATTTTGTAGTGCTCTTCCTTCCCTTCGAAACCCTTCTCGCAGAATCACTTCGACTTGATCCGCTCCTACTTGAAAAAGCATTTAAAGTTGGCGTCACGCTTGCAACCCCTACTTCCATGATGGCCTTATTGCGCACCGTGGGGCATATCTTTACTCGAAATAAACTTGCAGAAAATGCAGATGACATCACTAAAGTGGCAGCGACATTCTTAAAGAACATCACTTTGCTGCACTCGAAAATTGTTGCTGTCGGTAAGGCAATCAACTCAACATCTAAGGCTTACGAAGATCTGATTCCCACTGCCGAAAAAACAGTTCTTGCACCGGCTCGACGAATCAATAAACTTGGAGTTGCTGGAGATAAAGATAAGCTCGCAATCGAATATCCAGAATCACCTGCAAAGGTACGAGAATTGCAGAACGCAGAACTCGATGGACCAGATGATTTCATTGACGTAGAAGTAGTAGAGGAATAGAAGAATGAACACGAGAACAATCAAGAAGCCCACCATCCCTGGTCCTGGCCTCAAGAAGCAGGGAGTGATTGTTCTTCAATCTCTCTTTATCTTTATCATCGCATCACTTGAAATCTGGATTCGCTCAGGTGCCGGAGTCATCTCTGGAATCATTATTGCCTTAGTTACCTTTGGCGGCGTCCGTTATGGCAGAACTGGCACTCGCTATGTTGCAGCAGTCACTCCACCTATTGCTTATGCATCTACAGCACTTCTCATCACAATTCTTAACGATGGTCTTCGCCCTACAAGAGTTGGTGTTGATTTCATTGCTTCACTTGCAAGCGTTGCACCGTTCTTGCTGGTCAGCGCGCTCTATGCCTGGTTTATGTTTCTTAATGAGAAGGCGAAGAGCCGTCCATCAAAGCGATCAGTAGAGAGCTAGTAACTACCTTTTATTGAGTTCTTTGCGAAGCTCTTTTGGTAGCGCAAAGAGAAGTGATTCTTCAGTTGCCTTAATCTCTTGCACATCGTTGTAACCGTGCATATCCAAAAAGTTGAGCAAATCTGTTACGAGAATTTCTGGAACCGATGCACCGCTTGTCACGCCGATAATCTCTGCCTTCTCTAACCACTCCTCTTTTACCTCAGCTGCATAATCCACAAGATAAGCAGCTTTAGCACCGTACTCAAGTGCAACTTCTACAAGTCGAACTGAGTTAGACGAGTTTGTTGATCCAACAACTATCACTAAATCTGCTTGAGGAGCAATTGCCTTAATTGCCTCTTGGCGATTTTGTGTTGCATAGCAAATGTCATCAGATGGTGGATTAGCAATTTCTGGGAATCGATCTTTAAGGATTGCAACTGATTGCATAGTTTCATCGACCGAGAGAGTGGTCTGAGTCAGCCAAACTAATTTCTTACCTGGAGTTGGAACAACGGTACGAGCTTCATCGAGCCCATCAACTATGCGAACTTTTCCTGGAGCTTCTCCAGCTGTTCCTTCTACTTCTTCGTGCCCATTGTGACCAATCAAAAGAATCTCAGTTTCATCATCAGCAAAACGCTTTACTTCGTTATGCACCTTAGTAACAAGCGGACAGGTTGCATCAATAGTCTTTAAGTTTCGTGAGGCAGCCTCAGCATGAACTGCAGGTGATACACCGTGAGCTGAGAAAACAACAGTTGCGCCTTCTGGAACTTCATCGGTCTCGTTAACAAAAATCACGCCTCGTTGTTCAAGTGTTGAAACAACATGCTTGTTGTGGACAATCTCTTTGCGGACGTAAATCGGTGCGCCATAAAGTTCAAGAGATTTTTCAACGGCAATCACAGCTCGGTCCACTCCGGCGCAATATCCACGTGGCGCAGCCAGTAAAACTCTCTTGCTCATAAGCGGCAGTCTAATAGGCTCTTCCCATGTTCGAAACTTCAAGTGAATCCCCTGCGCCAGTGCGTGTGGTCTCTGAAGCAATCAAAGAATATGTTGATCGTTTAGGCCCAATCTGGATTGAAGGCGAAATCTCAGAACTGAACGAACGAAGTGGTGGCATGGCTTTCATGCGCCTTCGAGATACCAGCGCCGATATGAGCATCTCGGTGATGTGTTACAAAACTGTATTGGCGTCGGTACAACCACTACCTGCAAATGCACGCGTGGTTATCTATGCAAAACCATCATGGTTTACCAAAAATGGTTCTCTCACAATGTCTGCAAAAGAAATCCGCCAAGTTGGAGTCGGCGAGCTTCTTGCACGGCTAGAAGCGCTCAAGGAGAAGTTGGCTGCTGAAGGGTTATTTAGTGCAGACCGTAAAGTTGCACTACCTCGCTTGCCACGAAAAGTTGGATTGATTTGCGGCCGCAATACCGATGCTATGAAAGATGTTGTAGAAAATGCTCGTAGGCGTTGGCCTGCAGTGCAGTTTGAAATTCGTGAAGTAACTGTTCAAGGCGCTGCAGCCGTTGTTGAGGTTTCGCAGGCTCTTGCTGAATTAGAAGCCGATACTGAAGTAGATGTCATCATCATTACTCGAGGCGGAGGTTCATTTGAAGATCTCCTGCCCTTTAGCGATGAATCACTTGTACGTTTAGCGGCACAATGCACAACGCCAATCGTGAGCGCAATTGGCCATGAAAAAGATGCACCACTTCTAGATTATGTTGCTGATTACCGAGCATCAACGCCCACAGATGCCGCAAAGCGTGTGGTGCCAGATATTGCTCAAGAGATCAGCGATATCGAAAAAATTCGTGATCGCATGTACCGCCGGCTAGTTTCGACAATCGACTTTGAGTTAAATCAGATTGCGCAGTTGCGCAATCGACCAGTGATGAAAGATCCATCAGTCATGGTTTCAACGCGACGCGATGAAATCAAAGCATGGCGCGATCGTTCGATTCGCAGTTTTGCATCAATTCTTGAGATTGAGAAGAAGGAGCTAAAGGGCGTAAAAGCACACCTGCGTTCGCTCTCGCCACAATCGACTATGGACCGCGGCTATGCAGTGGTGCAGTTAGAAGATGGTGCAATTGTGCGCGATGCCGCAAAGGTGAAGAGCGGTACTCGCTTACGAATCCGCGTCGCTAAGGGCGAGACCAGCGCCACAGTTAATCAAGTCTTGTAAATCAAGTTTGGTAAATCGAGAGTAGATTGTGCACATGGCCGCTAAAGATGCAAAGCCCAGCTACGAAGAGGCTCGCGACGAACTAGCCGAGATTGTTGAATCTCTTGAAGATGGCAGTGCCACTCTTGAAGAATCCCTCAAGTTGTGGGAGCGCGGAGAAGAGCTTGCAAAGATTTGCCAGGAATGGCTAGATGGTGCGAAGAAGAAGTTAGATGCAGCAAAGACTTCTACTCCAAAATCTGGAGATGAATAATGTCTCCACAATTTACATATTCAGATCTCCTTCCGCTTGGCCCGGATACAACTAAGTACCGCCTGATAAGCAAAGAAGGCGTCAGTGTTGTAAAACTGGGTGATAAAGAATTCCTACAGGTTTCAGCTGAAGCATTGACCTTACTTACCGAAACTGCGATTCACGATATTTCGCATTATCTTCGTAGCGAGCACCTAGAACAATTAGCCAAAATTCTTACAGATCCAGAAAGCTCAGCAAACGATCGCTTTGTTGCCCTCGACCTTCTCAAGAATGCCAATATCGCCGCTGGTGGAGTTCTTCCTATGTGTCAGGACACTGGCACGGCTCTGATTATGGGAAAGAAAGGGCAGTACGTTCTCACCTCCTCAAAAGATGAAGTTGCACTGTCTCAAGGCGTCTATGACGCGTATACAAAGTTAAACCTTCGATATTCACAGATGGCTCCTGTAACAACATGGGAAGAGAAGAACACCGGCAATAACTTGCCTGCGCAAATTGAGATTTATGCCGATAGCGACCATCAAGATGAATACAACTTCATGTTTATCGCTAAAGGTGGCGGCAGTGCAAACAAGTCATTCCTCTACCAAGAGACAAAGGCAGTACTTAATCCAGCCTCATTTATGAATTGGCTTGATGAGAAGCTACGTTCCATCGGAACCGCAGCATGTCCTCCGTATCACTTGGCTATTGTGATTGGCGGAACTAGCGCAGAGCACACTGTAAAAACTTCAAAGCTTGCGAGCACTCACTACTTAGATGGTCTGCCTACATCAGGTGATGCAGCTACTGGACATGGTTTCCGCGACCTGGCACTGGAAGAAGAAGTATTTAAACTGACCCAAAAGTTAGGCATTGGCGCACAGTTTGGCGGTAAGTACTTCTGCCACGATGTGCGCGTAGTTCGCTTGCCTCGCCATGGAGCATCTCTGCCAATTGCTATCGCGGTCTCATGTTCTGCTGATCGCCAAGCAAAAGCGAAAATCACAAAAGATGGAATCTTTATTGAGCAACTAGAGACAGAACCAGCACATTTCTTGCCAGAAACCACTGATGAACATCTGAACGACAATGTTGTTGCAATTGATCTCAATCAACCTATGGATGCAATTCGCGCAGAACTTTCAAAGCACCCAGTAAAGACTCGTGTATCGCTGACCGGAACCATCGTGGTTGCTCGCGATATTGCCCACGCACGCATCAAGGAGATGCTCGATGCTGGAAAACCGATGCCAGATTACTTAAAGAATTACGCGGTCTATTATGCAGGTCCTGCAAAGACTCCGACCGGAATGGCATCTGGTTCATTTGGACCAACAACTGCCGGACGTATGGATTCCTACGTTGATTATTTCCAAGCCAATGGTGGGTCTTTTGTGATGTTAGCAAAAGGAAATCGCTCAAAGGCTGTCACCGATGCTTGCGCCAAGCATGGTGGTTTTTATCTTGGATCTATCGGTGGACCAGCAGCTCGCCTAGCTCAGGATTGCATCAAGAAAGTTGAAGTTCTCGATTTCGAAGATCTAGGAATGGAAGCAGTCTGGAAAATTGATGTTGTTGATTTCCCAGCATTCATTGTTGTCGATGACAAAGGAAATGATTTCTTTGCCGAAACAATGAGGCCATTAACAATTGGTTCCAAGCCAGAAAATTAAGCTCGGTCCTTCGAAAACTAAAGGTTTTTAGTAGTAACGGCTGCGCTGGAATTTTGACCATGCGCGGCAGGGTGTGTCATAGCGAAGGTCTATGTAATGAAGTCCCCAACGGATTTGAGTCACTGGGTTGGTACGCCAGTCATCTGAAATAACTTCCATCTTCGATGCAGGCAGCGATTGAGGAATTCCGTGGGCACCAGAGCGATAGTTGTGAGCCCTGTAATTCCAGTGACTTTCTTTTTTCCAAAGACTATTGAGGCATTCGAACTGGCGTTCGCCCCATGAATACTGAGACTTCATAAGCCCCTTAGCTACCTTTTTAGCGCCCGATACAGTGCGAGCCATTTCAACTTGGCGGCTGATGTCGGCAACGATGGCCATTTCAGATAACTGGCTGGATAGGTAAACCTTTGGCATTCCACTTTTAATAGTTAAGTTCGTACTAGTCAGGTTTGCGGAATTAGGTAGCTCAAGGCGCGTGGTCATCGGGAATTCAAGACCGTACGCCGTTGGCTGGGCTGTACCAAGAAAGATCATCGCGGCGATCACTGTCCAGAGAGCAGGTGCGCTACGGCGTGAGAGTTTGACTTGCCCAAGGGCAGTAAAGAATTCGCCGATTGCTCTGGCGAAGGTTTTTACCTTTGACATCATGGCGACTCCTTTCTTCTGCATGGCGCCATCACCTCCAAAGGAGGTAGTGACCTGGGGGGGAATGGCCCAAGGGTTTCAATACAGGGGGTGTGTCGCAAATTTTGGACCGCGTGGCTCGCAAATTCTCAGGAAAGTGGCTCCCTGTGGATAGGTAAAACCGCAGGTCAGAAAGGGAGATGTCTAAAATGTCCTATTTGTTACTGTGAGATTTAAATAGGGCCTCACCAAGGGAATACAAGGTGCTTACTGTGCGGGCCCTTCGAGCATCTCGGTGACGAGAGCGGCGATTGGCGAGCGCTCTGATCGTGTCAGGGTCACATGGGCAAAGAGTGGGTGACCTTTGAGGGTCTCAACGACCGCTACGACTCCATCATGGCGACCAACCCGCAAGTTATCTCGCTGGGCTACATCGTGAGTCAGAACAACTCGGGAGGATTGGCCGATTCGCGAGAGAACGGTCAGCAGAACACCGCGTTCTAGCGACTGGGCTTCATCGACTATGACAAATGAGTCATGAAGGGAACGACCTCGAATATGAGTAAGGGGCAGGACTTCAATAAGTCCACGGTCAATGATTTCATCAATGACAGCCTGGCTGACCAAAGCACCCAAAGTATCAAAGACAGCCTGGGCCCATGGCGACATCTTTTCGCCTTCACTGCCCGGCAGGTACCCGAGCTCTTGCCCCCCGACGGGATAGAGAGGGCGGAAGATGATTACTTTTTTATGGAGTCTTTTCTCCATGACGGCTTCGAGGCCAGCGCAGAGTGCGAGGGCAGACTTTCCTGTTCCTGCGCGACCGCCAAGAGAGACGATTCCGATTGATTCATCGAGCAATAGATCTAGCGCAATTCTCTGTTCGGCGCTGCGCCCATGTAGACCAAAAGCTTGACGATCTCCACGAACTAACTGAAGTTGTTTGCTCTCGGTAATTCGCGCAAGTGCACTTCCTTTTTCAGAGTGCAGAACGATTCCGGTGTGAACCGGCAAAGAGTGTGCCGCTTCATGATCGGCTCGATCTGATGAATAAAGTTCATCGATGATGTTGTGGCCAACAGAAAGCTCTTCGATACCGGTCCATCCGCTATTGGAGACGAGTTCAGCCAGGTATTCCTGCGCCTCAACACCTACAGATGATGCTTTCACGCGAAGCGGTAGGTCTTTTGTCACCAGCACAACATTTTTTCCATCTGACATGAGGTTCTTTGCAATGGCCAAGATTCGAGAATCATTGGTCCCGTCGCGCAGGAATCCATGTGGCAGGGTGCTCAGGTCAGTGTGATTGAGTTCGACTGAAAGGGTTCCACCTTCTGGAGTCACGGTAAGTGGTGTATCAAGTCGACCGTGTTCGATTCTTAAATCATCCAGGGCGCGAAGGGCTGCTCGTGCAAAGTATCCGAGTTCAGGATGATCGCGTTTAGTTTCTAATTCGCCGATAACAGCGATGGGAATGATGACTTCGTGTTCTTCAAATTTTGATAAAGCACCGGGATCCGCCAAGAGCACTGATGTATCTAAAACATAGGTCTTACGGGCAGAATTGCTCTTCCTGCTAGTTGCTGACTTGCTAGCTGCTGACTTTGAAGTAGCCAATGCCAAACCATTCTCTTTAGTTGTACTAGGGGGTGGTGCTTCTGACTCGTAAAAGATAGAACGAAAAATTTGGACTATTAGTGCGACACGCCATTAATGGGAGAGATGTAATCCAACGTTTACGTCACGGCGATTAGGCCCCTGGGCGGGGGTATAGGACGAGCCCTGCACGCTCAGGAGTCTGACTTATTTACGCGTACTTCTTAACAACTTTTCGCTCTGCAACAAATGATGCGAACGGAATTGTTCCGGCGGCAATCAGAGCGAGAATCGCTATAAAAGTCATTTTCCGCTGCACACCGATTTGTAGGACAGTCAAGATGTAAACAATATATAGATACCCGTGCGCAATAGGGATGAATATCAGCCACTTATTGCTTTCGATGGCGTCAAAGGCATACTTGGCTGGCATGTATCCAAAGATCAGCAAGAGCAAGTTCACGCCGCATAGCACGGCAAGTAATCGAAAACGTGTCAGCGCTGCATTTGTAGGACTTTGAGTCATGGCAGAACTCTATAACTTATTTGCTAAATCTCATTCTCTCGTCGCCTATAAAAGGGCATCCACATGACCAGTCCTGCCATAAACCACCACACAACGACGTATGAAATGTGCTGCCAGTAATAGCCCGGAACACCCGATGTCAGTTTTGGCGGGGAAATGCGGGTTCGCTCGATTGCACCTTCCCTAATTTTCTCAGATGTCGCAATCACAAAACCGTCGTAGAGCTGTGCATCTACCGAACTCACGAGCACGCTGCTATCTAAACGTGAAAGTTGCTGGGGTGTGTTCTCTGCGCGATCATCAAATTGACGCGGCATGAGAGTTCCTATGATTTCAACTGAGTTCGACATTGCAACCCGTGGTTCAACCATTCGATCTTTCCATAGTCCGCGGACAACCAGAATCGCGGTATCAGGATTTGTTTCTGTTTGTAAAAGTGCTACTTCCCAATCAGATACATTCTTGCCGCCATCTATTTGGTTGGGAGCTTTGTAATTGGCAATGTAATTTCCTTTGACATTAACTTTTTTCCCAATACTTGCCGCTGGAATTATTTCAGTTGATTCCGCAAGTGATGTCAGTTCATAGAGTTTCTTATCTACCGTGATTTTCACTGGGTTACGCATTTCTTGAGCACGATCTAACTGCCATAGCCCAAGACCAATAAATGATGAAACAATTACAAGAACAAGGAGCCCTTGTAGTAACTTCTTAATTGCTGCCTTCGTTCTCACGATTCTCATCGCCGTTGTTTTGTAGTTTTGTATAACGCTTGTAGAAGCTTCTCAATAGAACTGCGACCGTGGAAAAAAGCACGATCATTGTGAGCGAACCGGCCACCCCTACTTCTACATCTTTTGTCATGAGAGAATTCTCCCATGACTTTCAATGGTGGCCAATTTGATTACAACGATAGGTATGGAATCAAGCCGTCTAGGACCTGGATCAAGTTTGCAATTGCTTTTGCACTCATTGGTGGAATCTGGATTGTGTGGGCAGGGCTACATCATGCTCAACCACTAGTTCGAAGTGAGCTTATTTCTTTCTCAACGCAAGATCCTCGCAAACCTGTCATTCGCTACTTTATTCAAAGAGATAACGTAAAGAATGTAGTGGTCTGTACTTTGACAGCTCGAGACTACGAAAAAAACGTTGTGGGACAAGTTGATGACACCATCGAAGCCGGCGAAAGCTTTGTAGAACGAAGCGTCACAATACCTACCCGTGCATATGCTGTTAATGCGGGCATTTCAGGTTGCCGAGTTCTCTAATCTAGGGACATCCTCTAGCATTGTCGTCTATGAGTTCACAACAGACTTGGCTTACACAAGAAGCAGCTGATCGTTTAGCTGCTGAACTCGCCAGCCTTGAAGGTGTGGGCCGTAAAGAAATTACCGCAAAGATTGAAGCTGCTCGCGCAGAAGGCGACCTCAAGGAAAACGGTGGCTACCACGCAGCTCGTGATGAGCAAGGAAAGATGGAAGCTCGCATCCGCCAGTTGAAGCAGATGCTTGAGAACGCACATATTGGTACACCGCCAGCAAGTGCGGATGGAAAAGTAGGCGCTGGAATGGTTGTTACTGCACTTATTGCGGGCGATGAAATGAAGTTCTTACTCGGATCTCGTGAGATTTCCTCTGGTGATCTTGATGTGTACTCAGAAAAGTCCCCACTCGGGTCTGCAGTTCTCGGGGCAGAAATTGGCTCAACTGTTTCTTACACCGCACCAAATGGGCGCGAAATTTCAGTAGAAATCAAAGCGGCAGAGTTTTACGCATAACAACTATTTAAGCTTTATTTATTCTGCGTAGTTGCGATACTTTCGTAAACTCAAGGGGATAAAAATCACCATGATTACCACCATATAAAACAGTGATGTCACGAGTGGATGCTCGCTCGGGAACGAACCAGCGGTTGCACCAAATTGATTTTCAAGACCGAAGAGTTCACGGCATGCCGCAACCATCGTTGAAACAGGATTCCACTCAGCAAAATACTGAAGGGCGCGTGGCATTCCGGTAGTTGGCGCAAAAGCATTTGAGAGAAACGTAAGCGGGAAAGTGACGATAAAACTTACATTTTGCACCACGCGAGCATCAGATGCTGAAAGTCCCACCAAGACGCCAACCCAAGAAAGTGCGTATCCAAAGAAAAGTAAGAAGAGGAAACCGAGTGCAATATTTCCTATTCCACTCGATGGACGCCAACCCACTACATAACCGGCAATTCCCATCACTGCCAAGACAACAATGTTTAGAAGTGAATCTCCTAGCGTGCGGCCGATAACAAGGGCTGATTGTGAAATTGGAAGTGATCTAAATCGATCAATCAAACCTTTCTTCATATCTTCTGCCAAGCCAGATGCCGTACCTGCGAGCGTAAATGCGACAGTTTGTACGAAAATTCCAGGCATTAACAACTGAACGTAACCACCAGGTTGTCCCGTATCAATTGACCCGCCAAAAACGTACCTAAAGAGAAGAACAAACATCACCGGTTGAATTGTTGAGAAGATAAGAACTTCAGGCACTCGCGAGAGTAGAAGTAGTTGTCTACGGGTAATTATGTAAATATCGTTAAGGGCTCTCACTTCTTCACCTCTTTTTCTTCTACTTTGACTTCAGCTGTGTGACCAGTCAGGGCTAGAAATACATCATCTAGTGACGGGCGCTTAAGCCCCACATCAAGTGCGTGGATGCCTGCTGAATCTAATGATTTCAAGACTTCAAAGAGGGCAACAGAGCCAGTAGAAACCGGAGCAGTTATCAAGCGAAGTCCTTCATCAAGGCCAGCTGTGTGGCCACTGACTGCAGAAACTATCTCCATAGTCTTTGCAATATGTTGTTGTTCTACAACTACTTCAAGGCGCTCACCGCCAACTTGTTTTTTCAGAGCATCAGATGTGCCACGGGCAATAACTTTTCCAGTATCAATTACTGCAATGTCATCAGCCAATTGATCGGCTTCTTCTAAATACTGTGTCGTTAAGAGAAGAGTGACGCCACCTTTCACAAGCTCTTGAATAACTCCCCACATTTCTTGGCGACCCCGTGGATCAAGCCCGGTAGTAGGTTCGTCGAGAAAGAGAACTTTAGGTTTAACAATCAGTGATGCCGCAAGATCTAATCTGCGTCGCATTCCACCTGAATACGTTTTGATGGGTCGCTTTGCTGCTTCAGTGAGTGAAAATCGTTCCAGCAATTCATTTGCTCTGACAACAGCTTGTTTCTTGCCAAGGTGATACAACTCACCGAACATTACTAAATTGTCATATCCAGTAAGAATCTCATCAACAGCTGCATATTGGCCTGATAATCCAATTACTTCACGCACTTTTTCAGGGTTATTGACTACATCGATGCCTGCAACCTGTGCGTTACCTGAATCTGCGCGTAATAACGTTGTAAGAATACGAACAACTGTTGTTTTACCTGCACCATTTGGACCAAGGACGCTTAAAACTGTTCCTTCTTCAACATCAAGATTAAGCCCATCGAGTGCGCGAACTTTTCCTTTGTCATAGGTTTTTACAAGGTTTTCCGCGATAACTGTTTTCACGAGGTAAACTTAACAACCTATGACACATAATGCACCTACCAAGGAACACTCCCACCGCGAGATCATGATTATTCTCGGCGGGCTCATGACAGGAATGTTGCTTGCAGCACTAGACCAAACAATTGTGTCTACTGCCCTCAAGAGCATTGTCGAAGATTTCAATGGACTTGACCACTACACATGGGTTGTCACGGCATACCTATTAACGTCTACCGCCTCAACTCCTCTTTATGGAAAAATTTCTGATCTTTATGGTCGCCGAATTGTTTTTCAATTCGCAATCGTGACATTCCTTATCGGTTCATTTGCAGCTGGAGCATCACAAGACATGACCCAACTTATCGCCACTCGCGCTGTTCAGGGGCTTGGGGCAGGGGGTCTTATGGCCCTTACCTTCGTGATTATCGGAGACATCGTGCCTCCTCGCGAACGTGGTCGCTATCAGGGTTACTTCGGTGCTGTGTGGGGTCTTTCATCTGTAGCTGGTCCATTACTTGGTGGATTTTTCTCTGACCACGCAACCATTCTTGGAATCACTGGATGGCGTTGGATCTTCTACATTAATCTCCCATTTGGAATTGCAGCACTCATCATTACATCAGCAGTACTTCATATTCCAAAGGTAAAGCGAGAGCACAAGATTGACTACCTCGGAGCACTGTTACTTGTTACTGCAGTAACAACTACTCTGCTTGCAGTTTCAATCTACGGACCACAAGATGGTTGGACTAACTCAAAGACAGTTACCTATCTTCTTACAGGAATAATTCTTACATTGGCATTTCTCAAATGGGAATCAAAAGCTGTTGAACCAATCATTCCTCTATATCTCTTCAAAAATCACACCTTCTCTCTGACCTCAATTCTTGGTGCGATTATCGGTGCAGGTATGTTCGGTGCAATTGTTATGTTGCCTCTCTATATGCAAGTAGTAAAGAACTACTCAGCGACTGAGGCTGGACTTAAATTGATTCCACTCATGCTCGGTATCGTCTCCACTTCGATTATCAGCGGAAAGTTAATTACCAAGCACGGTCACTACAAGCGTTATCCAATTATGGGAACTGCAATCATGGCCATTGGAATTCTTGCAATGGTGCGTCTTGATATTGATACTCCATACTGGGAGCTTTCAATTTACGCAATCTTGGTTGGTGCCGGTCTTGGACTTTCCATGCAGACAATCGTTATTGCACTTCAGAATTCAGTTGATTTCAAGGATATGGGTGTTGCAACAAGCTCAAACACATTCTTTAGATCACTGGGTTCAGTCTTTGGTACAGCGGCATTCGGCACAATTCTTACAAACCGATTAGGTCACTATCTTCTGACATCAGGTTTTGATCCAGCTCAGGCAGAGATGATTCAGAACAACACAGCCGCAATCGGCGCTCTCTCTCCTGAAGGTAAAGCGAGCGCCCTCGGTGCATTTGTGGATTCATTCCACATGGTGTTCTTGGTAGCAGGCCCTGTTGTTGCAATCGGTTTTGTCGCCGCTCTCTACTTACGTGAAACACCACTTCGCACAAATGCAGATTATGCATCTGCCCGAAAAGAAGCATCAGGCGAGGCGCTCGGGTAGTTCCGAGTCCAGCTCATTGGCTAATCATGAAGATTAAGTTCACCAGCCCCTTCGCAGAATTTCCGCGGGAGGTTGGTGTACTTGTTTTTGCTTCATTCTTTGTTGCAGTGGGTTTTGGAATCATCGCTCCAACAATTCCTCTCTTTGCACGTTCATTTGGAGTAAACCATGCTCAGGTGGGTGCAATTATTTCGGCTTTCGCACTTGCACGTTTCTCAGCTGGATTAGTTTCGGGAAAACTCGTAGATCACTTTGGCGAGAGATTGATTTATTCAACTGGTATTGGTTTTGTTGCCATCACATCTTTTGCAGCAGGTATGGCCCAAAACTACGAACAACTACTTATCTTTAGAGCGGTCGGAGGATTTGGTTCTTCAATGTTCTCTGTAGCAGCTGGTTCAATTCTGCTGCGCGCTGTCGATGATGATCACCGTGCGCGTGCGCAATCTCTGTATAACGGCTCATTCCTTATTGGCATGATGGCAGGACCAGTAGTTGGTGGCGCGCTCTCTGGATTCTCACTCAGAGCGCCACTATTGATTTACGGGGTACTCCTTGTCGGAGCAAGTTTGTCTGGTGCAGTTCTGCTTCGCCATTCAAAACTTGCTGCAAAGCCAACACAAGCACAGCTCAAGACAGTAGTTTCGCTCAAGAGCGCTATGGCGTTGAAACCATACAGAATTGCACTCATCATTTCTTTTTGTACTGCGTGGTCACTATTTGGAATGAGTCGCTCTGTGCTTCCACTATTTATGGTTGAAGAAATCAAAGTAAGTCCAAGCTTTATGGGATTTGGATTTACGGTGACAACGATTATTCAAGGTGCTTTTCTGCTTAAAGCGGGCAAGTTATCAGATCTCAATGGTCGTAAGTATTCTGCAGTATTTGGAACTTCACTGCTGGCACTCTTCTCACTGGCCCTGGTTTTCACCTTCAATTCTTGGATGTTCGTCCTAGCTTGCGTCATCGTTGGCTTTGCTGGAGCTTTCTTATCAACTACACCTTCCTCAATCGTAGGAGATGTTCTCGAGGGCAAAGGTGGCCAAGTTATAGGACTCTTCCAAATGTCAGGAGATGCTGGAGCAATGATCGCCCCGCTCATCCTAGGAATTGTGGCCGATAATTATGGTTTCCGTCCTGCATTTGCAATCACAGCAGCGCTCATGATGGTTGCAGTGGCTGTATCAATAAAATTGCCCGAGACGCGGTCTTCGCATCTCGGGCAACCTCAGTAATTACTTAAGAATTAATCGCGACCTCGAAGTATCGAAAGCAAACGCAATACTTCAAGGTAGAGCCACACAAGTGTGACCATCAAACCAAAAGCACAACGCCATGATTCTTCTTGAGGAACACGAGCAGCAACTGCCTTTTCAATTTGATCAAGATCCAACACAATAAATAGAGATGCGAGAGCAACTCCACCTATTGCGATCAGAAGACCAAGGCCTCCAGTTGGAAAACCAATAAAGATAGTTGCAATTGAGAATACAAGGTAACCGATAAGTGAGCCGATTAAGACTCGTGTGAATTTAGGAGTTACACGAATCTTTCCACTGCGATAAGCGATGAGTACTCCACCAAATGCACACGCAGTTGCGATTACAGCTTGTCCGACTATTCCGTCATAAGACTGATCGTACATACGACTGATTGTGCCGAGCGCCAAACCTTGCGCTGCTGCATATGCAATAACAAGAGGTGGGCGCACTTTCTTAGAAAATGAATTCACCATTGCAAGAATAAATCCGCCGCCAAATCCGATGAGTGCAAGCAATGGACTATTTGCACTCCATGCAAAAGTTCCAACTGCTAGCAGAACAGCAAAGAGTCCTGCAGTCTTAATGACGACATCGTCAATTGACATAGGTGCAGATGTTGGGCGGCTCTCAATTGTGTTGAGATCGCGTGAACCAATTTCTTGCGGGTTGATACGAGCGAAACCGCGGCCGCTAAGGACTGGGTTAGAACTGCGCATTAATTTCTCCTTCTAGAGTTTCGAGCTATGGCTAGCACTACGGGAACGAGCTCCCGTGTGGGATATAACGTACGGCAAACGCAGAATATTTCCAGTTGGGGCGCTTCACATGCGCTCAGGGAAGCGAGTTTGCGCCGCCCCACGGTCACTCCAGAGAGTCACGACTTAGCGGATGAGAAAGGTGATGACTCCGGCAGCAACCAATGCAAAAGCAATCGCAATACTTGAGCTTTTTCCCAGTCTTTGGGGTAACCCCTTCACTCCTTGAGCTACATCTACTTCTAGATCTTTCACAACATTGAGGAAATGGAAAGCAGATGAAATGAAAATGAAGTCGAGATACAACCACATTGGAGGTTGATTCCCATTTGCCAGGTAAATTGCCCACGGCATTGCACCAAACGAAACAATGTATGGAACTACAGAAAATGCAGTCTTCTTTAAACCTAAGTTATACGTAGTTGCACTGAGTAATCCTAAGAAATGAAGAAGGGTTCCGATTGCTCCCAGTGGGCCTATGAGTGAGAGAACAAGTGCTAATCCGAGAGCGATACTAATCGATCTCTTTAAAGTACTTTCTGTGATGCTTCCGGCTACGAGTGGTTTCCTCACTCGATTAGCTTCGCGATCCAATTTTGAATCAATAAGGTCATTTGACCATCCCACAACACATTGCCCTGCAAGAATCGCAGCTGCAACTTGAAAAGCACCAACCCAAGTGAATTGAGTAAGTGAAAGGAAGAAAGAGATTGTGAATACAAGTACTGTCGGCCCAAAATGTGTTGCTTTAATTAAGCCCAAAAGTTTTCTATTCATCAAACTAATCCCCGCTCCACCTTACTTCCCGGTGTACAAATAACCAGCGAGACTGTTGCTATCTCCAATGACAAACAGATTTCCGTCGCCACTAACCGCTGCTGCATCAACACTAAGATTACCAAGTGTAGTTTGGGTCGTCCAAGAAACACCAGAATTTGATGAGATAAAAACTTTCCCACCACCAGTTCCTGCAATCAATTGTGAGCCATCACTGCTTGAGTCGATCACATTCCAGCTTTGAGTTGCGTTAAGGCCTAAAGTCCACGTCACTCCAGAATTATTTGAAATATAAATGCCAGCACTAGAAACTGCCGCTACCAACTTGGTTCCATCAAGACTGCACGTGAGTGCATTCCACTGCTTGCCACTTTCTCGAGCTGTCCACGACGCACCGGAGTCGGTTGAAGTATAAATCTGGCCGCCACTTGTCGCAGTTGCAGCAAGTTTGAGGCCATCGTCACTTACACAAATTCCAGTCCATGCTCGCGCGCCAGAGTTTGTCTTCTCAACCCACGTGACTCCAGAATCCGTTGAGGTGTAGATATATCCCGAAAAGACTGCTGCAGCTAACTTTGTACCGTCACTATTTGAATTGATAGTCCTCCAAGCGCCTGAGACCGATCCAGATTGCAAGGTCCAACTAACTCCAGAATTTGTTGAGGTGTAAATCTGCCCAGGGTTCACAACTCCAACTAGCTTGGTTCCGTCACTACTAGAAGTCACCGCCCACCAATTTTTGTTCCCAAGAGATCTATTGACCCAAGTAGCACCAGAATCTGTGGATGTATATACATCTCCCCCGTAAACAACTGCAACAAGTTTTGTTCCATCGCTGCTAGATGCGATGCTTTGCCAATTCTTTTTACCCACTGCTGTCGCCGGTGTCCAGGTACATTCTTTGGCAATTTGGAAGCAATTCAGGGTAATAATGTTTGCTCCGCTTTGAATCACAATCTTGCTTACATCAGTTGCAAGAAGCGATGGATTTTTAAACGTCACGGTAAATCCGTAACAAGTTCCACTGACACCAACGCACGCCGCCGAAGAAGAAGCTATTGACACATAACTTGAATACCCAGAACTAGTGTAAAAAGTTCCAGAATTGTCAAAAACTGGTAGTGACGTAATTGTGCTGAAAAGTGGTTGGCCGGATGTGCCAGAATCGTCATAGGCGCTTATAAACAAATCAAATGTGCTACACGATGCAGGGATATTAGTAACTGTGACGCTTCCCAAGTAGTGAGTTCCGGTTGAAGTTCCATTTACAAATCCAGCGCTAGGAATAACGTTTAGAGAGTTGTTTCCTGAGCACGCAACCGTTTGCGAAACTCCCTGTCCGAATTCAAGGCCAGAACCAGAGTTCAATGAAATATTGCTCGCTAAAGTGCTTTGGAAGAAAAATACAGAAGCAACAATTACTACGAAAGACGTCAGAAACCTATTACGAAGTCTTCTTTTGGGTTTTTCCTCGATGGGGTCATCATGGTAGGAGTCATCAGTCACGACGCGCTCCCCTCAATCAAACCGAGTGAATCTTATACGGTTCCACTTTCATTCACATTCCCTGCTGGAGCTGAGGCTGATAACAGAAATATCAAATTAACCACTGGAACAATGATAAACCAGCCGTTCCTTCCAGCATCGTGCATCCTACGAACACCACAAGATATGGAGGGGATGGTTAAGACAAGTGCTGTCAGATTAGATAATCCATTGATTCCCGATAAGCCTTCAATAAAGCCAAATACAACTGCAACGATTTGAAAACGATGTTACAACTGTTTAACAATCATCAAATCAAAATACTTGGTTAGCGCACTTGTTACAGAATCCATCATTTCTTCCTCCTAGAGTGAGCTTTATCTAGCAACCATTAGATTACATAATGGTGAGTTGATAACTTGCTCTGTTTACCCAACAACAAGCGTAACCACAGACCCACCGGCTACTGGCGACCCAGGCTTGGGCAGTACCTGGAGAACTATGGCACTA
This sequence comes from Actinomycetota bacterium, assembly GCA_026392935.1. Lineage (GTDB taxonomy): Bacteria > Actinomycetota > Actinomycetes > Nanopelagicales > Nanopelagicaceae > Planktophila. Next base: position 88,895 of record JAPLBE010000016.1, on the reverse strand, counting down.
GGACCATTCTTGAGCACCTTCACCATAACTCTTAATCCTGAGTTGGAAAGAGTCAACTTGGCTCTGTTCAGATCCATTGACAATACATTTGGGACAAAGACTTTCAATGGTCCAGATTTAGGGGGAATCGCCGCAGTTGTGGTGTGAGACTTTGGCAGAGTTACCTTGTTATTGGAGACATTATTGGAGACATTCAATGCAAAAGCATTTGAGACGCATTTACCATTCGCCGGATAAGTAACAACTCGAGTTGATTTGTTTACACAAAAAATTACATCTGCTGCTGTCGCTGTGGTGGAAGATGCAGACATCTGCAGCACCAGTATCCCAACCGCTACCCTGAAAACTTTTTGGGAAATTGTCATCATCTCTCTCCTTAGATTGAAGTCACGCAAGGGTAGCGAAGGAGAGAAAGTTTTGAAATATCTTTACGCAACAAAATGCTATTTGCACACAAATTGGTGCCCCCAATCGGACTCGAACCGATACTGGAAGGATTTTAAGAACTAGAAAGCGCGTATTGGTCGAACCTTGTTTGGCGTCAATTTACCGCTGCCGGTCCCGTTCTCACCGTTTCCAAAGTACTGTCGCCGAGCATTATTAGAATTAGATGTACTGTCGGTCGAGGACCAGTAATAATCCAACACATCGAATCCACCAATATTTGTTTTCCGTGTGTACATCTCGTTGAGTTCATCCAACGAAGGTAAATACCAGTCATCGACAACAACTCCTCCTACGGTAACGGTGTAAGAATCCGCTAATGCTGAAGCGGTACCCGTATCTGTATTTCCCGCAAGAATGATTGCCCTGGTATTGCGGTAGCCCCAACCAATGGCTGTTGCAGTTGCAGTCTCAGGAGAGCCAACATTGTTAATGAATCCATAGGCGTTGGACCATTTTGCTTTCGGGTCGGCTAATCCATTATTCCACCCGCTTGGCGCAGCCTCTAGGTATGTACAACTCGAAGTTCTTGTTGGACCACAGGCAAATGGAGTGCTTGCGACATAGAAAATCTTACCTCCGCCCGGGCCTGTGTTACCTAAACTATAGGTAGTCTGAATTGAATTTGTGGTGCTCTGTATTGTCAACTTAAAGACAGAATCTGAAGTCGCAACCGGAGTATCAAAAGTTACTGTGAACGACGAAGAAGAAATGTTGGTTAAGGTGACACCAGTTGCTCTGGTATCTAATCTAAATGTAGAGGCCATATCTGCAACGATTACATCCGTCGAGGTGGTGTTATAAAGTGCCAATGGCGATGCGTTGCTGTTTCCATAGGCATTAACTTGGAATTGTGCACCGTCACAACTTGAGGGAATTCCAGAGACAGTAAATGAAGAGAAGTAATGCGTTCCACCTGCTCCTGCTGCATTGGTAAATGTGGAGTATGGGGTGAGCGTAAGATTGTTCGCGCCAGAGCAAGCAACAGTCTGTGAAACTCCTTGACCGAATTCAATTGCTCGTCCAGAGCTCAATGTAATGTTGCCAGCCAGAGTGCTCTGAAAGAAGAAGACAGAAGCGATGACGACTGCAGCACTGGAGAGTAGATTGTTACGAAACTTTCTGGTGGTTTTTTCCTCGATGGGGTCATCGTGGTAGAAATCATCAGACACGATCTGCTCCCCTCGATATATCCGAGAGAAGGATACTTCAGTTGTGAAAATCCTTTTCAGTCACTTAAATGTAGGCAGATAGGAAGGTAGGTAATTTCCGTACAGATAGTGCCCCCAATCGGACTCGAACCGATATCAGGGGGAAAGTACCGAGGGAGCTCCAGACCAAGGTACAAAATCCCAATCACTAGATGAATTACCAGAATAAGCTAATCGAGCTTCCAAGCAATTTATCCAACGTGCACCACTAGTCCAAAGCGCCTTATTAGGTATGAAAAAAGCACCAGTGGTAAGTCGAGTGCCACTTTTCAAATTTTCCTCATACCGCTTAGCAGAATCACAAAAAACTGAAGCTGCCGCCGCAACACTGTTCTCATCTCCTTTTGATTGAAGAACATAAGGATCCTGAGTCGTCTTTGGCCAAAATGCGACCTTATATGTGACCATCGTGTGTTGCTGATCGCAAGGTATAGAAGATTTGTTGTTAGAAAGATCTTTAACTTCACTCTTGGTGTAGTTCCAACAGTCTCCAACTTTTGGAAGATTGACTCCTGAGGACTTTTCGGAAGCTAGTTTGTCAGATGCAATTTTATCTGCAGCAGCTTTCTCTGCCGCTGCCTGATCGGCAGCAGCCTTTCCAGGAACAAACCGCGATACAAGTTTTATTCCTGAATTAGTGCAACCTGCATTTAACGCGTCAAATTCTTCTTTCTTTACTTCAGCTGCTGCCTGCATTTCCATATAGATTTTTTGATTAGTAGATGTTTGAATAAATCTACTCTTTGCATCAGATAAATTCTGGGCAGCAATTACTTTGTCCCACTGGAGTTTCAATTCTCTTTGTTTTAGTTCAAAATCCTTGGCCCAGTTAGAGATTTGTGAGATATCGCTTTTTGAACACTTCTTGACTTTCCCTGCTGCCTTTTTTGAGTTACAGGATTTTTCTAGCGAATCCCTTTCTGACGTAAAATTTGAGATTTTTATGTCAAGGGTTAGAAGTTGCGTATCAACCAATAATTTTTCTTGTTCAGAAAAAATGCCAGTCGCTTTTTTTCTAAGCTGGACTCTTTGATTTATTAGTTTGTTTATCTCACCATTGAGGTTGATTAACAAGGCTTTTTCTGAAGCATTGCAAACTCTTTGTGCTTTTGAAAAACTGACTGTCGTAAAGGAAGAAAGCGGTTGTTCTGTTGCAGTGGCTGGTGCGGTACTAAGTGGGAATGTAATTAGAACTAGAGAAAACAACAAAATTCTTAGATGTCGCTTCATATTTCAGAGCGTACTCACTTTAGGAGATATTTCTAGTGAGGGAGTACATATAGCTTCCCGCTCAAAGTTAACAACCCTAGGTCACCCCATAGTCCAATGGCAGAGACAGATGGAGCGCGAGCTTTGCTCGAGCGCAGATGCTCTGGGCTGAGAGCCATCGAGGATCAGAGCATCGCCTTGAAATCCTTCAGGCAATGTGTATGCATTGTGTATGCATACATAAGTCAGGTGATTGATAAATAACTTCATTCGTGCAACGCTTTACGCACGAATTGGTGCCCCCAATCGGACTCGAACCGATACTGGAAGGATTTTAAGTCCTCTGTCTCTGCCATTGGACTATGGGGGCCAATGAGATTGCGAAGTCTACTATGGGGAAAGTTAGAGAATTCCCGCGAATTTAGCGGCTTTTTTTAATACTGAATCAAGCATCGGTTTCGTTAGTTTGCCAGTAAATGTGTTCTGTTGGCTCGGGTGGTAACTGCCGAGAATCAAGTAATCAATTCCATTGTGTGAATACTTAATTGTTGAACCATGTCCAAACTTTGCAGTGGGAATCTTGTGACCTTGTGCTTTTAGAGACTTGATGAGTACTTGCCATCCGAAATTTCCGAGTGCGACGAATGATCGAACTGTGGGAGAGATAAGTTCTAACTCGTTTTCGAAGTATGGTGCACAGGTATCGCGCTCTTCGGTTGTTGGTTTGTTTTCAGGAGGTGCGCACCGAACAGCCATGGAAATTCGTGTATCTCGCAGCTCTTGACCATCATCACGAGATGTTGAGGTTGGAATCTTTGCTATTCCAATTCTGTGTAGTGATCCATAGAGCCAGTCACCTGAAGAGTCTCCGGTAAAGATACGACCAGTGCGGTTTGCACCATGTGCACCTGGAGCTAATCCGACAATGAGCATCTTTGGTTTAGAAGAACCAAAGCCGGGGACTGCTTTACCCCAGTATTTCTCGTTCTCGTATGACTTTCTTTTCGTGACCGCTACTTCTTCTCGCCACTCTACTAATCGTGGGCATTTATGACATTTAACAATTGCCTTATCGAGAAGTTCAATCGACTTATACAAGTGACCAAGCCATTCCATCGAGGATGTCAGATTCTGATGCAACAAACTCTGATGCACCTGTCGCCAGCATGATGCGTGAAAGAACAAGAGAACCAGCACCGATTACATCAACACGACCAGGGTGCATATAACCAAGTGATTCACGATCTTCTCGTTTCATGGAGAGAAACATCTTGGAGATTGCATGTGCTCTCTCTGCAGAAACACGAGATAGGTGAATTGCATATCGGTCGTACGCGGGAAGTTCGAGTGCGGCAGCTGCAACAGTTGTGGCTGTGCCAGCAACCGCGATCAAGGTTTTCGCTTGAGTAATAGGAACTATCTTTCCTGCTTGTTTGATTGCTTCATCAATATCTTCAATAGCTGCTGCAATCTGTCCGGGGTCTGCATCTCCTCCAGTGAAGTGGCGTTCAGACATTCGGACACAACCGATATTCATGCTCTTGGCGAATTCAACTTCGTTAGTACCGAATACGAACTCTGTTGAGCCCCCGCCGATATCAATAACAAGAAAAGGCCCATCTGCTTTATTGAAGTCTTTTGTGGCTCCTTGGAAAGAGAGTGCGGCTTCTACTTCACCTGGAATGACTTCTGGTTCAATGCCAAGTCGTTCTTTAACACCATTGATAAAGAGATCTCGATTAGTTGCATCGCGGGTGGCACTTGTGGCGCAGAAACGAATCTTCTCAACCCCGCGCTTTGCAATCTCTAGTGCGTATTTATCAACTGCTGTAAGAGTACGGGCAATTGCATCTGGATGAAACTGTCCGGTCTTATCTACTCCTTGACCAAGACGTACAACTTCCATATCGCGAGTAATTTCTCGAAAATTGGTACCGTCAACATCGGCAATCAGCAATCGAATTGAGTTAGTTCCACAATCAATTGCTGCTACTCGCATGACAAGTGCTTCCACCACTCGGGAAGTTCAGCGAGTGCTTCATCGCCAAGTGGGTTAACACCGGGGCCAGCAGAGAGTGAGTGTGCGACAAGTGAGTGTAAACATTTGACACGATTAGGCATTCCACCTGCTGAAACGTTTTCAACTTCAGGCACATCCATTTTCAAAACAGAACGAGCGGCGATGTAATCGTCATGGGCGGCAGCATATGCACCTGCAAGTTCTGCATCGGTTTCAAGTCGATTTGTCATTGATTCCATCATGCCTGTTGTCTCCAGCGTTGAAATAGCTGCTGTTAAACGAGGGCAGGTTGCATAGTAAAAAGTAGGAAAAGGTTCACCGTTGCTCAATCGCGGTGGAGTTTCAACGACTGCAGGCTTTCCGCAGGGACATCTGTATGAAATTGCGTGAACATCGCGAGGAGTCCGACCTAATTGATTCTCGACGACTTTCAGATCTGCTTCTGTGGGCGTTCTACTTTCAAGGTTCACTGCTTACCAGCCTCGGTAATGGAGGCAATCATTCGTGTGTACCAAGGCTGTCCTTCTGGAAGATTGCTCACTACATCAGTTTGAGTTGCTTCATCTGAATTTTCACCATCTGTGCCAGTAACGATGTACTGACGTTCACCTGGCATAACAAAGTGAAGTCTTTCGCGAGCCTGAGACTTAATGTATTCAGGATCTTGCCAAAGAGTAAGTTCTTTACGTGCTGCCTCTAAAGCGGTGTAATCACTCTTCAACTGACTTTGTAAGGAGCTAATTTGTGCGCGTTGTACAAAGTAGTTCTTAACTGGTGGCGCCAAAAAGAGTGCGAGCATAAAAAATATTGCTGCGATTGCAAATAATCGCCCAGATCCTCGGTTGCGATTGAAATTAAGATTCCGCGAACGGTAACTATTCTTTCGCTTTCCAGATGAAGATTTGAGGGCCATTAGATTTATTAGCCTTTAAAACGAGGGAACGCTTGACGACCTGCATATACAGCGCCATCAGAGAGTTCTTCTTCAATGCGTAGAAGTTGGTTGTATTTAGCAACACGCTCTGTACGCGATGGTGCACCAGTCTTAATCTGTCCGCAGTTTGTTGCAACAGCTAAGTCTGCAATTGTTGTGTCTTCAGTTTCACCAGAACGGTGAGACATCATGCTGCGGTAATTGGCGCGATGAGCAAGATCAACAGCATCGAGTGTCTCTGTAAGAGTTCCGATTTGGTTAACTTTTACAAGGAGAGCATTAGCTGTATCTGTATCGATTCCCTTTGCTAGACGAACAGGATTAGTTACGAACAAGTCATCTCCAACAATCTGAATTTTAGAACCGAGTGAAGAAGTCATTGACTTCCAGCCAGCCCAATCTTCTTCATTAAGAGGGTCTTCAATTGAGACGATTGGGTACGCGCTTACCAACTCTGCATAGTACGCAATCATTTCATCAGATGAGCGAAGTGAGCCTTCGAACTTGTACTTTCCGTTATCGTGGAATTCTGTTGCTGCAACGTCCATAGCTAGCGCAATGTCCTTGCCTGGCTTAAATCCTGCTGCAGTAATTGCTTCGATGATCAAATCAAGTGCGGCACGGTTGCTATCGAGATTCGGTGCAAATCCACCTTCATCACCAACAGAAGTTGCTAGACCGCGCTTCTTAAGTACAGCCTTGAGTGCGTGATAAATCTCTGCTCCCCAGCGAAGTGATTCGCGGAAAGTCTCTGCACCAATTGGTGCGATCATGAACTCTTGAATATCAACGTTGGTATCTGCGTGCGCTCCACCATTGAGGATGTTCATCATTGGAACGGGAAGAACATGCGCGTTTGGTCCACCTACATAGCGGAACAATGAAAGATCAGAAGACTCAGCAGATGCTTTTGCAACAGCGAGAGAAACACCGAGAATTGAATTTGCACCAAGACGTGACTTATTTGGTGTGCCATCGAGTGCGATCATCTCTGAATCGATAAGGCGCTGATCTTGTGAGTCATAACCTTCAATTGCCGGAGCGATTTCATCATTAACAAATGCAATTGCTTTCAAAACACCCTTACCTAGGTAACGGTTCTTATCGCCATCGCGAAGTTCTGAAGCTTCGAAGGCACCTGTTGATGCACCGCTTGGAACAGCAGCGCGTGCTTGTGTGCCATCTTCAAGTTGTACTTCTACTTCAACTGTTGGATTTCCACGCGAATCAAGAATTTCACGAGCGCCGATTGCTTCGATAATTGCCATGAGGTGTCTCCTGTAAATAAAAACTTCTGATTGGGCGCTCGACGCTGAGGGCAGGTGCTAATCCTATCGCGACTACAGCAGTGCCTAGCTTGAGCCTGATTTCTCTTGACTTTGAATCTGAGCAATCATTTTTCGTGCTTGTGCACGCAAGGCATTCTCGGGATCTATTCCATTGTGATGAGCCCACGCAATAACTGAGGCAAGGGCCTCACCCACTGCTTCATCTGTTGCGTGGCTATTCGTTTCATACTGTGGAAGATCAACTGCGACATCGTATTTCTCTGCGCGATAAAGAATTTTGGAAACGAGAGGTAGCGCTGGTTGTGACATCGCAATTCCATCGATGGCAGAAGTTCTTCCTTTTTCTCTCGCCTTAATTGCTTCCCAATTCTCAATGATTTCATCTGTTCCACTGACTTCAAGATTTTCAAAGACATGTGGGTGGCGGCTAATCAATTTATCTGCGATGCCGCGAGCGACATCTTCAATGGAGAATGGGTCTATTGGATGATCTTGCGCGATACGAGAGTGGAAATACACCTGTAATAAAACGTCGCCTAGTTCTTCGCGCAAGCCTTCACGGTCTTCGGTTTCGATTGCATCAATAAACTCGTACGACTCTTCTAAAAGATATTTGATAAGAGACTCGTGCGTTTGTTCTGCATCCCAAGGACATCCACCTGGTGAACGCAACCGATCCATAACCTCAACGAGGCGTTGGAGTTCGGATGCAGACATTGGTCTTAGTTTGTGGAAGGAATAATTGCTTCGCCCGCAGAATCTTCAGGGTTCAGTTCTCCGGTGGTTTCATCCCAAACTCCGTAGCGCGGGTTGACTGTAACTTTTAGCTGTTTCGCTTTCTTCTGAATTAACTCGGTAATTTTTGCTGATACATCAGCTTCCGCAACGCCAGCCATGGCAAGTGCACCAGAAAGTTTGTTGGAAATGATTGTTGCTCTCATGTAGCGCTCGAAATTCGAAGGTGCAATCTGGGCTGCAACTAAATTCTTTGGAAGTTCTGTTTCTCCACCGATTTGCTCGTATATTCCGTCGCGAGTTTTCTTGATTTCTGCAGAAGAAACTGTGATTTTTAGTTCCTTGGCAATTTCATTAAAAACTTCCGTGATAATAGTGAAGCGAAGTTGAGAGCGGTTTAAAGCATTTCCTGACTCTAATTGCATCTGAGTTGTGTCCTGCTTTGTGCGCTCTGCAAGAATTTCGTTAATAACTGTTTGAGCTTGTACCTGTGTGATTGTCATATCGCCCACCTGTGCAGCAGTATCTGCTTTTCCGCAGCCTGTCAGAGCTAGCGCAGAAATAACAGTTAGGACAGTAAAGAGCTTCTTCACGAGGTACTCGCTTTCGTTAATTCATCAAGGGACTTTCCAGCCCATTCCAGAAGAGAAGTATCCACTATCGGCGCTGAACCTTGTGCAGTTGGGGTCCATGCAGCCGCTCGCGGAATGGCAATCATCACTGTATTTGATGCTGATTTATAGAGCGAACCTGGAAATAGTCGGTTCAATCTCAACTGTTTGGATTCAGGCAAGACCAATGGTGAAATTCTCAGGAATTTTCCAGCGGCAACTACTTCTCTAATTCCGAGTGATTTTGCAAATGCACGTAGCTGCGCAACTTTAAGAAGCGAGATCGCTTCATCTGGCAGCGCTCCAAATCTATCCACCAACTCTTCACGAATAGCCTCGACTGCTGCTGCATCTGCAACATCGGCAAGGCGACGATACAAATCTAAGCGCAATCTTTCTCCAGGAACATATTGCTCAGACAGGTGAGCGTTAACAGGAAGTTCGACTTTACATTCGTGGTTCTTCTCTTCGGTTTCGATGATGCCGGTTTTGTAATCATTTACAGCTTCGCCGACCATTCGCATGTATAAATCGAAACCGACATCAGCAATATGCCCGGATTGTTCACCGCCAAGCAAGTTTCCAGCTCCGCGTATTTCTAAATCTTTTAAGGCAACTCGCATGCCAGAACCTAAATCGGTATTAGCGGCAATGGTCTTCAGCCTGTCGATTGCGACCTCAGAAAGTGGCTGATCTGGCGGATATAGAAAATATGCATAGGCACGCTCGCGGCCACGCCCTACTCGGCCACGCAATTGGTGCAACTGTGAAAGTCCAAAATTCTCTGCGCGTTCAACAATTAAGGTGTTTGCATTTGCTATATCTAAACCACTTTCAACAATCGTTGTACAGACAAGGATGTCGAAATCTCTATTCCAGAATGCCAAGATCACATCTTCTAATTGGCCTTCACTCATCTGACCATGTGCAATACGAATGCGTGATTCAGGAACAAGTTCTTGCAACTTCGATGCCGCGCGATCAATTGATTCGACTCGATTGTGAATATAGAAAATCTGTCCATCGCGTAGAAGTTCTCGGTGAATCGCAGCTTTAATCTGCGCATCTTCCGCTGGGCCAACATAGGTCAGGATTGGATGGCGTTCTTCTGGGGGCGTTGTAATCGTGGACATTTCGCGAATGCCCGTAACCGCCATCTCCAGTGTGCGCGGAATAGGGGTGGCAGACATAGCTAGGACATCAACCGTCGTACGCATTTTCTTGAGTGATTCTTTCTGTTCCACGCCAAATCGTTGTTCTTCATCGACAACAACAAGGCCTAGATCTTTGAATTGCACATCACCGGAAAGTATTCGATGTGTTCCAACAACTACGTCTACCGAACCCGCAGCTAAATCGTGCAAGATTTCTTTACTTTCCTTCGCAGTATTAAACCGTGATAGCCCGGCAACCTTTATTGGAAAGCCTGCATATCTTTCGGCAAAAGTCTTTGTGTGTTGCTGTACCAATAAAGTTGTTGGCACAAGCACTGCAACTTGTTTGCCATCTTGAACTGCCTTGAAGGCGGCGCGGATTGCAATTTCAGTCTTTCCATAACCAACATCACCACAAATGATGCGGTCCATTGGATACGGGCGTTCCATGTCACGTTTGACATCTTCGATTGTCGAAAGCTGATCAGGTGTCTCAATGTATGAAAACGCGTCTTCTAGTTCACGTTGCCAAGGAGTATCTGCAGAGAACGCAAAACCGGGCGCACTTGTGCGCGCTGCATACAAGCGAATGAGTTCTCCAGCAATCTGCCTGACCGCTTTACGCGCACGCCCTTTTGCTTTCTGCCATTCGCCACTTCCGATTCGGTGCACTGTTGGGGCTTCTCCACCAACATATTTGCTTATTTGTTCCAAGGTATCTGTAGGTACAAAAATGCGATCACCAGGTTGCCCGCGTTTAGCTGGTGCGTATTCAATAACCAAATATTCTCGTGTTACCTCTGCAACAGTCCTTTGAACAAGTTCTACATAGCGGCCGATTCCGTGTTGTTCATGAACGACAAAGTCACCGGTGCGAAGTTCTAGCGGATCAATAGATTGTTTACGTTTCGATGGCATGCGTGGGCCATCTTTGGTTCCGGTTTTACTTCCAGATAAATCTCGTTCTGTCACAAAGAGAACGTTCGAATGATCGCTTTTAAATCCAAACCCCAAAGCTGATTGCGTAATGTGAATAGACCCCTTGGTGGGTATGGCAGTTAGAGATTGCACCATCTGCACCGGAAGATCAGAATCTCTGAAAATTCCCGCATACCTCTCGGCCATTCCGTTGCCTGTGGTGGAGAAGATGACGCTGTTATGGGCCTCTAAGCCAGTGCGCATTAGTTCGCAGAGCGCCTCTACATTTCCACGCATTGGATCAATTGGGGAGAAATCAAGAAAAGTAGAGTCTGAATCTAAATCTGTTCCAAATGAATTAAATGAAAACTCTGGCAACGCAAGTGCTTGGATTTCGTGGCGCAGTTGTTGCCAATCTAGGTAGGTAACGTGTTCTACGGGCAGAGGTGAATCTGCGCCAATAGCTGCATTCGACCACGACGCTGCAAGGAATTCAGCGTTGGTTTCGATTAAATCAGATGTTCGAGACTTAATTCTCTCTTCATCAAAGAAAACAATCTGAGTATTCGATGGCACTCGATTGAGAATCGTTTCAAATCCATCAGTAAGTAGAGGAATGAGAGATTCCATCCCATCAACTACAATTCCTTGTGAAATCTTCTGCAAGATTTCTAGTGCTGCAGGATATTCATCTTTAATCTCTCCTGCTCGATCTCGAATTTCTTGCGTTAAGAGAAGTTCGCGACATGGCAAAACTGAAACCTTTCCTACGACCGCAGACGTGGTGCGTTGATCAGATACATCAAAATATGAAATGTCTTCTACTTCATCACCAAAGAAATCAATTCGGATTGGGTGTGCGGTAAGTGGCAAGAAAATATCAACGATTCCACCGCGCACTGCGAACTCACCACGTTTTTCAACTAAGTCGGTTCGAGTGTAAGAAAGCGAACTTAAATGTTCTATCAAAGAAGTCAGAGCAATTTCCCGCCCAATTTCAATATTCCACAGTGGATCTTTAGCTAACGATTCAATGAATCTATGAATCACGGCACGAATCGGTGCCACAATTATTGGATTGTTGATCTTGTCAGAGAGCGAATACAGAGTTGAAATTCGCTTTGCGATTGTGTCGCTGCGAGGACTTAATCGTTCATGAGGAAGCGTCTCCCAAGCCGGAAATTCATAGACTTCATCATGAAGTGATTTCAATTCTTCTGTCAGATCTTCGGCCGACTTACTTGAACTTGTTACGACTAAGAGTGGGCTCTGCAATCCCTTGATCGCCAATAAGAATGGGTATGCGGAGGATGGCGCAATAATTTTCGGCGAATCTTTTAGGGCGCTAGTAACTTCAGAATCACTCTGAAGTAGACCCATCAAGCCTCGCATCGTATTTCTCCTGGCTGGCCGGTAAGCGCCTTAAGGCCCCACTTCAAAAAGAAGGGGGGCTCACTAATTACAGTCTAGCGACCCCAGTAACTGTGTGAGAATTCTCCCGTGACTCAGAACCCAACTGCGCAGAATTCGAGAGCCCAAGACTCAAAAGCACGAGTTCTTGTTGCATCTGATGACGCAACTCTTCGTAGCGATGTGCGCAGATTGGCCGATCTTCTTGGTCAATCACTAATTCGCCAAGAAGGACCTCAATTACTTGAACTTGTTGAATCAGTTCGTAAGAGCGTGCGTGAGGGCCATGGAGTAGAAATTCTTGAGAAGTTATCTGTAGAAGAATCCGTGCAACTGGTGCGCGCATTTAGTACATATTTCAATCTTGCTAATGTTGCCGAACAAGTTCACCGTTCACGGATTCTTGCAGAAGCTCGCGCAGAAGGTGGATCGTGGCTCTCGCGCGCGGTCGACAAAATTGAACATGCAATGGCAAACCCTGTTGCGGGTCATGAGATTACTCATGCTGATCTAGTCAAATGGATAAGCGACTTAGATGTACGCCCAGTATTTACTGCGCATCCAACCGAAGCTGCACGTCGTTCAGTGTTAAGTAAACTCGGAGAAATTGCATCGCTTCTCGATACACCTAAATCTGTTACACAAGATGAACGTTTAGCTGAAACCGTTGACCTGCTGTGGCAAACAGATGAACTTCGTCTTGATAGACCAGAACCGCTCGATGAAGCAATGAATGCTCTTTATTATCTTGATGATTTAGCAACGAATACCGTTCCTGAAGTACTCAATGATTTCGCTCGCGAACTCAAGCGACTTGGTGTCGAGCTGCCAGTGACTTCGCGACCACTCACTTTCGGAACTTGGATCGGCGGAGACCGCGATGGAAACCCAAACATTACGCCTCAAATCACTGAGGATGCCGTCACTCTTCAAGTAGGACATGCAATTCGTACAACGATTGCTGTAATGAATAGGTTGCGTCAGATGCTCTCTGTTTCAACTCGAATTGTTGGAGCAACCCCAGAACTTAGCGCATCTGTTGAAAAGGATTTAAAGAACATCCCTGAATTTGAAGAACGCTTTATGCGTTTAAATGTTCAAGAACCATATCGACTCAAGGCAACTGCAATTGTGCATCGATTGGTCTTTACTCGTGAGCGTCACCTAGTACGTGCCCCACATGTTCCTGGTCGTGACTATAAAGATACAAGCGAGCTGCTTGCAGATTTAACTCTGATGCGCGATTCACTTTTTGCTCATCGCGGGGAATTGCTTGCAACCGGATTACTCGAACGCACAATCCGCGCTGTTGCGGCTTTCGGCCTTACACATGCAACCCTTGATATCCGCGAGCACTCAGATGCACATCACAACGCTTTGAAGCAGATGATCTCGGGTGATTACATCAACCTTTCTCACGAAGCGAAGTTCCCAATCCTTGCGGATTTGCTTGCCTCAAAGTCAGCACTTGATACTTCGAAGTTAGATGCAGCAGGAACTAAGACTTTGAACACCTTTGTGGCAATTGAAGATTTACTCAACCGCTTCGGACCAGAAGTAATTGAGACTTACATCGTTTCTATGACAAAAGGTGCAGATGACCTCATTGCTGCAACCGTGCTTGGAAAGCAAGCAGGCCTGATTGATTTAGATAAGAAAGTTGCAAAGATTGGTTTTGCACCGCTACTTGAAACTGTTGCAGAGCTTCGTGCTGCCGGAGAAATCTTGGACACATTGCTTTCAAATGCAACGTACCGAAAGTTAGTAGAACTTCGTGACAATATCCAAGAAGTAATGCTCGGGTATTCAGATTCGAATAAAGATGCAGGAATCGCAACATCTCAGTGGGAGATCCACCGCGCACAGCGCAAACTACGCGATGTTGCAATGAAGCATGGCGTAAAACTTCGACTCTTCCATGGTCGCGGAGGTTCAGTTGGTCGCGGTGGTGGACCAACATACGACGCAGTTGTTGCCCTTCCTTGGGGTTCTGTGGATGGGCAAATCAAGATGACAGAACAAGGTGAAGTTATTTCAGATAAGTATTCACTTCCTGCACTTGCTCGCGAGAATGTAGAGCTGACATTAGCCGCATCCCTTGAAGCCACAATTCTTAATCGTGGACCGCGTCAGAGCGAAGTAGATTTACAAAAGTGGAATGACTGCATGAACCTTGTCAGCGAAAGCGCATTCTCTTGTTACAGACAATTAATTGATCACCCAGATTTACCTGCTTATTTCTACGCCTCAACTCCTGTAGAGCAGCTTGGAAATCTCTTCTTGGGTTCTCGTCCATCACGACGCCCTGATGCTGCGGGCGGTCTCGACTCACTTCGCGCTATCCCTTGGGTATTTGGCTGGACACAATCCAGACAGATTGTCCCTGGTTGGTTTGGAGTTGGCTCTGGACTTAAAGCTGCGCGCGAATCAGGAAGATCAGATGTGCTTAAGCAGATGCTTTCCGAATGGCACTTCTTCTCTACATTTATCAGCAACGTTGAAATGACTTTGGCAAAAACAGATCTAGTTGCTGCAAAGCATTACGTTGAAACATTAGTCCCAGCAGAGCTTCACCATTTCCTAGACACCATACGAGAAGAGTTTGAACTCACTGTTCAGGAAATTCTTACTCTTACAGGTAAGACTTCTCTTCTTGAAGACCAAGCTGTTCTCGCGCGCACACTGCAAGTTCGCGATACTTATTTGGCTCCACTTCAGTTGCTTCAGGTAACTTTGCTTGATCGAGTCCGCGCTCAAGGTGAGAAAGCGGATCCAACCTTGATTCGCGCACTTCTCTTGACTATTAACGGAGTTGCAGCAGGCCTTCGTAATACAGGTTGATACGTTAAGGTCGGATTTGTGAAAGCCGCTCTACTCAAAGACTTTGAGTGCCTTATAGAAGAACAAAAAATTCTTGGTGTGTCCCCACAAGGAAAAGAATTTGCAGATTTTGATAGATGGATTGAAGAATTTCCTGAATTTGAAAAACCATTACGGATCTGGACCCGTGAAACCCTTAATTTTTTGGACAGAAACTCCGTGCGTGAAATTGCACAACGCTCGATTTTAGAAGGACAAATTGATTTTGCATTTCTAATTGTGATGGTGTGGGGTTATTCAGGCGATGCACGCGGACCTGCCCGAACTAGACTAATTATGGAGCAGCTTAATTTTAGTGATTCGCTCCTGCAATCGATCTCATTTCTAAATCAGAATCAAATATTGAACGCTTACGAGTCTTTGGTCATTTCTGGTCCAAAGCATCTTTCTACATCTTTTGGTACGAAATTGCTCTACTTTTTTTCAAACTCAGAGAACGAGGTCCAGCCTCTAATATTCGATCGCCGAATTTTTAACATATTAAGCGATCTTGATATGTCAGTTGGTAAATCACCTGTTCTGACCTCCAAGCAATATATGGATTACTTGGAATTGGCATCGAAATTAGCCAAGCAATACTCAATCTCGATTGGAGAGATTGAGGAACATCTATTCATTTTAAGTGGAGTAAGCACCGGAAGCTATGCATGGAAAAGAAAGATCTCCACCGAGGAATTGTCACCAGATCAAAGAGATAAGTTGGCTGCTCTACTCGCAAACACCTTTGTAGAAAATCTGCAAAATCCAATAGTTCTGGTCAATGGAAACGGTGGAGGCCAATACGGTGGGTATGTTGCGACAGGATTATTAGGAAAAGTTCCATACGAACTCCATGCAACAACAAGAACGAATATCAATCTTATTGAGCCGGAAATGATTAGGATTGAATGGGATTTGGTTATTCAGCGAGGAATTGCGCAGACAGTGCGTGACTTACTCGGTGTCAACTATTGAATTTACTCTGAGTTAAATCAAGCCCTTTTTCAATAAGAAATTCAACGCAGTCTGCACCGCGATCAATAAAGAGAGCGAGTTCCTTCTTCTCTTCTTTGCTAAATTGCTTGAGCACGAAATCACCAGGATCTTGCTCACCCATTGGGCGGCCAATTCCAAGGCGCACACGGAAGTAATCTGGAGTTCCAAATGATGATGTCAGTGATTTCAATCCATTATGGCCATTGTCACCACCAGCAACTTTCGCGCGAATAGCGGCATATGGAATATCTAATTCGTCATGTAAAACAATTATTTTTGTAGGTTCGACTGAATAGAAAGAGGCGAGCGCCTTTACGGGCCCGCCTGTTTCATTCATATAACTTTTCGACTTTGCCAAAATTATTGAGTGGGCATCAATGCCAACACCTAATTTATATGCAGCGATATCGCAACGAGATTTATGTGAAGAGAGTTTTACGCTATGACGCTTTAACAGATGATCGATGACCATCTGACCTACATTGTGACGGGTGGCAGCGTATTCATCGCCCGGGTTTCCGAGCCCCACTACCAACCACGTCATAATGGAAAGTCTAAGTGTTAAGCGTCCTTCTTCTCTGCATCAGCAGCTGGTGCCGCCGCAGCATCTGCAACAGGTGCTACAACTGGAACTTCTTCAACCACAGTTGAACGCTCTGACAAGTGAACGATGATTGTGTTTGCTGGGCTTATAAGAGTTATTCCTGCTGGAAGAACAACATCTGATGCGTACTTAGATGTACCTGAAGCCATGCCTTCGATATCGACAACGAGGAACTTAGGAATAGAAGTTGCCTCTGCTTCGATTTCGATTGTGTTGTGCTGGTGCTCAAGAATTCCGTCTGGATCGTGCTTTCCTTCAGTGTGAACAGGAACAGCAACAGTTACCTTCTCGCCGCGACGTACAAGTACGAGGTCAACGTGCTCAAGGATTTGCTTGAGTGGATGGCGAACAATTGACTTAGGAAGTGTGAGCTCAATCTTTCCATCGATATCGATGTTGAGAAGAACGTTTGATTCCTTCAAAGCAACGCCAAGTTCGCGAGCTGGAAGCGTGATGTGAAGTGGCTTTTCTCCATGGCCATAAACAACAGCTGGAACTAGACCTGCAACGCGTGCGCGACGTGATGCACCCTTACCGAATTCGGTACGTGATGTTCCCTTGATTGATACTTCTGCCATGTTAAAACTCCCCTAATAATTTCTTTAGTTGCTTTCAATGAACTTCTTTATGAAGCGAAGTTCCAGCAGGAGTTGATACCTACGCCGTCGATCACGGATAAATTTCACCCTCGCCGGAACGGGTGAAGATTAGCGTGACTTAGCTGTGTCCGTCAAAAAGGCTAGTTACTGAGCCATCTTCGAAGACTTCGCGGATAGCGCGAGCCAGGAGGGGGGCGATTGAGAGCACAGTCAGTTTGTCGAATTTCTGGTCCTCAGAGAGCGGAAGTGAGTCTGTAACAACTATCTCAACTGCGCGAGAACCCTTTAGGCGCTCTACGGCTGGACCTGAAAATACTGCGTGAGTTGCCGCGACGATGACATCTTTTGCGCCGCCTTCAAATAGCGCATCTACTGCTTTTGTAATTGTTCCTGCAGTATCGATCATGTCATCGATTACAACGCATGTGCGCCCCGTAACATCTCCGACAACTTTTCCTACAACGGCTTCATTAGGAACAAGTGGGTCACGTGTCTTATGAATAAATGCAATTGGACATCCGCCAAGTAATTCGGACCAACGCTCTGCAACTCGTACTCGACCTGAGTCTGGAGAAACGATTGTCAGCATTGAACGATCTACTTTGCTTCCAACATAATTTGCCAGCATTGGTAGTGCGAACAAATGATCTACTGGACCATCGAAGAATCCTTGAATCTGCGAAGTGTGAAGATCGACAACCATCAGTCGATCAGCGCCAGCTGTTTTAAAAAGATCCGCCATGAGTCGGGCTGTAATCGGTTCGCGACCGCGGCTCTTCTTATCCTGGCGCGCATATGCATAAAAAGGTGCAACAACAGTGATGCGCTTTGCTGATGCACGCTTAAGGGCATCAATCATGATGAGTTGTTCCATGATTTGTTTATTGATTGGAGTCGAGTGTGACTGAATCACAAATGCATCGCAACCACGAACTGATTCTTCAAAGCGAACGAAAATTTCACCATTGGCAAAGTCGTATGCAGAAGTAGGTGTAAGTGGGATACCTAACTCGGTGGCAACTTGCTCTGATAACTCTGGGAATCCGCGGCCTGAAAAAAGACGAAGTTTTTTCTCTGAGGACAATCGGATTTCGCTCAAGGAAGTTAGCCTTTCTGCTCGTCGCTACTGTGGCGCGAAGCCGCCTCAGCAGATTTTGTACCAGGGCGCTTACGCAGAACCCAACCTATTACATTTCTCTGCTTTGCTCGGCCAACACCCATCGCGCCGGCCGGAACATCTTCGGTAATTACTGATCCGGCCGCTGTATATGCACCGTCGCCAATTGTTACTGGCGCAATCAACATCGAATCGCTTCCAATGCGGACGTGATCTCCAACTACGGTGTAATGCTTTTCTACGCCGTCATAGTTAACAAAAACAGTTGCCGCCCCGATATTGCTGCCTTCGCCGATAACCGCGTCACCAACATAGGAAAGATGTGGGACTTTAGAGCCTTCGCCAAGTGTCGCGTTTTTCATTTCAACATATGCGCCAGCTTTAGAACCGGTGAGCATTTTTGTTCCGGGACGTAAGAAAGTAAATGGACCAACATTTGCTAAATCACCAATGATCGAGTCGGTGCAATGTGATTCCAGCACGCGAGCACCGGTGCCGACTGTGCAATCGTGCAGAGTTGTACGCGGTCCAATGACGGCGCCCGATGCGACTGTCGTGCGTCCGCTAATCGCAGTGCCTGGCATCAATACAACGTCTTTTTCAACTCTGGCAGTTGAATCAACCCATGTGCTGAGCGGATCAACAATCGTTACACCTTCGCGCATCAAATCTTCATTAATGCGATCACGGAGTAGTGCTGCTGATTCAGCTAATTGAACTCGGTCATTGACTCCAAGAATTTCGATGAAATCTTCGACTAGTATTGCTGAGATCTTTCCACCATCATTGCGCAGAATTTCAATCACATCGGTCAAGTAGAGCTCGCCTTGTGAATTATTGGCCTTGAGCTTTCCAATCGCCCCAGCAAGTTTTTCAGCATCAAATGCATAGACACCTGAATTAACTTCATAGATATCTTTCTGGATTTCATCTGCATCGCGTTCTTCAACAATACGAATAAGTAGATCACCATCCCCGCGAATGATGCGTCCATACCCTGTTGGGTCTGGATGTTCTGCAGTCAGCACCGAAGCAACAAATCCACCAGATGAGTGGTGTTCAAGTAACTGCGAAAGCGAGGCCGAGGTAAGCATTGGAGTATCGCCTGCTAAAACCAAGATTGTTCCTTTAGCTTTTAATCCATCGAGTGCTAACTGAGTTGCATGCCCTGTTCCGCCACGCTTCTCTTGAAAAATCGTTACTGCGTGCGGTGCAATCTCTGCGATGTGTGCTTCAACTTGTTCGCGCCCCGCACCGACGACCACACGAACTTGCTTGGCCGACAATGAGTCAACGGCATGTAAAACGTGACCTAAGAGTGTGCGACCAGAAATGGAATGAAGAACTTTTGGCGTAGAAGACTTCATACGCGTTCCTTCTCCCGCAGCGAGTATCACTACGGTTTCAAGGCCCATGCGCTAAGTGTAGTTGCTCCGACAGTTTTATCTGCTGAGCCATAAATGGCTCCGCCACCAGGTATCGATCCTGGACCCTGGGCTTCAAAGGCCCATGTGCTAGCCACTACACAATGGCGGAACCTATATTCTCCCTTATATTCGGTAGTGCTCGCGACCACTAAACTCACTTCTTATGAACCAACGCGATGAAGTAGACCGCCTCGTTGCGGCATGGAAGCGCGAACGTCCGGATTTAGACCTCTCCCCCCTCTATGTACTCAGCCGCATTACCCGCATTGCACGCCATCTGGATATTGCCCGCCGAGATGCATTTGGTGATCTTGAAAATTGGGGCTTCGATGTTTTAGCTGCTCTTCGTAGAGCAGGTGCGCCATATCAATTATCACCTGGGCAATTAATGCAAGAAACAATGGTGACAAGTGGAACTATGACAAATCGTTTAGACAGACTTGAAGAATTGCACTTAATCACCCGAGAATCAGATCCAAACGACGGTCGCGGGTCATTAGTGACTCTGACAAAATCTGGAATCCGCGCAGTCGATGCGGCGATGGAAGATTTACTTGAGAATGAACGAGAATTATTACGAGATTTATCTTCAAAAGATAAGGAACAACTAGCTGCACTATTGAGCACTCTTGTCACTGAATTTGATTCAAATTCAGATTAAATAACTTTTGCTCCTTGCACGGGTCCATGCGCACGTGCGACGCTACCGACAACACCACTTGCAGTAAGCGCTACAGCTAAATCCAAACCTGCATCTTCATCTGCAACCAAGAATGCAACGGTTGGTCCTGACCCTGAAACTATTGCACCAAGTGCGCCATAATCTCGGCCAACTTCAAGTACCAAGCTCAGCGCTGGACGCAGCGAACATGCAGCGTTCTGTAAGTCATTAACTAGTGCGCGACCAACTGCATCGGCATCAGCCGCTAAAAGCGATTGCATTAACTGATCAGAGACAGCCGGCGGTGCAATTTCCAATTCTGCACGCATTCGATCGCACTCTGAATAAACAGCCGGTGTAGATAGGCCAACGCTAGAAAGTGCAAGCACCCAGTGATACGTACCTCTTGAAAGAGCTGCAGTTAATTGATCTCCACGACCTTGGCCAATGGCAGTTCCACCAGAAATCATAAAAGGAACATCGCTTCCGAGCTCTGAACCTAGTGCGTGTAAATCTTCTCGTGACATATCAAGATTGAAAAGTGAATCCATTGCAACAAGAGCTGCTGCGGCATCGGCACTTCCTCCAGCCATTCCACCTGCAACGGGAATCGATTTCTTCACATCAATATGAACATCAACGTCGAAATCAAACTTTGAACCCACTAAAGCAACTGCTTTAACAGCTAAATTCGAAGTATCTTCAGGAACTCCATGTGTGTGCTCGCCCGTAATTGAAATTGATATCCCATGCCCAGGACTCTTCTTTGTAATGGTTACATCATCAAAAATAGATATCGCCTGGAAAACCGAGACTAAATTATGAAACCCATCTGGCTCGCGCGGCCCCACCGATAACTGCAAATTCACCTTCGCGGGTACACGCACGGTTACTGAATTACTGGCCACGATAAAACTCTACCCTTGTTTTGCAATAGCGCAGAAGGAACGAATATCAAGTGCTTCACCGCGAAGTGTTGGGTCAATCCCTGCAGCTGATAAAACCTCTTCTGCTGCCGAAGAACCGCCATACATCGAAGAAAGCGCAGATCGCAACATCTTTCTACGTTGCGCAAAAGCAAGATCAATAATTGCGAAAACTTTCTTGCGCAGGACTTCATCACCCGGCGTTGGTCTTCTGACAAAACTTACTAATTTTGAATCAACATTCGGCTGTGGCCAAAATATCGATCGCGAAACCGATCCCGCACTAGAGACATCTACCCACCATGCAGCTTTCACACTAGGGATTCCATACTCTTTCGAGTTCGGTTTCCCGGCAAGTCGATCAGCCACTTCTGCCTGAACCATTACGACACCACTACGAAGCGTTGGAAATATTTCAAGAAGGTGAAGAAATACCGGAACTGAAACGTTGTAAGGAAGATTCGCAATTAGCACTGTGGGTTCCAGCGGAAGATTCTTAAGTGTTAAAGCATCTTGATTAACCACAGTTAATTTCTCTGAACTATCTGAATGCTTTTTTGCAGTAATTGGAAGTTGTGTCGCCAATCGAGAATCAATCTCAACAGCAATTACTTCTCGAGCCTCTTCCAGCATTGCAAGCGTGAGAGATCCAAGACCTGGGCCAATCTCGAGTGCGACATCATCAGGAGTAAGGCCTGCAATGCGAACGATTTTCCGACAGGTATTCGCATCATAGACAAAGTTTTGGCCTAGTGATTTCGATGGCTTTAAATCAAGTGCGGCCGCTAGTTCGCGAATCTCTGCAGCTCCCAATAACGTCATGCGAATGAACCGAAAATTCGCTCTGCATTTACTGACAATGCAGTGGCAAGCTCTGCGACATCTTCATTGCGTTCTGCCGCCATTGCGCGAACGATATTTGCTATCTGGGCCGGGGTATTAAGCGCCCCGCGATGAGGAGCGGGTGCCAAAAATGGCGAATCTGTTTCGACCAATAATTGATCGTGTGGAACAAGCTTTACCGCTTCACGCAGAGCGGGTGCATTCTTAAAGGTAAGTGTTCCAGCGAAAGAGAGTGTGTAACCACGATCAATACATGTCTTGGCCATTTGGACATCACCAGAGAAACAATGGAAGACGGTCTTTTCTGGTGCACCAACTTCAAGCAACACTGAAAGAACGTCGTCATGAGAATCGCGATCATGAATCACTAAGGCTTTATTGGCTCGCTTTGCTAAATCAATATGCCATTTGAAAGATTCTTGTTGACGCTTGCGTAACTCAGGTGGTGTACGGAAATAATCTAAGCCAGTCTCGCCAATTGCACGCACTCGCGGTTCCTGCGCTAACTTTTCAATAATCGCCCAATCTGCTTGCATATCTTGCACAACAGGTGCCTCATTTGGATGCAGAGCGACTGCAGCCAGAACTCGACCTGGAAAAGCATTTGCCATATCTACGCACCACTGTGATTGTTCAGCTGAATACCCAACTTGAACTATGCGATCTACGTTGACAGATTTTGCATCATCTAAAACTTTGCGCACCTCTATTGAATCCGGTGCTGCATCTGTAACTATTTCAATATGCGCATGTGCATCAACTGTAGGGACAGGAAGTGGTTGCGGATGCGGCGCGAGCTCGCGTTCGATATCGCGGTTGTGGCGATCAGCCATAAATAATTACTCTTTTACTTCTAACCGTGGGAAAAGTACTGGTGTCTTTGTCACCGTTGCACCTTGTGGAAGTTGTCCCCATTTGGCAACGTTCGAAATGGTTTGCTTAGAGATATCTCCTAGTACAGCTTGTGCGCCAAGTGATTGCCATAAAATTTCAGTTGTTGCTGGCATTACTGGGTGAAGCAACACAGCAAGTGCGCGTAGTGACTCGGCGGTGTTGTAGAGAACAGCTTCAAGTTCTGCTTGATTTGCAGGATCTTTGGCAAGAATCCACGGCTGCTTTTCGGTTACAAAACCATTGACTCGCTTGCAGAAATCCATCACTGCATTGATTCCGCCTTGGAAATCAAGTGCCACCATTGCAGAATCTGCTTTCGCAACTGTCTCTGAAAGAGCGGCCGATAGCACAGAATCTTCTGCAACTGCTGGGATTTTCCCTTCGCAATACTTTTCAATCATGGCAGCAAGTCGTGAAGCAAGATTTCCAAAATCATTTGCCAGCTCTGATGTGTAACGAGCGCTCATATCTTCCCACGAGAAAGATCCGTCGCTACCAAAAGGAATCGCGCGCAGGAAGTAATACCTAAATGCATCGACCCCAAAATGATCCGTGATATCTGATGGCGCAATTCCGGTGAGTTTAGATTTACTCATCTTCTCGCCGCCAACAAGTAACCATCCGTGCGCAAAAACTTTCTTTGGAATATCTACACCAGCAGCCATAAGCATGGCTGGCCAAATAACTGCGTGAAAGCGCAAAATATCTTTTCCGACGAGGTGCACATCAGCAGGCCATGTAGCTGCAAACTTCTTTCCACCTTCAGAATCTGGTGCATCTGTAAGGCCAACTGCGGTCGCATAATTAAGTAGCGCATCAAACCAAACATAGACAACTTGATCGGTATCCCAAGGAACCGGAATACCCCAATCAAAAGTAGAGCGAGAAATTGATAAATCCGAAACTCCACCTTCTAAGAATGAAACAACCTCATTTCGCGCAGATTCGGGTTGGCACGCTTCTGGGTTGTTCTTATAGTGATCAAGTAATGGTTGCGTGAATTCGGAGAGTTTAAAGAACCAGTTATTTTCATTTACTAGTTCAATTGGCTTGCTATGAATTGGGCAGAGTTTTTCTCCATCTGCGTCAATGAGATCACCAGGAAGTTTAAATTCTTCGCACCCAACGCAGTAAGGGCCTTCATATTTACCGGCATAGATATGGCCAGAATCCTTGAGCGACTGCAAAAACTTTTGAACTCGTTCTGTGTGACGTGTTTCAGTTGTGCGAATAAAATCATCGTTTGCGATATTTAACGCAGTCCAGTTTGGTTTCCACGCATCTGCAACGAGCTTATCTACCCATGCTTGCGGCGCAACGTTATTCTGTTCTGCAGTGCGCATAACTTTCTGACCATGCTCGTCTGTTCCTGTAAGAAACCAGACTGATTCTCCGCGCTGGCGATGCCAACGAGTAAGTACATCGCCTGCAACCGTTGTATATGCATGGCCAATATGTGGCGCATCATTTACATAGTAAATAGGCGTAGTCAGGTAGAAAGACTTCATCTGCTCATCTTATTCGCATCGACTACGGCTGCATAAACGATCTTCTTTGGAATCCCAAATTCTTCGGCAACGGTTGCAATTGCACCTTTGCGATCCATGCCTGCGGCCTCATATTCACGGACTCGCGATACTGCATCCTCGGATGTCTTTCCTTCAGCGCCGGGTGAAACGCCAGCAAGTACCAAAGTGATTTCGCCAAGAACTTCTTTATGTGATGCCCAATCAATAAGTTCTGCCAGAGTGCCCCGAATAGTTTCCTCGTACGTCTTTGTCATTTCTCGACAGATAGCGCCTGCTCTATCAAGGCCCAATACCGAAGCAGCATCTTCAAGGGATTCTTGGAGTCGATGTGGCGCTTCAAAAATAACCATCGTTCGTTCTTCAAATCTTAGTTTTTCGAAAAAAGCTTTGCGTGCTCCTTGTGACCGCGGCGCAAATCCTTCAAAAGTAAATCTATCTGTGGGTAATCCCGAGAGTGCAATCGCCATGGTTGGTGCGCTGGGTCCTGGAATTACGACAGTCTGAATTTTCTCTGCAATCGCATCTCGCATCAACCGAAATCCTGGATCGCTAATTGTTGGCATACCTGCATCTGTAACTACTAGAACTTCCTTACCTGCACGTAATAGCTTCAATATTTCTTGAGTGCGATCTGTTTCATTTCCTTCAAAGAAAGAAATGATGCGCGCAGTAAAAGTTACTTCTAAATCAGATGCAAGTCGATGAAACCGTCGTGAATCTTCTGCTGCAATAATGTCTGCAGATTCAATTGCCCGCTTGAGGCGAGAGCTCGCATCAAGAGGATTTCCCAGCGGAGTCGCTGCGAGAACTAGGGCCATATGCGAATACTCCCATATTCTTTACGCATGATTGCTGCGATCGCTCCCATTGCAATTGCGACTATCTCTTTCTTGCTCAGATTAAACAATCTCGGCTCAATTAAGACTCTCATCTTCGACGAGGTGTATTACGTAGATGGTGCTCGCGATCTATTGAAGTACGGGGTAGAAGTATCAGGTGCACAATCAGAATTTGTAGTTCATCCACCACTAGGTAAATGGATGATTGCTGCAGGTATAAAAGTTTTTGGTGACGACTCCTTTGGATGGCGATTTACGACTGCACTAGTAGGTTCACTCATGATTCTATTGATTGCACTTATCGCGCATAAGCTCTTTAGAGATTCACTTTTGACTGGGTTAGCTAGTGCTCTTATGGCTATCGATGGATTAGCACTGGTCCATTCTCGTACTGCACTGTTAGATAACTTTCTTACATTCTTCATTTTGATTGCTACCTATTTCTTTCTTTCAAGAAATTACTGGCTGACAGGATTTGCACTGGGATTGGCCATGGCGACCAAATGGAGTGCAATCTATTTTATCTTTGTATTTGGTGGGATTGCTTTATATAGAGCGTTCACACATCACACTGGAAAGAATTTGATTCGTCCAACTATTGAGCGATTCTTACAATTTGGTTTCATTCCTATCGCTGTCTACATCACTTCGTGGACTGGTTGGTTTGCCAGTAACCGTGGGTGGGCGCGAGATTTATCTTCTAGCACTTTCTCTTCATTTATCACTTATCACCAGCAGATGCTTAATTTTCATACTGGATTAACTGAGAAACATAATTACGCTGCAAATCCCTGGAGTTGGTTGATCATGGGTAGACCAACTTCTTTCTACTACAAATCACCGCAAGGATGCGGTGCAGATTCTTGTTCTCAAGAAGTTATAGCGCTAGGAACGCCGCTGTTGTGGTGGCTTGGAACAATTGCACTCGCATTTGTTCTCGGTATGTGGATTCGTGCACTCGTGCAGAAACAAGTAGATCCCGCAAAGACCATCATCATTGCTGGAATGTGCGCTGGTTATTTACCGTGGTTCTTCTTCCAACAGAGAACGGTCTTTAACTTCTATTCAATTATCTTTGAGCCATTCTTAATCTTGGCGCTCGTATTCGCTGCACGGATGGTTCTTAGTACCTTTAAAAGAAGCGGGGAGATAGTGCTTGGCGCACTCTTTATTCTGCTTTTCTTAAACTTCGTCTACTTCTTACCCATTTATTTGGGTGAAGTCATTACCTACGAGGCATGGCAGAACAGAATGTGGTTCCCAAGCTGGATTTAATTAGCTAGTTACTCGTTTGCTGCGCGCATATCGCGAAGTCGTTGAACAGCTTCATCTGCAAGTTGCTGGTCAAAGATTTCATCGCGTGATGGTGCAGCCGCTGCAAGTGCTTCGCGTTCCAGACGCTCTTGTTCCTCTGTCCATCTACCGGGTTCAGTTAAATCAATAACTCTCTTTGATGCAACGGCTTTAGGAGCGTTGACATACGTTGGAACCGGAATGTCATTTGGTTGCCACTCTGATCGTGCTTGCGCAGTTCCTTTAGGAAGAAGAGTTACGCCAGTGAGTTCTCGTTCTGCAAACGGAATCCAGTGATCATTATTGACGCGAGCTTCAGAATTTTTGGTCGTGAGAACTTCAGAGAGATTGGTGTGTGAAATACCTTCAGTCGTCTTATGTAGTTGATCAACACGTCGACGTTGAATCTTTTCGCTGTTCGACTGTCGCCGCACATGTGCGATGTATAGAAGTAGCGCAGTTACAGGAATTGCAACAGCTGCATAAGCGATTGTTTGCATAATTGCACCTACCGTTGTGAGAATGAATGAAATAAAAATGATTGCGAAGATAATTCGACGACGCATAAGTTGTTGTGCAACACGTCCTGCACGATCAACATCTGTGTAGATAACACCAGTACCAACATTTGCACCGGGTGTACTGCTTGCTACAACCCGAAGCGCACTTTTATATCTCTCGACGCTTTTTCCTGAGAATTCATTTTTGTTATGTACCCAGCGAGGCAGAAAATAGGCAACCCACATGCCAATAATCGCTAGATAGATAATTCCTGAAGCCATGATGGGTCAAGGTTAGAGGGCGAGCACTAATTACTTGTGGATTTCAAGGGGGGTTTACTGAATTAATTCATTGGTCTTTACAAAACACTTATGGTCTCGCCAAGCCCCATCGATATGTAAATAGCCTTTTCTGAAGCCTTCAAATTCAAAACCGGCCTTTTCAGCAACTCTGCATGATGCATCATTTTCTGGGCGAATATTTATTTCAATTCTGTGCAGCCCAAGTTGATGAAATCCAAACTCAGAGACGAGTTTTACCGCCTCAGTTGTATACCCACGATTAGCAAAATTGCGATCAATCCAATACCCGATATGCGCCCCGCGCATCGCCCCGAACATAACGCCGCCCATCGTGATTTGGCCAACGAGATTTGCATCTTTCCAGATAAGAAATGAGTACGAGCGACCAGCTTTCGCCTCTTGCTTGAGGTTTCCAACCATTTCGAAAAAAGTAGGCCGAGGGTCTCCGCTTTCGTGGGCCGGATTTCCAACTGGAATCGTGGGAAGCGTTGCCTCCCACGGTGTGAGCCACTCCCTATTTTCTACGCGAACTCGATTCCATTTCTTGCGATCTCGATAGCGCATAGGGCGCAAGATTATTTCTGTTCCAAGTAACACAGTTGGCGACATCTAGTGCGCCTTAAATATAGCGACGCTCTAGGACTACAACGGTGACGACTTCGCCAGCTGCAAGCTTTGTATCGTTCTCTCCAACAGCAATGAGTGAATTAGCATCTGAAAGGGTTGCTTGCTCATCTTGGGAACTCAGTGGAGTGACAGATTTTCCATCCTCACTCAGTATTGCTCGTACATAAGAGCGAACCCCGCTCTTTGAAGTTACCGCTTTCTCAAGTTTTGCCTTTACAGATGGGCGGTGAATTGTTGCAGTACCTAACATCGTGCGAATCATTGGGCGAACCAACAACTCAAATGAAATATAGGCAGCGATTGGGTCTCCAGGAAGCGTAACTACCGGAGTCTTGTCGGGACCTATAGTTCCAAAATTATGTCTTCCACTTGATTCAATTGAAATTTCAACGGTCTTAATCTCTCCCATTTTTTCGAGAGTTCTAGTAATCAAATCAAAGGAATCATCATGACGCTCACCGCTGATAATAATGAGGTCTGCGCGCACAAGTTGATCTTCAATCACACTTTGAAGTTGATTCTCATCATCAGGAATTGAGTGAACGCGATATGCAACCGCGCCAACTTCGCGTACCGCAGTAGTTAGCAGCCACGAATTAGTTTCGTACTCTTCTTCAGGTTTGAGCGGAATGCCAGGTTCGACGAGATCTGGCCCGGCAGAGATAACAACTACGCGTGGATGTGGACGTGTAGGTAAGTGATCGAGTCCGATAGAGGCTGCAAGACCAATTTGAGTTGAGCGAATCCGGCTTCCAGCTTTCATCACCAATCGTTCGCCTGCATAAACATCTTCAGCGAGAGTTGCATCATGGGCGTCGAGTAATGGCATATCAAAAGGTTCGAGCGGGCGGCAAAGTTCTAAGAGTGAGGTCAATACTTCATCTACACGCGCACGTTCTGACATAATCGCTAACCTTACTTGTACGACGCTAATTTCTAGGGGATTTCAATGGGTAGCAGCAACGAAAAAGCTGAACTTCGCACCCGGTATCGTCGTGAGCGCACAGAACGTTACTTAGAACACTCTTTTGAATTTCTTGCAGACGCACCCGAATTAGTTAACGCCCGAGTAATCGCTAGTTACATTTCTTATGACCACGAACCGGATACGTCATTACTCAATGCCACTTTAATTCACAAAAAGAAAACTCTTGTTCTTCCTAGAATTAATGAGGACGGACTTGAGTGGGTTGCGTGGGATGGAACACTTGAATCACTTTCACTTAAGAAAAAAATAAAAGAACCCACCGGCAACCCCATCTCTGATCTTTCCACTATTGATTGTGTGATTGTCCCCGCACTTCGAATAGATAGAAGTGGATACAGACTTGGACAAGGCGGCGGCTATTACGACCGGGCTCTTCCACAATTGCATGCGTGGTCAATTGGACTGATTCACCCCGATGAAATTTCTAGCGAAGATTTACCGAGAGAGGTTTGGGATATTCCACTGAATGCAGCGGCTACACCCGATTTAGTTATTCGTTTTAAGAATTGATTAGTGCAAATTAAGGAAGGTTACGCGCTATCACGATGCGTTGAATCTGATTAGTGCCTTCATAAATCTGAGTTAGTTTCGCATCTCGCATCATTCGCTCAACTGGATAATCAGATACATACCCGTAGCCACCAAGAACCTGCACAGCATCGGTGGTTACTTGCATAGCGACATCAGTTGCGTATGTTTTGCTCGCTGCAGAGAAGAATCGTAGATCTTTATCGCCACGTTCACTCTTTGCAGCGGCGGCATATGTAAGTTGGCGTGCTGCTTCAATGCTAATTGCCATATCAGCTAACATAAATTGCACACCCTGGAAGTCAAAAATCTCTTTCCCAAATTGCTTACGTTCGTGCGAATACTTTTTTGCTACTTCAAAAGCTCCCTGTGCGATTCCAAGTGCTTGTGCTGCAATCGTGATACGAGTGTGATCAAGTGTGTCCATCGCCAATGCGAAGCCTTTTCCGACTTCGCTGATTCTGCGATCGTCAGAGATTTCTACATTGTCGAAATAAACTTCACGAGTCGGTGAACCACGAAAGCCCATCTTCTTTTCTGGACTCCCAAATGAAACTCCGGAATCTGATTTTTCAAGAACAAAAGCTGTTATTCCTTTTGATCCCAGGGAAGGATCTGTTTGTGCAATGACTGTATAAAACTCGGATTCACCTGCATTTGAAATCCACTTCTTGCTGCCATTGATTACCCAGCCATCGCCTTTGCGTTCAGCTTTAGTTTTCAGTGCAGATGCATCTGAACCCGCCTCTGATTCAGAGAGGCAGTAAGAGAAACCTTTACCTTGAGCAAGAGGGCGAAGCCAACGTTCTTTCTGCTCCTTATTTCCACCCAGGATTAGAGGAAGTGAACCTAATTTGTTTACTGCGGGAATGAGTGAAGAAGATGCACATACACGCGCTACTTCTTCAATAATGATGCACGTTGCAAGTGCATCTGCACCATCGCCACCAAATTCTGTAGGTACGTGCGCTGCAAACAGTCCTGCTTTCACTAGCGCGTTATGTGCCTCTTGTGGGTATCGGTGCTCTTCATCAACTGCATGTGCAAAGGGTGCGATTTCTTTATCAGCAAGTGCGCGCAAGCTGTCGCGAAGGTCGTTGTACTCTGAAGGGAGCGTAAAAACATCCTCAAGACTCATTGTCTTCCTTCTTTCTCATCGCGCTGTTGCAACTTACTCAGATAATTATTGTAATCAGCAAGCTCATCAGGTTCACCCATGGCCGCTTTTCGGGATTCATTACGGTCGATGCGCTTGGCTTCGCGAGAATCATCGCGCATCCACTGAATAAAAGTCGCGGTGAGAGCCAAAATGATAGGGACTTCACCCATTGCCCACGCAATTGATCCAGCTGCATGCTGGTCTGCTAACAAATCTGTAACCCACGGAGTTTTAATGGTTTGGTAGTAGCCGTTATCAATCAACGTTGACGTTGATAGCAGTGCGATTGCAAAGAATGCATGAATGCTCATTGCAGCAAAGAGCATCACAATTCGAACCAAATGTGGAATTCGACGTGGATTTGGATCTATTCCAATAATTACGTGGAAGAAAAGAAAACCTGCAAGTAAGAAGTGCACATTCATAAATAAGTGGCCCACATGACTCTGCATTAAGTTTCCAAATAGATTTGTGAAATAGAGAACGAACAAAGAGCCATCAAATAAGGCTAATGCCACAACTGGATTTGTAAGAATCACTGAATACCTTGAATGCAAAAGTGCAAGTAATGAGCCACGAACGCCGCGTTCTGTTGGAGTTCTTCCTTGTGGCAGTGTCCGAAGTGCCAAAGTTATTGGCGCACCAAGTACCAAACCGATTGGTGCAACCATTCCAAGAATCATGTGAGCAATCATGTGATACTGGAAAGAGAAAAGTGCGTAAACGCCCAAGCCACCACTGGTAGCCAAATCAATTGATGCGATCCCAAGTGCAAAGGCAATTGTTCTACCGACAGGCCAGGCATCACCACGCTTTTTCAGAACTGCAACGCCTTTAATGTACAGAGACACAAAGGTGACAAGTAGGGCAATCACGAGCGCATCTGGGTTATATGCCGTGAGTATGCGAGCAAGTGTTGGTGCCGCTGGCGCAGAGAGTCCAACAATTGATGTTGCTGGATCAATTGCAACTTCCGCACGAGTTGGTGGTTGAGTATTTGATAACCAGCTACCAAGTAAGACAATAGAAATCATCACTAAAGCTTCGCCTGCAATTAGTTGAATAACGAATCTAGTGCGTGAGCCTTGTGCATTCTTTAGGTGCTTACGGTTGAAATAACCAATCACAATGAGAACTGAAGTAAGGATGGATTTTGCTAAAACTATTGAGGCATACTCCGTATTCCATGCTTCGGAAAAGTTCAGTCTTGACCAAGCGTTGGCAATTCCACTGGCAACAACTGCGATGGCAGCCCATAAAGCAAGCTGACTAAAACGTGCAAGTGCAGCATCTTTATCGTGGGTAGAAAGAAAAGTAACTGCAAGTACGCCACCTACCCATAGCGCCAAGGCAATTACGTGGACAATGAGTGATCCGATTGCGAGTGAGTGCGATCCTGCTGATGCTGAATGGCTTTGAAATACAGGAGCAATCAATCCAAGAAGCGCGAGCCCCAAAGCGATGATTGATTGAAGTGCTGTTCGCACAAAAGTAACTGCAAAAACAATAACGATGGCAATAATAAATTGGGCTAACAGAAACCTACCTAAATCTATTTGAAGTACAAATGACTTAAGGGTAGTTGCATCTAAAGCACCAGAAATTTTTGAATCTAGAATGTTGGCAAGTGTAAGAATGATTTGCAGCAGGCTGGTTCCTGCCCACATAAGCGTCGAGAGAAAACCAATCTTGCGTAGCTTCTCTGCAGAATTTTGAAGTTTGCCTTCACTCTCAATGAGCAAAAATGCAAAGGAAAGGAGCACTCCAATTGAGGTAAATGAAGAGAGAATTAAAAGAAATTTATTTACGGTGGTAAGTAAACTCATCTTTCCTTAAAAATCTTCCGGGCATATCGTGCAAGAGCAACTGTGACAACAAGTGCTGCAAGCAATAGCCCAAGAACGAAAATAGTCGTGCCTGCATTATTTCCCGAGGAAGTTGGGGCCTGACTCTGAGTTGGCTCTGGAGCTACAGTTGCAACAACAGTTGGTTCTGCAAAGTTAAATGTAAATCTTCCAACAAGCGGAATATCATTTTCTGCAAGTAAAGAATAGTTGACTGTATAGAAGCCGGTCTTCACTAAAGGTTTTAACCCAATAACAGCACTCTCGGCATCGATAGTAAGTGCGCCGTCATCTACGCGAGCGCCAGTCGGATCCGTAACAGTAACTTCGCTACCGGCATCCATAAGAATGGTTTCAGTGGTGATAGTGATTGCACTCGGCGCACTTTGAAGTGTTTCACCTGCGACAGGAGTAGTAGATACGAGAGTGTTTGCGAATACAGCCACTGGATTAAGCAGAAATAGCCCAGCTATCAGAGCGACGGCCGTGATTCGCTTCATTACGTACATCTCCTTTGCGCTTATGAATCCGGTGGATTCGCGCCTATCGTCTCACTTCTTTAGACTTAGGCATAGATACTCCTCTTGAGAAAGGTCTCACATTGCCTACATACCAATACCTATGCAACGCCTGCGACCATGCCTTCGAGGCGTTCCAGAGTTTCTCTGAAGAACCACTGGCCGAGTGCCCTGAGTGCAAGGGTGAAATTCGCAAGGTGTATTCATCTGTTGGTGTAGTTTTTAAAGGATCTGGTTTTTATAAAACAGATTCTGTCGCAAAACCTGCAGCTGTTACCGAATCAAAACCCTCGGCTTCTTCCGAATAATTCTTAATCGTGATGGGGGGGCTTATCCCCCTTTATTTCTTCCTCGCGTCGTCGATCTTCTTTTTGGTCTTCACGTGGGTCTCGTTCATCGTCAGTTGTTGCAGGAAACACATCACTCATGCGTAATCACATCCGCCCCAAATTAGAAGTTGAGAATGTAATCCTACATACTTATATCTATGTTTGAGCGTCTTGGTCATGTTCTAGTTCGCCGCCGAAAGAGCGCAGTTGCACTCTTTATCATCGGAATCTTGGTGGCTGGAACCGTTGGTTCATTGATTTTTAGCAGACTTGATTCAGGTGGATACTCAGACCCAAATAGTGATTCATTCAAAGTATATGAATACCTCCGAGATGAATTAAAAGTTGAAGATCCTTCAGTGGTCGTAGTAATCGACTCTGGCGATACTCAAGTTACTGATTCTGAAGTCACGCGCAAAGCACTCGAGCTCGAGGCGAAGATGGGCAAAGAAGAAGGTGTCACTAAGACACTCTCATTCTGGAGTTCCAACGGAGAACCAACACTGAAATCAAGTGACGGAAAAGCGGCATACGTTCTTATCTACGGCGAAGGCGAAGCGTTCTCTCCCAAGAGCCAAGATCTTGGTTCAATTTTCCAGAAAAAGTACGACGGAAAAATTGATGGTTTAACTCTCTATGCCGGTGGTGTCGGAGTTGTTGGAAATGCGATTACAGAGAAGATTTCTTCGGATCTCAAACTCGCTGAATTTATCTCCATCCCGCTTACTTTTATCCTTCTTGCTTTTGTATTTGGCGCACTTGCTGCCTCTGCTATGCCACTCATTGTTGGCGTTGCCGCGATTCTTGGAGCTTTCTTCGTTCTTTACCTCATTTCACTTTTTACCGATGTCAGCGTGTACGCACTTAACCTGACAACGGGCATGGGGTTAGGACTTGGAATCGACTATGCCCTTCTTATGGTCAATCGCTTCCGTGAAGAGATTCATCACGGAAAGAGCGTCGAGGATGCTGTAGTTACAACGATGCGAACTGCTGGTAAGACTGTTTTCTATTCTGGT
The DNA here is from genome assembly GCA_026392935.1 of Actinomycetota bacterium. Taxonomy (GTDB): domain Bacteria; phylum Actinomycetota; class Actinomycetes; order Nanopelagicales; family Nanopelagicaceae; genus Planktophila. The sequence continues at coordinate 54,558 of JAPLBE010000016.1, read as the reverse complement.
TTAACAGTTCTTGTGACGATGGTTTCCTTAACATTCTTCCCACTGCCATTCTTGAAATCATTTGGATACGCGGGTGTTTCTGTAGTTGCACTCGCTGTAGTGGGTGCAATCTTTGGTCTGCCACCTATTCTGGCAATTGCTGGGAGCAAAATTGATAAGGGTGTCATACGCAAATCTGCAATTACTCCAAAAGAAGATGGTCGTTGGGCAGATACGGCTCGCTTAGTAATGAAGCGCCCAGCCGCAGTTGTAATCCTTTCACTTATCGTTTTGGGAATCATGGCTGCACCCGTGCAGAATATTAAGTTTGCTCAAGGTGACTCACGAATGTTGCCTGCATCTAATCCAGCTGCAATTGCAACTGCCCTACAAGATCAGCGATTCCCGGGACAGACTGGAAATCCTGTTGAAATCATCGTTTTCGACGGAAGTTCAAAACTAGATGAAATCGCTGCATACTCTGAAAAACTTTCAAAGGTATCTGGAATTCTTAGTGTTCTCCCTGCGCAAGTAATTGGTAATGATGTGCGAGTAGTTGCTTATCAAACAATGCTGCCAAGAACTCCTGCAGCACAGCAGTTAATTCACGATCTTCGGGATGTGAAAGCACCTGCAGGCACATTAATTGGTGGCGTTGCCGCTGACTACGCTGACTCACAAGATGGTATTTCATCTACTCTTCCATGGGCGCTCGGATGGATTGCACTCAGCGTATTTGTATTGATATTTATATTTACAGGATCAATCATCTTGCCTATCAAAGCAGTTCTGCTAAACGTTCTTTCGCTCGCGGCAACAATGGGTGTACTCACCTGGGTATTCATTGATGGCCACTTGCAATGGCTAGTCGGATCATTCACACTTACCGGAACGTTAGATACATCCATCGTTATTCTGATTGCCGTCGTTGTGTTCGGACTTTCTATGGACTACGAACTATTCCTACTCTCTCGCATCCGCGAAGAGCACCTAATGGGCAAATCAAATATTGAATCAGTAGCAACAGGACTTCAACGTTCTGCTCGAATAATTACAGCAGCCGCACTCATCCTTGCAGTGGTCTTCGCAGCATTTGTAACGAGTGGTGTTACATCGATTAAATCGATGGGCTTTGGTGTTGCCCTCGCTGTAATTCTCGATGCAACAATTGTTCGTGCACTTCTCGTGCCTGCATTAATGCGTCTCTTCGGAGAACGTAACTGGTGGGCCCCAAAGTGGATGCAGCGATTTACTATTACCCACTAGTTTCCTTTACTCTTTAACCATGGATCTCATCGCTTCTCTGCAATGTGCTGATCAGCCTGGAATCGTTCACGCGATGACCACCGCGGTCTTGGGCTGTGGCGGAAACATTATTGAGAACCAGCAATTTACAGATAACTCAACAAATACCTTCGTTATGCGCACCCGCTTTGAGACAGCACAAGGTTTAGATGCTGCACAAAAAAGCCTCAATGAAGGACTTGGAAAATTCTCTCCTGCACTTCATATTCGTCCAACTGATCAAAAGCCTCGTGCGCTAGTTCTTGTTACTAAAGAGAGCCACTGCTTACGCGACTTGATGTACTTACTTGAGCTCGGCGAACTACCGATCGAAATCCCACTCGTTATCTCAAACCGCGAAGATCTGAAGTCACTCGTTGAATCCCATGGAATTCCATTCCTTTACACCCCAGTTAACTCTGCGAATAAGGCCGAGCAAGAGAAATTAATGCTCGCAAAGATTGCTGAGCTGAAAATAGATTTTGTTGTTCTCGCTCGCTATATGCAGATTCTTTCAAAGGAATTCTGTGCTGCCATGCCTGGCAAAATCATTAACATCCATCACTCTTTCTTACCTGGATTTAAAGGTGCCAAGCCTTACCATCAAGCTCATGATCGCGGTGTAAAAATCATTGGTGCAACTGCACACTTTGTGACGGCTGATCTTGATGAAGGTCCAATCATTGAACAAGACGTCGCACACATTAACCACTCTGCAACACCTGAAGAAATGATTGCTCGTGGCCGCGATATTGAACGTCGCGTACTTGCTCGCGCAGTGAAGTTATTTGCAGAAGATCGAATCTTTATTGTCGGTCAGCGCACAGTTGTTTTGCAGAAGATCGAATCTTTATTGTCGGTCAGCGCACAGTTGTATTCGCATAATGTGAAATAGATACTGGTGTCCCCGGCGGGAGTTGAACCTGCGACCTACCGCTTAGGAGGCGGTTGCTCTATCCACTGAGCTACGGGGACGTGGGCATCATCACTAGTGCGTGATGCTTGGCAAAGGTTATCGGTACGGCTAACCTTCCCTAAACACACTTACACGAAGTGCGTTAGAACAACTATGAGAGGCCACCCATGAAAGCGCTCGTTATCGGCGCAGGCGGAGTTGGCAGTGCAATCGCAAATATCGCATCACGTAGACCATTTATTACCTCGATGGTCCTTGCAGATCGCAGTCTGTCACGAGCTCAAGCAGCCGTAACAAAGGTAAATGACCCACGATTCTCTGCGGAGGAGGTGGATGCCTCTGATGTGAACGATATTCGCGCTCTCATTCGTAAAGCAGCTCCCGATATTGTCGTGAACGCGGTAGATCCGCGTTTCGTAATGCCAATCTTTCTTGCATGCGAGGAAGAAAAAGTTAATTACATGGATATGGCGATGTCACTGTCAAAGCCGCATCCAACAGATCCAATGAATACACCAGGAATCAAATTGGGTGACGAACAATTTGCTCGCGAAAAGAATTGGAAAGATTCAGGTATCTATGCAGTTGTAGGTATGGGAATCGAACCAGGTATGAGCGATGTCTTTGCTCGATATGCCCACGACGAACTTTTCTCACGCATTGATTACTTGGCAGTCATGGATGGATCGAACTTAACTGTGGATGGTTTTGATTTTGCTCCATCATTTTCTATTTGGACAACAATTGAAGAATGTCTCAACCCGCCTTTGATCTTTGAAGAAGGTCGCGGTTGGTACACAACTGAACCGTTTAGCGAACTAGAAACATTTGATTTCCCAGAAGGTATCGGACCAGTCGAGTGCGTCAATGTTGAACACGAAGAAGTTGTGTTGATTCCAATGAAAGTCAAGGCAAAGCAAGTTCGCTTTAAGTATGGATTGGGCGCTCAATTTATTGAGACACTCAAAACTATTCATATCTTGGGAATGGATAAGAAAGAGAAAGTGAAAGTTGGAAACGTCGAGATTTCTCCGCGTGACTTACTCGCTTCAATTCTTCCTGATCCAGCCACAATCGGTGATCTTATGCGTGGAAAAACTTGTGCAGGAACTCTTGTAAAAGGTCTAGATAAATCGGGTAAACCACGTGCTGTCTATATCTACAACGTAGTAGATAACAAATGGTCAATGGCGAATTACGGTAACCAAGCAGTTGTGTGGCAAACAGCTATCAATCCGCTTATTGCAATGGAACTCATCGCCAACGGAACTTGGAAGCCCGAAGGTATTTCAGGTCCAGAGTGGTTCACAGCGAAGCCTTTCCTTGATTTAATTGAGGAGTACGGATCTTCTTGGCACATACGTGAAGAAGATACAAATGGAATCGAGATTTAATTGGCTCAGTGGGCGTTAGTAACGGGTGCAACTGTCGGAATTGGTGAAAGTTTCACCCGCTTGCTTGCCTCTAAGGGATACAACATCGCTCTCGTTGCGCGAGATGAGGCTCGTTTACATGAGCGAGCCGCATCTTTGCGTGAGAAGTATGGTGTGCAGACATTTGTACTTCCAGCAGATCTTTCAACAGATGCTGGATGTAAATCTGTTGAAGATTATCTGCGTGAATTTGATATCGAAGTTCTGATTAACAATGCTGGATTTGGCATTAATAAGGCATTCTCTGTCAGTCAGCTCGATGTAGAACAAGAGTTGCTTGATGTCTTGGTCCGGACTCCGATGCGTCTTATGCACGTTGCTATTCCAAAGATGAAAGAACGTAAATCCGGAACGATTATTAATGTTTCATCGGTTGCGAGCTTTATTGCTGGTGGAACATATAGCGCTTCAAAGTCTTACCTGACAGTGCTCTCTGAATCTCTGCATACAGAACTTGCCGGGACTGGAGTGAAAGTTTCGGCGCTCTGCCCAGGATTTACTCGAACAGAATTTCATCAGCGCGGACGTATGAAGATGAAGGGCCTACCAAATTTTATGTGGCTGAACTCTGATGAATTAGTCGCACAGTCATGGAAAGATGCTCAATCAAATAAACCAGTGAGCATCCCTGGTTGGCAATACAGACTCCTTGTTGCAATTATTTCAATTGCTCCACGTAAATTTGTACGCCAAATAGGAATGAATATAAGGAAGAAGCAGCGCTAGTTAGCGGCCACGGCGGCTATTGCCACCACGGTATCCACCAGTTTTGCTACCACCGCGACGGCTTGCGCCACCAGAACGTGATCCACCTTGTGGGCTCTTACGTTCAACGATAGGTGGAATATAAGGAACACCTGTTGGCTCTTGAGCACCAGTAATAACCATTAACTTTTCATCCAACGGACGAACATCATGGAATTTAGGTGTCACACCTGCGCGTGAGAGAAGTCCTGATACTGCTCGTGAATTCTTTGATGATGAAAGAGTTACGACAGTTCCTGACTCGCCAGCACGAGCTGTACGACCAGAGCGGTGTAAATAATCTTTGTGATCTTGTGGAAGATCAACGTGAACAACAAGTGAAATGCCATCTACGTGGATTCCGCGAGCTGCAACATCTGTTGCAACAAGAGCTGAATTATCTTGTTCCTTAAAGAGTGCAAGTGTGCGAGTACGAACCGCTTGTGACTTTCCACCGTGAAGTGCGCCAACTGGTACACCTGCGTTAGCAAGCTTGTCAGCAAGACGATCTGCACCGCGCTGAGTCTTAACGAAGAGAATTGTTTTGCCGTTACGTGCAGCAATTTGTGAAGTGATGTCATCTTTATCGCCAGGGTGCATCTGCAAAACGTGGTGCTCCATAGTTGAAACTGAAGCGCGATCATTTTGCAATGAGTGAGTCTTTGGATTCTTAAGGTACTGACGTACCAATGAATCGACTCCACGATCGAGAGTTGCTGAGAATAGAAGACGCTGACCATCGAGATTAGCTTGATCAAGAATTTCCTTAACGACTGGAAGGAATCCCATATCTGCCATCTGGTCTGCTTCATCAAGAACAGTAATCTGCAATTGATCAAGCTGAACTTCATTCTTGTTGAGCAAGTCAATGAGACGACCAGGTGTTGCAACCAAGATCGCAGTTGCTTTGCGCATTGCAGTGATCTGCTTTGCATAAGGCATTCCGCCAGCAATAACAACTGATTCGTGGCCAACAGCGCGTGCAAGCGGACGAAGGACTTCGTCGATTTGCTGTGCAAGTTCGCGAGTAGGAGTAAGAATCAAAGCCAATGGCTTGTGTGGGCGAGCAACTTTGTCGCTGATATTTGTGAGTAGCGCAAGGCTGAAAGCAAGTGTTTTACCTGATCCAGTTTGTCCGCGGCCTAAAATATCGTGGCCGGCAAGTGCATCTGGCAGAGTCGCAATCTGAATAGGGAATGGATGTGTGATTCCTTGTGCATTGAGTGCGTTTGCAAGTGCTGGAGCAATTCCAAGATCGCGGAAAGTTGTTGTTACTTCACTCAGTGGAGTAGCTTCAATGAGATTTGCATCTGCAAGATTTACTGAAATGTAATTATCATCTGCACCGAAATCTGTTGCAGCATTTGAATGAGTCTTCGATGCGCGTCGATCATCACGTGCATAAGCAGGTGAATCATTGCGACGGTCACGAGCTGGACGTTGTGAAGTTTCTTCATCACGAACAACTGCAGACTTACGTGGTGCTGCTTTACGTGGTGCACTCGGATTAAACTTTTCGCGCTTCTGCGGAATAAAGTTTGGACGACCATCTTCTGAACGAGCAATTTTTGCTTTCACTGCTTCGCGACGATTCGTTGGACGAGTATCAGATTGCGCTGGACGCGTTGGACGCTCTGGACGATCCGGACGGAAAGGGCGTGAAGCGCGCTCTGTGCGATCTTCAACAAATTTTGCAGCGCGTGATTGTGGCTTAGCACTTGATGCGCGGCCTAAAGTTGGTTTTGTTCCTGCTGGCTTAAACGCTTTAACTGGTTTAGTGAAAGTACGTTCTTCGCGGCTCTGCTTTGGATTTCCTTTTGGTGCGCCTTCAATATTCTTTGACTTTGAAGCAGTGCGCTCTTGGAAACGTTGTGCGCGTAGCTTTGAACGATCAGCTAAACGAACTTCCTTCTTCGTAACAACTTCGCGATCTGAATACCGCTTTGTTTGTGGAGCTGCAGAAGCTGCGGCCTTTGCTGGCGCGCTTCTCTTTGCAGTACCGCGAGCAGCAGGCTTAGAAACAACGGCTTTACGCGCAGCCTTCTGTGCTGATGTGTGACGGGGTTTTCCTTGGGCCGCGCGACGAGCTTTTCCGGGCGCGGCAGTACGTGTTTGTAGAGACATGAAAATAGATACCAATCGAGACGACAAGCGCGTCTCGGTTAGATCGACCAGCTAGTAGAACTAGGGTCATCAGGGTCTTGATAAGACTCGCAAGTAAGTGGCCTTGTGGCTCACTTTGGGGGGAAACACATCGATGCGGATGCGTCGATGACCTAATCATACACTGATATTTGGGATGCAAATTCACACGATTTTCCATATCCATACCGGCTAGTTCACGCGTAAATTTCAAAACTCCTCGCTACCATAGCCGGGTATCCAACGGGGGTTTTCATGTCACGCAAGATTGCTATCGCTCTACTTTCCACTGCTCTTATTGCAGGTGCTTTTACTGCATCGCCTGCCTCTGCAGCGAAAATCAGTAATGGCACTGCGTGCTCAAAGCTCAATGCAACAACAACAGTCTCTGGCTTTAAGTACAGATGCGCGAAGAACACGTTGGTCAAGAATTCAAAGCTCACATGGTTATCAGCAGAGTGTGTTACCGCTCTTCAGCAATATAGCGGTGCAGTTAAGACGAGAGCAAGTGTTGGAAATGTTTCTGAGCAACTTGCCGAGCTCGATGCGGACTATCAGAAAGCAGTAGCTGCTCTTGCAAATGTAACCACTGCATACGACAGCGCCCGCGCGCAGGTAACTAAATCACAAGCGTCCATGAATGCTTCGACCATACAATCTGAAAAACAGGCACTTGCTGCTGCACTTTCAAAGCTTGCGAATGCAGTTCTTGTTTTGAGCGGTTCTAAATCAAAGCTTTCGGCGCAGGTGAAAGATCTTGAGGCAAAGAAGGCTCTACTTTCTTCAGCTCCTGCAACTTTTAAAGCAAGCGTGGATGATGCAAAAGCTTCTGCATCTCTTCTCTGCAAGAAGGGCTACTAAAGCCTCTCAGTAGCTTTTACAGATTCTCGCTTTACACCTAAGGCTTCCCCTATATAACTGGGGAGGCCTTAGGTATTTAATCATTAGGTGTATCGCTTTTTCAGATTTCTACCAATCTCACTTTTGCTCATTCATGTATCAATTAAGCTGCTTAACACGCATGAATCATTTCTCCTAGATCTCGTTCTCTACAACGCTATTTGGATTGCCGCAATTATTGCGATCACACAAGCTCCCTTAAGTAATGATCCCGTCGCAATTGCCACAGCATCTCTAGCAATTGGATTTTGGGGATTTGGATCCTTGATAAACAGCATTAGTGACTTTCGGGAGCTCCCACTAGAGAGTGCTTTCATCGCTCAACTTAGCTATGCAATCTTCTATCCACTACTTCTCGCAGCAATTCCGAGAGCGCTCACTAGAGGGCGGAAATTAAATCCGCTTGAACTACTCGATGCATTTATCTTTGCACTTGGAATTTCAGCGATAGCAACTGCACTGTTTTTGTCGCGGGTTTTTCCTGACTCCATTGTCAGCGTGAAAGATCAATTCTTTGCTCTGTTATTTCCCATCTTTGATCTCATCTTGGTCACAATCGCTCTGATATCGCTGGTCACGCATAAAGTTCAAAGCCGCGTACTAATTCTATTTCTGGGAATTACCATCTTTGGGGCCTTCGATCTGCTCTACCTATGGCTTACTGTCAACAACAAATACATCTTTGGTCAGCTCATTGATGATGGGTGGTTGCTTGGAATCGTCGCCATCGCGCTCACATTTTCCAGCGCACAGAACAAAAGTGACACTGAGATTTCGATTCATCCGGTCTTTATCGCACTCTCAATATTTATCAGCCCTACTTTGCTTGCACTGAGCGCTCTTAAACCTGGAATTTTCTCGATATACATTTTGATTCCCACAATTGCAACCCTCTTCCTGGCATTTATACGTATGACAATTGTGATTAGGCAAGCAAAAACTTTGGGTGAAGAAAAGGTTTTAGCTCGTACTGATGAACTTACCGGGCTACCCAATAGAAGAAGATTGGTTGCAGAACTTGCCACATTTTCAAAGACTGAAGGCGCCCTACTCTTACTTGATCTCAATAAATTCAAACCTGTTAATGACAACTACGGTCATGAAATAGGAGATCAAATTTTGCGGCAAGTGTCGCAAAGATTCAGCCGCTCACTTCCAACTGGTTCGGTCTTAGCGCGACTCGGCGGAGATGAATTCGGTGTCCTGATTAATGGAAACTACGAACAGACGCTTGAAGCAGCATATGCGCTGCAAGCAACTCTTACCTATCCATTCATGATTCGCGGTGTGCCAATCACAATTGGAGTGAGTATTGGACACGCACATAACAATGGTGAAGCTAACTTGCTAGAACGTGCAGATGCTGCGATGTATGAGGCAAAAAGAAATGGTGAAGGAGTTGTGACTTCCGCATCAACCAAACTTATGTAGCTTCGCCTTGATTCCTACCCAGCTGCCAAGGAATACAAAGAGGAAAAATACCCACCCAGAGAGTGCAAATGCTTGGGTTCCTGAAAGCAAAACACCAATAGTGCAACCCAGTGATGTCATCGAGCCCCATCCAAGAAGAACTCCACCGACAAGAGCTGTTGAGGAATTCTTAATCGTCAGCGGGGTGAATTTGAATCGGCCTCCTGCAAAAGCTGCAGCAAATGATGCAGTAACGAGCCCAAGGATCAACCAACCATTATTTGTAATTGTCTCTGAAACAACTGCAACACAGCCAGCCAAACGATCCAACCCTAAAATTGATTCAGGTCCAATTTTGTTCTCTGACATTAGCGTCCGTGCTTGAGTGCTCAATTGACGAGTAACACCGAGTGGTTCAACCCGAAGATAAGCAATCATGCCAATAATTCCTACTAACCCACCTGTAATCAGCGGGCTCCAGCGTTCGACAAGCAAGCGCTTAAAGGTGTTGACCAATGAAATCTTGCCAGTGAGTACTGATGTAACTGGCTCAGAATTCTTTCCAAAACGGATAGCAAATACTGCTATGGCCAATAACGCAGCAAAGGTAATCAGCAATGATCCCGAATATCCCACATAATGCGGTAACCAGATTTTTGGCGCATCGGCAATTGCGTGTAAGTAAAACCAATTCCAGGTAAGAAATGCGAGAACGAATCCGATGAGTGTTCCGATCAGTGCAGGAATTGCGCGCAAGTATCCCTGACCTAATCTGTATAAATGTCCACTAATGCATGCACCTGAGAGTGCCATTCCTATGCCAAAAGCAAATGCACTTAGTGCAAGTACCCAACTAACTGGGCCAATATGCGCCGCAGGTGGAAGTCGATCTGATGTGGTGTCAGGTAAAAATTGTCCGAAAATAACTGCGTAGCCAATTGAACCGGTGGCGATGGCAGTTAAGACTGAAAGAAAAGGTGTTGTGTTTTTATCTTCAATACCATCTCTGAAAATACAGAAGAAGCAGAAACGTCCTCGCTCCAGCAATAATCCAAGTCCTGCACCCAAGAGAAGTGAAACGGGTGCAGTGCCGGCATTTGTGCCGGAAGAGAGAATGAAAGCTAAGACAAAAAGTGCAGTGACAATAACGAGAGAGATTGCGGTACGAATCTTCTGCGTTTTGTTCCAAGCAGGCAACAGGGCCTCGGAAGTACCGAGACCCTGTTGTGACTGCTCTGAGTTGTTAATTACGCAGCTCCCCAAATTGTTTTGGAAGGGTTGTTAATTGGTGAACCGATAGAGTTTCCATATTCTGTCCATGAACCGTCATAATTTTTTACCTTTTGGAAGCCAAGAATTTCGCTGAGCACGAACCAAGTAAGTGAAGAACGCTCACCGATACGGCAGTAAGTAATAATCTGATCTGAACCAGTTACACCCTTATCGGCATACAACTTCTTCAGTTCTTCAACTGTTTTAAATGTTCCATCAGCATTTACATTCTGACCCCAAGGTACGTTAATTGCACCAGGGATATGTCCTGCGCGAACTGCTGTCTCTTGGAAACCTGCAGGTGCAAAGATCTTTCCGCTGTACTCATCCGCTGAACGAATATCAATGAGTGTTGCAGTCTTGGTCTTCTTTGCAGCAGGTAGAACATCCTTGATCAAGCCAGCGCGAAGATTCTTATCTGCGTTATTTGCTGAGAAATTTCCAGCTTTAAATGTCGGTACAGCCGTTGTGAGAGCGCGTCCATCTTTCTCCCACTTCACGCGCCCGCCATCAAGTACTCGAACATCTTTCTGTCCGTACACGTTAAAGATCCACGCACCCCATGCTGCAAACCAGTTGTTTTTATCACCATACAGAACCACTGTTGTGTTTTCATTGATTCCAGCTTTGCGAGCAAGTGCTGTGAAATTCTCTTGGCTGATGATGTCGCGATTTACAGTGTCGACGAGATCTGTATGCCAGACAAAATTCACTGAATTCTTAATGTGTCCGCGCTCGTACACACCTGGTTCGGTGCTTACTTCAATGATGCGAACATTTGGATTATCGATGTTCTGCTCAAGCCATGTTGGTTGAGCAACTGCGCGTGCTTGATTCTTTGGTCGAGCTTCCGCGGGGAAAACTCCAGTTGTTGCAAGGAGACCAGCAACTGCTGTTCCTACGATTATTTTTCTTGAAATTAACATTTTTATCCTTTGAATGAGTAGTTGGAAGTGAAATTAAAAAACTAAGTCGGAGGCAGTAAAGATCAGCAGCTTGTGTTGTTTACGCGGCAGAAATCAATGACGCGGCGTTTTGTAAATAACATGGGGAAAAGATAAAGTCCGGGAAATCAAATGTAAAGTTGCTAATAATTTGCAAATACTATTCTCTGCAAAAACTAATTTTACGCAGATGGCTTTTCGGGTTTATCGGCTTTAATTTCCTTAAGCCGTTCTAACGATTCAATTCTTTCTACTGCGTGATCAACAATTCTCTCTGAATAACCGTGTGAGTATCCGTCAAGAAAGAGCCATGGTTCGTGTATCTCCGCAGCACTTAAGTGGGCCAGTTCTGCAACATATTTGCGAATGTACGCCCCACTTTCATCAAATCTACGACCTTGTTCGATGGGGTTAAAGACTCGGTAATAAGGGGATGCATCTGTTCCTGTGCCCGCTGTCCACTGCCAACCGTGAGCATTTGATGCCACGTCATAATCAACTAAATGCTGAGCGAAGAAGCGTTCACCTAGTTGCCATTCGAGGTGAAGATCTTTGACGAGAAAGGAAGCAACAACCATGCGCGTGCGATTGTGCATCCATCCTTCTTGCACAAGTTGGCGCATAGCTGCATCTACAAATGGGTAGCCCGTCTTACCAGCACACCATGCATCAAATTGTTTACCTGGCTTGTCATATCGCATCTCTTTGAACTTGGCCGAGTAGTAATCAGTATCAGTGTGTGGATTATTAAAAAGCACATCTGCATAGAACTCACGCCAAGCAATCTCTTTACGGAATGTGTCGTGTGCTTTGCTCTCGTCTAATCCAGCTAACAAAGTACGCGGATGAATCTCGCCAAACTTCAGATAAGTACTCATCTTAGAAGTGCCATCAATGCTTGCAAAATTTCGATTCTCGTCGTAGCTATCTAAACCTTTTTTTGTAAACTCTTTAAAACGACGCAGCGCTGCAGCTTCTCCTGCTGCAATTACCTCAACGCCTTTCGGCATTGGAAAATCTGGAAACTTTCGATATTCGGCCGGTGGCGTTGGTGCCTTTATATTTTTAGGAGTCTCTGCAGGTGCGCGCCATCCATGTGTGCGCCATGCGCGATAAAAAGGTGTGTAGACGCGATACGGAGTCGCATCACTTGGCTTCAATACGCGGCCAGGCTTTACAGCGTAGGGACTACCGGTGCGAATAAGTGGAATTCCCGCAGCCTCAACTCGTGCATCACGTGCTGCGCCATAGCGTTCGTATTCATCTGAGATATGAACTTCTTTAACGTCATAACGTGCGATAAGTTCTTTAAGCACTTCAACTTGATCGCCTTCAATGATGTGAAGTGTGTTCCCTAGAGATTCATCGAGTGCGCGAAGAGATTGCCCCATGTAAGCAAGTAACTTTTCACCGGCTTCAGCAATTTGAGCTTTATCAAGAATAAAAAGTGGGACAACTTCATCACTACCTTTTATTGCCTCCAGCAGCGCTGGGTGATCGCCAATGCGCAGATCGCGGCGAAACCAAATGATGTTTCGCTGTGTCATGACAACTGGTGGTTACTTGTGAAGCTGTTCGACAGTTGCATCCCAGCCCTTAACATCTTCAGGCTTGCGAGGAGCCTTTCCGACGTAACGAGCTGACGGACGAATCAAGCGACCGGTGCGCTTTTGCTCAAGAATGTGTGCAGACCAGCCCGCTGTACGAGCAGCTGTAAACATTGAAGTAAATAGTGGAGCTGGTACTTCTGCAAAATCAAGAATGATTGCAGCCCAGAATTCAACGTTTGTTTCGAGAACGCGATCTGGTTGACGCTCGTGAAGTTCTTTAAGCGCAGCCTTTTCGAGAGCTTCAGCAACGGCATAACGTGGTGCGTTAAGTTCTTTTGCTGTGCGACGAAGTGTGCGAGCGCGTGGATCTTCTGCGCGATATACACGGTGACCAAATCCCATAAGACGTTCTTTACGATCAAGGATTCCCCTTACATAAGCTTCTGCATTACCTGTCTTTTCAACTTCTTCAATCATGTGAAGAACGCGTGAAGGAGCTCCACCGTGAAGTGGACCTGACATCGCACCGATTGCGCCAGATAACGCTGCACAAACATCTGCACCAGTTGATGCGATAACGCGACCTGTAAATGTTGAAGCATTCATTCCGTGCTCTGCAGCTGACACAAAGTAGGCATCAATTGCGCGAACATGTGCTGGATCTGGCTCTCCGCGCCAACGAATCATCATGCGCTCTACAACAGTATGCGCCTTATCAACTGCTGCCTCTGATACAGGATTTGCAAAGATTCCGCGAGCAGATTGTGCAAGATAGGAAAGAACCATCACAGATGTACGTGCCAGGTTGCTGCGCGCTTCTTCATCTGAAATATCTAAAATTGGTTTGAATCCCCACGATGGTGCAAGCATTGCAATCGCAGATTGAATATCAACGCGCACATCACCAGAGTGAACTGGAAGTGGGAATGGTTCAGCATTAGGTAGTCCTGGATTAAACTCATCATCAACGAGAAGTCCCCACACGTTTCCAAATGAAACGCGTCCTACAAGATCATCGATATCAACACCGCGGTAACGAAGAGCACTACCTTCTTTATCTGGCTCTGCAATCTCTGATTCGAATGCAATTACGCCTTCAAGACCTGGTTTGAAATCATCTGACACGGTGTTCTCCTCTTGTAATCCTGCGGCTAATTCTGCACCGTGCGCAGGGGTGCTGACCACCACAGGTCATGGGGATGCACTCATAAGGAAAGTGAGGTTCGATACATCCATGAGCGAAATCCAACGGGATGCGATTCGAGCGATGCGCCGGTCTTATGGTGAAGTCGGCCTCGAATCATTGCCCACCGATCCCTTCGCTGCTTTTCATCAATGGCTCACGGAAGCTGCTGCTAACGACTTCATTGTTGAAGCCAATGCAATGGTGCTTTCCACGCTTGGAACAGATAGGCAGGGTGCTGATGCAATTACGACGCGAACTGTTTTGCTCAAAGATGTTTCAGAAGGTGGATTTACTTTCTTCACAAATTACGGATCTCGTAAAGCACAAGCAATCGAATTAAACGCGCAAGTCACTTTGTTATTCCCTTGGTATGCAATGGAGAGACAAGTTTCGATTAGCGGATTTGCTGAAAAAATATCTCGCGCAGAATCTGATGATTACTTTGCAACAAGACCATGGGGATCACAAATTGGTGCTTGGGCATCTGCGCAATCCGCACCCCTTGCAACTCGCGAAGAGTTAGAGCAGCGATATCAAGGGGCTGCAGAAAAGTGGCCCGAAGGTTCTGTTGTTCCATGCCCGCCGCATTGGGGTGGCTATCGCGTCACACCAATTGCAATCGAGTTTTGGCAAGGCCGGTATTCCAGACTGCATGATCGTTTGCGCTATGAGCGGAGTAACACCACTTCCGATTGGGAAGTAGGTCGCTACTACCCTTAGTCTTTGCACATGAGCGCAGACATTGTTATTCCCGATAATCTCAAACCACGTGATGGTCGTTTTGGTTGTGGCCCTTCAAAAATTCGCCCAGAATCTCTTGCAGCGTTAACTGCGCCAGGAAGTAATTACATTCTCGGAACATCTCACCGACAAAAGCCAGTGAAGAACGTTGTGAAGAGTGTTCGCGAAGGTTTGTCTTCTCTTTTCTCTCTTCCAGAAGGTTATGAAGTAATTCTTGGTAACGGTGGATCAACTGCGTTCTGGGATATTGCAACATTCGGGCTCATCCAAGAGCGTTCACAGCACTTAGTTTTCGGGGAATTCTCATCAAAGTTTGCGGCGGCTTCGAAAGAAGCTCCATTCCTTGGCGAACCAACTGTTATTAAGTCTGAACCAGGTACACACCCATCAGCAACAGCTGAAGCGGGAATTGATGTCTACGCACTTACACATAACGAAACCTCAACTGGTGTTGCAATGAACATCAAGCGCCCAGCAGGTACAGATGGCGCACTTGTACTTGTAGATGCAACATCTGCAGCAGGTGGACTTGATGTAGAGGCAAAAGAATTTGATACCTACTACTTTGCTCCGCAGAAATCATTCGCATCAGATGGCGGTCTCTGGCTTGCACTCATGAGCCCAGCTGCAATTGCACGCGCAGAAAAGATCAAAGCAGATGGTCGCTGGATTCCAGCATTCTTCGATCTCATCACTGCAATTGAAAATTCACGTCTTGATCAGACATACAACACACCTGCGCTAATTACTTTGATGTTGCTCGATGAGCAAATCAAGTGGATGAATACCAACGGTGGATTGAAATTCGCCGCAGGTCGTAGCGCAGATTCTGCATCACGTCTCTATGGATGGGCTGAAAAAACAAGCTACACAACACCATTTGTTACAGACCCTGCACAACGTTCAAAAGTTGTTGCAACAATTAACTTCGACGATGCAATTGATGCGACTGTCGTTGCTTCAGCACTTCGTGCAAATGGAATCGTCGATACCGAGCCATATCGCAAGCTCGGTAAGAACCAGCTTCGTATCGGCATGTTCCCTGCAGTTGACCCAGCCGATATTGACGCACTCACTGCATCAATCGACTTCGTCGTTTCTAAACTGTAATCAATGCCCCATAAAGTTAAGCGCGATTCCTATTTCTGGCTAATCGCACTGCAGAGCTCGTGCGTCACGTTCTTCCTCGGTGCATTTGGTCCATCTCAGGCTCTATTACGTGCTGACCAAAATACTTCGCTGACAGTCGCGGGACTACACGGAACATCGATGGGTGTTGCAGCAATTCTTGCTGGATACGCAAACTCACCCCTCGTACATAAATTTGGTAGATCTCGCACCGGTTGGATTGGCTTGGGAATTTTCTCTTTCGGTGTGATTATCTTTGTGGCATCTAAACCAGTTCAATTAACCATTCTCGCCGCGCTATTTGCAGGATTTGGTGTATCAGTTGTCATCAATAACTTTGTTACATCGCTGACTGCGCATTACGGAAAAAATGCTGCATACATGGTGACAAAGGCAAATGCGATTGGGTCTGTAAGTTTTGTTCTCGGAACTCTTACAGTTGGATTAATTGCCGATAGTTTCCGTGAATTCTGGCGCATAGGAATCCTGGCACTTCTCCCCTTTGCTCTCTATCTCTTTTTCTTTCGTAGAAATAAGAATGAAGTTGAGCACGTTCCTAGCGAAGAAGGACCACAGGGTGGAAAACTCTCGACGCACTTCTGGATCTCTTTATTTGGATTCTTCTGCAGTATCGCAACAGAGTTTGCAATTTCATTTTGGGCTGCAGCACTAATTTTGGATCGAACAGGTGCTTCCCCCGCAATTTCTACTCTTGTTGTTGTGGCATTCGGCTCTGGAATGGCTTTAGGTCGCTGGTTTGGGCCTACCATCCTTAAGAATATCGAGATTGATTTACAAATAAAGATTTATATATTCACCCAGTTACTTGGATTTATAGTTCTCTGGTTCTCACATAATCTGATAATAAGTTTCCTAGCACTGTTAGTAACTGGAATTGGTGTATCAAGTCAGTTCACACTTACATCACTGCGACTTATTGGTCTCAGTGATGGCCGCCCTGATTTATCTATGGGTAAGAGTTCACTCGCAGCAGGTTTTGCAATTGGCTTGTCGCCGTTTGTACTGGGACTTCTTGGAGACCATCTTGGGATTTCTCGTGCTTACCTGATGGTTCCAGTTTTGATTCTTATCTCATTACTCGTAATCCAATTGATTCCTTCGCATGTGGAGCAAGAAATTGAACTTCAAAAGTAGACGACTCATCACAGCGCTCACCTTGGTGGGCCTGATCCTTATTATTTTTCTGGGTAGTTAGCGTTAGGCTTTAACCATGGCGAGCAATATAAAGACCGTAGTCGTTTCTATCGCGCTGGGTTCAATTGCGTGGTTGGTAGCCGGAGCTGTCGCAGCGGCGATGGATGCAGATTCTAAAATTATTTGGACATGCGCTGTTGGCGCCGCATTAGGCGTAATTGGTATTCGTTACTCGATACGTCGAAACGGACGTAGCAGTATTTAGCGCTTGAGGTTATGCCTCGAGCTGGGATGCGATTCCGCGAAGTACGCGACCAAGGCGCTCTGCTTCAGCACCTGATGGATGACGTCCCTGACGAAGACCATTTCCAACGCGATCAAGAATCTTGATTGTGTCTTCAATCATCGCAGCGAGATCATCATTGTTAACGCGTGAATTTTCAGCAAGTGAAACTGGTGCATCAATGATGTGCACTGACATTGCTTGTGGTCCCTTGCGTGAATCGATAACGCTGAACTCAAGCTTTGTTCCAGGTTTTACCGTTGCAACACCCTCAGGAAGTGCAGAGGAGGCGAGATAAACATCTTCGCCTTCATCAGATGCAATGAAGCCAAAACCTTTTTCAAGGGAAAACCATTTAACTTTTCCTGTAGGCATTGCACGTACTCCTTAAATTCTTACGGTACTCGTTTAGTAGCCGGGGGATTCGGACAGGGGGCTAATTTATCCTAGAAAGTGGTGGCCTTGCGACCTAGTTTTACGCTTACAGGGTCGCTTCGCTAGTTCTTCTTGCTCGGCTTCACAAGGTCGCTTCGCTAGTTCTTCTTGCTCGGCTTCACAAGGTCGCTTCGCTGTGTGCGCCGCAGCCATGGTCGACTGAAACAACGCGAGCATCATCTGGTGCAATTGCATTTGCGCAGACACCAAAAGCTGATCGAAGTGAGCCAGCGATAGGAATAAAGAATCCGCATGACGCGCATGGCTTTGGTGCACCTTGTGCAAGTGGAGTGTTGGGACCGCGATCACCGAGATACCAACGCTTACTTGCTTGATCGCGACCTTCGATTGAAAGAACACGTGGGCGCATTAAACCTAAATCGAAAACTTCAGTTGCATCAAGATCTTCATCTTGAGCGAGTGCATTAACGCCTGGAACAAGGCGAGTATCTTCCAAAATACTTGGAACGATTACACCTGGTGTGATGTCTTCAGGTTGAATGCGATCCATATACTGAATGTGATCTGGTGCCAGAAGTGATTCTGGGCCAGGCAAGATAACTACGTCGCAGACAGTTGGCGTTGCATCTGCATCGACTTTTGCAACAGTGATGCACCAGCGCCATCCGCGGTATCCCGCGATGTCAGCTGCAAATAAATATGTAGCTACGCGATTATCATCATCGTAATCAACTGAGACAAAGTCGCCGACCTGTGTTGCGAATTCAGCATCTGCCAATGCGGCATCGCGTGCAACGGATTCTGCGTCGAATATCTTCATGTTCTAATCGTAAAGCAGAAGGCCCCCGAGACGTTAATCTCGAGGGCCTTCGTAACTATTTACGCGGGACTTTAAAAGTCCATATCTCCGCCGCCTTGTGGCGCTGGGTTTGCACCCTTTGGCTCAGGCTTATCTGTAATTACTGCCTCTGTTGTAATGAAGAGTGCTGCAATTGATGCTGCATTCTGAAGTGCAGAACGTGTGACCTTAGCTGGATCAATGATGCCAGCTTTAATCATGTCTACGTATTCTCCAGTTGCTGCGTTGAGTCCGAAACCTGCTTCGAGGTGACGAACTTTCTCAACAACAACTCCGCCTTCAAGACCAGCGTTCACTGCGATTTGCTTAAGTGGAGCTTCGATTGAAACTTCTACAATCTTTGCACCAGTTGCTTCATCGCCTTCGAGCTTAAGCTTTTTGAACGCTGCTGTTGCTGCCTGAAGAAGTGCAACGCCACCACCGGCAACGATTCCTTCTTCTACTGCAGCCTTTGCATTGCGTACTGCATCTTCGATGCGGTGCTTACGCTCTTTGAGTTCTACCTCTGTTGCAGCTCCTGCCTTGATGACAGCAACTCCACCTGCAAGCTTGGCAAGGCGCTCTTGTAGCTTCTCTGTGTCGTAATCAGAATCTGACTTCTCGATCTCTGCGCGAATTTGTGCAACGCGTCCCTTGATCTGTGCTTCGTCTCCGCCGCCTTCAACGATTGTTGTCTCTTCTTTAGAGATAACAACTTTGCGGGCGCGACCTAGAAGTTCAAGACCAGCTGTCTCTAGCTTGAGGCCAACTTCTTCTGAAATAACTGTCGCACCAGTAAGGATTGCCATGTCCTGAAGCAACGCCTTACGACGATCTCCAAAGCCAGGAGCCTTAACAGCTGCTGAACGGAAAGTTCCCTTGATCTTATTAACCACGAGAGTTGCAAGTGCTTCGCCTTCAACATCTTCAGCGATGATTGCAAGTGGCTTACCTGATTGCATAACTTTTTCAAGTACAGGAACAAGATCCTTGATATTTGAAATCTTTGAATTAACAATGAGTACGTAAGTATCTTCAAGAATAGCTTCCATGCGATCTGTATCAGTTACGAAGTATGGTGAAACGTATCCCTTATCAAAGCGCATACCTTCAGTGAGCTCGAGCTCGAGACCAAATGTATTTGACTCTTCGACAGTGATAACGCCTTCTTTACCGACCTTATCCATTGCCTCTGCAATCATTTCGCCGATAGTTGTATCAGCTGCAGAGATAGATGCTGTCGCTGCGATTTGCTCTTTTGTTTCGACGTTCTTTGCCATCGATCCAAGTTCTGCAACGATTGCGTCAACAGCCTTTTCAATTCCACGCTTTAGCGCCATTGGGTTAGATCCTGCTGCAACGTTGCGAAGTCCTTCGCGAACAAGTGCTTGTGCGAGAACTGTTGCAGTAGTTGTTCCATCGCCAGCGACATCGTCTGTCTTCTTGGCGACTTCCTTAACTAGCTCTGCGCCAATCTTCTCCCATGGATCATCAAGTTCAATTTCCTTAGCAATTGAAACGCCATCGTTTGTAATTGTTGGCGCTCCCCATTTCTTTTCGAGGACGACGTTACGTCCGCGAGGTCCAAGGGTTACCTTGACCGCATCAGCGAGTACGTTCATTCCGCGCTCTAATCCGCGACGGGCTTCTTCATTAAAGGCAATTTGCTTTGCCATAGTTGTTAGCTCCTAGTGATAGATCGAACCTGGGCCGATTTATGAATTATCACTCTCGACCCTCGAGTGCTAACGCCAAATCTAGACGGTCTTATTCCCGCTCGCAAAACGAGAGGGCTGCTGGGGGTGGAACTGGGGTTTTTAGCGGGCTGAACGGGCTTGCATGCGAGCTTCGCGCAGGCGGCGAAGGCGCTTAACCAGCATTGGGGCGGCCTCGAGGGCATCATCGCGGTCAATAAGGTCATTGAGCAGTTGGTAGTAACGAGGGGCCGAAAGATCGAATAACTCTTTAATTGCACTTTCCTTAGCCCCTGCAAAGCGCCACCAGTTACGTTCGAATTCCAAGATGCGCGATTCGAGGTCGGTCAATGTTGAACCGGAAATCTCTGGGTTTTCTAGCGCAGACATATGCCAAATCTTACGCGCGAGTAGGGTGAAAGTGTGGGATTTAAGGCCACTGAATTAATTTGTGTGAGATTTTTTCGCAGATTTGATTATGTTGCGAAGCATTGTTGGAAATATGAAGAAGTGAAATGGCGAAACTATGTACCAATAAATCTGTCCACCGAGACCACGTGGTTCAAAGAGTGCATCCTGAGAAACAACGGTCTTTCCATCTTTCACAACGAGATTAAATTCAAGCCATGCTTTTCCAGGCAAGATCATCTCTGCATATAAACGAAGATGTTCTTGTTTAACAATATTTTCAACTCGCCAAAAATCGCAGCTGTCGCCCACACGTAAATATTGTGGATCGCGGCGCCCACGACGAAGTCCAACACCACCAACCATACGATCCATTAATCCGCGCAAGTACCAGAGCCAACCTGAACCAAACCAACCATGTTCTCCACCAATGCCCTCGATCTGTTGCCAGATTTTTTCTATCGGTACATCAGTTGTAATTTCACGATGATCTTTCAGAGTTAACTCTCCAGCCCAGTCCGGATCGCTCTGTGCTTTCTGCCACGGAGCTGTTGGGTAGGCGGCATCAGACCAACGTGTATCAACAGAATTCTCTTCTGTTCGTGTCAGTGCTAATTGAATCGCTTGTGAAACAGTCAGTAGCCCCTCTGGAGGAAGTGGAATGATCTCTGAAATGCTCTTTTGTGGATCAGCCACAACTTCACTAATGAGTGATTCAACTAGCGGTCTCGCAAGTGACGTTGGTACTGGAGTCACAAAACCAATCCAGAGACTAGAAAGTTTTGGAGTTAGTACAGGAACTTGAATAATGATTCGCTTGCGCAATCCTGATAACTTCGAAAACGTCTGCATCATTTTGGCGTATGTGACAACTTCTGGACCGCCAATGTCGCAGATGCGATTTTCACTCTTCGGCAAATTAGCTGCGCTGCGTAAGTAATAGAGCACATCGCGAATTGCAATAGGTTGTGTGCGATTTGAAACCCACTTCGGAGTAGTCATGATTGGCAGTCGATGCGTTAAGTGACGCAACATTTCAAAGGAGGCAGAACCTGACCCAATAATAATTCCGGCCCGAAGTTCTAAAACGGGCACCGATGTTGAGGCTAATTGAGTGCCAGTATTCATGCGCGAAGTTAAGTGCCTGCTGCGGTTTTCATCGTTTGCAATACCGCCCAAATAAATGATCTGCTGAACGTTAGCCTTTTCAGAAGCGAGCGCGAAGTTGCGCGCCATCGCAGATTCGATATCTTCAAAATCTGTCGCGACGTTAATTGAATGCAGCAAGTAGTAAGCCGTATGAACTCCTACAAGTGCGCGGTCAAGATCTTCTTGTTTTGTTGCATTACCTTCAACAATTTCAACGTTTTTTGCCCACCCTTGTCCCTGAATTTTCTTTGCATCGCGGACAAATACGCGCACCTTTTTAGAGTCACTCAAGAGATCTCGCACTAAGCGCCCACCAACGTAACCAGAAGCGCCCGTAACCAGATATATACGTCCTTGATTCTGCATATTCATACTGCGGAGCCTAGACTTACCCCATGCCAACTTCTACTCGACCTCGCGTTGTCATTCTCGGAGCCGGGTTTGGCGGGCTAGGTGCTGCCAAAGCACTGGCTGGAAAGGCCGATGTCACAGTCGTTGACCGCCACAATTTCCAAACATTTTTACCACTTCTCTATCAGGTATCAACTGCCGGCCTTGCAGCCGACCATGTTGTGCATCCAGTACGTGGTGCCTTGAGAAATTCAGGCGTTAAATTCCGAATGGGTTCACCAATATCTGTTGATCACAAAAACAAATCCGTAAAACTTGATTCCTCCGAAAATCTTGAATTTGATCACCTCATCGTGGCTCTCGGTTCTGCCACTGCAGACTTTGGAGTTCCCGGAGTTATCGAACACGGTCTTGGAATGAAGAGCGTGAACGAAGCAATCACAATTCGCGCAGAAGTGATGCGCCGCTTTGAAGACCTGGCACGCTTTGATGATGACACTCGACTCTCTATTGCAGTCGTCGGTGGCGGACCAACAGGTGTCGAGATGGCCGGTGCACTTGCAGAGCTCAAGCGCGGACCACTTAAAAATGATCTGGCTCACGCAGCAGAACATATTGATATCTACTTAATTGAAGCCGGCCCAAGAATTTTGCCGATGTTTAGCGAGAAGTTATCAGAACGTGCAAAATCTGATCTTAATAAACTTGGAGTTATTGTCCGCACCAATACTGCTGTTCGCGAAATCCAATCTCGAAAAATCATTCTAAAAGAAGGTGAACCAATTCCTGCAGAAGTAACAATTTGGGCGGCCGGAGTAAAAGGTGAACCAACTGCAGGGTTACTCAATCTTCCAATCTCTGGAACACGCATTGATACAGATGAAAATTTAGAAGTAAGTCACTATCCAAATATCTGGGCAATCGGCGATATCAATGGCACAAAAGGCGTGGATGGAAAATTCTTACCAATGGTTGCACCAGTTGCAATGCAGCAAGGTCGATGGGTTGCAAAACAAATTTTGCGCCGTCATGCCGGGCAACCGCTCAAGCCATTTAAATACTTAGATAAAGGCTCAATGGCAACAATTGGTCGCCACAAAGCTGTTGTGGAATTCCGTGGATTTAAATTAGCTGGTCCACTTGCATGGTTTGCCTGGTTATTCCTACATCTCTTCTATTTGTTAGGTGGTCGCAACAAGATTGGCACGATTGCTGACTGGACCTGGAACTACCTCACCTTCGATCGCGGCAATCGCCACATCATGGATTCGCTCTAAGCTGTTTTTCTATGAACGAGAAATACATAGAAGTAGCCGGTCATCAGGTTTATTGCTACGAGTGGGATAACAACGGGGAAGCAGTTGTTATCTTTCATGGCGGACTCAGCCAAACATCACACTGGGATGCAGAAGTTTTGCCTGCTATCGAAGATGAATTTCATCCCTTTGCATACGATCGCACCGCCCACGGATTCACTGGCGACCGAGTTGGAAGTTTGCACTTTGATTATCAAGTGAAAGAAGCAATTGCTTACCTTGAAACCGTTGTTAAAGAGCCTGCGCATCTGATTGGCTATAGCGACGGTGGAATCATCGCTCTTCTTCTTGCAATCAAGCGCCCCGAACTTGTGCGCTCTGTTGTAACTCTGGGTGCAAATTTCCATCACAGCGGAACTCTGCCTCTGCCTGATTTTGATGGTGTCATCTCTGCCGAAGATCAAGAGGAGTACAACAGAACTTCACCTGATGCACCTGAAACCTTGGCGCAGAAAATCGAAAGAATGATCACTATTTGGCGTACAGAGCCCGATCTTGCAATCTCTGATTTAACAACAATTCAATGCCCAGTACTTGTGATGGCTGGCGATGATGATGTCATTGCTCATACACACACAATCGAACTCTTTGAGAATATTCCACTGGGGCAACTGGCAGTTCTTCCCGGAACTTCGCACGGATTCATTAAAGAGAAGCCCGCACTTGCGCAACTTCATATTCGAGAGTTCTTAGAAGATTTGAGCTATCCAGTAACGCGTATGCCTATGAGGCGCAAAAACATAAACTAGCCTTCGTGCGGAGTGATTTTTCCAGTTTTAACATCGTAAATTGCTCCAGCAACAACAACGCCATCGCGTAGCAAAGGGTAAGAACGAATTCGATTTATATCTGATGCAAGTGCACCTAACTGATCCCGTGTAGTGCGAAATTCCAAACTAGAAGTATTTACTCCGTATTGCTCATCGATTAATTTATGGAAATCAGCTTCATCATTTTCTGCCATTTTGCAATCGGTGTGTGGCATCACCAAAATGCGGTTTACATTTAACAAATATGTTGCAAGAACTAAAGTACGTAAAACATCTTCAGTTACTCGCGCACCAGCATTACGTAGAATTTTGACATCGCCAGAGCGCATACCAACAACAGAAAGTGGATTGATTCGCGAATCCATACAAGTGACAATTGCTAAACCTTTAGCCGCAGATCCCGTGAGTTCTGAGTATTTAAAAGTTTTTTGGTACTCGGCATTTGCAGCCAGGAGATCATCGAATGCTTCGTGAGGGAAATTATTTGGCGTCATATGAACTCCTTCCTCGGTGTTGCGACGGAGTAATACTGGAGCCCCCCATCCGGATTGAACGGATGACCTGCTCATTACAAGTGAGCTGCTCTACCACTGAGCTAGGGAGGCGTACTGCGGGCGTAATTATGACATTTAAAGCCCAATTGTAAAAATCGTGTGGGCTAGATGGGCCAGGCGGTGGGAATTGGATATTTAGCGCTGCGACCATCGCCTGATGATTTTCCTCGAAGCCTTCGAAATATCCATGGCAGAGCAAATGTCACAAACCACACAACTGTAATTGCTTTCTCAATTATCCACGGAGTTTTTTTGGCATGAGGCAACGGCGTGCGCCATGCTGAATCAAAAGGTAATCCAATCTTTTCAAGTACAGCCTGCGCGCAACGTTCGTGGCCAATTGAATTTAAGTGCAGGCGATCGAACGCTAAGAAACGGCGGTCGCTCAAGAATTGTTCTTCATTGGCATCAACAACTATTGCACCAACTTCGGCGCCAACAGCACGCACGCCTTTATTGAATTCAGAGAAACGTTTCTCCCAAATTTCAGCGCCCTTACCTTTATTTCCCGTTCGCTCTAGAACAGTAAAGAGCATGACCTGCGCGCCTGTCTGTGCAATCTTTCGTACCGCGCCTTGATACAAACTAATTGCAACGTGTGCTTGATATCCCGGACGCAGTGCATCGTTTGCGCCAGCGTGAAAAGAGACCAAAGACTCGGGACCTGTTATAAAACTAAGAGCTACCGGAACTTGATCATTTACTACTTGGCCAATTAACTTTCCACGAACAGCCAAATTTACATACGTGAAATTAGAATGTGCTTTAGACATTCCATCTGCAACGCGATCTGCCCAGCCACGATATTTCCCATCAATGACTTCGTCGGTCATTCCTTCAGAGTACGAATCGCCGCAGACGATAAAACGTTGGTATGCCATTGTTATCCCTTACGACGCGCCTCATCGACTGCGTAGAGTGCGATTGAGGTTGCAACAGATGCGTTAAGTGATTCAGTTGATGCGCTGATTGGAATTGAAACAACTAAGTCGCACTTTTCGCGAGTAAGTCGTGCCAGTCCTTTGCCTTCAGAGCCAACAATGACCATCAAATTCTCGGTTGCTACCTTGATTTCGCTGATTTTTACATCAGATTCGCC
Organism: Actinomycetota bacterium; assembly: GCA_026392935.1. Taxonomy (GTDB): domain Bacteria; phylum Actinomycetota; class Actinomycetes; order Nanopelagicales; family Nanopelagicaceae; genus Planktophila. Next base: position 28,916 of record JAPLBE010000016.1, on the reverse strand, counting down.
GTCAAGGCCAACAACAAAACAGCCTAATTTCTTTGCCTCATCAATTGTGCGAGCAAGGTTTGTTACCTGCGCGATCGGCAAACGTGCAGCAGCGCCCGCAGATGATTTCCATGCAGATGCTGTCATGCCTGCTGCGCGACGTTCTGTCATCAACACACCAGATGCACCAAATGCCGCAGCGCTTCGAACAATCGCACCTAAGTTACGAGGGTCAGTCACGCCATCTAGTGCAACAAGCAACATCGGATTCTTTGCGCGCTGAGTGATCTCTTCAAATGATGAATACTGAAATGGCTTAATCGCAAGAATGATTCCTTGGCTATTTGGCGAAATGCCCTCAACTTCAGCGCGATGTGCCTCGCGAATCGATAGCCCGTGGTTCAAAGCAATTTGCAGCGACTCTGCAACGCGATCATCTACATCGATGCTGCGTGCAACAAGTAACTCTGTGGCAGGTACCGATTCGCGCAGCGCTTCAAGTACTGCGTTACGACCTGCAACGATTTCACCACGAGGCGCATCACCACGTGAAAACTTACGACCTGCAGTTGCAGGCTTCTTGGCCGTTGACTTCTCGGCAGCTTTCTTTCGCTTTGCAGCTGCGTGATACGGACGGTCTTCAGCCTTAGGTGTTGGTCCTTTACCTTCTAGACGGCGCTTATTGTTTCCGCCAGTTCCAGCTGTTGGACCTTTTTTATTTTTACGAACTGCACCGCGTGGTTTCGCATTACCGGCCATCGTTATTTACTTCCATTTCCAGTAATCGACCAACGTGGCCCTTGAGCTGTATCTTCAATAGTAATTCCAAGTGCTGCAAGCCCATCACGAATCTGATCAGATGCTGCAAAATCTTTACGTTCGCGTGCTGCAGTGCGCTGAGCAAGTGCTAATTGAATGACTCCATCGAGCGCCGAATTCAAATCTTCGCTCGCGCCCGCACCAGCAAATGCTGGATCAAAAGGATCGCACCCAAGTACTTCTAGAGCGCCACGAATTTCATTGGCCGCACTTGCGATAACTGGCTTATCCCCTGCAGTAATTGCAGTATTTCCCGTGCGCAGCGCCTCTGAAATCGAGGCCAACGCTGTTGGAACAGCTAGATCGTCATTCATTGCATCAGTAAATGTCTGGCTGATTGTTGGCGTTGGCTGCACACCAAGAATTTCAACAGAGCGAATTAGGAAACCTTCGATGCGCTTAAATGCCGTTGCAGATTCAGCAAGTGCTTCGTGTGAGAACTCGAGCATCGAACGGTAATGAGCAGAACCTAAATACCAACGTAATTCAATTCCACGCACAGTCTTGAGCAGTTCGTGCACTTGCAACGAATTGCCTAACGACTTCGACATCTTCTCACCGGATGCTGTAACCCATGCATTGTGTAACCAACGCTTAGCAAAGGCATAACCCGCAGCTTCAGACTGTGCGATTTCATTTTCGTGGTGAGGGAAAATTAAATCTAACCCACCGCCGTGAATATCAAATGCTTCACCCAAATAAGAATGCGCCATCGCAGAGCACTCAAGGTGCCATCCCGGACGACCAGGGCCCCACGGAGTTGGCCATGAAGGATCTCCAGGCTTTGCAGCTTTCCATAACGCAAAATCTCGTGGATCTTTTTTATACGTCTCATCAGCATCAGCAGCTGGTTGTAAATCATCTAACTTCTGTCGGGAAAGAGTTAAATAAGAAGAAAGTTTGCGAACCTCTAAATACACATCACCATTACCTGGTGCATACGCAGCGCCCTTTTCAATCAAAGTCTGCATGAGTTCAATCATCTGCGTGACATGGCCAGTTGCACGTGGTTCATACGTTGGAGGCAAAACGTTCAAAGCATCGTAGGCATCGGTAAATGCTCGCTCATACTTCATAGCAACTGCCCACCAAGGCATCTCTTCGTGCACAGCCTTATGCAAAATCTTGTCATCAATATCTGTGACGTTACGAATAAATGTGACGTTGTATCCGCTCTTGGTTAGCCAGCGACGCAGGATGTCGAAGTTAACCCCTGATCGCACATGGCCAATGTGTGGCGGTGCCTGAACTGTTGCCCCACACAAATAGATTCCGACTTCGCCTTTTTTCAGCGGAACAAATGGGGAGGTTGTTCGCGTAAGCGTGTCATATAAAGCTAGCGAACTCATTAGACAATTCTACTTTAACTAAGCCGACTTAATAACAAGGGCTGATGCGATAGCCGCGATGCCTTTTCCTTCACCTGTGAGGCCCATGCCATCAGTTGTCGTTGCAAGGATGGCTACTTCTGCGCCACCGAGTGCTTGTGAAATCGTTGCAATCGCTTCAGCACGACGAGCGCCGATGCGTGGGCGATTTCCAATAATCTGAACAGATACATGCGAAATCGAATATCCAGCACGCGAAATTACGGAATGAGTTTCTTTAAGCAGTGTGACACCAGATGCTCCGGCATATTCAGGACGAGATGTTCCGAAATTACTTCCAAGATCTCCGAGTCCTGTTGCTGCAAAGAGAGCGTCACAGATTGCATGTGCTGCAACATCGCCATCAGAGTGGCCTCCTACGCCGACTTCATCAGGCCATAAGATTCCTGCAAGCCACAATTGACGACCTTCAGCAAATGCATGTGCATCAACACCGACACCCGTTGAAAACGAATCTGCAGAACCAATAAATTGAAGTGCTGCTGTAAGATCTTGCGGAGTCGTAATCTTTAGTGCGCGTTCTTCGCCTTCAATAATGCGCACTTTGTGGCCAGCATTGGCAACAAGTGCTGCATCATCTGTTGCATCGGCTGGTTGTGCATGTGCATCTTTAAGTACTGAATACGAAAATCCTTGCGGCGTCTGCACTCTTCGAAGTGTTGCGCGATCAGGTGTTGCACTCACATAACCGTTTGCATCAATAACTTTGACGGTATCAACCTCAGGCAGGCCTGGAATAACGGCAACATCGCCACTCTGCAAAGCCTTTACAACTCTAGAAATTAGATCCTTTGATGCGAGCGCACGCGCCGCATCGTGAACTAATACAAAGTCGGCACCAGAAATTGCAGCAAGACCTAGTCGAACGCTTTCAGAGCGTGTTACTCCGCCTGTCACCACCGTGATGCCATCGCCGACGAGTGCACGAATTTGTTCTTCATATCCAGCGGGTGCGGTAACAACTATCTGATCTGCAACAGATGAAATAGCTGAAACGGCATGTTCAAGTAGAGAACGATCACCAAGTTGGATTAGTGCTTTTGGAATAGATGCACCGAAACGTTCGCCGCTACCTGCAGCAGCGATAATTGCGGCGATCATAGGGATGAGTTACTAATAATTAAGAAGCGAGAACCTCGTCAAGGAGAGTTGCAGCCTTCTCTTCATCTGTGCGCTCGGCTAGTGCGAGCTCAGAGACGAGAATCTGCTTCGCCTTGGCGAGCATGCGCTTTTCACCAGCAGAGAGTCCACGATCGAGATCGCGACGGTAGAGATCGCGTACAACCTCTGCGACCTTAATGACATCTCCTGATGCAAGCTTTTCGAGGTTTGCCTTATAGCGACGTGACCAGTTTGTTGGTTCTTCGGTATATGGCTGACGAAGTACGTTAAATACGCGGTCTAGGCCAGCTGAATCCACGACATCGCGCACACCGACGAGATCTACATTCTCTGCAGGTACGCGCACAGTGAGGTCGCCTTGAGCAACCTTCAAAACTAGGTAGGTCTTCTCTTCGCCCTTAATTACTCGAGTTTCAATTGCCTCGATAAGAGCTGCTCCGTGGTGGGGATAAACAACGGTTTCGCCGACCTTGAATGTCATGTATTGCCCTTCGATAGAGGACCAATTCTACCAGCCATCACCGACATAGAAAACCCCGATTACTGGGCCTAAACCAGCGTTAAATAACAGTAATTTGACATGAGATAATTTGCCCCATGCGCCGTCCAGAAATTAAGAAGTTTTCAATTGCATTAACTGCAGCAGCACTCGCTCTCTCATTAACAGCATGTTCTGGTGCCGGCCCTAACGCAGCAACACGTCTTATCAAGCAAGTTACCGATGGCAAAGAAATAACCATTAATGAAAATGGAAACAAGATCTCTGTTTACAACTTACTTCTTGTTGCAACAGAAGACGGCTCTGCCGTTGTAGTTGGCACTTTCTTCAATAAGGCAGATCAAAAGGATACGTTAGTTGGCATCTCAGTCGGTGGCGTCGGTGCTGAAATTACTGGCACTACAGAGTTAATCAAGGATCAACCAATTCGCTTTGAAGGAGAACTAGCAACTTCGAAGGCTGTCTTTAATTCAGTGGGCGCAGAACCAGGACGAAATGTTCCTATGACGCTTTCATTTGAACGTGCCGGTGAAGTAACTGCCAATGTAATCATTCGCGATAAGCGCGATGATTACGCAAATGTGAATAAGTAATTACTTCTTGCCCTGATTCGCTACAGCTTTAATCGCATCTGCTGCAGCCGCAGGATCTAAATACTCTCCACCTTTTTTAACCGGCTTTAAATCTGCCCCAAGTTCGTAGAGAAGCGGAATGCCTGTCGGGATGTTAAGCCCAGCAATATCGTCATCACTGATTCCTTCAAGATGCTTAACAAGTGCGCGTAATGAATTTCCGTGAGCAGTCACAAGAACAGTCTTGCCTGCTTTGAGTTCTGGCACGATGGATTCGGTCCAATAAGGAATCATGCGAATCACAACATCTTTAAGGCACTCTGTCATGGGCAGATCTGAACCTAAGTCTGCATAACGCACATCGGCATCTTGCGAAAACTCTGAACCTTTTTCAATTACTGGTGGCGGAGTGTCATAAGAACGACGCCACAACATGAATTGTTCTTCACCGTATTCAGCCAAAGTCTGAGCCTTGTCCTTGCCCTGTAGCGCGCCGTAATGACGTTCGTTTAGGCGCCAAGAGCGCTTTACTGGAATCCAATGACGATCACATGCATCGAGTGCTAACTGCGATGTATGAATTGCTCGGCGCATAAGTGATGTGTGAACAATGTCGGGCAGTAGGCCGCGTTCTGCCAACAACTTCCCTCCGCGAGCTGCCTCTGCTTCACCTTTAGCTGAAAGGCGAACATCGACCCAGCCGGTAAAGAGATTCAGGGCGTTCCATTCGGATTCGCCATGGCGCAAAAGAATTAGTTTGAAGTTGGACATGTAGCGAATTCTCTCACATCAAATCAGATGTTCGAATGCTTCCAAATTCGCTAGAGATTCTCCGCGATTTACTCGCCAAGCCCATTCGCGGCGAATTGCATCTGCAAAACCAAGTTCGAGCAGTGGATTAAATGATGAATCTGAATACTGTAATACAGAGCCAATGATGCGATCTATCTCTTTTGCATTTACCGCATCAAGTGGCAAGCGACCAACTAGATAAACATCGCCGAGCTCATTGATTGCAAATGCAACTCCATACATCTGTGCATTCTTTGCCATGCACCATTTATGTACAGCATCCTCGTGAGTATCAGGCTTACGAATAACGAATGCGTTAATGCTTAAGGAATGATCGCCAATAATCAATGCACAATGAGTCTGTTGCTTCTTTTCGCCAGGCAAAGTAACCATGAAAGTCTTTGCATCTTTTTGTTCGAAATCTAAATCGTGGGATTCAAGAAAATCCTCAATCACTGCAGCTGGGTCGAGCGCCATTTAACCAATATTCTTCTGTGCATCGCGACGTTCTGATAAAACACGATCGTAGATATCTAGAGTTCCACGTGATGTTGCATCCCACCCAAAGTGCGACGCATGCTCGATTGCACCCATTGAAAGCAGTACACGGCGCTGTGGTTCTTGAATCAAACGAGCTAGCACCGATGACCATGCACGTGGATCGTGACCATCTACAAGTACGCCAGAGATACCGTCGGCAATCGCAGTACGTAATCCACCGACAGCTGTTGCAACAACAGGTGTTCCGCATGCTTGTGCTTCAAGTGCAACTAGTCCAAAGCTTTCAGAATAACTTGGCACACAGACTAAATCTGCTGCGCGATACCACTGCGGTAAATCTTCGCGATGCACAGGAGGTGCAAAGCGAACTACATCATCGATACCCAGCCATGACACTAATTCTTTAAGGCGCTCAACTTCTGATTGGTTAGCACCAGATGCACCGCCAATAATGTTGGTAATCAACTTTGGACGCAGATGCGGTGAATGATGCACCATCTCTGCAACAGAGCGAATAAGAACTTCTGGGCCTTTATGCGGCTGAATGCGACCTACAAAAGTGATGATGTGTGAATCCTTAGGTAGTCCAACAAATTCACGTGCTGCAGCTTTGCCAGCACCTGCAGTAAATACTTTGAGATTCACGCCAGGAGTTACAACAGAGACGTTATCCGGGCAGGCTTCATAGAGAGAAACTAAGCTCGCTGCCTCTGCATCGGTATTAGCAATCAATGAATCAGCAGCTGCAACTACTTGTGTTTCACCTTGCACGCGAATCATTGGCTCTGGGATTTCACCTTCAGCCAGATTCAAATTCTTGACGCGCGCCATGGTATGCATCGTATGTACCAAAGGAATATTGAGCTCTTTAGCAACTGGCATCGCAACTTTTCCAGAGATCCAATAGTGTGAATGGATAACGTCGTACTTGGTTTCAAGTAGTGCTTTCTTGAATTCCTCGCTGAGTGTAGGAATATACGAAGGAAGTTGTTCTTTAGTTACACCAGAAATAGGCCCGACATTTAATTGAATAACTCGCACACCTGGCGATACTTCAACGACATCTGCAATATCTGCATCTGTGCGACGAGTAAAAATATCTACCTTCACACCCATCGCAGCCATGTTCTGCGCCGCTTCAATTACATAAATATTCATTCCGCCGGCATCACCAGTACCCGCTTGATCAAGCGGTGAGGTATGCACCATCAAGGTGGCGATACGGCGTGAATTCATAGTTGAAAGGGTACGCGCAGTTAGAACGTTGCGCGAATATTCCCGATTACCCGGTCACCGCCAAGCACGTTTTCAGCCTCGTACGGGCTATCAATGCCAAGTCGCTTTAGCCCTGCATGAACCAAGACACGAAATGGTCGAAGTGATCCATCGGAAACTTTAAACACAAGTGTTCGTCCATCTGGCATCGATGCAATTTCAACTGCCTCTGCACCATCTTTCATATACAAACCAGGGACAGCTTGAATCATCTGAGTTGTTAAACGCCCTTTACCTGCAACCATTTCAGGAAATGCACGGGATGCATCAAGCACACTTTGGTACACGGGATCAGCAGAAATTGTTGCCGCACGAATTGCCCGCGCCAAACCAAGAACAGAGAGCAAAAACAGAGGCGCACCGCAGCCATCGGTTGATGTCAGTGTAATTGACTCTCCTGCAAGTGCTTCTAACTCATTCTTAATTGCAACCTGCAAAGGATGTGCTGGATCTAAGTAATTCTCAATCGGCCAACCATTTGTGACACAAGTAAGCAACATGGCTGCGTGCTTGCCACTGCAATTCATTGCGATGCGAGTTGCCGGTGCATCACCCCATGCGCGTCGCTCTAATTCACCAAGTGGCTTATCAAGCATGCACTGCAAAGCGCTTTCATCAAGCTTGGCTAGCGCCAATATTTCTCGAACTGCCGAGATATGTTCGACAGATCCTGAATGACTAGATGCACCAAGTGCCAACAGTCGTGGCTCTAGCTTCAAGCCAGCGCGCACCATCGCGGCACCTTGAATGCATTTAACAGTAGAGCGAGGAAAAATTAAATGTTCAGATGTGCCCAGTGCAAGATTTACTGATCCATCAGAGTTCAGCGCAACTAAATACCCACGATGTACGGACTCGACTACCCCGTCACGAACATATTCAGCCAACACCGCATCATTCATTTAATCAGCCTGACGTTCTAGCGTCGACCAAATATGCGCTTGTAACTCTTGGCCTTCAGCGGCCATGTCATATGCAAAGAAAAGTTCGCCCGCAACTAGTCCGTATAAACGCACACCTGCTGTAACAATCTTTGCACTCGGTGCTGAATACCCTTGATCCATAACAAGTTGAATCTTTGGACCATCAAATTGGCCAACCCAACCTTCTGAAATTCCAGTGTTATGTGAAATCACAACTTCCAAAACATTATTTGGCTTTACCCGCCAGAAGCCTGCTTCAGATCCAGCTGGACGAATGATTTCGCCATCTGCATCGATAATCCATGAACGTGAGTAGTAATTGAGAAATGGTCGTCCATCATGATTAAAGACGACTTCATGTGCGTATTCAAAAGTTTCAATCGTTGGATATTCACCGCGGCCTTTGCCGCGCCATGTTCCGACCATCCACGCAAGTGGGTTGAGATCAGGATGAAGTCCTTCGGGGATTGTGAAGGCCATTAGAGCCTGCCTCTCTTATATGTGCGTCCATCGCGTGCTTGAGATTCTCTGCGTCCCTTGACGCCATACACAATGAGTCCAATACCAATAATCAGCGAGACAAGGGCAAGAACGACTGTTGTAAAGAACTCCACGGCCTAAGAGTAACTGTTAAAACTTACGAACGGCCCACATGATTGCGATGCACGCAAGCAGAACGATGAATACCTGACCGAGGAATTCCATCTATGCCTCCACAATTATTTGTTGTGAAGCAGCCACGCCTTCAACCATCAGCTCAGCATCGACTGGTGTATTTCTCTTCACCACTGCGAGTGCGATCGGTCCAAGTTCATGGTGGCGCGCAACGGTGCCAAGAAAGCCCACCTGAACTTCGCCATTCATTACTGGTGTGCCTGATGGTGGCATAACCACTGCATGACCATCGAGATGCAACATCACTAAACGACGTGGTGGTTTTCCTAAATTATAAATCTTGGCAACTGTCTCTTGCCCTCGGTAACACCCTTTATTCATGTGCACTGATGTATGAAGAATTCCGAGTTCATTGGGAATTGATTTGAAATCAGTATCAAAGCCGTGACGCGGACGCCCTGCGGCAACGCGTTCTGCATCAAGTGCCCATGTACCAACCTGCATTGCAGTTGAACCAAAGGTTGATTTCATTTCTTCAAGTTCATTTCGTGGCACAAGTGCAAAAGGCCCACCCACTTCATTAGCAGCACCCGGCGCGCGTAACACCGCAAATTCAGATGATGCATCGCGGACTTCAACCTTTAACATAAAACGCATCTTGTTTAGATAAGTGATTAAGGTTTCTGCGTACTGCGGATCAATAACTAAGTAAGTTGCGGAGCCGTCATCGACTAACGAAAATTGGAATTCAACATGTCCTTGTGGGTCAAGAATCAATGCCGGCGCCCACACGCCAACACCAAAATCAGATAAATGCTGTGTTGTTAAATCATGTAACCATTTCAGGCGATCATCACCAGAGACTGCAATGATTGATAAATGCGAAAGATCTGCCCATGCTTTTCCAGCTTCTAGTTCGCGTTGTTCTTTATTTGGTTCGCCAAAATGCCAGATAGCTCCCTTGTCGGGGCCATCTTCAACATAGACAGCGGTCATGCAACCTATTTTACGCAGGCTGCACAAGTGCCATAGACGGCAAAGTGCGTGACATCAGTCTTAAATCCATAGTCATCTGAGAGATTCTGAACGAAATTAGCTGCAACATCGATTGGTGCATCGCCAACTGATCCGCAGGTTCCGCAGACGAGGTGTAAATGTGTGAGCTCTTCGGCTGCGTGATACGTCGCGCCACCGTGGCCAAGGTGTGTGTGCTGAACAAGGCCAACGTTTTCAAGAGTTTCAAGGTTGCGATACACAGTAGATAAGTTGATTCCAGGATGTGTCTGACGAACTTTCTCTGCAACTTCTTCAGGAGTTGCGTGGCCAAGTGCGCGCACAGCAGAGAGGACGAGTTCGCGCTGAGGTGTAAGGCGCAAACCTTTTTCGTGGAGCTCGTGCTTTCCGGCCATGAGTGAAGTCTACTTTCCCTAGTCGATTAAGTGAACTTGAATCGCTATTTAGATGTAAAGCGAACGATTAATAGGTACATCTCGCAACCTAAGCAGTAATTAAATGCTGAGTTTAGGAATGCTGCTGCGAGAGCAAAACCAGTTGCGACGGTAAAGAGCACATCCACTCCAGTAAATGCACCGATTGATCCAACGAGTGCGAATACAAATCCAACAGCTTGTGCAAACTTTGGTGGGCGCACATCTTCTGTCGGTGCTTCCTTAGAGAGTCGTGGCTTAATGAAATTCTTGTAGATCAACCCGTATGGAGTGAACTGCGGGCCGCGGATTGCACCAATGAGAAACACAATTCCTTGAGCGACAAGTACCAATTCGTTTTGAGTAACAAGAGCGATTGCAAGAACCGTTGTTGTAATGGCTGCACCAAAACGTGGGCCACGTGCATCGATATAAATCTTGCGTACTTCTGGGGTATCGAGAACTTCAGACATGGTTGAAGATTAGATAATCACCTTGCAAAACACCACTTGCGAATAATTCGCACTAACGAATGTTTTCAAGCGCAGCCAGCACTTGTTCGCGCTTCGGAGTACCCGCTGCACGGCCCACTTCAATTCCATCCTTGTTAACAAAGAGTGTTGTGGGGGTAGATCTGATATCCAACTGACGCACGAGTTCCAAATGTGATTCAGCATCGATATGAATGTGCTTCACATCGTTCATGGCAAGAACCATCTGCGAAAGCAGTGAATGTGTAGCGCGACATGGAGCGCAGAACGCAGAAGAGAACTGCACCATCGTGGCCCGAGATCCAAGGCCTTCACCCAGAGTTTCTGCAGTCAATCGATGGCCAGGAATCGCCTTATTCGAACGTATTGCCCCGCGTGAGAGCTTCCACCAGAAGCCATATGCCGATGCAAGCACCAGAACAATCGCGAGTGGAAGATACGTTTTCACAAGAGTATTCTCACACAATGGCCAAGGTGTTGCTACTGACAAATTCGCAAGGAGCGAGCGCAGAAGTTCTGCCTGCACTCGGACTTCTGCAACACACTTGCAAAGTGATGCCACTTGAAGCATCAGTCCTTGTCGATTCACCGCTAATGGATGTTGTCTTCATCGATGCACGTCGTGATTTTCCTGCAGCTAAATCACTTACTCGTCTTCTTGCAACAACTGGCGTTGGCGCTCCCATCATTGCAATCACAACAGAAGGTGGATTATCCGCACTCTCTGCAGACTGGGGAGTAAACGATGTCATTCTCGATACCGCAGGTCCTGCCGAAGTAGATGCACGTATTCGTATTTCAGTCGGAGCACATGCTGCGCACCTTGAAGCACTAGATCCAACATCCTCTGAAATTCGTCAAGGCGATGTTGTCATTGATGAGAATACATACACTGCCAAAATCAAAGGCACTTCACTGGATTTAACTTTTAAAGAGTTCGAATTACTTAAGTACCTTGCGCAACACCCAGGCCGCGTATTTACTCGCGCACAGTTGCTGCAAGAAATCTGGGGCTATGACTACTTCGGCGGTACTCGCACAGTAGATGTTCATATTCGTCGCCTTCGCTCAAAACTTGGTCCTGAGTTTGAATCAATCATCGGCACAGTGCGCAACGTTGGTTATCGCTTCACAGTTCAAACCGGTGGCAGGGAATCATCAGTTTCCGAACTCGTTTAACTCATGCGCCACATTCTTAAGCTCTATCGTTCACTTGAAGCACCTATCGCTCATATTCCGCACAACTATCAATTCATCACCTTTGATCCTGAAATTCACTCGGAAGCCTGGCTTGAACTAAACAACCTCATCTTTACCAAACACCCCGACCAAGGTAATTGGGCGATGGCCGATTTAGAGAACAGAATGCAAGAACCGTGGTTTGATCCGGCAGGATTTTTCTTATGCGTACACAAAGAGAAGATTGTTGGTTTTTGCTGGACAAAGATTCACCGCGACTTTGTTAACCAAGACCCCACTGGCGAGCTCTATGTAATCGGTGTAGATCCAGCGGAATCAGGCAAAGGTATCGGCAAGGCAGTCTGTATAGAAGGTTTGATCTACCTCAAAGAAAAAGGCATTAAGCAAGCGATGTTGTACGTAGATGAAGATAATGAAGCAGGTAAAGGTTTGTATACAACCCTAGGCTTTAACTAGTTCGGCACACATGGTTCTAAACGCTGCTGTGTGGCCATCTACATCTGCTTCACTGGTATCAGGACACATCAGCGCCATGTTGTGAAACGGCGTAATCAAATAACCATCATTCAGCAGTCGCAAATGAATGTACCGCTCAAGTTCGAAGTCACCTGATTCAGCCGCCTGCTTACCTGTAATCGGTGCTGTGCCCTTGAAAATGTATTCACCACGTGCACCCAAGCGATTGCAGTGCCAATCGAGATCAAATTCCTTAATAGCCGCATCAATTCCATCGCACCAACGATTACCGAGTGCAATCATCTTTTCAAAATTCTTAGGTGTCAGAACATCGGTCAACGTTGCCTTCATAGCAGCGAGTGAAAGTGCGTTACCCGCAAGAGTTCCACCGATTCCGCCAAGATCAATGATTTCAAGCTCGACCATTTTCTTAATTGCATCTGCAATCTCTTGAGTCATTCCAAACGTTCCAGTTGGAATGCCCGCGGCAAGTGCTTTACCAATTGTGAGGAAATCTGGCTTAAGTCCTAGATCCTTTGTCATTCCACCAGGACCAACAGAAATTGTGTGGGTCTCATCAATAATTAAATATGTGCCGTACTTCTTGGCAAGATTCTGCACGCCCTGCAGATAGCCATCGAGTGGCAGAACGATTCCGATGTTTGTCATCGCTGGCTCCATCAAAATCGCAGCAACATCACCTTGGGCAAGCGCCTTCTCCATCGCAGCTAAATCATTAAATTCAACAACACGCGTAGTGACATCGAGATCAACTGGGGCGCCAATATTTCCCTCACGCTTTACCGTAAAGCCTGCATCATCAAGGGTTGCAAAGGTTTCATCTACGGAGCCGTGATAGCAGCGATCAATAACAACAATCTTGCTGCGGCCAGTAATCATTCTTGAGTAACGAATAACGTGACGGTTTGCATCCGTTGCCGAAACTGTAAATTGCCACTTAGGTAATCCATAACGTTCTTTAAGCAGCCCTGAAACAATTGCTGCATCTACGGTTGGCAACATTGCAGTAATGCCTTTACCCACTTGTTCACGAATTGCCGCAACCGTTGCATCTGGTGAGTGACCAGTCATGGAGCCCGTGTCACCTAAACAAAAATCTACGTATGTATGGCCATCAAGATCAGTAAATCGTGCACCTTTGGCTTCTTTCACAAAAACAGGATGCGCACCCGGCCACTTAGCCATCCATGACATCGGAACACCTTCGTGCATTACCTTCTTAGAATCCTCAAAGGCCGCAGCTGATTCCTTATGTGTATCAAGAAAGCGCTGTTCTTCCTTTGCGCGAAGTGCTTTAAGGTGCTGTCGATCTATCTGAGTGCTCATAGTTGCGAAGTCTATTTATCCTTCTGAGAAAACAAAGAGTGCCTCTATGTAGTTCTCACCACTTATTCCTAGATTGGCAGCATCGGGCGGCGCAGTATGTGGCTCGATACAGACTCCATCTGAATCTTCATCGTAGACGACCCACCATGGCGCATCGGATTCAATATCAATACGTGCAACGTCTTCCCATACAACTGCAGGTGTCCCACGAATTTCAGTAAACGCGTCATCCCAAGGTGGTTGTGTTGGAGAAATGATTTCGCCAGTTGGTAATCCATCAGATCCGCGCTTCATCATTTTCTCAGCGCTAAATTCAATCTCTGCAGATCCACCACGGTCTAGATCGCGAGCAAACCACGGGTGCATGCCCATCCAGAAAGGTAAATCACACCCATTGTCATCGTATTCAAGTGACCAACGAATTGCATCGTCTAAGACTTCAATTGTTTGCTCAACGGTTGCACCTTGATATGGCTTAGGTAAATGCAGAAGTGATCGTCCTGGACCAATTTCTTGCCACGAAGAGGTAATTCCAAAACCATGAATCGCATGTGGGGGATCAATATTTGTAGGTAGTTGATGTTCCACACCAGATGCCGAAGTAATCAACCCATCGCGAACACGGCCTGCCCACGGAGCCATTGGATACCAACCAGAGGTAAGCACGTTGCCACGAAAGGGAACGGTAAATTCCATCTCGCGCCATTTGATTGACGTGATTTTTCCGCCGCCATCAAGGTCGATCGCAACTTGAAATTCTGCATCATCAATAAATTGCATTACTGCTCTTCTCTAAACGTTTTTGAGTTCGTGCTTATACGGTGGCTGTGCACCTTTACGAGAACATGTAATTCCAGCAGCAACAGCTGCGCGGTGCAGAGTTGCCTTTAATTCATCGCCGGTAAGTGCCAAAATTCCTTTTTCAACCATCGCTTCAACAATGATTGCACCCACTGTATCGCCTGCGCCAACAGTGTCTGCCACAGTTATTTTCGCACCATCTACTTCAACCGCACCATCTGCAGTAAACCCAATAATGCCGTGTAATCCGCGAGTGACAACTACTAGCGCAGCACCGTCATTAATCCATCGCTTAGCAACATCTGCATAGTTCTGACCTGGATATAGCCATTCCATATCGTCATCACTTACTTTGATGACAGAAGAAAGTGCTGCCCATTTTTCTACAGCAGCTTCATAAAGATCATGATCTCCCATGACTGATGGGCGAATATTTGGATCAAAAACAATTGGTGCGAACTCTGCCACCTGCATTGCCCAGTCATATAAAACATCAGCACCCGGCTGAATTACTGTGACAAGGGTTCCGATATGTAGCACCTGCGGCTTATATCGAGATGGATCTGGCAACCAATTCAAATTGAAATCAAAGGTGGCCGTTCCATCAATCTTAAATTCATACGATGCACTGCCGTTTGCATCCAGTGAAATAATCGCCAAACACGTTGGCTTATCACTTATCAGCGCCAAATCAAGAGTTACTTCATCATCAAGTAACTCTTTGCGCGCAGCAACACCGTATTCGTCAGTTGAAATTCCATCAATAAAGTGAACATCATGACCTAAGCGCGCGAGTGCCTTTGCAGTATTTGCAGGGCCCCCGCCAACATGTGGAACTCGCACACCATCTGCACTAGGAATCAAATCGATAAGTACTTCACCGCAGACCCAGATGCTCATGGCCGTGTTAAACCTTCGCTAGTAAATCCACCCGTCGTCTCAGCCACGCGCCTATCTTGCCGTAATTAAGGGCCCTACGCCCCATGCTCCGCCATTGTTACGGTCGATTACCCATGCTGAATACTCCTGCAACTCATTCCGCCCAAACCACTGTGCTCCATCATCGCCACTGACCATCAACGCTGTAGCCATTGCATCGGCCAACCCGCCATCTGGGCCAATTACTGTTGCTGATTTCGCACCGATTGCAATCAGCCCAGAATGTGGATCGAGAATATGCGCACCGCGTTCATATGTTCCAGATGTAGCAATAGCCCCATCGGTAACTTCAAATATTCGCAATACTTCTTGGCGATTATCTGGATTCACCACGCCAATTTTCCACGGTTCATGCACCCCTTCGGGTGTTAAGAAGCCACCGCGCAACGTTAAATCACCGGCCGCATTTACTTGCACGTGTTCTATTCCGGCAGCAACCAACATATCTGCAACGCGATCTGCGGCCCATCCTTTTACATATCCTGATGGATCAAATCCCCCATCAACGGCCCATGGATTAAATGCGCCATCAGATAACTCTTGTGCAAAGCCACACGCGTTCCAGACTTCAATCACATCGTCACTGCACCCGCCGATTTCAATCTCATTTCGACGAAGTTTGGAGATTACCGATTCAGACTTATAGGTCGAGAAAACTTCATCGACTTCGAATACAAAATTCTTTACATCTTCAATTGCGCTATCAATTGCAGACTTATCTAGCGCCGTAGAAATCGCAGCGATATAGAGAATGGTTCCCCATACTTCTATCTCATATTGTTCGCGAACCACGAAAGAAACTTACAATCCGGCTTGCTTAAGCGCGCTTGTAAGCGATGTGTACCAACCATAAGATGTGTAAGAAGCTCCAGATACGCCATTGATATTTGCACTCTGCGCAGCCAATGTGCGCTGGCGAAGTACTGGTACAGACATATTTGTATAACGATCATTTCGCCCGCTCGGCGCCTGCACTGCTTGCGCATCAGTAATCTTGCCATTTGAAACCGTGATCTTTACTTGCACATTTCCGTAACCGACATCAACCGCGTTGCCAGTAAATGTTCCTGAAATATTTGAGGATGTACTTGCCTGAGTCTGTGCAGGGGCCACACTTTGCGTTGCTTGTGCAGTCGCTTTAGCAGTTGCTTTCTGTGTTGGCGTTGCATTCTTTGTTGCGACAGCACTTGGCGCTGGCGCTGCCGGATTCGCACTTGGCAAAGTTCCAACAGAACTTGTTGAAGTAATCTGTGGCGGAGTGATTGCTAAGACAGCCCCAAGGCCGCCTAAGGTGCCTCCTGCAACTAACAGTGCGCGTTTCATTTTCGAACTATCTCGCGTCAACCTGAGAAGTCACTGAGGTCCATCTGCGCCATAGCTACGAATCTTTACTCTGAGTGGAAAGCAAAGGCTTCTTCGTGGAAACGATTCTTAGGCACACCAAGGTCTTCTGCAGCCTCTTTAACGGTCTCTACAAGGGGACCAGGGCCACAGATATAGATATCTGAGTCAGAGATCCGCGGCACTAATTTCTTCAACGCTTTTGCATCCATTGGATGTTCTCTACGTGAGCCCACCAAATAATGCACACGGATTGTGCCGCTAGAGTGTGCAGCTAAATAATCAAGCTCGTCACGAAGTACTAAATCTTCTTCCCGCGATGCGCGATACAAAAGATCAATTTCTACACCGTTCTTAAACTCATCAAGCAGTGCGCGCACCGGAGTAATTCCCACGCCACCACCTACTAAAACTATGTGCTTTGTTGTTGCGCGCCCTGCTGTAAATGCACCATATGGCCCTTCAACAAAGACTCTTGTGCCCTTCTTTAAATACGCAACTGAGCGAGAGTGGTCACCTAGATCCTTAACGGTAATTCGTAAGTAATGCTCTGTAGGAGCTGCAGATAATGAATATGGATGCGACATCAGCGCATGGCCACGGGTAAGAAAACGCCAGCTGAAGAACTGTCCGCCTTCTGCCGCCAACGAATGAAGTTTGCGACCCTTCATGATGATCGAGACAATCCCAGGTCCTTCAATTACAACTTTTTCAACAACTAAGTTATGTCGAAGCGAGCGCACCAACGGAATTCCAAATCGATAGACAATAATCGCAGCTGCCATCAAAACGTAGAGCGCAGTCCAGAAAAGACGATTGAGTGGATGATTTACAAACATCTGACCATTAAGTACCTGGTGCATAAATGAAGCAGCGATTGCTATGTAGGTGTAGATATGAATAATCCACCACGTCTCATAACTCATCTTGGCGCGAGCTTTCTTATACGAAGTAACTCCCGCCATAATCATCAATACAAAACCAAGGAGTGCAAACCACATCCAGTCGAAGGTGGTAAGCATCCGCCACAGCTCGACAATAAGCATCACTTGATCTTGCCCAGCAAAACTTAAAGAAATAAATAGAACATGCGCGCCAATGAGATACAAACTCCACGGCCCTAACTTGCGATGCCATGTCACCAATCGATCGTGCCCAACTCCGCGTTCTACCCACGGAATACGCGCCACCAAGAAGATGCCAACAATCGCAAAGTAGGTTCCAGTCAGCGCCGCTAACCGCGAAACAGTTGCCACCACCGCATAGACCGATGAGATATCACTCTGTCGCATTGTCGTAACCTGCAGCGCCAAAGTAAGCCCCAACCCGATACCCAGAAACCACGATGCCCAATCGACCCCAGCCGATGAATACTTTCTAAAGGTCGCAGCACCGCTTCTCATGGCCCAACCATCTCTTACATACCTGAGAACCACCTGTAAAGAACCCGAGGCTAACCCTCGAAAGATAGACTCACCCCATGCGCGCGTTCATCACTGGCGGAGCCGGATTCATCGGCTCTCACCTAGCCGATGCCCTAATCGCCCGTGGGGATGCCGTCACAATCCTGGACAACATGAGCACGGGATCACAGAAGAACATTGCCCACCTTGAAGGAAAAATCACCGTTCACAACGGCGACATCCGCGATGCAGAGCTAGTCAACAAACTCGTACAAGAAGCCGACATCGTCTTTCATATGGCCGCAGCTCTTGGCGTTAAAAACATCATGGAACACACAATCGAATCCATCGACCGCAACTTCAACGGTTCTGAAGTAGTTCTTAACGCAGCCACCAAACACAACAAGCGTTTAATTATTGCCTCTACTTCAGAGATCTACGGCAAGAACCCAAACCAACCACTTCACGAAGAATCAGATCGCGTAGTTGGTGCCCCACAAAAAATTCGCTGGACCTACTCAGATGCAAAAGCCTTAGAAGAAGCAGTCGCCCACACTCTCCACAAAACCCACGGCCTCAAAGTAACCACCGTTCGCTTCTTCAACACCGTCGGCCCACGCCAAACTGGCCAATACGGAATGGTCGTCCCTCGCTTTATCCAAGCCGCTCTCAACAACGAAGACATCATCATCTACGACGACGGTAGCCAATCTCGCGTCTTCTGCCATGTCGAAGACGCCATCCGTGCTGTGTTAACTCTTGCAAATACAGATTCGACAATCGGTGATTACTTCAATGTCGGCGGTGCGGGCGAGATAACAATTAAAGAGCTCGCAGTAAAGATTATTGAGCGCGCGCAATCAACATCAGAAATCAAACACATCCCTTATACCGAGGCCTACCCTGCCGGTTTTGAAGATATGCAAAGAAGAGTTCCTGACATTACCAAGATTAAAAAAACGATTGGCTGGCAACCAACTCACACTCTCGATTCAATTATCGATAGCGTTGCAGCAAGCTTAGAAAATTAAGAATTACAGGCCGTGTGCCTGAGGCAATTTCCCTGTTGTGTCAAATACATATGGCGCACTTGCCATGATTGCCTTCGCGTCAACTACATCATGCTTTGTAATCACCACTGAAATATCAGCACCAGATAGATCTGCAGATTTCTCTCCGTGCCAAATGCCAACAACATCATCGTGCCAAGAGACAACCGCGCCTCTTGCGCGTAAGTGCTCAATCACAAGCTCTGCCGCGGTCTCACGCACATCAGCCACATTTGGTTTATACGCAACGCCAACAACTAGAACGCTCTTTCCTTGCAGCGTTCCACCGTTGTCAGCCTGCACGCGATCAACCACATATTTGGACATCTCTAAGTTAACTTCATTCGCCCTCTTAATGAATGTTGCGGGCACTCCGCGTTCTTCAGCTACGGCGGCCAAGTAGGTTGGATCCACCGGAATGCAGTGACCACCTACTCCAGCACTTGGCGTAAATTTCATAAACCCATATGGCTTTGTATTTGCGGCATCCAGGGTCTCATAGACGCTGATTCCCAACGCATTAGCAATCTGGGCGAACTCATTTACTAGAGCAATATTTACCTGTCTAAAAGTATTTTCAAATAACTTTGCCGCTTCTGCCACCTCTGGAGATGAAACTTCTACGAGCTGATCACAGAATTTTGAGTAGAACTCTTTTGTTTTCGCTGATGCCCCAGGAGTTAAACCTGCGTACAAACGTGGAGTATTTTTCTGGTTGTAATCCCCGCGGCCTGGATCAACTCTCTCGGGTGAAATTGCATAGAGGTGCTCGAATTTCCCACCCGAATACTTTTCAATTGCAGGCTTGATGTAATCCCTTATTGTTCCTGGGAACGAAGTAGATTCATTAATAATGAGTGCCGACTGGTTTAAATTCTCCCCAACAGTCTTGCATGCAGCATCAATAAAAGTCAGATCTGGTTTTCTATCTTTTGTTAGGGGCGTTGGTACTGCAATTACTACTATATCTGAGTCCGAAATATCCGAACCGTTTGTCGTTGCGCGATAATTTCCGGCCTTAATCCACTTCTTTAGAAGCGCACTCTCAACGCCCTCAATATGCGAAACACCCTGGTTGAGCTGATCAACAATTTTCTGATTGTTATCAAACCCGATGACTTCATAGAACTCACCGGCAAATGCAGATATGGTGAGCCCTACGTAGCCTTGCCCAATTACTGAAACTTTCATCTACTGCGCAAGGACATCCGGATTACGTGGATCAAGTCTCTTCATGTTGTCAAGGGCTTTCGCTTTTTCCTCAGTTGTTGAACTAGGTAAGTAGTAAAGAATCTTCCATGCATCGAAATAATCAGGGTTAAATTCGATTGCCTTAAGAGCTACTTCTTTTGCCTGATCATTGAGATTGCTAGAATTAAATAACTGAGCGGCTTGCGCAAATCGCATTGAATCATTTGGATTCAAATAGCTAGGCTCAAGAGCTGCTAAAACTTTATTGGCATCTTTAGAATCAAGAGCTGTACGCCACTTCATATCGGCGCTTAGTGGCGGCACAGCCACTAGCGAACCGACTAGGACTCCAATTCCTGCTACTAGCTGCGGGGAAATTACGCCTGAATTAGAAGTTTTTCGACCACCCTTCTTACCGCCCGCCGAGACAGCAACGTCTTCATTCTGTTCCCGCGTTGCGTATTCATAAGCAACAAGTGCGCCTGTTAATAGCCAACCCCAAATTGCTAAACCGATTTGATTAATACTGATGAGTGACTGTGTTAAATAACAAACCCACGCAGCAAACATCGCAACAAAAATTGGGTCATAGGTGCGAGAACGCAAAATTATCTTTACTGCAGCAATTCCTGCGATAACCAATAATCCTAAATATGTGACAAGAAGCGGCCACCCACCGTATGCAAAGAAATCTAAAACGACATTGTGGGAAGCGTTTGTAATTGTTTTTGGCCCAGGTAAAACCGTAGCTGCATTTTCAGACCTTGCTCTGCGATACCAATCACCGTAAGTATCCATGCCCACGCCAGTCAATGGATGATCTAGCCCCATCTTCGCCCCTGCATTCCAATATGCACCTCGAAGTGAGACAGAAGTTTTATACACAAATGAGAACGGACCCTTTTGCAAAGCACCAAGTATCGCCGCTATTCCAACACCAGCTGCCAATAAAACGTATAAGTAAGTGACTGCTGCTGCCTTTATATTTGAGCGAACAAAGAAGAATCCAACAATCACGATTCCGCCTGCGGTGACCACAATTCCCTGAATCGCATTAGAGTTAACAACTTCATAAAAAGCAATAAGCCCAACCAAAGTTGCTATTCCGCGATAACGCCATGAAGCCTTCCTGTCGGCTGCAAATGCCAAAATGGTTGTGATGAAAATTCCAAGGAATGCAGAAATAAAGTTAGGGTTGCCAAATAATCCAAGAATGTTTCCGTATGGATTATTCCAAGAGAGAAAATCTCCAAAAGCAATCACCCAAGCGCAATAAAGAACATTTACGACACCTGCAAATTGAAGACCAAGGATCAGTTTCTTAAAGTTGTTCCGATCTCTGAGTCCGAGTACCCCAAGAGCTGCCAAGGTAAGTACTAAGTAGGCAACAAATCCAGTATTTCTGCCATAAGAGCCGTAAAGGTTCTGCGTCAAAGGCGCCCCACTTGAAATCACTGTGTTAAGCGCAGCCAGAAGGAAGAGACCTGAGAAAATTACATAAGCCTTGAAGTGTGCAATCGTCTCTTTCGCCTGAAACCCAAGAATTAATGAAATGAGGGCAAAGCCAAACCCGCCTGCAACGAATAACTTAGTTGCGTTTACCGGATCGGTGACGCTTCCAGTTGTAAGGAAAAGTGTTGTTAGCGGCGCTCCAACGAGCACAACTAGCGCCGAAGTCTTCTCTGCTGCCTTGTTAAACATGACCTAATCCTAACTATAGAAAGGCCGAAACCCGGCTCTCCCGAAGGAGAACCGGGTTTCGGTTCTAGAGCTTTTCTAGAGACTTTCGCGTATTAGGCGATTATCGCTTGAGGAGCTTGTTAACAAGAGCAGTCAACGCTGTGATCTGCTTCTTGAGGTTGTTAAGTGCTGTGTTAACAGACTTAGCAAGTGTAGCTACCGCTGCTGATGCATCTTCAGCTGCAGCTGTTGCTGCATCTGCTGCATCTGCTGCTGCTAGTGCTGCATCAGTTGCTGCGTTAGCTGCATCTGTTGCCTCGTTAGCTGCATCAATAGCTGCTGATGTTCCAGCAGATGAAACAGAAGCGACAATCTTTCCAGCAACTGCCTGGTTAGCTGTTGCTAGACCAGCGTTTGTGCCTGAAGCTGTTGAGCCTGTCTTCCATGTGAATGTTACGTCACCTTCGATGTTTGGCATGTAGAGAGTGAATTCCTTCTTCTGTGAAGAGAAACCATCTACTGAAGTTGCTGTTGTTGTATCTGAGAGTGAACCAGACATTGAATAGTCAGCAACAATTCCGCCTGTAGCGAAGATGTTTAGGTATGTACCGTCAGCGAGCTCAAGTCCATCTTTGTCCTTGAGGACAACTGTAAGAGTTGCCTTTTCGCCTGGTGCGTATGAAGTCTTATCAAGTGTTACAGATACAGATGCTGGTGTTACTGAACCAACACGGATAGCAACAGGTGCTGCGTTGATACCAGTTGTAGCTGTAGCTGATGACTTAGTTCCAACTGTGATGTTAGCTGAACCAGCTGCAACACCGTCGACCTTGACTAGGTAACCAGCACCTAGATCAACTCCGCCTACGTTGTTCTTCAAGTCATATCCAACGCTTGATCGTGCCTGGTATGTTCCAGCGATCTTTGTTGTATCTGATGAAGTTACGTAGAAAGTAGTTGCGTTAGTTACGTTAGTTCCTGCTGCATCAGCAAGTGTAACCAAAATTGCATTCTGGTCATTAGCTGCTGAAACAACTGACTTCAGTACCTTGGTAGTGATTGTTGTTGCATCAC
Source organism: Actinomycetota bacterium (assembly GCA_026392935.1). Classification (GTDB taxonomy): domain Bacteria; phylum Actinomycetota; class Actinomycetes; order Nanopelagicales; family Nanopelagicaceae; genus Planktophila. Next base: position 6,032 of record JAPLBE010000016.1, on the reverse strand, counting down.
CGTAGAAAGTTACAGTCTCTGTTGCAAGAACTTTACCTGCAGCGGATGAGATTGTGATTGTTGATACACCAGATGCTCCATCTGGGAACACAGTCACAATGTGACCTGCCTTAACAGTGATTGCACGACCAATTGCATTTCCTGCAAGTGCGTTAGAAAGCGCTTCTGAACCAAGAAGTCCTGGACCAGCGATAGTAGCTGTGTAAGACTCACCGACAGTTGCTACACCAGCTGCATTTAGAAGACTAACGCGAATGTTCGCTGCGCGGCCTGCTGCCAGTGTATTTGCTGTCTTTACTGCTGTTACAACAGCGTCTGTAGCTGTTGTTGTGTCAGCAGCAGTTGTGAGGATTGATGTTGCAGTAGATGCAACTGTATCTGTAGCTGGGTTAGTTGATACTGTGATTGTCAATGTGACACCAGTTGTATCGATAACTCCGCCGCCACCAGCAACTGCTGGAACTAGCTTAACTACGTACGTTCCAGCAACGGTTGCGCTCTGCATGTAGACTCTGAACTTTGCAGAAACAGCTGAATTTGCTGCTGATCCTGAAACATTAGCAACTTGTCCCAGTCCATCTTTTTGGCCAGGAATTGCGACAGGTGTCACAATTGGAGTTGTAGTAGCAACAATGGCTGAAGCTGTTTCAGTTAGTTGCATTGTTGGGCTTGCTGTATTGCCTGCTGGTGCAGACATGAGGTATGCAGTTACAGTAACTGTATCTCCTGCATTTGTGTTCAAGAAGCTTACTGTTGCAACTGCAGCTGAAGCCGTTGAGGTTTCATTTGTTAGTTGCGTTGATGTAGCCGCTGAAAGTGTTAGTGAACCTGCCTGAACTGTTGCCTGTGAAGGAACAGTCGCAAGAACACCAAGACCCAAAGCTGCAACAGCAACAAGCGCTACGCGCTTGAAAGTTGTCTTTGTAGACATTTGTTTCCTTTCGATAGTCGATCCACGGAATTTCCGCAGGTCGGCTTGGAACCGGTTTCCCAATCCCGCTCGATTCATCGCACGTGCTGATGAATCAAATTCCCCACCGTGTATCCGGACGCGGTGAAGAAACTTATTTGTTAGCTGAAGTTTCACGTGATCAGCCCTTTGCCTTAGTGCCAGACTCAGGAATTAAAATTGCCTGAGCCAAAATTTGGGTCTTGCTCGCGTTGAGCAAGAGACGAGTTGTAATCGTCTTAGGTGCGCCAACAATGTCATAGCCGCGATTGCCCACGGCAATAGACAACTCTGAAGTTGGGGTTGAGACTAGGGAAATTGTAACGGTCATAAGGTACTGGCCATTGGACATACGCTCAAAATCGACGCTCGTGGCGCGAGCTTCCGCTACCGCCCAAACACCCTTAATTCCGAGAGAAATGTACTCAACCTCATACTTTGTGCCGTTGCCATCGACTGTAACGATCTGATCGAACGCTACGTTTGGTCCACCCCCAGATGTGATGGCCTGGGTGGCCAAAATCGTTCCTTCTTCGGTCGAAACTGGGGCATTGCGGTTTACGCGGATGCTTCCAGCTGGACCGTTCTCACCTGTGACAGTGAAACCTGTTGGGATGCCCTCTGAATCAAGGCCAGGCCAGGTTGCCTTTGCGCTCTTGATATATAGACCAGAAACCATTGTTGATGATTTCTTAGCTGGCATCGAGATAGATGGTGCAGGTGTTGCTGCTTCCGCTGACTGTGTTGAGCCAGCCTCTGCAGTTACACCAGTTGATTCCTGTGTTGTCACGGTTGGCAGCGCGCCTTCGCGACCTGTCATTGAGTTAAAGCCAAGGAATGCTGTAACGACCAATAGTAAGGAGAGAGCTACCTTCGAAGATTTGGCTGCAAGCTCCGCTGCCTTCTTATAGGTAGTTGAAAGCATGTCGAGAGCGGTTAGGCCACGCTCTTCGTCGATAACCAATTCTGAAAGTACGCGCCGAAGTGAAGTACGTGCGCGAGAAACAGTGTGGCGCACTGCAGATTCCTTGATTCCAAGCTCTGCTGCGATCTCTGAAGTTGAACGACCTTCCATCTCCCACATAACAAGTGCTGCGCGCTCTGCTGGTGAAAGTAGAGCAAGTGCCTGGCGGATGATTGCTGCATCTTCTGCCTGAGTAAGAACTTCTGAGTGATCGCCATTTACCTGCCATGCAGCTTCAACTTCAGCCTGGGCGTCGTCGATAACTACAAGGTTTGGACGGCGACCTTCCATGCGGAAGTAGTCGATGCAGAGGTTTTCGATAGTGCGGTGCAGATAAGAGAGTGCGTGCTCTGTTGATTCAAGCTCTGGGGCAGCGAGCATGAACTTAATAAGAGAGTCTTGAGTGATTTCTTCTGCTTTAGCTGAATCCTTCAATACGCGGTTGGCATGCGCGAGTAGCTCTGAACGGTGCTCAGTGTAAAAAGCCCCCAGTTCAGCAACTGTCCATACGCTAAGTGCCACTTTTTTGATCCTTCATTAACCGGTTTGGTCTTGCCGAGCCAGCCGTCGCTGCCTCTATCCACTACTACGAATCCCATCCTAGTTTGTCGCGAGAAGGGTACAAAACGGACATTTTACCCAGGAGCTAAAGAGCTAGGAATCGATCTACCTGCTCGAGCAAGAGATCTCGAGGGGATTCTCCTTTGAAAACTGATTTGTAGAAATCAACGCTCCACTTAATTGAATCTTCGAAGCCTAGTTTGTCTTGCCAGTTCAATTCCTGGCGTGCCTTCGATGAATCGAGCAACAAATATCCAGCCTCATGTAATTGAAGGTCGGCAGCAGGCTCCCAAGAAGCATCGCCGCCCCAAGCATTTGCTGCAATTTCTGCGACTTTAGAGACCATCGTGTCCGTGTCGATTGCTGGTCCAAAGTTCCATTCTCCACTGACACCTTTATTAAGCATCAAATCACTAAGTGCAAGGTATCCCGATAGACAGTCTGCAACATGCTGCCATGGCCGAATCGCATTCGGATACCTGATCTTTGCGGTTGATCCGCTAGCAAATGCAGTTACCAAATCGGGAATCAGACGGTCGGCTGCCCAGTCGCCTCCACCAATAACATTTCCTGCACGGGCAATCGAAATATTCTTGCATTCGTAACTGGCAACCCATGATTGGGTGGCGATATCGGCCGCAGCTTTTGACGAACTGTACGGATCATGCCCACCTAGTTCGTCAAGTTCTGTATACCCACGAAGCAGATTCTTATTTTTGTAAACTTTGTCTGTTGTGATTACTACCGAAGCGTTAATTCCTGAAGACTTGATTCCGTCTAAGAAATTTAAGGTTCCCAACACATTCGTCTCATATGTTTCTATGGGGGTCTTGTACGACTCTCTTACCAGTGGTTGCGCAGCTAAGTGGAAGGCAACGTCTGCCCGGGCACTTTTCATTGCACCTTTGAAGCTGTTCCGGTCGCGAATGTCTAAGAAAAATTCTTCGTCGAATAAGTCAGCTAGTTCTGCACGTTTATAGAGTGAGTTCTCGAGGGCTGGAAGGGCAATCCCAACTACTTGATGTCCTTGGGATTTTAGTATTGCTGCAAGCCAGGCACCTTTAAATCCCGTGTGGCCTGTTATCAGATACCGCACGTTATTCCCTCGACTTACCTGATATAAAGTCTGAGATGGACTCGATAACGTAGTCCAACATCGGCTTGGTTAACCCTGGATAAACCCCAACCCAGAATGATCGCCTCATTACGATATCTGTATTTGTCAGATCTCCCACGACTCTGAAATCAATATTCTTGTAAGCCGGTTGTCGCAAAATATTCCCCGCGAAAAGAAGGCGAGTACCAATTTTTCGCTTTTCGAGATACCTAAGCAACTCTTCACGATTAACAGGATGCGATGGGTCTAGTGTGATTGGGCAACCAAACCATGATGGCTCTGAATTCGGAGTTGCCGTTGCAATATTTATTCCCTCAATTAGTTCCAAATTTTGCTTCAGGTAATCGAAATTTTCTCTACGTCTAGAAATGAAATGCTCAAGCTTCGCTAATTGGGAAATTCCAAGGGCGGCTTGCATATCGGTCGCCTTTAAGTTGTAGCCAATGTGGCTGTAAATGTATTTGTGATCATAACCTTCGGGCAAATCTCCGAGCTGCCATTCAAATCGCTTAAAACAGGTGTTATCGCATCCTGTTTCACAGTAGCAATCACGACCCCAGTCTCTAAAAGACTCCACTTGTTTCTTAACCAGCGGGGACTTTACAAATACCGCACCGCCTTCGCCTGTAGTTATGTGGTGGGCAGGATAGAAACTTGCGGTGGCTGTATCACCGAAGCTTCCAGTTCTTTGACCACGGTAAGTGGAGCCAAGGGCATCGCACGAATCCTCTATTAACCACAGATTGTAATTCTTGCAGAGTTCTTGCACCGTATCTAAATCAAACGGATTTCCCAAAGTGTGCGCCATCATTATCGCTTTAGTCTTAGGTGAAATCGCCTCGCGTAAAGAATCTGAATTTGCATCCAGGGTATCTAGGTCAACGTCGACAACAACAGGTCTGAGACCGTTCTGAATTATGGGGTTTACTGTGGTTGGAAACCCCATTGCAACAGTAACTACTTCATCTCCTGGCTTCAGGGCTCGATCACCTAGTTTTGGTGAAGTTATTGCGCTAAGTGCACACAGGTTTGCACTAGACCCACTATTCACGAATAGTGCATCTCGGGTGCCTACAAAATCCGCAAGTTCACGTTCAAATTGTTTTGTAAATCTACCAGCGGTTAACCAGCCGTCTAGTGATGAATCAACCAAGGAGACAAAATCTTCTGGCGTTAGCACCTTTCCCGAAACCGGTACGGTAGTTTCGCCAGGAACAAAAGGTTGAGGTTGAAGTGCTTCTTTTGCAAAATCGTGTGTCAAATCAAGGATTGACTCTCGCTTCGATTTCATCGTAACCTCAGACTCTTCTCTCGTACAAAATAGTACTTTACAGGCCCATTAAATTAAAGATCCCTGAGCCAAGATTTGCCCGTTATCTAGGTAAACTACAAGATCGGCATTTCTAACAGTAGATAATCTGTGTGCGATGATTATCAATGTGTGTGTAGCTCTTAAAGATTGCACTGAACTTGAGATTTTTTCCTCGGTTTCAGCATCCAGAGCACTTGTAGCCTCATCTAGCACAATTAGTTTTGGCTGAGTAAACAGAGCGCGAGCTATACCAATTCTTTGTCGTTGGCCACCACTCAGGTTTGCGCCATTCTCGCCGACTTGGGTGTTCAGGCCTTCTGGAAGTTCATCCACGACCTCTTTCAATTGCGCCATCTCAATTGCAGCGTTCACTCTTGTAGAAGTTTGATCATCTTCTGGCATTCCGACCGTTAAATTCTCCTTAACTGTCCCATCAATGACATATACATCTTGAGGAACATACGCGATGGAACCCGGCCACTCGGCAATCGCACTCGCCGGCTCGTTATTTGAGATTAAGACTTTACCAATCGTTGGTGAAATCGATCCCAGAAGGACATCTACTAGACTGGTCTTACCAGAACCTGACGGGCCAACAATTGCAACAATCTCCCCCGGTGCAACATTCAGTGAAACATCTTTTAAAGCAAATTCGGATCGGTTTTCATACCGCAGAGAGATATTCTCGAGTTTAACTTCGGGAACAAAATCCTTGTAGAGAAAATCAGGAGTCTTTCTTGTAATTTGCCCTGTTGGACCCAGCTCACTTAGCAACGTTAATGTGGGTTCTGCCACACCTACACTATTTCTAATGTGTATAGCGCCTTGTTGCATGCGTAAAAGTGCAGGTGCGAGTCGGGAGCCAGCTGCAATAAAAATTCCTAGCGAAGCTACAGCATGAACTGAATCTTGGGTTGAGAATTGAAATGCACTTAAAAGCAAAGCCCCGATAACAATTCCTGATTCTATGACGTATTTGCTTATATTAGGCATAAAAGTCATCTCAGCTTGCACTTCAGCTAGATTAGAGCGAAGACTTCCGATCTCATCGGAGTAGCGCCAACGTGTGTTCCTCACAGTATTCTCACGATAAAGATTAAGAACTTCCAACAATTTTTTGGACGTTGTA